>NZ_WBIN01000002.1 GCF_009749385.1 Agromyces allii | reverse complement strand
GGTTCGGGTGCTCAGGTCGAGCCTCAGCGAGCATCCGCAACGCCCGCTCACGCATCTCCGGCGAGTATTTCCTGTTCATCGAGTTCCATCCTTGCTTGAAGAACGGAACGAAAGTCAGGCCGATTCACTGAATCGGTGCAGCTCTGATGGTGGGGCGACCACGCCAGCCGGTGGGCACGTTCGGATCGATCGCCACGACCGAGTACGCACCAGGCAAGTACCGGGCGACAACGAGATTCCGTGATTGGGACGGCCAATCGCGCAAAGTCACGGCGACCGCGAAGAGCCGGAAGGGCGCAGAAACAGCCCTCAAGCTCGAACTCGCGAATCGGGTCCGCGTGAGCAGTGGGCGAGAGGATGTGACCGCGGACTCTTCGTTCGGCGAGCTTGCAGAAGCGTGGGTCGAGGACCTGCGCATGGACGTCGACCGCTCGGAGAGCACAAAGGAGACCTACCAGAAGGCGCTCAGGCTGTGGGTCATGCCGGCTTTCGAGAAGTTCACCGTGCGGGAGATGACCGTCGCCCGGCTTGACCGCTTCCTCAAGACGCAACGCGCGACCTCGTATTCGCGCGCCAAACAAGCTAAGACGATCTTGAGCATGATCCTCGGGTTCGCAGCCCGTCATGGCGTCATCGCGACGAATCCGATCAAAGAGACCGCGCAAATGAAGCGGCCGAGGAAGGTGCCGAAGGCGCTCACTATGGAGCAGGTCGCGTTGATCCGAAAGGCCGCGCGGGAGCACGGGATCGGACGAATGGGAGTCAAGCCTGATGGCCAGGTTCGAGACGTCATCGAGGTGATGCTCGGCACCGCGACGCGGATCGGCGAAGCGCTCGCGCTGCGCAAGTGCGATATCGACATGACCGTCGACCCGCCCACAGCACGGATCGCAGGAACGATCATCTGGCGCAAGGGGGTCGGCGTGAGCCGTCAGGCACATCCGAAGACTCACGAGTCGAACAGACTCGTTGCTGTGCCGGCCTTCGTGGCCGAGGTGCTTCGTCGCCGGTTGGCACTCATTCCAGACGACGAGCGCGAGGATCAGGAGCACCTGCTGTTCTTCACGCGAAATGGTACGCCGTTGGCTCCCTTCAACGTTCGACGGACGTTTCGCCAGATTCTCGATGAAGCCGGGCTCGGTGGTCTCGAGATCAGTCCTCATGCCTTCCGGCGAACTGGAGCGACGTTGATCGCGCACGAGCTTGGCATCCAGGCGGCCGCCGACCAACTCGGACACACCTCGACATCGACGACGAAGGACCATTACGCCGAGCCAGATCGTCGTGTGAGCCCGCTGCCTGCGCAGGTGCTCCAGAGGCTGGCGCCGACGGAAGCGGCAGACGACGCTGTCTGGACGCCGAATCCTGAGGCGTAGGCCACAGCGACTAGGTTGGGCGAGAAACCCGCGCACCAGGTCGTTGCGGTTCAGGCACTGTCGCGGAGGTTTCGACGTTGGATGTCGACGTAGACGAACTCGACGAAGTCGGCGTCTCGATCCGTGAAGGAGGTCTCCTGGACAGTATCGACATGCGGTTCGCCCGGCCAAGCGGTTTGGCGGGTGGGACGGTCACGGTCGAGGCGGGTGCCGGAGGTGGCGACCCAATCGTGGAGGCGGTTGCGGGCGTCGGCGAAGTCGCGGTGCCAGCCGAAGGGCGCGGACCCGTGTTGCTCGGGATCGTAGGCGCTGAGCCAGTGCAGGTGGAGGGCTGAGAGTTCCCAGACGAGCTCCGGGTGGCGGTGCCAGAGCGGCGGGATGATCGACGCCGGGAGCCCATAGGTGCAGCGGAGCCAGTTGACCCAGCGGTTGAGCTCGATCCAGGCCAGCTCGGCTTCTTCGGCCGTGAGCAGGTTCCAGTTGATCGGGTGCGGCGGCTCGGCGAGCAGCTGCTCGCCGAGGTCGTCGAACGCGTCGTCGTCGAATGACGTGCTGAACGCGCCGACGTCGAGCCAGGACTCATGCTCGGCGCCGGCGCGCTCAGTGTGCGGAGAGGTCGTCACAGGGTTCACAAGCCGAGTGCGGCGTTTCCGAACTGCGACGGAGCGGCACCGCGGCGGATTGCGGCTTCGCGATCGGTTCTGGATGCCTCGGTGGCGGTCGCCGTGGCATCCGTCTGGATCGTCGGGTGCCGGTGGGTGCGGTCGACGTCGTACTCGGTGCGGGCGAGGTCGTGACCGAGCTTTTTGGCGACGAACTCCTCGCGGTCAACGATTTCGCCGTCGCGTTCGACTTGGAAGGTGCGGACGTAGCCTTCGGCGACGAAGCTGTCGCCTTTCGCGAAGCGCGTCATGGCGCGGTCGGCCGTAGCGCGGTATGCCACGAGGTCGTGGAAGGTGGGGGCGAGTTCGGTGAAGGAGCCGTCGTCTTCGCGACGGAATCGAGGCTGTCCGATGCGGGCGTAGAAGCGGGTCTCGCCTCGTTCGGTGACAGTCTGTTGAGGGTCGGTGGCGATGAAGCCGGAGATCGATTGCTGGGTGTGCAGAGCCATGGGACTTTGCCTTTCTGTGCTGGGCGGATCGACGATCCGCTCTCACCATCAGGTGCGCCGCGCGCTCCCGAGGTCGAGCAGCCCCGGCATCACTCGGCAGGTTCGGCATCGGCCGGTTCGGACTCGGCTTCCGGCACCGGATCAGCGACGGGAGCGGGTTCGCGCAGGAGGGTTTCGATCTCAACCCGACCTACGCGGAGATTTCTGGCGTCGGCGCGGTTCGTCCATGCGCGCAGACGGGCAATGATCGGCGGTGCCGAACGGAGCAGGATGAGGCCGGTGCCAAACGGCAGCGTGCGGATGGTTTCGGGTGGCATGGTCGCGATGCGGCGCACGGAACGTTGCGCGGACCGGGATCCGCGGTCGCCGATGGTGGTGGAGTCGGTGGCGTCGTCACGGTCGCCGATGAGGGTGGAGAGGTCGTGGAGGTCTTTCGAGTTCGAGGCGCCGCCGAGTACGACTTTCACGATCGAGGCATCCCAGATCGTGCTGGCGGCGCTGTCAGACCATTTGGTGCGCGCCTGCGCGAGAGATTGCAACACGGGCATGGTCGTGATGCCGGTGCCGCCGCCTTCGGCCATGAGGTTGGGCAGCGAGGGGAGCGGGGCGAGATTGCCGATCTCGTCGAGCGCGAGCAGCAGGGGCGGGTCGAGCCTGGCGCCGGTATTGCGTGCGGCGATACGGCGGGCGGTCTCGATGAGGTCTTCGAGGAACGCGGCTACGAGGGATGCGGAGTTGTTCGCGCCGACGCCCGTGGCGAGCAGGTAGAGGGTGCCGTTGCTCTGCAGGAATTCGTCCGGGTGGAACTGCTCGTCGAGGTCGGGGGAGACGGCAGCGAGCACGCGTGGGTCGGCGAGCGCTCCGAGCGAGAGCGATACGCCTTGCCAGATGGAGTCGCGGGTGCGGGGGTCGGCTTCGAGCATTCGCCTGTGCCGACCGGCCAGAAGACCACGCCGCGCGCAGGAAGCCCTTCGGACTCGCTCATATGTACTTCCCAACTCCTGTGCCATTGCGGGCATTCTGATCACGGTATCCGGGGCTGACGACACCCCATTCTCGGGTCTCAAACGAACGCCTGAAAGGCGCCAAAGGAGGTCAGTGGTGCTGCTGCCGCGCTAGGCATGCCCAGGTGGCAAGCATGCGGGCCCGGGGCGTCCGAAGCAATACCCCAAAAGAAGGGCAACCGGTTTGTAAAAGTCCTCACAACGTTGACATTTCGGCGGCCGACGAGCAAGAGTCCGTCGAAGCGGAGGGTGGGAAACAACACCGTTCGACAAGTTTCTCAGCCATGTTGGGGCAACCTACTTGTGACCTCTACCAAGCGGTCTGAATTGTCGGTACCACGTCTGCGCTGTCGAGGAGAGGGTAAACGCGGAGCTGAGTTGCGGCGACGTACTAATGGATCGCGCCGCCTCGCTGTCGAGCACGTGGTCGACGCTGAACAAGCGGAGAGCGCTCGAGAGTGAGGGGGTCACGCTGACGAGCGCCTGTGCCGCGTGCAGGTGGATTGAAGCAATCTCGTCCAACTCGGGCCACATCTGCGTCGTGATGTTCAACGCGGTAGACGGGGCATTGTGCGCTGCGTGAAACGTCGATTGTGGGACCGACGGCGCAGTCGCGATCTCGGCTACCAAGTGACCCAAGGTGTCGACCTCGATGACTGAATGCCTGGCAGAGCCTCCTCCGACCAGGCCCCCGATCACTTGGACGAGCGCCGCGATTCCCGGGCCCACCCATCGATCGCCGGCGCCCACCACCAAGTGCGGACGGATGATCACCCCACCGTGGTCGAGGATGATCTGTTCCGCCGTGGCACGACTCTTGCTCAGCGTGGATTCCGGGCGTACCTGTCTCGTTTCCTCCCGGATGAAGTCGTATGGTTCGCGCCCGTAGACGGCGGCGGTGCTCACGTAGGTGACGCGAAGGCCGCGGGCGCGCGCGGCCTGAGCGACGTTTCGCGCCCCCTCCACGTTGATCGCATCGCAAAGGGCGGGATCCGTACCGATGTAACTCGCGGCGTGAACGACAGCGTCGGCACCTGTGAGTGCCGCACTGACTCCGGCCGGGTCGCGGATGTCCGCGGCGAACGGTGACGCGCCAGGTTGCCGTTTGATCGCGCGTCCGCGCCAACTCGGCAATTCGCGAACCGCCCGATCGACGGCGGATCCGATGAACCCGCCCGCTCCGAACACGGCAATGAGTGAGGTGGTGGTCTTCACGATTCCACGCCCTCCAATCTCTTCATCTGTGGCAGGTGCCGTTCGCTAGGCTTGATTCCTGAGCGGAATCGAATCGGGGTTGGATGGTTCAGCAGGAACGTGCGCGCGTCACGCGTGACAAGATCATGTTTGGCGCGGCGGACGTGATCAGACGTGTCGGTTATGCGGCGGCAACGCTGGGCGAGATAGGTGAAGCGGCAGGGGTCACCAAAGGTGCGCTGTACTTTCACTTCGCGTCCAAGGAAGAAATCGCCCGCGCCCTCATCGAGGAACAGCACTCATCGACTCGTGCAGCCGCCGTAGAGATCATCGAATCTGGTGGGCCAGCCGTGGAACTCATGATGCGGCTGTGCGCAGACCTCGCAGTGCGCCTCGTTGATGATCCGATCGTCCGGGCCGGCATCACGTTGACAACTGATACGTCGACCCTGGACACGCCGCTGCAGGATCCATACCGGGACTGGATGGGAACGTTCGAAGAACTCGCTTCGCAGGCTGAGCGGGCGGGGGAGACCAAGACTCGCGTGAAGCCCGACGCGTTGGCGCGTTTCATCATCCCTGCATTCACCGGCGTGCAGCTCGTATCTGAGACGTTCAGCGAACGAAAAGACTTACTCGAACGAGTGCATGAAATGTGGCAGGTGCTTCTCGCGGCCATTGTGGCTCCCGACGCACTTGATGACTGGCTCGCCGTGGCCGAGTCGGTGTTCACCGCACCTCAGTCTTCAACCGTCTGAGCATCGCGCTGGCAGTCAACGCAACCTGTCCCGCCTGAATGATCTCGAACCGCCCGTGGTCCCCACTGATCTGCGCGACGACTTCTGCAGGTTGGTCGAACTCGACCACCTTCTGGAAGCTGCCTTCGAAACCGAACAGGTCGACCTCAGGGCACATGGTTGCGACCTGAGCGACTTGCTTGCAGGCCTCGATCAGGGCCGTCCCAGGGATGTGGTCCAGCAGGTGATCGTAGAAGATCGGATGGCCTCGATCGACGTCGATTTCGAAGCTTCGACCTGTCTGGACGATCAGTACATCGTTTGCGCTCGCTCGACTTACTGTTGACGCTTGGACGAGTGGCCCGCGCCGGTCAAGCGGCGGTGTCGCGCCTGCTCCTGCTCCACGTGTTCGCCAATAGGCGGTGCTGCCGACAACCAACGCGTCTCCGTGGCCGGAGGCGCCAACACTGTGCAAATGGCTCAGCTCGATGTCGAGGCGCGCGCTGCGGAGTTCACCTCGCGCCGAGCGACGAATCGAGCTGCCCGCGACGCGGGCCACGAGCTCCAACGCGGAGCCGTCCGCAGCCAGCGGGACGTTCTTCCGCAAATCAAGGCCGAGACCAGTCATGAGGAACTTCATGTCCAGCGGCACCCCGTACGCAACGTGGCACACGAGGATCGTGATCTGCCGGATCGATTCCGCGACGGCTGCTGAGTCAGGAGGACTTGTTGAGAAGAATGCGTGACGACGGGGCCACTGGAGCGCGACTTCGAACCGGTCCTCATCGATGTGGGCCAAGTCAGTTGGGAAGACCTCGCTTGTCGATTGTCGATGAACGAGAGCTCGAGAAACGGGGCGCTCGAAGGACAGCACGCGTGACTCCAGGGCTCAATCAATGAAGCGAAGACCCGCTTCACCGGAGGAGGATATCATGCCGGTCGACCGGTTTCTCCACGCGAAGGAGCATCCCGGAGGCCAGAGGCCAAGCATTCGATCGTCGACGTGGCGTCACTCGGAACGCGCCAACGCGCGTGCGAATCAGATGGATAGCGCCGAGGGTATTGCTAAATACCGGTCGCACGGTATTGTTTGAGGCACATCCTCAGGCGTTGAGCTAAGGCCCACCGCGACACACGGTGCGGACGAGGTGTTGGATCGACGATGGCGCCGGTGGGGGAACCGGCACCATCGTCGATCCGTTTCTGTAACCGACCAGACACGCCGTGGAACTTCCCCCTGTGGAATGTTGAGTCTCCATTGGAGGTCGGCGTCACATCTCAGAGTGGAGAAGGAATGAAGTCAGTAGCTATTGCGGCAATGCCGGGCAAGAAACGGACGACGGTGGCCGCGGGTGTTGTGGCGCTGGCCCTGGCACTTGGAATGAGCTTGGCCGGTGCTGGCCCAGCGGAAGCCGTGTGTGTTTGGACCGGAACCAAAGGCTCGACCTGGACAGGTAGCAACCCGAACGGGTGTTCCAGTTCCTCCTACGGGCAGGCTCGCGTCTGGCGGTACATTGGCACGTCGCCCTCTGCCTACGACAGTCCGATCAAGAACAACTCATACGCCTACGTGTCGAACTCGAACGGGTCTGACGCTGGCCATGCGCATCGAGCCGGAACATCCTGCGGAATCGGCGGAACCTGCATGGATGGTTGGTCGAGTTTTTGAGCAACCGAATCTGGCACGCCCCGGCGGCACTGACGCTCGGGGCGTGCCTGCTATTGTCCGGCTGTTCCAGCCCTGCTGAAGCTGACGGTCCTTACTCTGATGCCGCGCGCGAGGCACTGGATCGAGCATCGAGCGACTTCGAGCGCGGGGTTTTTTCAGACCTGAACGTCACCCGGGCAGAGTATGAAGAAGCAGTTGACCGATATGTCCGATGCATCGAGGACGCCGGCGCTGAGGTCAAACCTGTGGACCAGGGCGGTTACTACATCTACGCGGTTGGTGGCGACACTGGGAGATACGACGCTGTGGCCGATAAGTGCTCGACCGGGACTCGCGCCCTCATCGAGCCGCTGTATCTGAATATGATTACCAACCCCGATGCTGAGGATTTTGAAGACATCGTGGTTGCGTGCTTCGAGCGCCATGGCGGCATCGATGAAACAATCTCGGGCGACGACCTTGAGCGTTACCTTCAGGCCTCCACCGACGGTGACCCTCTGCCGTTTGAGGTCGACCCGGACGTCTTCGATAGCTGCATGAGCAACCCTCAGAACTAACTTTCGCCAGGTGACGTCGATGAAGAAGAGACCTCGGTCCCCGGGAAGTGGCAGCTGGACGCCCAGCGCATTGATCGCCGTCACCGCCCTGGCGGTGGGCCTCTGCGTCGGCAGCTTGCTCGTCCCTCCGCTGCTGCCAACATCGCTGGGCTCTCCTGCGACGCCCACGACGTTGAAGATCTCCGAGTCGTCGTATCCCGATGAGCGGCAGGTCGCTCTCGAACTCACGCGCTCCTCCCCTGCGCCGCTCGCGAGCCCGCGTGGCGGGACTCTCACAAGCTATGCCTGTAGCCCAGGTGCCGAGATCACGAGTGGCACGGTGCTTGCGGCGCTCGACGAGCGCCCGATCATGGTCCTTGGAACTAGCGCACCACTCTGGAGGACGTTGGTTGGCGGAGAGCAAGGAGAAGACGTGAGGGGGGTACAAGAATCGCTGGCGGCCCTCGGCTACGCCATCGATGTCACAGGTACCTTCGACTGGCAGACACGGGTCGCCACCGAGGAGTTCTACAAGGACAGAGGAGTGCCGTCAGACGACGGAGTTCTTGATGTTGAAACCACTATCTGGATGCCCAATTACGCCGCCAATATCGAATCCTGTCCGGCCACGATTGGCGGATTTGTCGCAGCGGCTGTTCCTCTCGCTACCCTGCACAACGAGATCACGTCGGTCCGCGTGGCGCCGATACCGAAGGACCTCGTCCCAGGGGCACGCCACCTCACGGTTGGCGAGACCACGCTTGAGCTAGGGGACGCAGGAACAGCGTCGCCGGACAATGGCGACTTCACTGCGTTTGCAGCCGAGCCGGCGGTCATCGAGTATCTGTCGAGCGACAGCGACCTTGTACTGACCGGGGTGCTCACGCTCGCCGATCCAGTCCGCGTTCTCACAGTGCCTGCTTCGAGCATTTTCGGAGTAGGTGAGGCGCAATGCGTCTCGGACGGAGAAGACCTTTACCACGTGAGAATCGTGGCTTCCAGACTGGGCAGCACACTCGTGGAACCCAACGACCCCAGCCAAGTGCCGCTGCACGTCTTGGTAGACGCACCTCCGGGACAACAGTGCGAATAGAGCTCGCCGCCATCGGGCATCAGTTCGCCGATCAATGGCTCTTCCAGGGGCTCTCGCTGACGTTCGAGGCCGACAGGCTCTATGCGCTGGTCGGTCCGTCTGGTTCCGGCAAGTCGACGCTCCTCTCGATCATCGCGAGCATGATCTCCCCCACTGAGGGGTCGATCACGTTCGAGCGCGTCGACGAAGTCTTCTGGGTTTTCCAAACTGCGAATGGTGTGCCCGCGCGATCCGCCGCAGATCATGTCGCGCTTCCATTGCTTGCGCAGGGCATGGACCGGACAGTTGCCGACCCAATCGCACACGACATCCTGCATCGGTTTGGTCTCGGAGCGACCGCCGACCGTCCATTCAAATCTCTGTCCGGAGGCGAGGCGCAGCGCCTGATGCTGGCCCGAGCGATGGCGCGGGATCCGCAATGCCTCCTTATCGATGAGCCCACAGCTCAACTCGATCGCACGAGTGCCGCCTCGGTAACCACGACGCTCATCAACCTTCGCTCCTCGAGCCGCATCACGATCGTCGCGACGCACGACCAGTCGGTCATCGATGCGTGCGATTCCGTCATCGACCTCACGCCCCAGACATGAAGCTGCGAGCCATCGCGTCGGAGGCCGGAAGGAACGTCCGCTCGGGTGCGACCCGGGCGGTGACCTGGGCGTTAATCGTTCTCCTCATAGGCCTGGGGACTCTTCTTGCCGATACATATCAGGCCGTCCGAATCGTGCAATCCGCGTATGCGTTCAACGCAAGCGGCGCCTCCGTTCTCACATTGCAGACTGATGGAACCGTTGACCCAGGCCGTTGCCTTGCACTGGAGACGGTGGAGGGCGTCGAGTCGGCGATGGCCCTGCGTTTCACTGAGACCACCCTCCGTCCGATGGCACTCCCCGAAGGTCCCCTGCCAATCGTCGAAATCGCGGGCGACCCGGTTGCATTTCTCGATGGCAGTCCGGATCCGGTCAACGTCTCTGGAATCTTGCTCTCCACCGAGGTGGCCGAGCAACTCGGGATGGAAGGTGCCGACGCGCTTGAGCTCGAGTCTGGAGAGCGGGTCGCAATCCGCGGCACCTACCCATTCGCCGACGACGGACGAGACGGACGGCTAGCGAGTAGCGCGCTTTCGGTCGTGCCACCGGCGGGCCACTTCGACGAATGCTGGATCCGAGTCTGGCCTTACGAATACGCAGCGGTGGACTTGCTTGCATTTACGGCCGACCCTGCGCCCGAAGGCGCGAGCCTGCCGCAAGCCGCGCAGTTGAACATGACCCTCGGCACCGCTCCGGAGTTCCAACAAGAATTCTCGCACCGAATCACACGCATGGCGGCAGCCCTTGGCCCGCTCGCAATTGCTCTAGTCGGCTTCGCTGCGCTATGGGCGAGGCGACTAGAGCTAAGCACCGCAATGCAACTCGGCGTCCGCAAACGAGAACTCGTTCTGCAGATGCAACTCGAGACGCTCACGTGGGCTGCACCCGTCTGCTGGTTGCTCCTCGCTGGAGGCTTTGTGCTGCTCAACCACGCAGTCCTATCGGAGGACCAGCCAGCGCTCTTCGCGGGCCTTGCCAGCCAGGTGGGCGCAGCCTTGATCTGCGCACTCAGCGGTGCCGCGGCTGGCGTTCTTTGTGTGCGTCCGACTCTTCAGTACCGATATCTAAAAGCTCGGTAGCGCCGCCCATGATCGTGCACCGAATACCGGCGGGCACGTGTAGTCCGCTTAGCGTTCGCGTTTCATGGGATCTGAGGCGGCTCCGAACGCTCACAACGGTATCGCCGGGAATGTCCTCGGGCTCGAGCTGTTGCCCAGTCGTAAATTCACCATGCTCGCCAAGCGTGCTGCAGCACATCAACACGCGGTCGACATCTGGGTGTTCATCAGACTGAACGACAGATGGGTAGGCTCACCGCAGCGAACGCTTGGGCTTGCTGACCGACGAGGCGGCGGACTTCGCATGACGCCTGGATCGCCGCCTGCTCGATCGTCGCAACGGCGATGTCGAGCTCATCGAAGGTAGGCGCGGACACGGAGACGAGCCCGGTCACACGCAGCACACCGTGGCCGGCGGTGAGGTCGGCTTCCTGTTGCAGGACGTCGCCGTACTCCGCCGTGGCGGAGGCATCCTCGATCTGACCGATGCGGCTGCGCTGGTGGGCGTCGCTGATGAGTTCGGTCTTCTTCTTGCGAATGTCGCGGGCGGCTTGGTCGGCGCGCACCGGGATGTAGTGCAGGGCAAGTGTGCGGAGCACGCCGTTCGTGAAGACGATGGGCGCAAGGAAGCCGGGATAGACCTGCGAGCGGGGCCACTCGCTGATCCAGAGCACGGCGTGGTACGCGGAGTCGGTTCGGAGGCGATCCCAGGTCTCAGTGACAGCGACCGGGCCGGCGGTGGCGAGGTCCCGGCCGACATCCGGGTGGCGGTCGAGCTCCACGGCCATCGCGGGGTCGTAGGCGGTGCGCAAGGCGACGGCGAGCTCCGCAGCGGTGAGCCATCCGCTGACGATGAGGTCGGCGGTGCGCAGCGCGCTCGAGAGTGCGGTCATCTCTTGTCGTAGGACGGCGGCAGCGCCGCGCATGCCGCCGCCGTTCGCGCGGACCTGCCTCGCGGCGGCGGTCAGATCGAGCGCGAGGCTAATGGTCGTCGCGTGTCGCTCGCCAGCCGGCCCCGCTCGTTCGATGAGGTCACGATAGGTGTTCGCGGCCCATGAGTCGTCGTCGGTGCCGTGGCGTTCCCACCACTCGGCGAGGCCGGTACCGGAGTCGGGGAGCGTTCGTTCGCTGACCTGGATGCGTGCAATTCGTCCCGACCGGCAGGCGCCCGCGAGGACGCGCCCCCATCCCTGCACCCGTCGGTGCTGCTCGCCGGGGTCGATGAGCGCGAACGCCGGGTGGGAGATCGCCAAGATCGCCGTGAGCGTCTGCTCGTGTGGGTCGTGGATCATCACGGCGCCCGATTCGGGATCGTGCCATTCGCGGAGTGCGGCCGCGTCGCCGGGCAGCGCGAGTGTGCCGACCGGGCGGGGGCGGAGGATCCGACGCCGGTAGGTGAGCTGGCCGCGCGCGGCGCGATGCATCCACTTCGTCGTGATCGGCACCCATTCCACGAGCTTTCGGCCGCCGAGTGGGAAAACAGCGATGAGTGCTGCAGAGCCCCAGATCGGTGACGTCCATGCGACGCCAGATGCGCCGGCTGTGTAGAGCGCGCTCACGAGTACCAGGATCGCGATTCCGAGCGCGACGAGCTGCGGTGCCGACATCCCCATCAGGATGCCGCGCTTGGTCAGACGCGAGAACTGGACAGGCGCGAGCCTGGTGTCGGTCGGGGCTGTGGCGGTGTGCATGGTCAGGCGTCCTTTCGTGCAGTTGGCGGTGGCACGGGCACGCTCGGTTCGGGTGGTCGCGGGCGCATTGCAGTTGATGGTGCAGGGGGCGCATGCCCGTTCGCTAGGCTGGATTTCAGGCGGAATCGAATCGGGGTTGGATGGTTCAGCAGGAACGTGCGCGCGTCACGCGTGAGAACATCATGCTCGGCGCTGCGGATGTGATCAGGCGTGTTGGCTACGCGAACGCAACGCTCGGGGATATCGGAGAAGCGGCAGGCGTCACCAAAGGCGCCCTCTACTTTCACTTTCAGTCCAAAGAGGACATTGCTCGGGCGCTTATCGACGAGCAACACGCGACCACCCGTGCAGCTGCGATCGAGATCATTGAGTCGGGTGGGCCAGCCGTCGAGCTGATGATGCGGCTTTGCGCGGACCTCGTGGTTCGCCTGATCGATGACCCGATCGTTCGTGCAGGAATCCGACTGACCACGGACAGCTCGACGTTCGACGCGCCGATACAGGATCCGTACAAAGATTGGATGACTACGTTCGAGCAACTCGCGGCGCAGGCGGCGGGTGCCGGCGAAACCAGAGCTCGAGTGGAGCCGGCGATCCTGGCCCGATTCATCATCCCAGCCTTCACAGGCGTGCAACTCGTCTCTGAAACCTTCAGCGAACGTAAGGACCTTCTCGAACGGGTGCACGAGATGTGGCAAGTGCTTCTCGCCGCGATCGTCCCGCCTGACACCCTCGACGATTGGTTCGAGGCGGCTGATCGCATCTTCATCGTGCACGCAACTGCGGTGCGTTGAGCGCCGCACTCGCGACCAACGCGACCCGCCTGTCCTGAGTGATAGTGCACGTTGCCAGGTTCTGCTCGACGTGGACTCGGACCTGCGCGGGCTCGTCGAACTCCACGACCCGTTGAAAGTCGCCGTCGAACGCACATAGATCAGCGTCGGGCCGCCCCGTTGCGACCTGAACCGCTTGCTTGCACGCCTCGATTAGGGCGGTCCCTGGAACATGGTCAAGTAGGTGGTCGAAGAAGATCGGGTGCCCGCGATCGACGTCGATCTCGAGGCCGCGTTCCGTTTGCAGAAGCAGCACGTCGTTCGGGCTGGACCGACCGACCGCCGACGCCGCGATAAGCGGGGCACGCCGGGTTGGCCGCGGCTCAGCCTCGACGGCAGCTCCACGCGTTCGGTTGTAGGCGCCCATGCTGAGCAGCAACGCATCCCATGCCCGGTCGCGACGACTCCATGTTCGCCATGCAGTTCGAGATCGAATCTGCCGCCCCGGAGATCGCCACGAGCAGTGCGCCGGATCGATCCTCCCGTCACATGGGCCACGAGTTCCAAGGCAACGCCGTCCGCGGGCTCGGGTAGTCCATCACGCAGTTTGAACCCCAAACCGGTCATGAGGAACTTCATGTCGAGCGGCACGTTGTATCCGACATGGCAGACAAGGATCGTGATCTGACGGACGGATTCCGCGACGAGAGCGGAATCGACTGGGTGCGTCCGGAAAAACCCATGTCGGCGGGGCCACTGAATCGCTACATCAAACCGGTCCTCGGCGATCATCACCAAATCCGTTGGAAAGACCTCACTCGTCGATTGCCGGTGTACGAGAGCGCGGGTTACAGGGCGCTCGAAGGACAGCACACATGACTCCACAGTTTGAAAGACGAAGCGTCGCCCGCCTCACTCGAGGACCATATCATGCCGGTTGACCGGTTTGTGTCGTTCCCATATGCTCTCGCGTTGGAAGGGCCAAGGTGGCCTCGAGAGGACGACATGAAACTTGCGATGAATGTCCGGCGACGTCTGGTTGCCGCTGCAGCGGTGGCTGCGCTTGGAGCGGCAGTGCTAACCGGAGGCGCGTTGGCGAGTCCGTCTGAGTCGGCCCAAGCGGGCACGTGCTACAACACGCAGCGCGATGCGACGTACAACAAGCCCGGGTGCTTTACTGTCAGGCACTGGGTTACCCGCACCTCCACAGGAACGACCCGAACCTACGGGGCCTGGGTGGGCATTGGCGGTACCAGCGCAGTGATCAGCTATGTGGACTGGAAGTCCTCGGGTACGCAGGTCTCATAGTGCGAAGACGCATTATCGTCGCCGTCGTCCTCCTCGCGGTCCTCACCGGGTGCTCCCCGCAGGCCACGATCGGGGGCGGCGGCGCCGTGCCCCAACTCGATGACCCCGGATGGCAGGACAACTTCGCCGCCCTGCGCGAAGCCGCAACCACGGATCTTGAACTCCAGATCCTGGAAGACGGCCAGATCACGGACGAAGAACGTGTCGCTCAGGAGGACGCATTCGTGTCCTGCACGGCGGCCGCTGGCTTTACGGTCACCGAGTTCACCAGCGAGGGCGGGTACACGATCGACGGGCCGTTCTCTGATGATGGTCCTCCGGCGCTCACAGCATGCGAAGGACCGTTCAATCGCATTTCCGGGACATATTGGCAGGTGAAACGCAATCCAGCGGGGGAGGACGAGATTCAACTCATGCTTGCGTGCCTCATCCGCGCCGGCGTCATTGATCACGACTTCACTGCGGCGGACTACATGGCGGGTCTCGGTGAATCCCCACTCTCAATCTCATCGCCCGAGTTCAGCAGGTGCAACGCCGAGCCAACGACGGCGTTCAAGCAATGAGCAAGGCTGGATGGCCCGTCCTTAGCGTCCTCGTCATCGGGGCGGCAGCTCTTGGTGCTTGTATCGCTTTCCTCGTCCTTCCGGTCCCCAAGCCAGCAGCGGTTGGCTCGCCAGCAATGCTCGGCACGATTGAGGTCGTGAACCGTGGTTTCACGGACGAGCGGCCAGTCACGCTTCATGCGTTCCCGGCGGAACCGACCATCCTCACCTCGCCAGCGTCGGGACGGATCACAGCCACCACCTGCCGAAAAGATTCGACCATCACCTCTGGCTCAGCACCGTTCTCGGTGAACGGGCGTGCGATTGTGGCTCTCAAGACCGCCGTACCCCTGTGGAGGGAGCTCGCTGTTGGCGATTCCGGATCTGACGTGCGGGCGCTGCAGGAAGAACTCCAGAGGCTTGGGTTCTCCGTCGCTGCCGACGGAACGCTCGGAAACACCGGTATCGGTGCGGTCAACACGCTGCGCGGTGCACCAGAGGACGACACATCCTCGCTCCTTGCTGCCGACGTGCTTTGGATCCCAGACGTGACGAACCAAGTATTGGAGTGCTCCGGAGAACTCGGGCGTTTCGTTGCTGCGGGGGATCCGCTCGCAACCCTTCGGTCGGGCGACGGATCAGCAGCCGTCGTGGATTCGCCTTCGAACCTCATTCCTGGTCCCCGTGCTCTTCGAATCGGAGAGGTGTCGGCCCCAGTGAGTGACGACGGTCGCGTGACAGACGAAAAGCTCTTAAGGGCAATCTCGGAGGCTGCAGGCGCGGTCGATCCCGACGCGAGCGGTGCACGCGCAGTCGTGGCTGCGTCACTTCTTCTCGAGCCGGTGACGGTCGGGGTGGTGCCAGCTAGTGCGCTCGTAGCTATCGAAGGTGATCGCGCTTGCGTCGTCGGGCCAGATGGACCAGCGCAGGTCCGGCTCGTGTCCTCGCAACTCGGTGAGACATATGTCTTGCCCTCTTTACATGGCGAACTCCCCGCTCGAGTTGAGATTCAGCCGGACCAGACCACCACATGCGGTTGACACTCAACGAGGTCACCCATGAATTCTCGCCTGGCCGTGCGCTCTTTCGACCGGTGACTGGCACCTTCGTGGCGGGCGAGACCGTGGCCCTCATGGGTCCGTCCGGCGCCGGGAAGTCAACACTGCTGGCGATTATGGGCGGCCTTGTGGTGCCTTCCGGTGGGTCGGTTGCCCGCGACGGCGAAGGCAGGGCATGTTGGGTCACTCAGAACCCGCACGGAGTCTCCGCACGGCTTGCTCGCGACCACGTCGTGCTTCCGCTTCTCGCGCGGGGATCGAGCCGGCGCGAGGCCGAGGTGCGTTCCGATCGCATCCTGGATGAGTTCGGGCTTTCCGATATCGGCGATCAGCCATTCAGTACGCTTTCAGGAGGACAGGCGCAGCGTCTTATGCTCGCCCGCGGCGTAGCCGCCAACCCTGCCCTTCTGCTCGTCGATGAACCGACGGCGCAACTTGACCAAGAGACTGCTGCCGAAGTCGAGCACTCTCTACAGCGTCTCGCCGACCGCGGAATACTCGTCTTCGTCGCCACGCATAGCGCGAGCACACAGGCAGCATGCCAACGCGGAGTGCACTTGGAGCGGGTGTCGTCGAATGTCTGAACCGGGAATGCGCGTACGTGAGATCGCAACGGAGGCCTGGCGGAACGTCTGGACAGGAGCGAGTCGGACGGCACTCCTCGGAGGCATGCTCGCCGTCTTCGCGGTGAGTTTGGTGATCGCTGACGGGATTGCCATTCGAGCATCACTTGATGATGCATACGCGTATCGACAATCTGGCGCGTCCACCAAGACCATCACCGCGGTCGGCGCGATCGACTCGCGCGAATGTGGCGCTATCGCAGTTGCTGAGGGAGTTCGCGGGGCCGGCGCAATCCGAAAGGCGAGTGATCCTCTTCGGCCCCTCGCCCTGCCCGCTGGGTCCATACCGGTGTACGAGGTCACATCGTCGTTCGCCGCTTTGGTCGCCGCCCCGACCGAAGCAACTGGAATCTACTTGGCGGCATCCGTCGCCCAGCGTCTCGGGGTAGGTGTCGGCGATGAGATCCCGCTGACAGTTGGATCGGCGCACATCGCCGGAATCTACAACTGGCCGGACGATGGGCGACGCTCAGACCTCGGATACGCTGCCTTGCTGCCGGTAACGGCCGATGGTGTATTCGACGAGTGTTGGGCGGAAGCATGGCCAGAACCGCCGGCCCTCCCAACTGCGCTCCGAGCGACTGTGATGCCAGAACGGGTCGACTCGTCGAACTCCCCGGAGGGAGGCGCGGTCAACAAGACCTTCGGAACGCAGTTTCGCGGTGAGGAGCGATACGAGGCACGGGTTACAAGCTTCGCGCCGTACTTTGCGGTTCTGGTTTCTGCGCTTCTCACCGCCTTCGCCATTTGGCTGCGTCGGCTTGAACTCGCCGCGGCACTCCATGTCGGTGTCAGGAGAGTAGATCTCCTCGCGACGATCCTGATCGAGATTGCGATGCTACTCGTGGTTCCGATCACGCTAGGCTCTGCGGCCGCGGCAGGCTTTGCCCGCGCCGATCCGGACGAATTCACTCCGCTCCTACTCATTGGCCTTCGCCCGCTCGTCGGGATCATTGTTGGCACGACCGTAGGAGCTACCGTCGCCACACTGTCCATCCACGAAAGGAATCTGCTGCGCTACTTCGCCCGACGTTGAGCGGGTGTCAGCGAAGGCCGGTCACGCGGGACCATAGGTGGAAGCAATCATGGCCGAAGGGTGACTTGGGTTCAGATGCTGTGTTCGGGGACCGGGACTTGAACCGTCAACGTTTATCCAACGTTTATTCGATCCGAGCCCTGTCGAGCTGCGTCGAGGCTTCGCGAGTAGTGTGGAACTCGTAATTTCAGGATCGGCGAGAAATCCCCGGTCAGGTCGAGATCAGTCGAGCAGCCACCGAGATTCGAAATCCGATGGAGTAGCCCCTGGCGAGTCCATCGGTCACGGGTTCAAGTCCCGTCCGCCCTACTTCGTGGATTCACGATCTGATCAGGGATTTGCCGACCCCTCCCATTGCGTCAGATTGCTGGCGTCGTTCTGCTGTTCGTGCTGGACTTCGAGCTGATCAGGTGTTTCTCGGCCGAGTGTGTCCAGAATGCCGATGTTTCGAGCTCAAATCTCGATGGCGTTGGAAACACCTGCTGATCAGGGTGTTTACCGACTCGCGTGGCTCGCGAGTGCCGCGATTCCGTTTATTCGGCGCAAATGAGGCTCCGTGGACGGGGTGCTCGTGCATTCTGGGTTCATCTCGGAGTATCTCGGCTGAGCTGGACATGGTGGCCAGTTCCCGCGAGCTGGCGGTCTGTTCCAAGCGCAACTTGTCGGTGTTGGTCGTTCCATACTTAGCTTCTTTGCTGATGAAGCGCTGCCCGAATTGGCAGCATTCACTTACCCGCCCGCATAGGGATCGGCATGCGGTGCTCAAGGTCTGAACTGGTCGAGCGCGGTGCTGAAGGCGTCGGCGTCGGCGCGGGTCTCGTCAGTAATGAGTAGGGCGTGCGGTCCGATGACTCTGGTGAACGATCCGCGGCATGGGATCGTCACGATTTTCGTGAGACCGTGTCGCCATGCGGTGATGAGCGCGTCAAGGGAGCGGCGCTCGGGTTGCTCCTCTGCCGAGGTGGGAAGACCGGCCGTCCGTCTGCGGAACTGTGAGGCCACAGGGGAACACGCTCAGAATCGCATCATCTTCAAGCAACTCCTGCAGTCGGGTGCGATCGGTTTCATGCAGATCGACGCCGCCCGGGTCGGGGGAGTGAACGAGAACATCGCCAATCTTCTCCTCGCCGCGAAGTTCGGCGTTCCGGTCTGCCCGCACGCCGGCGGCGTCGGCCTCTGCGAGTTGGTGCAGCATCTCTCGATGTTCGACTTCGTCGCAGTTTCGGGATCACGCGAGGGACGCGTGATCGAATATGTCGACCATCTCCATGAACACTTCGCCGTACCCGTCGTGATTGAGGACGGGTCCTACCAGGCGCCACTCGCGCCCGGTTCAGGAGCGGAGATGCTCGCCGCATCGATCGCTGCGTACACGTGGACGGGGAGCCCCGAGCCGATGGCGGCCGCCTGACATCGATACGGATGGCGTTGAGCGAGTTTGCTCATTCCACTCGGGCGTGAGGGTCTGAATTCCTTCGCAGTGAAACGTACTCATTCACCTCGCCGAATCTCGATGCGGCCGTGGAACCGGCGCAACATGCGGGTGGACTATGGGCGTGCGGTCGTTCCATGGTCCATTGGCGGATCGTGGAGACCACCGCGGTGGCGTCGAGTGAGGCCATGAGTGCAGGTCAGCTTTCTGTCGAGTCCGTACCGCCGTTGTGGGAGGGGCCGGGTTCACTGGCCATGCGTGGAAACCCGCGCTCGCACGGTAGTGACTATGCTCGGAACTGAGTATGATCAGATTCTTCTCCCGGAAGGAGCCCCGGATGGCGGTTTCTCCTCCTGCTGCGACGACTCCGGTGGGGCGACGAGAGCGGAACAAGCAGGCCAAGCTCGAGCGGATCATCGCTGCCGCGAGCGGACTGTTCGCCGAGTACGGTGTCGACGAGGTCACCACGCAGCAGATCGCCGACGAGGCCGACATCGGAGCCGGCACGCTGTTCCTGTATGCCAAGACCAAGGGCGAGTTGCTGCTCATGGTCCAGAACGCGCACTATGCCGAAGCGCTCGGGGAGGGGCGGGTCGCGGCGGATGCCGAGGCCGATACCCTCGACGCGCTGATGGCCATCGTCAGGCCGATCGTGTCGTGCAATCGTGCACACGTCGAGAACGGCCGCACGTACCTGCGCGAGATGCTCTTCGGCGACCCTACCGAACCTCATCATGCGGAGGCGCTCACCATCGTCGGTGAGACCGAGACGGCAATGGCCGGCGTCCTTCGGCGCGACACGACGTTCAGCCCGGCGGACGCGGCCACGCTGGCCAGGATGGTGTCCTCCGCGATGTTCCTGACGATGGCCGCGACCGTCAACGTCTCCCTTGCCGAGTCGGCGGTCGTCACCGACATCCGCGATCAGGTCCGTCTCCTCCTGCGTTGACCGCTCGGAGCCCTTCGATCGTCTCGGCGAGGGATGACGCGTGCTCTCGGCCCCGCGCTACCAGGTGTTGATGTGGACGACGTCGTCGAGCGGGCCGCGCGGCGCTGGTCTGAAGTCCACGCCCATGGAGTACGCGACGGGCAGGAGGACGCCCTGGTGCACGGTCGAGGGGATGCCGAGCGCTTCGGCCACCTCGCGTTCGTACCGCAGGTGGAGGGTGGTCCAGGCCGAGCCGAGACCACGCGCGCGCAGGGCGAGGGCGAGGTTCCATGCTGCGGGAAGGACCGATCCCCAGAGCCCTGCCTGGTTGCCGGTCGGGAGTTCGGTCTCGCCGGTGTCGATGGCGCCGATGATGAGGACCGGTACCTGCGCCAGGATGTCGGCGAGGTAGTCCGAGCTCGAGATGATCTTCGCGCGCTCCGCGGAGGGGGCCGAGGGTTGTTGAGACGCGTAGGCGCGGTACGAGGCCGCGTAGTGCTCGGCGACGATCCTGCGCCGTTCGGGATCGGTGATCACGATCCAGTGCCACTTCTGACGGTTTCCGCCTGAGGGTGCCTGAAGTGCGACGCCGAGGGCCTCCTTCACGAGTTCGATGGGCACCGGGCGTTCGAGGTCGAGACGCTTGCGCACGGCACGGGTGGTAGTCAGTAGCTCATCGGGGTTCAGGGGGAGGAGTTCGGTCATAACGTGCCCTCTCGTCGAGTCGGCGTCGGTAGCGGCCGAGTGTCATTCTCCTGCCGTGGTTGATGCGGAGAGGTGGCCACGTAACGGAGAGACCTCGGACTACCCAATGCGCAGCATTTCTCGCTGAGGTCGTGTGCGCTCGCTGTGCACCGAGCGGAGGCGGCTCGAATGATCCGTCGACTGCCATCCGATCGCGGTGCCATCTCGGCGATGGCGGGCTACCCGACGACGATGACGGTCTTTCCGCGGGAGCCTCCTTCTGCAAGTGATTGCAGGGCCCGCCCCGTCTGCGTGAACGGAAACGTCCTGTCGACGATCGGACGGATCGCCCCGGCATCCACGAGTCCGGCGATCTGACGGAGCTGATCGCCGCTCGCCTCCATGAGAAGGAAGTCGTAGCTCACGCCGAGCTCTTTCGCTCGCGCGCGGATCTTTCGGCTGAGTGCAGCGATCGCGAGCCTCAGGGCCGGGTTCAAGCCCGCCTGCTTCGCGAAGGCCGGTGTCGGCGGCCCGGAGATCCCGATCGCCATCCCGCCGCGCTTCAGCACTCGGAGCGACCGCTCCAGATTCTGGCCGCCGAGGCTGTCGAGCACGAGGTCGTACCCGGAAAGCTCCTCTTCGAAGTCTTGGGATCGGTAGTCGATCACGACGTCTGCGCCGAGGTCGCGCACGAAGGCCGCGTTCGAGGCGGATGCGGTCGTCGCGACGTGGGCACCGAGGTGCTTGGCGAGTTGGATCGCGATGGTCCCGACGCCGCCGGCACCTGCGTGGATGAGGACTCTCTGTCCGGGCTGTACGTTGCCCCTGACGACGAGCGCCTGCCATGCCGTCAGTGCTACGAGTGGGAGCGACGCGGCCTCGATGGCGCTGATCGTGGTCGGCTGGAAAGCGACGTCGTCTTCGTGGACGGCGATGCGCTCGGCGAACGTGCCGATCCGGTGATCACGCGGACGCGCGTACACCTGGTCACCCGGCTTGAAGTCGCCGACGCTTGAGCCCACCTGAATCACGGTGCCGGCGAGGTCGTGCCCGAGCGTGAGCGGAAGGGAGTAGGGGAGGATCTGCTTGAACTCGCCGGTTCGGATCTTCTCATCCAGTTGGTTGACCCCCGCCGCCAGGACCTTCACGAGGACGTCGTGCTCGCCAACGATGGGTTCTGCGATGTCCGCCACGTGGAGGTCCTGCTTGTACTTCTCGAAGATGAACGCTCTCATACGGTGGACTCCCTAACGCGACTGGAATGCAACCCGCTCTCGCGAGGGGTATTGGTCGAGCAAGAATGACGCTGCTCAATTATGAGTGTACTCATAAAAGCCTGGCGTGGCCCGGCGTCGTCCTGCTGGCGTCGGCCCTCATTGCGCTGCCCCTCGGGTTCGTGGCAGGTCCGGGCATGGAGCGAGCGTCGAGTTCGGAGCGAGCGGAGGGATACTCGACGAGCAGTCGGGGGTTCATGGCGTATGCAGAAGTCGATCCACGGTCTGGTCGTGTGATCACGCTCCCTGGTGAGCCATTGCTCGAGGATGATGAGCGACCGGCGCGGCGCCGGCTACTCGACGAGCTTGCCGGCCACCGAGACCTCCTCGCGCATGAGGGCCGCGATCTCGGAGGGGATGGGCGGGATGGACTCGCGGGTGACTCCGGCGGACGGCGACCAGACGAGGTTCACCTGCAGCGCGGCATCCGTCTCGGGGAAGTCGCTGCGGTTGTGGCAGCCGCGGGTCTCGCGGCGCTCGAGTGCGGCCTCGAGGGTGGCACGGGCGGCGAGCGCGGCGGACTTGAGGTCGAAGGCGTGCGCCAGGTCCTGGTAGCCGGCGATGTCGGGGTGCACACCGACATCCGCCATGCGCGCCTCGATCGCGTCGAGCTCGGCGAGGCCGGCCAGCAGGCCCTGCTCGTCGCGGACCACGCCGGCGTGCTCGGTCATGGTGTTGCGGATGGCGCGCTGCAGGGCTCGCACGTTCTCGGTGCCGTCGCCGGCGAGCAGCGTGGCGATCTCGTCTCGCGCGGTCTGGACTGCGGCCGCCGACCGCTGCTGCGCCGGAAGCGCGCGCGAGTAGTCGATCGCGGCCTGGCCGACGATGCGTCCGAACACGAGCAGCTCGATGAGCGAGTTCCCGCCGAGGCGGTTCGCGCCGTGCAGGCCCGACGAGGCCTCGCCGATCGCGTACAGGCCGGGCACGTCGGTGCCGTGGTCCTCGGGGCGCACCCACACGCCGCCCATCGAGTAGTGCGCGGTCGGCGCGATCTCGATCGGCTCCTTCGTGATGTCGAGCATCTGGAGCTCGAGCATGGTCTGGTACACACGGGGGAGGCGCTGCATGATCGTCTCGCGGGGCAGGTGCGAGACATCCAGCCAGACGCCGCCGTTGGGCGTTCCGCGCCCCTCCTTGATCTCGGTGTAGCAGGCGAGGGCGACCCGGTCGCGGGTCGAGAGCTCGAGCCGCTCGGGGTCGTACCGGTGCATGAAACGCTCGCCGAGGCCGTTGGTGAGGATGCCGCCCTCGCCGCGGGCCGCCTCGGAGATGAGCGTGCCGGCCGCGTTCTCGGGCTCGATGATGCCCGAGGGGTGGAACTGCACGAGTTCGGGGTCGCGCACCCGACCACCCGCCTCGACGGCCAGGCGCCACGAGTCGCCGGTGTTCTCGTCGCGTCGCGACGACGTGCGGCGCCAGATGCGGTTGTGGCCGCCCGCGGCGAGGATGACCGCGTCGGCGTGGATGAGGTAGCGCGTGCCGTCCTCGACGTCGAAGCCGTAGGCGCCGAACACCGCGCCCTCGTCGTTCACGAGGATGCGCGTGACGTAGACCGTGTCGAGGATCGGCACGTCGAGCTGCGCGGCGCGGTTGATGAGCGTGCGCTGGATCTCGAGGCCCGTGTAGTCGCCCGCGAACGCCGTGCGCCGATACGTGTGCGCGCCGAAGAAACGCTGCGAGATGCGGCCGTCGTCCTCACGGGCGAACGGCATGCCGTAGCGCTCGAGGTCGTCGATGCCGCGGGCGGCACCCGAGGTCACGATCTCGACCGTGTGCGGGTTGGCGAGCAGGTAGCTCTCCTTCAGCGTGTCGGCGGCGTGCTGCTGCCAACTGTCGTCGGCGTCCATCGTGGCGAGGGCGGCGTTGATGCCGCCGGCCGCGAGCGAGGTGTGCGCGTCGGACTTGGGCCGCTTGCCGAGAGCGAGCACGTCGACGCCCGCCTCCGCGAGCTCGATGGCGGCGCGCAGGCCCGATCCGCCGGTGCCGATGACGAGCACGGTCGTGGAGATCTGGCGTTCTGGGGTGTTCGAGGGGGTCGGGGAGGTCATGCGTGCAACGCTAGGCACCGGCATCCGATTACTCCAATGCATCTAACTCATGAGAACGATGCGCGTACGCTATAGATGTGAACCTCGAACAACTGCGCAGCTTCGTCGAGGTGGCCCGGTTCGGCAACTTCACCCGAGCCGCCGAGGAGCTGTACCTCGCCCAGCCCTCGCTCAGTCGCCAGATCGCCGCGCTCGAGCACGATCTCGGTGCCGAGCTGTTCCACCGCGCGCGCGGGCGCAGCACCCTCACGGTCGCGGGGGAGTCGCTGCTGCCGCTCGCGCGCCGCATGCTCAGCGACGCCGAGTCCGTCAGGCGGGAGCTCGCCGAACTCGCGGGCCTCGAGCGCGGTCGGGTGCGGCTCGGGGCCACGCCCACCCTCTGCATCAGCCTCGTCGCCGAGGTGTTGAGCGTGTTCCACGCCGAGCATCCGGCGATCGAACTGCACCTCTCGGAGCACGGGTCGCGACGGCTGCTCGACGAACTCGCGAGCGGCGAACTCGACCTCGCGCTCATCACGACGTCGGATGCCTCGACCACCGAGCGCTTCACGGTGACGCCGCTGCTCGTCGAGGAGCTCGTGGTGATCTCCTCGGCCACCGCGCCGCCCGTCGCCGCCGGCGACACCGTCTCGCTCGACGAGGTGGCGGTGTTGCCGCAGGTCGTCTTCAGCTCGAGCTACGACCTGCGCAGCACGACGGACGCGGCGTTCCGTGCATCGGGGCTCACTCCCGAGGTCGTGCTCGAGGGTGCGGAGATGGACGCCGTGCTGCGCTTCGTCGAGCGCGGCCTCGGCGTCGCGATCGTGCCCGCGATGGTGCTGATCGACCGGCCCGGACTGCGGTCGGTGCGGCTCGAGGTGCCGAGGAACGACGCGTCGGAGGTCACCGGGTCCGCGCTCTCGCGCACGATCAGCGTCGCCCGACCCGCGGATGTCGCGCCGACCGCGGCCGTCGAGGTGATGCGCCGCACGATCACCGCGAGCGCCACCACGTTCGCCGCCCGCGCGGGTGCCACGATGCGACTCGCGCGACCTGCGGAGTGAGCGGCGGCCCCGCAGAAGGGCTTGGTGACGTCAGCCGTTCTTGCTGAGGAGCGCGACGAGCGCTTCAGCGAGTTCTCGGTCGATGTTCGCGGGCACGGGTCCGGCCCCTGTCCACCCGGCATCCTTTCGGGCGATCGCTGCGAGGCTGCGGGCTTGCAGTGACAGCCCGAGATCCATGGCCTGGATCGGATTGCCGCCGGCCGCGGTGAGATTGATCATCCGAGTGCTGTGGAGCGTGATGATCTCCCGGCTGTCCGCCAGTCGATGCAGGACTCGGGCGTCGGGGTCGCCTCCCGCGGGAGACAGGTTGATCGTGTGCCGGGTCTCGCGCAGCAGCGCCTCGGAGTCAAGCTCGAGGCCCTCGTGTCCGACTCCGGCGATGATGACGCCGTCGGCCAGGAACGGCAACTGCGCAGCACCGATGACGTTGCGCGCCCCGGTCGCGAGGAACAGCAGTTCGGTGGTCGGGAGCACCGTCTCGAGGGTGCCGACCGTGTGGCCCCGCATGATCGCCTCGAGCGCCCGGAACGGGTCGGTGTCCACGACGCTCACGGTCGCGCCCAGACCGCGGAGCGTGTCGGCCACTCCCTTGCCGCATGGTCCGTAGCCGACCACGGTGGCGCGGGCTCCCGGCACCATCGAGTTCGTCGCGTTCATGAATCCCTGGACGATGCTCTGCCCGACGCCGTGCTCGTTCTCGACGATGAGTTTCCGTCGGCTGTCGTTGATCACGATCACGGGGAAGTCCGGCGCCGTGGGAAGGGAACGGATGGCGATTCCACCCGTCGTCGTCTCTTCCGTGGCGCCGAGGAAGGCCTCGGATCTGGGTGCACCTCTGGTGAGCCTGGCGATCAGCTCGCCGCCGTTGTCCATGATGAGGTCGGGAGTGGCCGCGAGGAGTTCGTCGAGATTCCGGTCGTGGGTGTCGGCATCATCGGCGCGATCGCCGATCACGGTCACACCCAGTTCCTGCAGAGCCCGGGCGGTCTCGGGAACGGTCGTGCCGACGTTGCCGGTGAGCGTGACGCGTGCGCCCTGGTCGAGCAGCCAACGGCAGAGCACCGCTGTCTTCGGTTCGATGTGGATGCAGATGCCCACATGCAGACCGTCGAAGACGGGGGAGTCGCGCCGGATGCTGTCGGCCAGCAGGGGCATGGAACGGGTGGCCCAGTCGATCGCCGGGTGGCCGGTCGGAGCAAGGGTGGGAGGGCGCATCGGAGACCTTTCAGAGCTGATGCCGGCGTGTGCCGACCCCGTGATCGCCGCCGAGCGCTGACGTCGGCGACGATGCGGACACCTCCATCGTCGGTGGTGGCCACCGGTTCGACCAAACACCCCGTGCACGGACGCGACGCGGTCACGAACCAGGTCTCCGGCCCTTCCTGTCGTCGATGAGTGAACTCTGCGCGAGAACGCGAGCGAAGAGCGGCACCGACCGCGCGAGCCGCGTCGCGGGATATCACACGGCCATGCCATGGACAATCCGGTGACGGGGGATCGGCTGCTGCGTAGCCTCGGAGCATGCCAGTGAAGCAGAGCAGTGCGAGCACGTCATCCGCGACCCGTAACAAGCGCCGCCCGGCCCGCGGGGCCGGTCTCACCGACGAGCAGAACGCCGAGAGCGGATTCAGCGCGTCGAAGGGCCTGAGCGAGAATCTGCAGAAGGTGCTCGTCGACCTGATCGAACTCGCCTCCCAGGGCAAGCAGGCGCATTGGAACGTCGTCGGAACGAATTTCCGCGACACCCACCGCCAACTCGACGAGATCATCGATTCCGCACGTGAGTTCAGCGATACCGTCGCCGAGCGGATGCGTGCGCTCCACGCGCTTCCCGACGGGCGCAGCGACACGGTTGCCGAGACCACGACGCTTCCCGAGTTCCCGTCTGGCGAACTCGACACCACGGCGGTCGTCGATCTGGTCACCGAACGCCTCGAGGCGACCGTCTCGACCTGTCGCGACGTGCACGACGCGGTCGACGAGGAGGACCCCACCAGCGCGGACATCCTGCATGCGATCCTCGAGAAGCTCGAGCAGTACGCGTGGATGGTCAGTGCGGAGAACCGCGTCGCCCGAACGGCGTGAACGAGTCCGCCCCCGCGCGGCCTCAGAGAGGGATCACGATGACGGAGCACAGTGAAGAATCCGAGACGGTGCGGGACACCCCGGTGATGGAGCAGAACGACCGGACGATCGACGAGGCGCTCGACGGCATCGTCGTGCAGACGCGGGCCGACCTCACGCAAAGTCCTGGCCTGCAGGCGCGCGAACTGCTTCGCCAGCGCCTGGAGGATGCCGGGATCAGCGTCGGCGAAGACCGCCTCGAAGAGCTTGTCCGCCGCGCAGCATCGGCGGCCGACTCGCCCAACGCCGGTCCGCCTCGCGTCGAATCGGCGACATCGATCGAAGGAGGGGCACATGCCCGACACCGAGAAGACCCCCGCTGAACGAATCATCGAACTCGCCCGCGGCATCCCCTACGGATGGCTGACGACCATCAACGGCGAAGGTCGACTCGTCTCGCGGCCCATGGCGCCTCGCGAGGTGACGGATGCCGGTGAGCTCTGGTACTTCGCCGAGCGCGACTCGCGCGACGTCAGCGAGATCACCGCGAACCGGACCGTGGGGGTGACCCTGAACTCCGGATCGACGTTCGTCTCGTTCGCCGGCACCGCCGAGATCGTCGACGATCACGCGAAGAAGGACGAGCTGTGGGACGCGGCGGTCGAGGCCTGGTTGCCCGACGGCCCCCAGAGTCCGAACGCCGTCCTTATCCGCGTCACCGCGGAATCCGGCGAGTTCTGGGACACCCCGGGCGGGCGCATCGCGACCCTGATCAGCTTCGTGAAGGCGAAGATCACCGGCGAGCGCTACGACGGCGGCGAGAACGAGACCGTCAGCCTCTGACCACGTCGATCGAGGCTGCGTGATGTCGAGCGAGACGCCCGCGACCCCGAGCGCCCCGGACGCCCGCACGGACGCGCACGGAAGTTCGGATGGGCGACGGATGCCGAGGTCGGGTCGGGCGCACCATCTTCGTGGGCACGGGCGGCTCGCGTCTGCCTATCGCATCGTGTTCAGTACGGCCAGCATGCGGGCGTGCGTCTCTGCGTCGGCGGCGGCGATCAGGCCGTGTGCGCCGGTATGCAGGTCGCCGCCCGTCAGATTGGTCACGCGCGCACCGGCCGCACGACACAATGCGATGCCGGCGGACCAGTGCACACTGCTTCGAAGGTCTCCACCGGTGATGTACCCGGCGTGTTGCCCGGTGGCGACCCAGGAGAGCGCCAGCGTGGTCGAGAGACACCTCGGGCTGAACTGTTCGCGGAACGTCGCGTCGAAGAGCAGTCGGTCGGCGATCGATCCGGGGTAGTGGCTCTCGAGGTTGACCGTGACGATGCGCGACGTCGGGGCCGGTGCGATGGGAACGTCCACGTCGGACTCCTGGCCCCGCGAAGGACCATCTCGCCGCCGTGCTTCGATGCCGTCGGTCCAGAACGTCTGTCCGGCCGCAGGGTCTGCGATCGCGGCTGCTGATGTCACGCCATCGATCTCGAGGCTGACGTTGACGGCGTACAGCGGCACGCCCGCGGCGTGGTTCAGGGTGCCGCAGATGGGATCGACCAGCCATCGACGGGGGCGGTCGTTGCTTCCTCCGAACTCCTCGCCGAGAACTCCGTCGTCCGGTCGATGCTTCGCGAGCACCGCACGGATCGCGCGCTCTGCCTCAACGTCCGCGTCCGTGGTGAAGTCGACTCCGGTGTCTCTGATGCGGTGCGACTCGGTGCCGAACCGTGCGCGGGCGACCGCCGCGCCTGCCTGGGCCGCGTGCACCGCGACTTCCGCATCGGAGAACACAGCAATTCCCTCTGAGTCAGCGACGCACCGGATAGCGCAGGTGCAGCACCCGCTCGCCCTGGACCACCGCGACCGGGTCCTCCAGCAGGTGCTGCCCTTCGGCCGACCCGAAGTAGCGCTTGCCCGAGCCGAGCACGACGGGGGCGACATCCATTCGCACCTCATCGACGAGGCCGGCGGCGAGCACCTGGCCGCCCACGTCGCCGGCGGCGACCTCGACGATGCGGTCGCCCGCGAGCTCCTGCGCCAGGGTCATGGCCGCCTCGACGCCGTCGACGAAGTGGAACGGCGCCTCCGGGTTCCAGCCCTCGGGTTTCGGCCGGTGCGTCACGACGACCACGTGGTCGACCCCGCCGGGAGGTTCGCCGTCCCAGCCGTCGGTCAGGTCGAAGACGTGGCGGCCGACGATGGTCGCCCCGATCTGGTCCCAGTACGGCCGGGTGTGGTCGTACGACGCCTGCGAGACCTTCAGGAAGCCGCTCTCGTCCAACGGCACGTCACCGCTGGTCAACCAGTCGAAGAGTGGCCCGGGCTGGTCGTCCTCATCTGCGATGAAGCCGTCGACCGAGACCGAGCTGTACAGGACCACCTTGCCCACGAGGCTCTCCTCCGATTCAGGGTGCCGGCTCTGCGCGTCACGGGCACCTCGACGTGACCGACGCTACATCGCGACCGCTGAGGTGTCGAAGGGCTTGAGGAGAGGTGGCCGTCGAGTGGCGGATGACCGTCGAACGAGATGCCGGCCCTGGCGCGACATCCCCGACCGCTAGTGTTTGGCCGATCCAGTGCCCGGACTGGACGTATCCGTCGAAGGAGCAGGAATGCGCGGGTCGCTCTCGCCGGTGACCGCCGGGTTCCTCTCGGACGCGGCTCCGGCACTGCGAGATCCGTCGAATCCCATGCACCCGGAACGGTGGACGTCGCGTTCGAGACGAGTCGTCGTGCTCGCTGCGCAGGCCGGGAGCCGTCGTGGACGCATCGGCACCGAGGCGTTGCTGCTGTCGCTCGCCTTCGACGATGGCATCGGTGGCCGTGCGCTGGCGGCCAGGGGAGTGGAGCCGGCCGACCTGCTCGTGGCCGCCGAAGCGCTCGCGCCCGACACGAACGCCGGCGGCACCGAGCCGACGTTCGCACCGATGACCGCTCGTGCCCTCCTGACGGCAGTGGCCTATGCGGGCGGCGCGGCGGTCACGACCGGGCATCTCCTGCTGGGGCTCTTGGACGAACCCGACTCCGTCGCGGTGTCCATCCTGGCGGCGCTGGGCGTTCGCACTCGGGCGCTCAAGCGCGCCGTCGTCACCGCGACCGAGGTGCACGGGGTGACCGACGACGAGCGGCGTTCCGGGAGCGGCGAGGTCGTCGAGCGCGTCGACCTCCGAGTGCCGCATCCGGCGCCCCTGGTCTGGTCGCTCGTGCACCCGGTCCGGAATGCGCCCCTCCTGTCGGAGTCCATCGTGCACGGCGCGGTCGTCTCGGAGGCCGACGGCGTCCTGATCGAGGAGGTCCGGCATCGAACGCCGTCCGGCGAGGTCACGCATCGATACGAGAGCGTCGTCGAGGTACCCGGCCGACGCGAGCGGACCCGGGTGCTCGCGCCGACCGATCTGCTGCCGACGGTCGCCGTGAACGAGCTGACGCCGATGGGCGAGGAGACGCACTGGCGGTGCGAGCTGCTGATGGAGGGCGACTACGCTCGGTGGCCTCTAGCCGCCTCCCTGATCGCCGGGTGGAGTGCGCAGACCCGCGGCCGGATGCACCGTGCGCGCGACCTGTTGGACGCCGGCTGGATGCCGGGCGGCCCGACGCCGGAACGGCCGCGCGATGCCCGCTGACCCGTACCAGCTCGTCCTCGTCGGTGCGCTCGGAGTGGCCCTGATCGTGGTTCCCGGCCTGTTGCACCGCATGCTGGAGGCCGCGAAACCCGCGCTGTTCGCGATCGCATCCGAGCGGATGCCGCGGCTGGTCGCGCGTGAGACGCTGACCGTGCTGGCATCGGCCGTCGTCGTCGGCGGACTCCTGCTGGTCTGGGGCGGGCTCGTCCCCGACTATCTGGAGGCCGCCGGAAAGATTGCCGTCGTCAGCTGGGCGCGGAGCGCACTCGCCGAGGGGTCCGGACGGCAACCCGGGATCGTGGTCCTGCTCGCGCTGACGGCGGTGCTCGCGATCCTCGCCCAGTACGTGCTGTTCCGGGCGTTCGGGCGTCGCCGCAGAAGGATGCTCGCCGACCGCATCGGCCTCACCACCGGGCGGGCCGAGCGATTCGTCCACGCCACCTCCGCGATCCTGGCGGGCGGCATCGGCGAGGAGTTCATCTTCCGCGCCGTGCTGCCGGCCGCCGTCTACGCCTTCACCGGGAGCCTCACCGTCGCGATCCTGGCTCCCTGGCTCCTCTTCGCGCTCGCGCACATCGACCAGCGGTGGACGGGCATCACGAACGCGGCGCTCATCGGACTCGCGTGCACCGTGGTCTACCTCGCGACCGAACGACTCGAGTTCGCGATCGCGGTGCACGTCGTCGCGAACATCCTCGCCGTGCTCGTCGCGCCCGAGGTCTTCCTCGCGCTTCGGAGGCGAACGGTCCGTCGCGCCCTCCGGTCGGGTGCGCCGGCCCATCGCGAGGGTTGATACGCTCGAGCCCCGCGCCTTCCCATCCGAAAGCACACCGCCGTGTCCGATCGTTCCCTCTGGCGTTTCGACGCGAACGTCCTCGCCTCGGTCGCCGATGCGAGCGACGCGACTGGGGGCGACGATGCCGCGGGGTGACGATGATCGCCGGGTGGCGCAGTAGCTCTTCGCGATCGCCGATGCCTTCGACCGCGGCGACGAACTGACGCTCAGCGAGGTCGCCGAACGTGCGTGGCTGCCCCTGTCGACCGCGCATCGCCTGCTCGGGGAATGGACCGAATGGGGCCGACGCGCTCGCGGCACTGCGCCCGATCCTGCGTCGAGACCCCGAGGCGACGGTCACCGCGGGCAACTCGAGCGGACAGAACGACGCCGCGGCCGCGTGCATCGTCACGACGCCGGCTCGCGCCGCCGAGCTCGGGCTCGTGCCGATACCCAGGCTCGTCTCGTGGGCGGTCGCGGGCGACGACCCGCTGCGCTTCGGCGTCGCGCCCGTTCCCGCCGCGAACCTCGCCATTCGGCGCGCCGGCATCCGGTTCGACCATCTGGACGTCATCGAGCTGAACGAGGCCTTCGCCGTGCAGGTGCTCGCGACCCTCGCGCACGAACTCCCGGCGCTCGACGGATCGCTCGCCCTCGAGACCATGTGCATCGGCGGCGGCCAGGCGATCGCGGCGGTGTTCGAACGGGTGTGAATGAGTCCGTGGCATCCGCGGCTCCGGTCTGCACGGACTGCGTTTCGTGTGCATGAGAGCATGCACGACCGGTGGCGCCGACTGAACCTGTGAGCAGGTACATGTTGGGCGCCCATACTCCGAAAATGAAGCTCATTCACGAAATCCCGGCACCGTCCGAAGCCAGGTCCTGATGGTCTCCTCGCAGGTTTCCGGCGACGAACCGTTCGGAGTCACGCACGTCCTGGTCAACGAGTTGCCTGCGACGCTCGGCACACCGGACGAACCCGAGCGCTACAGCGTCTCGGCGGTCTTCACCCGCCGCCCGACACCGGCCGAGTTGCAGTTGCTCGGTGCCCCGGCCGTGGAGGCGCAACTGCACGACGCAGGCTACCCGCAGGTCGTTCTGAAACCAGTGGATCGCCGCCTCGTCATCGAACACACGAATCTCGCTGAACTCGCCGGCGGTCTCGCCTCGCTCGTCGGGGAGATCCTGCTCGACATCGGCACGCGTGCGAACGAGCACCAGCGCGAACTGGACGCCACGTCCGCCGCCCAGGCACGCGATGAGGCGCAACGGGCCGGGATCATCCTGGAGGCTGCGAAGCGCATCGACTTCCGGCCCGGAGACACGAGGTTCCGACCGGAACACTCCCACTACGAATAGACCAGCGCTCCGAACCGGCCTGCCAGGCGTCGATTCAGCGTCGGCGAAGCATCCCCGACCAGTCGGTCCGTGCGGTCAGTCCGCCAGGGTCACGGTCGTCGTGTACTGCGTGCGGCCACGCAGGTAGTCGACCGTGATGGTGTCGCCTGCGGCGCTCGTGAGCTGGATGTGCGTCAGCACGTCGAGGCTCGTCGCCGGCTGGCCGTTGATCGAGGTGATGACATCGCCCGGTCGGATCCCGGCAGCGTCCGCAGGACCCCGGCTCGTCACCGCCTGGACGAAGAGCCCGTTGGGCACGCCGTAGTGCGCCGCCACGGCGTGGGGGATCGGGATGAGGTCGGCGCCGATGTTCGGGTACGTCACCTCTCCGTGCTCGATGAGCTGGTGGGCGATCGGCACGGCGACCGACTGCGGAACGGCGAATCCGATGCCGACGCTGCCGGTGCTGATCTGTCCGCTCGCACCCGGGACCGTCGCGATCGCGGTGTTCACCCCGATGAGCCGTCCGCGGCAGTCGACGAGCGCACCGCCCGAGTTGCCCGGATTGATCGACGCATCGGTCTGGATCGCCCCGACCAGGATGGCGTTCCGGTCGTCGTCGCTCGGCACGGGCACGGTGCGGCCGAGCGCGCTGACGATTCCGGCGGTCACGGTACTGGAGAGGCCGAGCGGTGCGCCGAGCGCGACGACCGGCTGACCGACGGACAGCGAGCCCGAATCGCCTTCGTCGATCACCGGGAGATCCTCGTCGCTGTCGACCTTGATCACGGCGAGGTCGGTCTTCGGATCACGGCCGACGATGCGAGCCGGCAACAACTGACCGTCGCTGAACCTGGCGGCGACACGTCCCGACGCGACGGCGGGCGAGACCACGTGGTTGTTGGTGAGGATGTACCCATCGCTCGTGATGATCTGGCCGCTCCCGTTGCTCGAGCCATCGCGCGATTCGACGACGATCGTCACGATGGTGGGCAGCACGCGGTCCGCCACGGACTTCGCGTCGCAGGACCCGTTGCCGCTGCTCAGCGCGATCGCGGTGATCGTTCCGGCGATGAAGCCTCCGGCGAGGAGGAGCAGCGCGACTCCGGCAGCGGCGCTGGCGATCACCCAGCGGGGGAGGTTCGGCCATCCGCCGGCAGGCGCGACGGCGGGTGAGTCGTCGCCGGTCGCCGGTGGAGCGCTCGCGTCCTCTGCGGGCTCGATGGTGCTCTGCGGCTCGCCCGAGTCGCCCTCTTGCGCCATCGTCCCCCCCAATGATCCTCGTCAGGCTAACAGCGCGAGGGGTCGCGATCGGTCATGAACACTCCGGACGCACTGCGGTCAGTCGTGCGGCAGGAACGGCTCGTGGTGGTAGCCCGTGTCGTCGAGGATCACGACCGTCGACTCGGGCACCTCGAGGAACGCACCCGGAAGGTCGTTGAGCGGTTCGGAGACCACCACGTGTGCACGATCGCCGAACGACGAGAGCCGTTCGGCGTCGGGGTACATCTCACGGAGCGTCGGGATGTCGGCTGAGTGGAACAGCGAACGACTGCGGCCCTGCGTCGAGTACCGGAACGCCCAGAGCGTGATGCCGTCGGAGACCGCGACGGTGCCCTGCATCGGGAACCGCACACCGGCGGCCTCACCGGTCTCCTCGACGAATCGGATGGCCTTGCGCATGCCGCCCACCGGGTCGTCCTGCAGGCCGAAGGTCAGCGCCAGATGGAAGAGCACCTCGGAGTCGGTGGTGCCGCGGATGCTCGGATAGAGCGCAGGGTCGACCGCGAACGTGAGGTCGCGCTTGAGCCGGCCGAACTGGGCGATCGAGCCGTTGTGCATGAACAGCCAGCGGTCGTGGCGGAACGGGTGGCAGTTGGTCTGCTGGATCGGCGGGCCGGCGGCCGCCCTGACGTGGCTGAAGAACAGCGGGCTCTCGACGGCCTGGGTGAGTTCTCGGAGGTTCTCGTCGTTCCAGGCCGGTTCCGTGCTGTGGAACAGGTGGGGCGTCGACCCCTGTGCCGCGCTGGCGGGGTACCACCCGAATCCGAAGCCGTCGCCGTTGACGGTCTCCGCGCCGAGCGGCGAGTCCAGCGACTGGGCGACGAGCGAATGCTGCGCGTCGAGCACCAGGATCGACGGTTGGAGCGGTTCGCCTGAGTAGGCCAGCCAACGACACATCTCGCGACCCCCTGAACGTCATCGTCGGGTCGCGACGCTCGCGCCGAGCGCCGCGTTCACGGCAATCGTAGACCTCGGCAGGATGAGCGTCGCGCGCGGTGCCCCAGAGAAAGGTGGAGCCGCCCAACGGGGCGGCTCCATTTCGACGTCCGACCGGACGCCGCGATCGCGTCGGTCAGTCCGCCGTCTCGCCGTCGCCGTCTCCCTGCGGGCCCTCGTTCTGCTGGGTGGAGTCGTCGGCGCTCTCGCCGTCGCCGTCACCCTGGTCGGAGTTGGGGCTCACGTCGACCACGGTGAAGTGGTCGTCGAGCCTGACATCGACGGATCCGCCGGAATCCAGCTTCAGTTCGATCTCGTAGGCCGCCTCGTCGCCGCCGGCCTCGGATTCGGTCACCGTGCCCGCACCGGCCGCGGCGATGGCCGCTGCGGTCGCTTGGTCGAGCGCCGTGCCCGTGATCGCGGTCGAGGAATCCTCGTGCGAATCACTCTCGTCGCCGGTGCCGCCGGTGACGGCGACGGCCGCCACGGTTCCTCCTGCGACGAGCAGTGCGCCTGCTGCGGCCGCGGTGATGACGATCAGTCGTCTCCTCATGAGTGTCTGTCCTTTCTCGAGGTGCCCCCAGTGTCGGCCGCGGGCACTGAAGCGACGCTGAAGCGGAGCTTCGACCTCGATGGGGCCGGACTCAGCCGTCTTCGGCCACGGGCAGCTCGACGACGAATCGCGCACCGCCGAGCACCGGGTCGCGGTCGAGCCGAACACTGCCGCCGTGGGCCCGCGCGATCTCGTCGACGATGGCCAGTCCGAGTCCCGTGCCTCCGTCGTGCCGTGCACGGGCTTCGTCGAGACGCACGAACCGGTGCATGACCCGCTCACGGTCGGCCACGGCTATGCCGGGCCCGTCGTCGGCGACCGTCACGGTCGCGAGCCCCGCCGAGGCCGCTGCCGACAGCGCCACCCGCGCGTCGGCGTGCCCGCGCGCGTTGTCGACGAGATTGCGCACCACCTGGGCGAGCAGGGCCTCGTCTCCCCGAACCCGCACGGCCCCGATGCCCGTGGTGTCCACCACGAGCGTCGTCGTGGTGCGGAGCCTGGCCGCCTCGTCGAGCAGCAGGTCGTCGAGATCGACGTCGCGGCGCTCGACCTCGAGCGCCGCCTCGTCGGCGCGCGCGAGCAGCAGCATGCCCCTGACCAGGGCTTCGAGTCGTGCTCCCTCTTCGAGCACGGTGGCGGAGAGTTCGGCAGGCGGCACGCGGTCGGGGTGGGTGAGGGCGAGCTCGGCGTGCTGGCGAAGCACCGCGAGCGGCGACTTCAGCTCGTGCGAGGCATCCGAGATGAACCGCCGCTGCGAGATCTGGGCGAGGTCCAATCGGGTGAGCATCGCGTTGAGCGTGCGCGACAGGCGATCGATCTCGTCGCCGGTTCCGGGTTCGTCGACCCGCCGGTTCAAGCTCGCCGCGGTCACGTCGCCGACCTGCCGGCGCATCCGTTCGACGGGTGCGAGTGCACGCCCCACGCTGAGCCAACCGACCACGCCGACGAGTGCGACCAGCAGCGGGATGCCGACGGCCAGCGCCATGGTCATGATGCCCACCGTGGCATCGACGTCGGTGGTCTCCCGGCCGGCGATCACGAAGGTTCCGCCGTCGGCCTCCTCGACCGCGACGACGTACGACGTGCCGTCGACCTGGACGATCTCGGCGGGATCCTCGACCGAGGTGACGGGATGCGACGGCGCCCCTTCGCTCCGCGAGACCACGGTGCCGCTCGAGTCGACCACCTGCAGGAGCCGGTCGTCGTCGAGCTCTCCGAGCGAGCCGGTCCCGCTCTCCTCGAGCTGGGAGGCGACCGCCGAGGCGTCCTGGCCGGCGCCGTCGAGGAGCCCGTCGTAGAGCGACGCGCGCACGACGGCCCAGAGCGCGACGGCCCCGAGCACGAGCGCCGCGGCGACGACGGAGGTCGCGAACGCCGTGACCCGAAGTCTGACGCCGGCGCGGCGCCGGTTCGGCTCAGGGGCGGTCATCATGCAGCCGATACCCGGCACCACGAAGGGTCTCGATGCTCGCACGCCCGAACGGCCGGTCGATCTTGTTGCGCAGGTGGCGGATGTAGACCTCGACGATGTTCGGGTCGCCGTCGAACTCGAAGTCCCAGACGCCGTCGAGGATCGCGCGTTTTCCGAGGACCTCGCCGGGTCGGCGGAACAGGAACTCGAGCACCGCGAACTCGCGCGCCGTCAGGTCGATGCTCGCGCCGCCTCGTTCGACCCGGCGGGTCGCCGGGTCCAACGAGAGGTCGCCGACTCGGAGCACCGGCGGGCGCGGCGAGGTGCCGCGCCTGATCAGGGCGTGGAGTCGTGCGACGAGGATCGCGAAGGCGTACGGCTTCGTGAGGAAGTCGTCGGCACCCGTCTCGAGCGCCTCGACCTGGTCGAAGACGCCGTCCTTCGCCGTGAGCACGAGCACGGGAGTCCAGTTGTCCTGCTCGCGGAGCCGTCGACAGACCTCGAAACCGCTGTACCCCGGCAGCATGAGGTCGAGCAGGATGGCCGCGTACGGCTGCTGCTCGGCGAGCCACAGCCCGTCGACGCCGTTCGCGGCGATGTCGACCGCGAACCCCTCGGCCTCCAGGCCGCGCTTCATGCCGTCGGCGAGCCGGGTCTCGTCCTCGACGATCAACAGGCGCATGCAGCCTCCTCTCCGTGGTCCAAGCGTTCAGCGTGCCGCTGAAGCCCAGCTGAAGGCCAGCTGGAGACGGGCCGATGCTCGGATCATATGGACGCGTCGGCCCGCGCGGCAACCGGCACCGCGCGGGGTCCGTACACCCAGTAGCGGTACGCGACGAAGCGGAACGCGGAACCGAGCGCGAGTCCGACCACGTTCGCCGAGACGTTGTCGGCGATCGGCGAGGTGAGGTGCAGCAGGTAGTGCGACAGCCCGAGGCATCCGATCGCGAGCAGGCTGCCGCCGATGCTGACGAGCCCGAACTCGATCGCCTCACGCAGCCAATCGGGTCGGCGGCGGTCGCGGAACGTGAGCCACCGGTTGCCGACCCAGTTCGCGGCGATCGCAACGATCGTGGAGGCGACCTTGGCGTACAGCGGGCCACCGTGCACGGCGTGCGCCGACAGCACCGTCAGGCTCAGCAGGTTGAACAGCCCGACATCCAGCAGGAAGCCCGCGCCGCCGACGAGCCCGAACTGGACCAGTTCGGGCACGAGGCGCTCACCGCGCATGGCGGGACTCCTCATCGACCGGAGGTCTCGCTCATGGCTGCTCCCTGGTCAGTTCGTAGACGGTCGTGCGGTGCACCGGGAGTGCCCGGCGCACGACGTATCCGAGCGAGCGAACGGCATCGACCTCGGTCCGATCGGCTCCGCTCTCGACCACCCAGACGGTGTCGTGCTGCCGGATCGCATTCGCGATCGCATCGACCGGGGCGACGCGATCCCAGAGCGAGGTTCGCCCCCCATAGGGCTTCACGAGCGCGAGGTCCGCGAGGCCCGCGAACCGCTCCGGGTAGAGGTCGATCGAGAGGCGCGGCCTGCGAGACGGCTTGACTGACGGGTCGAAGACGATGCCGTCGCCGGATGTCGCATGCGCCGCCACGACCTCCGCGGTCTGCCGGAGATCCGCGCCTCCGTCCTTCGCGTACGGCCCGCGTTGGGCCGCGTACTGCGGTGCCGCCACGGCGACCAGGACGACCGTCGCTGCGATGCGCCCGACCGTGCGCCAGCGGCCGTCCCGAGCGACGGATGCCGCGCGGTCGATGCCGAGCGCGATCAGCAGGGCCACGGCCGGGGCGCAGAACGACGGGTAGCGGAGGTTGTACATGGGGGAGACCCAGGCGTTCCCCGCGAGGATCAGCAGCGTCGGAGCGGCGAACCACGTCAGCACGAGCGCGAATGAACTGAAGTGGCGTCGGCGGTCGGACCAGAACCCGGCGACCAGCGCGACGACGATGAACGCCCAGGCGAAGCATGCGAAGACCGGGGTCGCGAACCACTGGCCCACGAGGACCGATGCCGGGGTGGCGTAGTCGCGTTCGGCGAGGAAGCGGATCTGTGCGCGTTGGTCGAGCGCCGCGGCCACGATGGGTGCGGCGAGCAGCGCGGCGAGCGTCACCGCCTCGAGCCACCTGCGCACGACGGCACGGTCGGCGCGGCAGGCGAGGAGGAACACGAGCTGCGCGACCAGCAGCAGTGCCAGGTACAGGAAGACGTAGACCGCCCCGGCCGCGGCGACGCCGAAGAGCAGCCAGATCCGGCGACGGGTCTCTCCGCGCCGCACGAGTGCGACGAACCACGCGGTCAGCCAGACGGCCGCGGCCATCGCGAAGGCGTAGGAGCGTGCCTCCACTCCCATGCGCGTCACCTCGGGGAGGATCGCGAACACCAGGCCCGCGAGCACGCCGAGCCGCCGGTCGTACAGCCGTCCGCCGAGCACGACCGTGCCCGCTGCGGCCATGCCGACGGCCATGGCGCTCGGCAGGCGCACGACCGCCTCGGACGTGCCGAACAGGCCCGTCCAGACGTGGAGGAACAGGTAGTAGGTTCCGTGGACGGCGTCGATGTGCCCGAGCAGGGCGAAGAGGCTCGGCAGGCTGCGCGAGGCCGAGAGCACGCTCGCGGCCTCGTCGCCCCAGTACGACGGGATGCCGGCCCCGGCCACGGCGATCAGCCCCGCGAGGAGCCCGACGGCCGGCGCGGCAAGACGTCGCCGGTTCGGTGCGGGTGGCGCAGTCGGGTGCGCGGCCGGGTCCGCGCTCGCAGCCGCGCTTGGAGCCGCGGCGGCCTGAGCAGGGCTGAGCGTGCTCGTCATGGTGGACTCGATTCCGAACCGGTGTCTGTTCAGGGTGGGAGCCCAGGATGTGTGAGCGGTGTCGGAAGCGGGCCGATCTCTGAGGGTTCGTACAGAGTCGCATCCGAGGGCGATCTCTCTGAGAACACGTTCAGGGAAGCCGGCGCCCGCCACAGGTTCGCCTCAGGCACGGCCGGAACGGTGAGCGCATGACAACCGACACCGCACCCGTCACCGTCGAATCGACGCGCATCAGCGACCTGCTGTACAGCAAGGTGCCGCAGATCACCCTCGCCTTCTGGATCATCAAGGTCTTCTCGACGACGGTCGGGGAGACCGCGGCCGACTACCTGAACGCCACGCTCGGGTTCGGCCTGACCGCGACCTCGATCGTCACGGGCGCGCTGTTCCTCGTCGCACTCGGCGCGCAGTTCTGGACGCGTCGGTACGTCCCGGCCGTGTACTGGATCACGGTCGTGCTCATCAGCGTCGTCGGCACGCTCATCACCGACAACCTGACGGATGCCGCGGGCGTGCCGCTCGGGCTCTCGACGCTCGTCTTCTCGGCGCTCCTGGCCGTGACCTTCGTGGTCTGGTACGCGCGGGAACGCACGCTCTCGATCCACTCCATCGTCACGCGTCGACGCGAGGCGTACTACTGGCTGGCGATCCTCTTCACGTTCGCGCTCGGCACGGCGGCGGGCGACCTCGTGTCCGAGGCGCTGGGACTCGGCTACCTGGTCGCCTCGATCCTCTTCGCGGTCCTCATCGCGGCCGTCGCACTGGCGTACTCCGTCTTCCGCGCGAGCGCGGTGGTCTGCTTCTGGATCGCGTACGTGCTCACCCGGCCGTTGGGAGCCTCGCTCGGCGATCTCGCCTCGCAGCCCGTGGCCGACGGCGGACTGGGTCTGGGCACGACCGTGACGAGCGCCGTGTTCCTGATCGTGATCGTCGGATTGGTGATCTTCATGAGCATCCGCATCGCGGCGGACCGGCGTGCGCTGGTCGACGAGGATCCCCGACTCGCGACCCCGTGACCGAGCAGGGCCGGTTCTAGGATGGGGGGCACCCGTTCGAGAGGGGTTGAGCGATGCGCATCCTCGTCGTCGACGATGAAACGGAGATGACCGAACTCCTCGCCCGTGGTCTGGCGACCGAGGGCCATCACGTGACGCAGGCGCACGACGGCATCGCCGCGATGGGCTCCGTCCGCGACGGGCGGTTCGATCTCGCCGTCGTCGACCTCATGCTCCCGGGCATGTCGGGTCTCGAGCTCTGCCGCAGGGTCAAGGAGTTCGACTCGACGATCGCCGTCATCCTGCTGACGGCACGGCACGCGGTCGACGATCGGGTCCGAGGTCTGGATTCGGGCGCCGACGACTACATGGTCAAGCCGTTCGATCTCGCCGAGCTGTCCGCGCGCATCCGGGCGGTCCGGCGCCGTGACACCCTCCATGCGCCGGTGCGTCTCGAGGTGGGCGGCCTCGCGCTCGACCTGCACCGCCATCGCGTGCGGGCCGGCGAGCAGGAGATCCCAATGAGTCGCACCGAGTTCGACGTGCTCTGGAGCCTGGCCGCCAAGCCGAACGAGGTCCGATCCCGCGCCGCGATCCTCGAGGAGGTCTGGGACACTCCGGCGCACATCGACTCCAATGTCGTCGACCAGTACGTCAGCTACCTGCGGCGCAAGCTCGACCGGGTCGACGCCCGCGTGCGCATCGCGACGGTGCGCGGCGTCGGATTCCGACTCGACACGGTGCCGGCGCCGGCGTGATGCGCGGGCGACGCGGCATCCGTGCCCGGATCGCGGGCGGCAGCCTCCTCATCGCGATCCTCATCTCGGTCGCGGCCGGCATCGTCATCAACTCGCAGATCGAGCGCATCGTGCGCGAGGGGACGACCGCCGTGCTGCGCAGCGACAGCGCCCCGTACGTCGTGGCACTCGAGACCGAGCCGTCCGAGCCGTTCGACGCGCCGGGCCCGTCGCAACTCGTCGCCGTCGTCGCCCCCGACGGGTCGACACCGGTGGATTCGCTTCCGTCCCCGCTGTCCGACATGCTCCCGCAGCTCACGACGCTCGAGCGGACGAGCGAAGCCGACGCCGACGGCACCCCGTACCTCGTCAAGGCGACGCAGTTGCAGGTCGGTGCCGACGAGTGGACGGTCGTCGCCGCCCGTCATGCCGAGGCCGAGAACACGATCCTCACGCAGATGCGGTTGTTGCTGATCGTCGGTCTCGCCGTCATCTCGGCGGGCACCGCGGTGGCGGCCTGGCTGCTGACCTCGATCTCGCTCGCGCCGGTGGAGCGCCTCCGTACGGCCGCAGAGGAGCTGAGCGAGTCCTCGACGACGGAGCTGCTGCCCGTCGGCGAGACGAACGACGAGATCGCCGAACTCGCTCGAACGCTCAACGACCTGGTCGAACGGCTGCGCGCCTCGGCCGCGAGGGAGCGCCAGTTCGTCGCCGATGCCAGTCATGAACTGCGCACCCCGCTCGCGCTCGTTAACACGCAGCTCCAGGTGGCGATCGCCGAATCCGCGTCGGTCGACCAGATGCTCTCCGATGTGCGGGGTGCCCAGCGCAACGTCATGCGGCTCTCCCGCCTGGTCTCGTCGTTGCTCGAGCTCTCCGAGATCGATGCGGTCGGTCGTGCGGGTGCGTCGTCGGCGCCCGAGCTCGAGCGCGAGACGGCCGACGCCGTCGAACGGGCCCGAGTCGTGGGCGCCGACGTGGTGGTCTCGTACCGGAGCTTCAACGGCCCCTGGCCGAGCGGACTCCGCTACGGCGTCCGCGCCGAGGACTTCGGTCGACTCGTCGACAACCTCGCGAACAACTCCCTCCGCGCGGTGCGTGACGAGGGCAGCGTAGAGATCTCGTTGCGGCTCGACGGCGGCGACCTGACGCTTTCGGTCGCCGACACCGGCGGCGGGCTCGATCCCGCGTTCGCTCCGACTGCGCTCGACCGGTTCAGCAGAGCCGACGCATCCAGGGTTGGAAGCAACGGCGTCGGACTCGGGCTCGCCATCGTCGACGCGATCGTGAAGAGCGCCGGGGGAGACATCCGACTCGACAATCGCCCGGGCGAAGGACTCACGGTCGTCGTGGTCCTGCCGCCGATCGCCGGCGCAAGCGAGTAGCCGCGGTCGGACGGTGCGGCGGCGGCCCGTGCTCCGGTCCGCTCTCGCCCTCCCCCGTTCGGGGGCCGCCGCCCGGAAGCTCGGAGAGTAGCGTTGACGCGCTCGACCGCGTCGGGCCGTCCGGCGCCCCCGGCGAGCGTCTTCGCTCGCCGTGACAGGTGTCGGGCGTGCGCACGCGGTGAGGGGCAGCACATGGCCGGCGTCGATCCGAATCTGCTCGCGGCGATGGGGCGCGTCTTCGCGCGGGCCGAACGGGTCGAACTGCCGTTCGGCGAGGTGCTCGAGATCGGCGGGCAGGCCGCACCGGCGGAGTCGTTGCCGCGGGTCGCCGTCTTCAGGCCCGAAGACCTGCTCCGCATCGAGTTCCGGTTCATCGGGCTCGACCGGGTCGATGTCGACGGCCGACCGCATCTCGTGCGCCGGACGCCCGAGCGGCCCGCGTTCCTCGTCGCGGACGTGGGGCCGCAGCATCTGCTCGAGCGGGCGTTCTTCGACGCGGCCGGGCCGGAGAGCACGTTCAAGACCGAGGCGCCGGTGTCACCGGTGGAGCAGAAGCGCGTCAAGCTCCCCGGCGGCTCCGAACCTCCGACGTATCCCGTCGAGGCGCGCATCGCGAGGAGCAGCCGCATCGCGTACACGGTGACGACCGAACGCGTGCCCTACACCGAGGCAGGGCTCCTGCACGCCATGCGCGTCCTTCCGCTCAGCGTCGTGCCGCACGCCGAGGGCGCTCCGGCGATCATCCGCTGGTTCGACCTGGCCGAGCAGTTGGGTGCGATCACCTCGGTCGTCGACCGCGTGAGCGAGGTCGGCGTCGCCGCCCGTCGACGGTTCGGGCGTCGTGCGGGAGCGGAGCGGGCTCGTGGGGTGGTCGTCCTGCCGCCTGCTCGTCGCGCGGCCGCCGTCGGCAGGATCATCGACGCGGGAGTCGCGCTCACCGACCTCTCCGAGGTCGCCAGGCTCCGGCGCACGGCGGCCGAGCTCGAGACCCGGTTCGGCGCGACGTCCGCCGTGTCGGCCGTGACGACCGACGTGCGTGCGGGCGTCGAACTCGGGCCGCGCTTCCCGCTCGACCTGCGGCCGCCGATCCCGCGAGAGCCGGCCTCGACCGAGACCGCACTCGAACTGCCGTGGCGGCTGCAGCTCAGTCCGCCGTCGCGCGGGGCGTTCACCCATGCGCTCGACCCCGTCGATCACGACGGTCGCGTCGAACTCTGGCACTCCAGGCTCGCCTCCCGAACGGATGCCGCAGCCGACCTCGATCCGCAGGCCGCGCCTCCGGTCGACGAGCAGCAGGCGGCCGGTCGCACCGTGCGCGCAGTCTGGACGCGCGACTTCACCGACGGCAACGGCCCGGCCCAGGGCGCTGCCGCATTCCCCGAGGAGGACTTCGGGGATCAGGCTGCCGCGCCGCCGGCCGAGCGGCTGCGGCCGTTCCGGGCGACGCTGTCGGTGCGCGACCGCATGCAGCTCGTGCACCTGACCTCGAACCATCGATGGCCGCGGTACAAGCCGGCGCCTGCGGCGGTCGAGCATCTCATGCTCACGTCCGCCGGCGGGTGGCTCGCCCTCGAGGCGCACTTCGACCCGCTGCGCGCCGACGGGCTCTCGATCGAGGAGTGGCGGCATCGCGCGACGCTCGGTCGCGACCACTACGTCAAGGTCGTCTATCAGGGCGTGCTGCTGCCGTTCGGGCACCGGGCCTCGCTCGTGAAGATCACCGAGCGCCGGGTCAAGGACGACGGTCGGGCGACGCTCTACCAGCGGCTGTTCGTCATCGTGCGCCAGCCCGAGCGCCGATTCCTCGCTTCGGGGAAGGCCACGTTCGACAACCGGATGCCGTTCCGCTGGGTGCGCATCCTGACCGCGTCGACGCCACCGCTCGCCGCCCCGGTGAAGCTCTCGTCGGGTATCCCGGGAGCGCCGCCGGCCAAGGGCCAGATCTTCGTGCCGGAGGTCGCCTCCGTCGACGGGGCCGTCGGCGGTTCGCCCGTGCCGGGGCAGGTGCCGTTCCGGTTCCGGTTCCTCGCGAACGACATCTCGAACCGGCTCGTCGAGTGGGAGGGCCCGCTCGTGTTCGTCGAGAAGACCGTCTTCACCGATCCGGCGGGCCGCGACATGGCGCGCATCGCGGCGAACCTCGCGAACACGACGTACGACCTCGGCGGGCAGCGGGTCGCGTACGCCCCGCCGCTCGACCCCGACGACACGACGCTGGCGACCACCGACATCCGCTTCGATGCCGAGTTCGACACGGCGACGAGCGACCGCGCCGTGAACTTCGTGCTGCCCGTCATGCGGGTCGCCCGGGCGCCGGTGCCGGCGATGTCGGCGTTCACCGGGCAGACCGAACCGCTGGCGCTGACCTACGCGACCGCCTACCGGACTGCGGGCGTCGGCACCGGTCCCGCGCACACGGGCAACGAGGGTGGCCTCTTCCTCCAGCTCGCGAAGGCGGACGGCGCGCCCATCGCTCCGGGCGACGTGCCGACCATGGGGTTCTCGACGCAGTCGCAGAAGTCCGGCGGATTCGTGAGTCCGAGCGTCGAGGTGTCCGCGCTCGCACGACGGGTCGGACCGGTCGGCGGAGACCTCGCCGCGCTCGCGTCCGACGCCGCGGGCTTCGACGTCGGCGGCATGTTCGGGCTCGATGCGGCGAAGCTGTTCGGCATCCTGCCGCTCTCCGACCTGCTGCCCGCGACCGGCAGCCCGCTGCCTGCGTTCGTCACCCAGGCCGTCAACGCGGTCGTCGGACTCGGGCAGTCGGTGAACGAAGCCCGCGCCTTCCTCACGCAGCAGGCCGGCGCACTCCCCGCGCAGGGTGCGGCCGTGCAGCAGGCCGCCGCCGACCTCCTGGCCCGAGGCGAGGACTTCACCGACGCGCTCGCACTCGTGGCGCAGCCGCCCAACCCGCCGCAGGACTTCGCCGGCATCCTCGCCGGCATCGGCACGGCCGCGAAGACCCTCGCCGACGCGCTCGGCGCGACCGGTGCCGACCTGCCGATTCCGCGCCCCGACCTCGAGCGTGCGCTCGGACTGCTCCGCCGGCTCGCCGACCTGGTGGCCCAGGCCGGACCCCTCGCCGACCAGATCCAGGCCTTCGCCACGGGTGCGCTCCTGCCCGAACAGGTGAGCGCCAGGCTCGACTGGTCGACCGAACTCGTGCCGTGGGCGCCCGGCGGCGTGACCCCGCCGGTCTTCCAACCCGAGGGCGACCGGATGCTGCGCCTCGTCGCCGAGGTGCAGGCGCCGCTCCACGGGGGAGTGCCCGAGTCGCTCGTCTCGTGCTCGCTGCCGCCGTTCACCGTGACGCTGCTCGGCAGCACGCAGTTCATCGCCATCCACGTCACCGTCATGGAGTTCTCGGTCGCGCCGGGGCGCAAGACCGACGTGAACGTCGAACTCGCCGACGGCAAGGAGGGGCGCCCCCAGGGCATCGAGTTCCTCGGCCCGCTGGCGTTCGTCGAGACGCTGAAGGAGATCATCCCGTTCGACGGGTTCAGCGACCCGCCCTACCTCGACGTCGCCGCCAGCGGGCTCAAGGCCGGGTTCGACCTCGAGATCCCCGATCTCGCCGTCGGCGTCTTCGCCCTCACGAACATCCACGTCGGCGCCGAGCTCTCCGTGCCGTTCATCGGCGAATCCCTCGAGTTCCGGTTCTTCTTCGCGACCCGTGAGAACCCGTTCCGGTTGCAGGTCGCGTTCTTCGCCGGGGGCGGCTTCTTCGCCATCACGATCTCCCCGAAGGGCCTCAAGGTCATCGAGGCGGCGTTCGAGTTCGGTGCCGCCGTCGAGATGAGCTTCGTCGTGGCATCCGGAAGCCTGTCGGTCATGGCGGGCATCTACTTCCGCCTCGAGATCGACGGCGACACCCAGAGCGTGCAGCTCACCGGCTACTTCCGCGCCCGCGGGGAGGTCGACGTGCTCGGGCTGATCTCCGCATCGATCGAGCTCTACCTCGAGCTCAGCTACCGGTCGATCTCCGGTCCCGAACCCGGGCCGGGCGACGACAGCGCGAAGGCCGTCGGCAAGGCGTCGATCTCGATCGAGGTGTCGGTGTGCTTCCTCTCGTTCTCGGTCTCGGTGAGCTGCGAGAAGCAGTTCGCCGGCTCCGGCGGCGATCCCACCTTCCTGGACACCATGGGTCCGTACACCGACGAGGTCGGGGCCGCCCGCGACCCGTGGGCCGAGTACTGCGGCGCGTTCGCCGCCGAAGCGGGAGCCTGACATGGTCACCGAGCGTGCGGTCTTCACCGCCATCCCCGCCGGCAGGCTCCCCGAGAACGGACAACTGAAGGTGACCGTCTTCGTCACGCCGAAGCTGTCGACCGACGAGCCCCCCGGCACGGGCGTGCTCGTCGAACTGCCCGCCTTCGAGGCGTTCGCCAACTGGCCCAAGGCCGTGGCCGAAGCGCGATGGGTCTTCGACGTCGCGGGCATCGGCCAGGTCGACGGGATGCCGCTCGACGATCCCGTCCCGCCCGACCCCGACCTCTGGGAGCGACTGTTCGGTCGCACGGCCGTCGGCGAAGCCCCGTTCCAGCACTTCGAGCAGGCCGTCGTGCACTCCTACCCCGTCGCCGAGGTCGCGGCCGCCGTCACCGACCTGTACGCGACGATCGCGGTCACGAGCCCGTCGTCGTTCCCGGCGATCACCCGCGGCCCACTGGCCGGCAAGATCCGCGAGCTCCAGTCGCCGCGGAGCATCCTCGAGCGGTGGGAGCAGGGCCATCGCCGGGAGATCAAGCGATACCTCGCCGACCTGCGTGCGGGATCCGACCAGCAGGGCAGATTCCTTCGCATCGACAGCGTGCCGCCGGCCCAACGACCGGCCGTCGCGCTCGCCGCGGCCCGGGCGTTCTACGACCGCACCGACGACCCGTGGGACGAGGCGACGTCCACCGCGAAGCCGCCGGAGCCCGTCGCGCCCGAGTTCCACAGCTTCGTCGCCCGATGCGCCGACTTCCCCGAACTGCTGAGGCGGCTCGGGCTCGCCGTCGACCTCTGGATTCCCGATGACGGCGGCATCCTCGAGCAGACGACGATCCAGGTCGTGGCCGCCGGAGCCGGCGGCCCGCTCGTCGACGGACTCGTCGCTGGCGCCGACGCCCGCCCCATCACGAACGCCCACTACTCCGACCGGGTGTGGGCGCCGTCCTCGCGCGTCGAACTCCCGGACATCGTCGACGGCAGCCTCGTCATCGACGAAACCCGCCGATTCGGGCTCGACCAGCTCGACCCCGACGGCGCGGCGCTCAAGGTCGCCAACCTCCTCGATGGGCTGGTGCGCACCGACCGCGACCTGAACGACAGTGCGGCCCGCAACAACCAGGCGCCCTCGATGACCGACGACGCCTCGTCGCTTCCCGCGCTGCGCTCCACCGGCCTCATCGTCGTGCGCCAGGAACGATCGGCCGCGCTGGTCGAGCAGTTCGACCGATCCGCCGATCACGAGCAGCAGCGCACGGCCGGGGCATCCGCCGTGCTGCACGCCGCCGACGTGACGCGGGGGTGGCGCGTCGACATCCGCGACGAGAGCGCCGACCCGCGCGAGTGTCGGTCGCTGCACCGGCGCGAGGGCGACTACGAACTCGTCGAGCCCGGCGCGCCAGCCGGGCCACGGCAACCGCTCCCCGTGCAGCCGAAGCCCGACGAGGGCTATCTGAAGGCGGCGAGCACGTCGAGCAACGAGGCCGACCCCACCGCCGACCAATGGCTCCACGAGACGCTCGCCGGGTGGGACGGCTGGTCGCTCGCGGTGAAGCGCCCGGGAAAGGTCGTCGACGAGACGCACCCCGTCGACCCCGAGGAGAACCCGCCCGACGTCGCCGACACCGGGTTCCCGCTCGCCGCACGGTTCCGGGTGCTGCCCGGCTCGCTGCCGCGGCTGCGGTTCGGACGGCAGTACCGGGTGCGCATCCGCGCCGTCGACCTGTCGGGCGGGTCGATTCCCGACGACCAGCTCGACGAGGCGCACGAACGCGACCTGCCGCGCACCTACCAGCGCTGGGAACCGGTGCCCTCGCCTGCGGTCGTGCCGCTGACCGAGTACACCGAGGGCGAATCGCTCATGCGGATGGTGATCCGGTCGACCCTCGACGTGCCGGTCGCCGACTACGTCGCGCTCGCGCGCGTGCGGGACCTGCCCGGGCACGAGACATCCGGAGACCTCGGCGTCGTCTACCGGGTCGAGAACGAGCGAAACCTCGCCGCGCCGATCGGCAGCGTGCAGCTCGCCGAGACGCACGGACGGTTCGACGCCGCGCTCGCCGGCGACCCGGCGGCCGTCGCCGCGCAGTTCGCGATCGCGGGCCGCGAGGCGGGCAGCTACCTCACGCTGCCCGGCGCGCGAGCGGTGAACCCCTCCGGCCCGCCGACCGTGCTCGACGGCACGAAGGAGCAGGTGCTGCCCGACGGCCAGTACGTCGTGCATGCGAACCGCGCTCTGACGCTCCCGTACCTGCCCGACCCGGTCGCGCGCGGCATCTCCTTCACGAGCCTGCCGGGCGACGTGGCGGGCGGGGGTGCCGGCGACGCCGGCGACGCGGGCGGCGAGGTGGTCGGCGCGCCGGCGACTCGGTTGCTCCGCTGGCCGGGCGATTCGGATGCCGCGGCGACCTGGTTCGACCGGCAGCCGGTGCTCCTGCGCATCGTCGAGGGCGCCGACCTTCCCGCGTTCGACGCCGCGGCGCGCACGCTCACGGTGTCGCTTCCGAAGGCGACCATGCAGACGGTGCGGCTGAGCTCCTTCCTCGACCTGCCCGACATCGAGCTCATGCGGATCTGGCATCTGATCGACGAGCACCAGGCGCCGGCCACGCCCGCCCAGCTCGAGACCGTTCGCCGTGGCCTGCACTGGATGATCAGCCCGTTCGCCGACCTCACACTCGTGCACGCCGTCGAGATGCCGCTCGAACCGCCCGAGATCCGGCTCTCGGCCGGCACGCCGCGCGATCTCGGCGCGACGTTCTCGCTCCTGCCGGGTGTCGTGCACAACCACGCCGCCAGCACCGGGCGTCTCGACATCACGGCCGCATGGAACGACCCCGTCGACGACATCCTCGAACCCGCACCGCGCGAGGAGGGCAAGCAGGCCCACGTGACCGATTTCCTGCTGGAGCCGAGCGAGGTCGACGCGCAGCTCTGGCCGGTGAACGGCCCGGCCGCCGGGCCGTTCGGACCGCGCCACGCCGCACGCCACGAGTTCGGCGACACCCGGCACCGCTGGGTCGACTACACGCCGACCGCGACGACCCGGTTCCGCGAATACTTCCCGCCCCAGATCACCGACCAGCCAGAACTCATCACCTCGACCGGGCCGACGCTGCGCGTCGACGTGCCCTCCAGCGCCCGCCCGGCGCCGCCTGAGGTTCGCTATCTCATGCCCTACTGGGAGTGGCGCACCGAACGACTCGACGTCGACGGCACGTTCGGCGTGCGGCGGGTGCGGACGGCCGGCGGCCTCCGCGTCTACCTCGGCCGGCCGTGGTTCTCGAGCGGACCGGATGAGCTGCTCGGGGTCGTCCTCGCGCGGCAGCCGTGGATCACCTGGCCGATCGACGTCGAGCGCGGTGTGCTGGGCGACGTCGCATCGCGCGCCCTCGCCGATGCCTGGGCCGAGCAGGTGCTCGAACGCCGGGGCGGCGTCGGCGGCGAACCCGACGCGGCGCCGGCGGCCCGGTTCCAGGCGCATGTGGCGTCGGTGGCGGCGGAGTTGCGTCGGGCCGGTCCTCGACCGCGTGCCGCCAGGGCCCGCGGTGCCTTCGACCGGTTCCTCGTCGAATCCGAACTGCAGACGGTCGCCCGTCGTGCGCTCGACCCCGACTTGATCTCCGCGATCGAGACGGATGTCGCGAGCGGGCTCGTCACCGAGTTCCTCCCGTTGTTCTCCTCGACCGGGCCCGAGGGGCGTCGGTTCACGAGTTCGTGGGGCGCCGACCCGGTGTTCGCCGGCGAGCCGGTGCCGTATGGGCCGTTCGCGCATCACCTTCCGCGCCGTACCGCCGTCGGCACCGTGCGGCTCGCCGAGGTCGACGACCGGGTCACGGTCGTCGGCCATCAGCCCGAGTTCGATGCCGAGCGGCGACTGTGGTTCTGCGACATCGCGCTCGAGTCCGGAGACGCGTACACGCCGATGGTGCAGCTCGCCCTCGCCCGTTACCAGCCCCACTCGCTCGCGGGCGTCGAGCTGTCGCCCGTCGTGAAGGCCGACTTCGTGCAACCGCTGCCGCGACGTGACGCGACGTTCGTCGCCACGCCCGACGGACTCGCCGTCGTCATCACCCTCGCCGGTCCCGTCGGCGTGCCGGAGCACGCGCGCGAACTGCCGAACCTCGCTGCGGAGATCCGGGCGTCGCGGCGAGTCGAGGCCTGGGTCGAGCGGCTGCGGGCGGATGCCCCGACCGACCTGGACTGGGAACGGATCGGCGAGCCCGTCGAGCTCGATGTGCGGCTCGGACTGGGCGCCCTGCGCGCCGAGCGGTTCGGGGCGGTCGAGTGGGCGGGCGCGGTGTCGGTGCCCGAGCGCGCACCCGGCGATCGCGTTCGCGTGCGCCTCGCCGAGTACGAGTTGCACGAGGGCGACTCCATCGGACTGCCGCCCTTCATGCTCCTCCAGCGCCTCCGCGGCCGCCGCATCGTCTACGGCGACTCGGTGGAGCTGCCGTCGGCCTGAGGAGGTCGTCGGCGGCCACGCGTGTGCATGCGCGCACACGCAGGGTGCGGAACTGAACATGGCAGGTGAATCAGTCGTCAGGTACCGTGCGATCCAGCACGACGACGTGCCACATCGCTGCCATCGAAGGAGATGCCGATGCACCACAGGTCCATCCGAGCGCGGATCACCGCGACACTCGCCGCCGCCCTTCTCATCACGGGCGGCGTCTTCGCCCTCAGTCCCGCCGCGCAGGCGATCACCTGCCCGCCCGGCTTCGAGACCCTTCCGGGCTGCACGAACACCGGTGGAGGCGGCGGGGGAGGCACCGGCGGGTCGACGACGACCGGCACCTGGACCACCGAGACGATCGCCGGCATGAGCGTGCGGCTCTACACGCCGACCACCGCGGCCGCCCTGCCCGCCGGTCGTGCGCTCATGGTGAGCCTCCACGGCTGCGCGCAGAAGGCGTCCGACCTCCAGACGGCCGGCAACTGGGCGGCCGCCGCCGACGCCTACGGCATGGTCGTCGCGCTGCCCGACGCGCCGAACGGCGGCGTGGTCCTCGGCTGCTGGGACTACTACGACTCGAACCACTCCCGCACCGCACCGTCGCGGCACGACGACAACCTGCTCGACCTCGCGAGCGCGCTCCGTTCGCGTACCGGGCTCGGCATCGACGGGAACCAGGTCTACGTGTCCGGTCTGTCCTCGGGCGGCGGCGAGACGATGGTCATGGGATGCCTCGCACCCGACGTGTTCGCCGGCATCGGCATCAACGCCGGGCCGACCGTGGGCACCACGTCGGGCCAGATCGGCAGCGTCGCCGTCTCGAAGGCGCAGGGCGTCTCGACCTGCCGCACGTTCGCCGGATCGACCTCGAGTGCGTTCTCGACCCAGGTGGCCTCGGTGGTCTACGGCAGCAACGACTCGACGGTCGCCACCGGGTACAACACGCTGAACGGGCAGATCATGGCCGAGCTCTACGGTGCGGGAACGTCGTCGACCTTCAGCCTCGCCGGGCTCGCGGGCGCGAACACGAACGGCTCAGGCACGCTGTACTCGGATGCCGCGGGCCCACGCGTGTCGATCGTGCAGAACACCGGGCTCGGGCACAACTGGCCGGCCGGCGCAGGTGCCGGCGGCACCTACATCTCCGCGAACAGCGTCGACTACCCGGCCTACGTGACGTCGTTCTTCTTCGCCAACAACCGTCGCGTCGACCGCACGGGCACGCCGACTCCGACCCCGACGCCGACCCCGACGCCGACCCCCACCCCGACGCCGACCCCGACGCCCGATCCGTCGTGCATCACCGCGACGAACGCCGAGCACAAGGCGGCCGGCCGCGCGACGTCGTACGGCGTGAATCCGTACAACCCCTACTACGCGCTCGGAACCCTCGACTACCTCGGCCAGGGCGACGCGACGGTCACGACACTCCGGGCGACCGCGCCGGGCACGTACACGAAGGTCGCCGCCTGCGGTTGATCCCGAGGAATCCAGGTAAGGCGTCCCCCTCCGGCCGCACGCCGCCGCAGATCGGCGTGCGGCCGTTCGGATAGCCTCGAGACATGAGTCGCACCGTCTGGACCGTGCTCGGCGTCATCGCCGCGGTCGTCATCGCCTGGGTCCTCGTCGATGTCGTGTTCAGCGTCGTGTGGTTCCTGGTGAAGGCCGTGATCGTGGCGCTGGTCGCCGTCGTCGTCTTCTTCGTGCTGCGCTCGCTCGTGCAGCGCGGCGAGCGAGGCGGTTCGGCGGGGCGCTGAGGCGACGCCCACCGGGCCGGCCGTCGGGCAGTCCGCGCCATCGGGCATGCGGATGCCGCGTGCGGCCGCCTGCCGTCGTGCGGCCGCCTCTCGGGTCAGGCCTCTTCTTCCTCGGGAATGGCGAGTCCGCGCGAGAACACGCTGTGGCGCAGCTGGGTGTCCATGGCCGCCGCGATGTCGGTGACGTCGACGTCCCCGAGGTCGGCGGGCATCCAGTCGGGCACGGAGTCCTGGTGCAGCGAACCGGTGTTCTGCTCGACGAGGGCCTGCACGCCGGTGAAGAGGTCGGGCTGGGTCGTGAACCAGCGGGCGAGTCGCAGCTCTCGCTCGAGGGCCTCGCGGAGGGTCTCCCCGTCGCGTGCGGCCCGCACCGAGCGCAGGGTCGCGACGAGCGCCGTCGGCGAGAGGCGCAGCAGCGTGTCGGCGGCTGCAGCCGCGTTCGCCGCGGCCTCGGGGTCGGCGGAGTCGGCCGCGCGCAGCCCGGCGACCTCGTCGCCGTTCGAGAACGCCCAGAGTCGTTCGAGGATCGCCTCGACGCTCTCCGCGGCGTAGCAGGCGTCGATCCAGTCGCGGTGGTCGAGCACCGACGACGGGCCGGGGTCGACCGCGAACCGGCGGACCTTCTCGTCGGGTGCGGCCGCGTCATCCGCATCGAGCAGTGCCTCGGCGACGTCGCCGACGTTCTCGGCGGGCACCATCACGTCGGCGAAGCCGAGGGCGATCGCGTCGGCGGCGCGGAGATCGACCGAGTTCAGCGCCAGGTAGGTGCCGATCTCGCCGGGGGTGCGCGCGAGCCGCCACGTCGCGCCGCCGTCGGGGGCGAAGCCGTAGCCGGTCTCGGGCTGTCCGAGCTTCACGCGGTCGGTCACGACGCGGGTGGAGACGTGCCCGGCGAGGGAGATTCCGCCGCCCATCGTCATGCCGTGCATGATCGACACGATCGGCTTGGGGTACTCGGCGAGCTTCGCGATGAGGCGGTACTCGTCGCGGAAGAAGACGGCGCCGATCGTCATGCCTTCGGCCGCGCGCGCCATGATCTCACGGAAGTCGCCGCCGGCGCAGAATCCGTAGTCGCCGATGCCGTCGAGGAGCACGGCGGTGACCGTCGCATCGTCGGCCCAGGCGTCGAGCGCCTCGGTCATGGCGTGCATCATCTCGAGGTCGATGGCATTGACCGACTCGGGTCGATTGAGACTGAGACGGCCGAGGTGTCCGTCGATGACGGCGTTGACAGGCGAATGCACCTCCCCACGCTAACGGGTGTCGGGCGGTCGAGATGAATCGTGGGCCGTTGCCCGGGCGCGTCGGAAGGCGCGGTTCCGGCGCCGATCACCGGTGTCGGGTCGATCGCCTGATGCCCGCGGCGTACTCGTCGAGGGCATCGAGGATGCCGCTATGCTGCCAGACCCGATTGCGTGCGCGTCCGGATCGCTCGACGAGGATGCCGCGGTCGACGAGGGTCTCGATCGTCCGCTTCGCGGTCACGTCGTTGTACCCGAGCTGCTGCGTCAGGTATCGGCTGTTCACGATCGGCTGGGCGATCAGGCGGGGGAGCAGCGTCCAGGCGCGGGAGACCGAGCGGACGCCCGCGAGCTTCTCGCGGGATTCCTCCAACTGCTCCGAGAGCGCGTCGACGAGCGTGCGGCCGGATGTCGCGGCGAACCGCGAGGCGTCCGCGAAGCTGTGCGCGATCGGGCCGGCATCCCCGGCCCGGAAGGCGCGGAGCGCGTCGAAGTAGCGCACGACGTCGGTGAGGAGTCCGGCGGACAGCGGCACGGTCGTGTGCGTCGAGAGGCCCTTGCCCCGCAGGAGCGCCTGCGCGAGGGCACGGCCGGTGCGGCCGTTGCCGTCGACGAACGGGTGGATCGACTCGAACTGCGCGTGGGCGACGGCGATCTGGAGCAACGCGGGCAGGTCGACGCGGCCGGCGAAGGCGACGAGATCCAGGATCGCGCCGGGAACCTGGCCGGGCTGCGGAGCGATGTAGTCGGCGCCTCGTGGGCCGGCATTGTCTCGGCCGCCGATCCAGACGAGCTCGTCGCGGAAGCGTCCGGCCTGATCTTCGAATCCGGGCTGACGACTGAGCAGCTCGCGGTGCATCGAGAGGATGCTGGTCGCATCCAGCCGCTCCGAGAGGGCGAGCGCGGCCTCCATCGCGCGGACGTTGCCGATGACGGTCGCTGCGTTCGCCCGGTCGCCCTCGTCGATCTCGGCGAGGGCGAGTTGCCGTGCCGACGCGGTGAGCTGTTCGATCTGGCTGCTCGAGGCGCTCTCGGTGCGCAGCAGGATCGCCGACATCGGGCCGAGCGCGGGGTGCTCGGCACCGAGCTTGATGAGCGCGTAGCGGTCGAAGTCGGCCAGGGCGAGTGCGGCCTCCTCGATGTCGGCGATGTCGATGGCCGAGAGGCGGGGAGACCAGTGCTCGATCGCGGCGGTGCGTGCCGACTCGTAGCGCCCGGTCTGCCGCAGCACCTCGGCGTTGGAGAAGCCCGCGGGATTCCGCGGCCTCCAGTCGTGGGGCTCGGTCGTGACCGCCGGGATCGCGATTCCGGCGGCGGTATCGACTCGTCGCTCATCTGCAGCCATGGCGACAGTTTACTAACAGATAGGGTGCTATGTGTAAGTAAATTGAGGACGAAGCGACAGAGCGAGAGCGGATGCCGGGTCGCGGGTGGCGATGCCCAGGCGAAACGAATGGCGTGGTCGGCCGTGCCCGACGCGCGCCGCGACCCGCGGGCACCTGGCACGCGGGGTGCGTACGACGAAGCGCCGGGTGCGAGGCATCCGGCGCTTCGTCGTACGGGGACTGCGCTACTTGGCCGCGTCGGCGCTCTTCACGAGCTTGCCGCCCGCGAGACCCGAGAGGATCGCGCTGACGTCGAGACCGGTGAGCGACTTGACGACCTCGGTGCCCTCGCCGAGCACCTGGCCGACGGTCTTCGTGACCGCGCTCGCGCCGTCGGTCGAGACGACCGTGAGCGTGTCGATGTTCGAGATCGGTTCGGCCGCGGCGCGGACGATCTCGGGCAGGCGCGAGATGATCTCCTGCGCGAGGGCCGCCTCGCCGTACTTCTGCAGGGCCAGCGCCTTGGCATCGGTCGCCGTCGCCTCGGCGAGACCCTCGGCCTCGATCGCGGCGGCGCGAGCCTCGCCCTCGGCGCGCACACCGGCCGCGAGGGCGACCTTACGGTCGCGCTCGGCCTCACCCGCGAAGCGGACGGACGTGGCGGCCGCCTCGGCGTCCTGCACGGCGGCGACCTTGTTCGCCTCGGCGATCTTGGTGCGCTTGAAGGCCTCGGCCTCGGTGCTCGCATTGGCCGCGTCGCGCTTGGCGGTGGCTCGCTGCACCTCGGCGTAGGCCTCGGCCTCGGCGGGCTTGCGGATCTCGATGTCGAGGCGCTCCTGGGTGACGAGCGCCTGCTCCTGCAGCGCGTCGCGCTCCTGCACGGCGACGAGCTTGTCCTGCTCGGCCGTCGCGAGCTGGCCGGCGGCATCGGCCTCGGCGTTCGCGCGGTCGGTCTCGGCCTTGATGATGGCCTGCTTCAGGCTCAGGGCCTTCTGGCGCTCGGCGATCTGCTCGGCGGCCTCGATGCGGGCGAACTCGCTCGCGCGTGCCGCCTCGGCCTCGCTGACCTCGGCGACCTGGCGCGCGCGGGCGGCCTCGGCACGACCGAGGTTGGCGAGGTAGTCGCTGCCGGGGGTCGAGATGTCGGAGATGTTCAGCAGGTCGACCTGCAGGCCCTGCTCGACGAGGTCGGTCTTCGTCTCGGCGACGACCCGGTCGGACAGGCTCTTGCGGTCGGAGATGATCTGCTCGATGGTCATGTCGCCGACGATCGAGCGGAGCGAGCCCTCGAGCGACTCCTTGATGATCTCGGTGAGCAGCTCCTGCTGCGAGAGGAAGCGCTGCGCGGCACGGCGCACGCCGTCTTCGGTGCCGCTCACCTTGAAGTTGATCGAGGCCTTGATCGCGATCTTGATGCGGTTCTTGTCGACGCCCTCGACGGTGATGCCGATCTGGCGCTGCTCGAGCGAGATCGAGAAGCCCTGCTGCAGGATCGGCCAGACGAACGTGCGCCCGCCGATCACGACGCGCTGGCCGGTGTTCGACTCGGCGTTGTTGCGACCGGCGCCGCGGCCGACGATCACGAGGGCCTCGTTCGGCGGGACGCGGCGGATGCGACGCGCGATGAAGACCAGCAGGGAGAGCAGGGCGATGACGATCGCGATGATCGAGATCACCTGGATCATGGTCGTGTCCAGCGGCAAGATGGTGCCTTTCGGGTTGGCGGGTGGGGCGGGTGGTGCAGCCGGCCTGAGGCACCGCGGCCGATCGGGGCGGATCGGGCGGGGCGTCAGCCGGGTCGGGTCAGTTCGCGGCGACCTTGACGCGCGTGCCGACGTGCTCGACGACGACGACGCGGCTGCCCTCGGCGATCGGCTCGTCGGAGTAGGCCAGTCGGCGTTCGATCTCGCCGGGGCCGTCGAGGCTCACCTCGCCGCCGGAGGTGGAGACGTCCGACCGCGCGACGCCCGAGAGGCCGATGGCCGAGGCGGGCACGCCGTCGGAGGAGTTCGTGAGGTTGCGCACGACGAGCGCCGAGAGCGCGTAGGCGACGATGCCGAGCACGATGGCGAGCACGTAGGCCCAGACGAGGTCGAGGCCGGTCGTGGCGATGAGCGCGCCGGAGGCGCCGAAGACGACGAGCCCGACCGAGAGCGCCGTGCCGGAGATCGCCCCGTCGCCGACGTCGAAGTGGTCGAGGATGTCCCCGAGCACCAGCGAGATGAGGAGGAGCACGAGGCCCACTCCGCCGACGATGAGGAACGGGAGGAGCATCCGCTGGCCCTTCTGCGCGCGCGAGACCGCACGGGAGCGCACGGGTCCGCCAACTCTACCGGGCAAGCGGAGACGATGCTCCGGCTCTCCACATGCCGGCCGTCCATCGCGCCGGCCGAGGTCGTGCCGCGACCGTCTCGCGGCACGACCCGGTCACGATGCGACCGACCCCGTCACGGCGATCGCGTCGACCGCCGCGTCTCCCCGCAGTCGCCGCATGCGCTCGACGACCTCGTCGACGATCGAAGCCGTGAGCGAACGGCATACGATGCTGTTCGCGCCGATCGACTCGAGCCCGCCGGCGCGGATGCGGATGACCTCCCAGCCGACCTCGGCGAGCGCCTCGTCCTTCTCGAGGTCGGAGGCCTCCTTCAGCCCGAGGTGCGCTCGTCGCGAACGGCCCGGGTCGTCGTACTCGATCGCGATGCGGAGTTGCGGCACGAGGATGTCGGGCCAGACCTCGCTGCGTCCGAAGAAGGTCCGGGCGATGTGCACGGCGTTCACGCGATGGTGCAGGCGGATGCGCTCGCCCAGCATCGCTCGGAGCCGCTGCTCGGTCATCGAGGTGCGGGTGCGGAGCCCGGGCTTCATGAACGCGAGCCCGGCTTCGCGCATGGCGGCCGGCGCCGCGGCGTTCGCGCGGCACTTCGCACAGCCGGTGCCGGTGAGCACCTCGTTCACGGTGGCGGGGTAGCGGTCGTGCCCACGAGGGCACTGCCACTGGTACTCGGCTCCGAGGCGGGTCTCGACGGCGAGCGCGGCGCGCTGCGGGGGAGCGACCTTGCGCAGCAGCTCGGCGCGCGAACGGTGCGTCTCGGCGATGAGCATGCAGAGCGGGCACGGGCGGCGCAGGGCGAGCGCGCCGGGGTCGGCGGGATCGGCACCGTGTCCGCAGTGGAAGCTCACGGCGACCACGGGCACTCCTTCGGTCGGGGCATGCGATGATCATGCTCCGGACCTCCGACATCCGTGACCGGCGCATGTCGGTGCCCGGCAGGAGAATGGAGGCATGCAGATCGCCGTGGGCGTCGGCGACGGCGGTCGCGTGCAGTTCGTCGACCCCGACCGGCCGGGCGCGCCCCTCGCCGAGGCCGAGCACGCGGCATCCGCCCCGATGTTCGAGCGCCTCGAGCGCGAGCACGGCCCGCGCTGGGTGTGGGCCGACACCCGGCAGTGGTACCCGGCGCTGCTCGCGAGCGGGGTCCGGCTCGCGCGGTGCCACGATCTGCGCCTGTGCGGGGCGATCCTCGACCACTCGACGTTCACGGCCGACGCCCGCGCTCATGGCGCGCCCACGGCGCCGGCGTGGCTGCCGCCCGGCCCGACGATGGCCGAGGCGGCGTTCGAGCCGTCACCTGCGGCGCAGCGCCATGAGCCGCTGTTCGATCTCGACGGGTTCGACGACGCGCGCGGGTCCGTCGCCGGTGGCGACGGCGCCGAATCGGTCCCCTCCGAGCGGGCGGATGCCCCGGGCGGGCGCCCGTCGGCGGCATCCGTCGCCGACGAGTACCGCCGGCAGCTCGGGCTCATCGAGGCCGCCGGCGCCCCGGCCGCCCTGCGCCTCCTGACCGCCGCCGAGTCCGCCGGGGCGCTCATCGGCGCCGAGATGCGGGCCGCGGGCCTGCCGTGGAGTCGACGCGTGCACGAGTCCGTGCTCGAGGCCGAGCTCGGGCCCCGCCCGGCGTCGGGGCGCAAGCCCGCGCGCATGGAGCAGACTGCCGCGATCGTGCGTGCCGAACTCGGGGCGCCGGCGCTCAACCTCGACTCGCAGGTCGACGTGCTGCGCGCGTTGCGCACGGCGGGCGTGCAGACCTCGTCCACCTCGAAGTGGGAACTCCAGGAGCACGAGCACCCGGCCATCGAGCCGCTGCTGGCCTACAAGAAGCTCGCGAGGCTCCTGAGCGCGAACGGCTGGGTCTGGATCGAGGAATGGGTGCGCGACGACCGGTTCCGCCCCGAGTATGTGCCGGGCGGCACCGCGACCGGCCGCTGGGCGACCTCCGGCGGCGGCGCGCTGCAACTGCCGAAGCTCGTGCGCAGCGCGGTGGTCGCCGACCCCGGGTGGACCCTCGTCGTCGCCGACGCGGCCCAACTCGAGCCGCGCGTGCTCACGGGCATGTCCCGCGACGAGGCCATGGAGCGTGCGGGTCACGGGCGCGACCTCTACCGCGGACTCGTCGACTCGGGCGTCGTGGCGACGCGCGACGAGGCGAAGATCGCGATCCTCGGCGCCATGTACGGCGCGACGACCGGTGACAGCGGCCGGCTCGTGCCGCGGCTCGCGCGTGCCTTCCCGAAGGCCATGCGGCTCGTCGACGCAGCCGCCCGCGACGGCGAGCGCGGCCTGCAGGTCACCACGCTCCTCGGGCGTTCGTCACCGCTGCCGCCCGCCGAGTGGCGCGCCACCCAGGCGAGTGCCAGCCAGCCCGATGCGAGCGCCGCCGACGAGCGCCGGGCCCGGTCCTCGGCGCGCGACTGGGGTCGGTTCACCCGCAACTTCGTCGTGCAGGGCAGCGCCGCCGAGTGGGCGTTGTGCTGGATGGCCGACCTGAGGGCGCGGCTGCACGCGCTCGGCGTCGCCGACACGGAGACGTCGGCGCGGCGGCCGGCCGCGGCATCCGGACCCGTCTTCGATCGCGCACCGCACCTCGTGTACTTCCTCCACGACGAGATCATCGTGCACACGCCGGTCGAGCACGCCGAGGCGGTCGCCGACGCCGTGCGCGCGTCGGCCGTCACGGCGGGTCGGCTGCTCTTCGGCGGGTTCCCGATCGAGTTCCCGCTCGATCTCGCGGTCGTCGAGAGCTACGCGTCGGCCGACGCCTGAGCCGGCGTCGCGGCGCCCTCGACCGCGGGCGCCTCGACCAGCGGCGTCGCCGCCCTGCCGGGCCGACGGCCACGCCGCGGGCGGGTCGCGTTCGGCTCGAAGGCGAGCCCGCCGTGCTCGACGATCGGCCCCGCGTCCGCGAGCCAGGCGAGCGCGCCCTCGGCTCTGGCCAGGTCCGCGGATGCCGCGAGTCGGGCGAGCCCGGCCATCGCCGCCGCGCCGGGTGCCGTGGCCGGCGTACTCCGCGTCGGCTCCGTTCCTGCTGCCGCGGCCGGTTCGCCGTCGGCCACCGGCCCGGAATCCGCGGCCTGCCCCCGCGCGAGGTCGCGACGCTCCCGCCAGCGACGTGCTTCGGCGTCGACCACCGAGGCCGCGTCGACGCCGGGCAGCGACGCGGCGACGAGCACGCGGTCGACCGTCTCGTCCCACGGGTCGGCGCCCGCGGCATCCGCCCCGGCGAGCCATGCCTCGGCCGCGAGGCGACCGGCCTCGGTCAGGCGGTGCAGGGGGAGTCCGTCGTCGGTCGTGCCGGCGGGTTCGACGAGTCGCTGCTTGGTCAGGCGTTCGATCGTCGCGTAGGTCTGCCCGACGTTCACGGTGCGCCGGCCGCCGGTGCGCTCGGCGAGTCCGCCGTGCAGGGCGAATCCGTAGGCCGGACCCATCGTGAGCAGGGCGAGCACTGCATCGCGCACGGCCATGACGCCTCCTTCGGCGGACGGGACTTCGGAACGACTCGGAACGGGATCCCGAACTCGGGCGACGGAGCGAAGTCGACGAGCACGGAACGTTTCACCGAGCATACAGTTCCGTGGCCCGCGCGCTCGGCGACCGGCCACGCGCGGCGCGAACCTTGTCAGAACGCCGGATCCGCGGCATAATCGCCGGTGACGGTTCACGTCCACAATCGAATATCCAGCCATCCGTGGCTCCCGAGGTCGTAGGGGAAGACGCACCTCGAGAACGGAGACGGAGATGGCAGAGACGATGTCGCGGGTCGTGCGCCCCGCGCAGGGAGTGCTGTTCGTGCACTCCGCACCGCGCGCGCTGTGCCCGCATGTCGAGTGGGCCGCCGGTCGCGCCCTCGGCACCGCCGTGAACTTCGACTGGAGCGATCAGCCCGTCTATCGCGGACTGATGCGCGCCGAGTTCCACTGGGAGGGCGACGCCGGCTCGGGAGCGAGGATCGCCTCGGCGCTGCGCGGCTGGGAGCAGCTGCGGTACGAGGTGAGTGAAGACCCCACGCCGGGCTCCGACGGCGCCCGCTGGATGCACACGCCCGAGCTCGGCGTGTACTTCGCGCAGACCGACATCGCCGGCAACACCGTCATCGGCGAGGACCGCATCCGCTACGCGATGGAGATCGCCGGGTCCGACCCGGTCGAGCTGCATCGCGAACTGCGACTCGCCCTCGGCCAGGCATGGGACGACGAGCTCGAACCCTTCCGCCACGCGAGCGACTTCGCCCCGGTCGTCTGGTTGCACCAGGTGGGGTGAGCAGAGCCTCGGCCCGCGTGCTGGCGTCCCGCGATCGTCGGAGAGTCGCTCCCGGTGAACGCACGGACGAAACCCGCCGGCCGTCGACGAGAAGGCCCCCGGTGTCGCACTGACACCGGGGGCCTTCTCACGAGCGGATGCCGCGGCATCCGTCGCCGACTACACCGAACGGAAGACCGCGACCGCGTTGTGGCCGCCGAACCCGAACGAGTTCGAGATCGCGACCTGCGGGCCGTCGCCGAGCGGCTGCGGCTCACCCGAGACGAGCAGCGGGATCGCCGGGTCCTGCGTGGTGAGGTTGATCGTCGGGGGAGCGAGGCGGCTCTCGAGCGCGAGCACCGTGAAGACGGCCTCGAGCGCGCCCGTTCCGCCGAGCAGGTGCCCGGTGGAGGCCTTGGTCGCCGAGACGGGGATCTCGTGCACGCGGTCGCCGAACACGCTGCGGAGCGCCGTGTACTCGGCGATGTCGCCGACGGGCGTGCTCGTGGCGTGCGCGTTGATGTGCGTGACCTCGTCGGGCGTGGCGCCGGCCTGCGCGAGCGCGTCGAGCACGGCACGGCTGGCGCCGCGGCCCTCAGGGTCGTTGGCGGTGATGTGGTACGAGTCGGCGCTCACCGCGCCGCCTGCGAGCTCGGCGTAGATGCGGGCGCCGCGCGCGAGCGCGTGCTCCTCGGTCTCGATGACGAGGCTCGCCGCGCCTTCGCCCATGACGAAGCCGTCACGGTCGACGCTGTACGGCCGCGACGCGTGCGCCGGGTCGTCATTGCGCTTGGAGAGCGCCTGCATCGACGAGAAGGACGCGAGGGTGATCGGGTGGATCGCCGACTCGGAACCTCCCGCGATGACGACGTCGGCGAGGCCGAGCTGCAGGTGCTCGTAGGCGTTCGCGAGCGACTCGGTGCTCGACGCGCACGCCGAGGCGACGGTGCGCGCGAACGCACGGGCCTCGAAGTGCATCGAGATCGCCGCGGACGCCGCGTTCGGCATCAGCATCGGCACGGTCATGGGCAGCACGCGGCGGGGGCCGCGCTCGCGCAGGGTGTCCCACGCGTCGAGCAGGGTCCAGATGCCGCCGATGCCGGTCGCGTAGTCGACGCCGAGGCGTTCGGGGGCGACGTCGGGAGCACCCGCGTCGGCCCAGGCCTCCATCGCCGAGATCAGCGCGAACTGGCTCGACGGGTCGAGGCGCTTGGCGACGGGGCGCTCGAGCACCTCCTCGGGGCGGACCTTCGCCGGTGCCGCGAAGTGCACGGGCAGGTCGTATTCGGCGACCCAGTCGTGCTCGAGCGTGCGAGCACCGGATTCGCCGGCGAGCAGGGCATTCCAGCTGTCGCGTGCGGTGCCGCCGAGGGGCGAGCTCGCACCGATGCCGGTGATCACGATCTTCTTGGTCATACGAGAAACACTCCGATGGAGGAAACGGTCAGGCTGAGCGAGCGGGCCGGGCGCGATGCGCCGGCCCGCTCCGGGCAGCGACTAGGCCGAGGCCTTGACGATGAAGTCGACGGCGTCGCCGACGGTCTTGAGGTTCTTGACCTCTTCGTCGGGGATCTTGACGTCGAACTTCTCTTCTGCGTTGACGACGATGGTCATCATCGAGATCGAGTCGATGTCGAGGTCGTCGGTGAACGACTTGTCCAGCTCAACCGTGTCGGTTGCGATGCCGGTCTCGTCGTTGATGAGCTCGGCCAGGCCGGCAAGCACTTCTTCGGTGGACAATGCCATGGTTCTTCTCCTTGAGGGTGTCTCGTTTGACCGAGAGTCAGTCTAGATGGACAGAGGTCGGCGGTTCACGGCAGAACCACCACTTGGGCGCCGAACACGAGGCCGGCGCCGAAGCCGATCTGGAGGGCGAGACCTCCGGAAAGTTCAGGGTGCTCCTCGAGCAGACGGTGGGTCGCGAGGGGGATGGACGCCGCGGAGGTGTTGCCCGTCGTCGCGATGTCGCGGGCGATCGCGACCGTCTCGGGCAGCTTCAGCTGCTTGGCGAACTCGTCGATGATGCGCATGTTCGCCTGGTGGGGGATGAACGCGGCCAGGTCGGCGGCGGTGACGCCTGCGGCGTCGAGCGCCTGCTTCGCGACCTTCGCCATGTCCCAGACCGCCCAGCGGAAGACGGTCTGCCCCTCCTGGCGGAGGGTCGGCCACTCGGCGGCGCCGTCGCGGAAGTCGACGAGCGTGCCGTTCATGCCGACTGCGCCGGCCTTCGATCCGTCGGAGCCCCACACGGTGCGCGCGATGCCCGGGAAGTCGCTCGGGCCGATCACGACAGCGCCCGCACCGTCGCCGAGCAGGAACGAGATCGTGCGGTCGGTCGGGTCGACGACGTCGGAGAGCTTCTCGGCGCCGATGACGAGCGCGTAGTGCGCGACGCCCGTGCGGATGAGCGCGTCGGCCTGGGCCACCGCGTAGGCGTAGCCCGCGCAGGCCGCGTTCGCGTCGTAGGCCGCAGCGGGGTTCGCGCCGACGCGGTCGGCGACGACGGCGGCCATCGACGGCGTCTGCTGCACGTTCGAGATCGTCGCGACGATGACGAGGTCGATGAGCTCGGGTGCGACGCCCGACTTCTCGATCGCCTCGCGTGCCGCATCGGTCGCCAGGTCGAGCGCCGAGACGTCGGCACCGGCGCGCGTGCGCGTGATGATGCCGGTGCGCTGCTGGATCCACTCGTCGGAGGAGTCGATGGGGCCGATGAGGTCGTCGTTCGGCACGGCGTTCTCGCCGCGCGCGGCGCCGACGGCGTAGATGCGCGTGTAGGCGGGGCCGTGCGACTGCTGCAGGGTGGGCTTGGTCATGTTCGACATTCTCTCGGTGCGTTCGGCCGTGCGGCGAATCAGGCGGCCTGTTCGATGAGTTCGATCGCCGCGGGCAGGTCGTCGGGGGTCTTCACGGCGACGGTCGGCACGCCCTTGAGCGCACGCTTGGCGAGCCCCACGAGGGCGCCTGCCGGGGCGACCTCGATGATGCCGGTGACGCCCGCATCGGCGAACGACGCCATGCAGAGGTCCCAGCGCACGGGCGACGAGACCTGGCCGACCAGCAGGTCGACGAACTCGGTTCCGGATGTCACGACCCGGCCGTCGTTGTTCGTCCAGAGCGTCTGCGCGGGGTCGGCGGGGCTCAGCGTGGCGGCGACGTCGGTGAGGTGCGCGACGGCGGGAGCCATGTAGCGCGTGTGGAACGCGCCGGCGACCTGGAGCGGGATCACGCGGGAGCCGGCGGGCGGCTCGGCCTTCAGCGTCTCGAGGGCGTCGAGGGCTCCGGCGACGACGATCTGGCCGCCGCCGTTGAAGTTCGCGGGCTCGAGGCCGAGCTCGGCGAGTCGCGCGAGCAGCGCGGACTCGTCGCCGCCGAGGACGGCGCTCATGCCGGTCGGCGTCTGCGCCGCGGCATCCGACATCGCGCGACCGCGCTCGCCCACGAAGCGCAGCGCGTCGGCGGAGGACAGCACGCCCGCGCCGGCCGCGGCCGTGATCTCGCCGACCGAGTGCCCGGCGATGCCGCCGATCTTCTCGCCGCGGCCGTCGGCCAGCAGGGCGTCGAGCGTGAGCAGTCCGGCCGCGACGATGAGCGGCTGCGCGATCGCGGTGTCGCGGATCGTGTCCGCGTCGCTCTCGGTGCCGTGCAGCGCGAGATCGACGCCCGCGGCCTGCGAGTAGGCGTCGAGCTGCTCGGCACGGGCGGAGTCCGCGAGCCAAGGAGCGAGGAATCCGGGGGTCTGGGAGCCCTGACCAGGGCAGACGACGACGATCACGTCCCTAGTCTGTCAATGACGCCGGTCTCCCGTGTGTGCCGATACGACAAGCTCTCGCGGAAAGGCTTGTGCGCGTCCCACAGTCGATGTCCCGGTCGGGCATCGCTGCACAGCCCAGCGGAGGCCGCGGGCAGCGGTTGCTCAGGACGGTCGTCGCCTCGTGGGGTGCTCGTGGTCGCTCATCGACCCGATGATGAGCGCGGACTGCAGGATGAGCGCCTCGCGGGCGCCCGTGGCGTCCCACCCGATCACGTCGGAGACGCGCTTGAGGCGGTAGCGCACGGTGTTCGGGTGCACGAAGAGCTCGCGCGCGGTCGCCTCGAGCGACCGGCCGTTGTCGAGGTAGCTCCAGAGCGTCGTCAGCAGCTCGGTCGAGTGCGCCTGCAGCGGACGGTAGATGCGGTGCACGAGCGTCGCGCGTGCGAGCGGGTCGCCCGCGAGCGCGCGCTCGGGCAGCAGGTCGTCGGCGTGCACCGGCCGCGGCGCGTGCCGCCACGACCGAGCGACGGCGAACCCGGCGAGGGCGGCCTTCGCGCTCTTCGACGCGTCGACGAGGTTCGGCACCTCGTGGCCGAGCACGAGGTGCCCCGGCCCGAAGTGGCTCTCGAGCTGCGTCGCGAACTCCATGAACGTCATGGCGGGCGAGGTGCCGACCTCGTCGGGCTGTCGCCCGAGCTGCTCGGACCGGCCGATCACGAGCACGAGACGGTTGCCCTGCACGCCGATGAGCACGTCGGCCTGCATGTGCCGGGCGACCCGGCGCACGTGGTCGACGTCGAGCTGCTTGGGTGCGGTGCCCACGAGCACCGCGACCTCGCCGTGACCGTGCCAGCCGAGGGCCGCGATGCGGCTCGGCAGTTCGTCGTCGTACTCGCCCGAGAGGATCGAGTCGACGACGAGGGCCTCGAGGCGGGCGTCCCACAGACCGCGGGCCTCTGCGGCGCGGGCGTAGACGTCGGCCGCGGCGAACGCGATCTCGCGCGAGTAGAGCAGGATCGCCTCGCGGAGCGGCTCGCCTCCGTCTTTCACACGGTCCTCGACGACCTCGACCGTGACGCGGATGAGCTGGAGCGTCTGCTGCAGGCTCACCGAGCGCAGCAGCTCGCGCGGTGCCGCACCGAACACGTCGGCCGCGATCCACGGTGTGGAACGGGGGTCCTCGAACCAGGCGATGAACGACGAGATGCCGGCCTGGGCGACGAGCCCGACGGCCGAGCGCCGGCTCGGGGGCATGTCCCCGTACCAGGACAGCGTGTCTTCCAGGCGCTTCAGCGTCTGGGTCGACAACTCACCCGCGATGGTTCGCAACCATGCGAGGGTCTCTGCCTTGGTACGGGGTTTCGCCACCTCGGGTTAGCTCTCGCCGCCGGCGGAACCGGTGGTTCCGGCGTTGACGTCGTGCAGGCGGTACTTCGCGATGGCCTGAGCCGGCACCGAGCGGTCGATCTCGCCGCGGGCGACGAGCTGCTCGAGCGCACGCACCACGAGCGACGGACCGTCGATCTTGAAGTAGCGGCGAGCGGCGGCACGCGTGTCGGAGAAGCCGAAGTCGTCGGCGCCGAGCGTCGCGAAGTCGCCGGGCACGAAGGCGCGGATCTGGTCGGGCACGGCGTGCATGTAGTCGGACACCGCGACGAACGGGCCGTTCGCGCCCGAGAGCTTGCTCGTGAGGTACGGCACGCGCGGCTCGTCGTCGGGGTTGAGGAAGTTGTGCTCCTGCGCGGCGAGTCCGTCGCGGCGGAGCTCGGCCCAGCTCGTGACCGACCAGACGTCGGCGGAGACGCCCCAGTCCTCGGCCAGCAGCTGCTGGGCTTCGAGGGCCCACGGCACCGCGACGCCCGAGGCGAGCAGCTGCGCCGACGGGCCGTTGCCGTTGCCGTTCGAGATCTTGTGGATGCCCCGCAGGATGCCGTCGACGTCGGTGCCCTCTGGCTCGGCCGGCTGCACGATCGGCTCGTTGTACACCGTGAGGTAGTACATGACGTTCGGGTCGGCGTGGGTGCCGCCGTACATGCGCTCGAGGCCGGCGCGCATGATGTGCCCGATCTCGTAGCCGTACGCGGGGTCGTAGCTGACCACGGCCGGGTTGGTCGACGCGAGCAGCGGCGAGTGGCCGTCGGCGTGCTGGAGGCCCTCACCCGTGAGGGTGGTGCGGCCCGCGGTCGCGCCGATGATGAAGCCGCGCGCCATCTGGTCGCCGGCGGCCCACATCGCGTCGCCCGTGCGCTGGAAGCCGAACATCGAGTAGAAGACGTACACGGGGATCAGGGGCTCGCCCTGCGTGGCGTACGACGTGCCGATGTTCGTGAAGGCCGCGAACGCGCCGGCCTCGTTGATGCCGACGTGCACGATCTGGCCCTGCGGGCTCTCCTTGTAGGCGAGCAGCAGTTCGCGGTCGACCGACGTGTAGTGCTGGCCGTTCGGGTTGTAGATCTTCGCGGTCGGGAAGAACGCGTCGATGCCGAAGGTGCGCGCCTCGTCGGGGATGATCGGCACGATGCGGTGGCCGAAGTCCTTCGAGCGGATGAGGTCCTTCAGCAGTCGCACGAACGCCATGGTCGTGGCGATCTCCTGCGTGCCGGAGCCCTTCTTCGAGATCGCGTACGCCGAGTCGTCGGGCAGCGAGATCTCGACGTGCTTCGAGCGGCGCTCGGGCACGTAGCCGCCGAGCGCGCGACGGCGCTCCTGCAGGTACTGGATCGCCTCGTCGCCCTGACCGGGGTGGTAGTACGGCGGAAGGTACGGGTTCTCCTCGAGCTGCGCGTCGGAGATCGGGATGCGCATCTCGTCGCGGAACGTCTTGAGGTTGTCGAGGGTCATCTTCTTCATCTGGTGCGTCGCGTTGCGCCCCTCGAAGGACTTGCCCAGGCCGTAGCCCTTGATGGTCTTCGCGAGGATGACCGTCGGCTGACCCTTGTGCTCGGTGGCGGCCTTGAACGCCGCGTAGATCTTGCGGTAGTCGTGACCGCCGCGCTTGAGGCCCCAGACCTCGTCGTCGCTGAGGTGCGACACGAGCTCGAGGGCGCGCGGGTCGCGGCCGAAGAAGTTCTCGCGCACGTAGGCGCCCGACTCCGTCTTGTACGTCTGGTAGTCGCCGTCGGGCGTGACGTTCATGAGGTTGCGGAGCGCGCCGTCGTGGTCGGCGGCCAGCAGCGAGTCCCACTCGCGACCCCACACGACCTTGATGACGTTCCAGCCGGCGCCGCGGAAGAAGCTCTCGAGCTCCTGGATGATCTTGCCGTTGCCGCGCACGGGGCCGTCGAGACGCTGCAGGTTGCAGTTGATCACGAAGTTGAGGTTGTCGAGGCCCTCGTTGGCGGCGACCTGCAGCTGGCCGCGGCTCTCGACCTCGTCCATCTCGCCGTCGCCGAGGAACGCCCAGACCTGCTGGTCGGAGGCGTCCTTGATGCCGCGGTTGGTGAGGTAGCGGTTGAGCTGGGCCTGGTAGATCGCGTTGATCGGGCCGAGGCCCATCGACACGGTCGGGAACTGCCAGAACTCCGGCATGAGGCGCGGGTGCGGGTACGACGACAGGCCGTGCGGCGCACGCGACTTCTCCTGGCGGAAGCCGTCGAGGTCGGCGTCGCTCAGACGCCCCTCGAGGAAGGCGCGGGCGTACATGCCGGGGGAGGCGTGGCCCTGGAAGAAGACCTGGTCTCCGCCGCCGGGGTGGTCCTGGCCGCGGAAGAAGTGGTTGAGGCCGACCTCGTAGAGCGAGGCGGCGCCTGCATAGGTGGAGATGTGTCCGCCGACGCCGATCTCGGGGCGCTGCGAGCGGTGCACGAGGATCGCGGCGTTCCAGCGGAGCCAGGCGCGGTAGCGGCGCTCGATCTCCTCGTCGCCCGGGAACTCGGGCTCGTTCTCGGGGGCGATCGTGTTCAGGTAGTCCGTGGTCGGAACCATCGGCACTCCGAGGTGGAGCTCCTTCGAACGCTTGAGCAGGCTCAGCATGATCTCGCGACCGCGCTGATGTCCCTTCGCCGTCACGAGGGCGTCGAGGGATTCGGCCCATTCGGATGTCTCATCCGGGTCGGAATCCAGCGCCTCGACGGAGTACGGGTCCTGGTCGTTGACAGTCACACTCGACCTTTCTCTACGGCAGATCATGCCGGGCGCGGCGTTCCGCGCGCACGACGAACGGCCGGGTTTCGACCGATCACACTTGGCCATACTAGTGACATTCGCACAACGTTTCGGCTCGGTATGCTGTGCCTTCGCTCAGCGTTCGACAAAGCAGAGGAGTGAACGGATGCCGCTTCCCGCCGGTGCTCCCGCCCCCGACTTCGAACTTGCCGACCACCTCGGCCGGGCGGTGCGGCTGTCCGAGCTGAGGCGGGCCTCGCCCGTGGTGCTCGTGTTCTTCCCGCTCGCGTTCTCGCGCACGTGCGAGGGGGAGTTGTGCGCGCTGCGCGACGACCTCGAGGTGTTCGCCGAGGCCGGCGTGCAGCTGGTCGGCGTCTCGGTCGACTCGAAGTTCGCGCTCCGGGCGTGGGCCGAGGAGCAGGGCTACACGTTCCCGCTCCTCTCCGACTTCTGGCCGCACGGCGAGGTCGCGCGTGCGTACGACGCGTTCCTCGATGAGCGCGGGTACGCGGCTCGGGCCACCTTCGTGATCGACGTCGACGGGGTGATCCGCGGGAGCTTCGCGACGCCCCCCGGCGAGCCCCGGAGCCTCGACCAGTACCGCGAGGCGCTCGCGACCCTCGCCTCGCGCTGAGGCGGCGGCGCGCGGCATCCGTCTCGTCCGCCCTCGATCGGGCGATAGCATTGCGGATGCGTCGCTCACGCGGCGGGCCTTTAGCTCAGTTGGTAGAGCGCCACGTTTACACCGTGGATGTCGTCGGTTCGAGCCCGGCAGGGCCCACTCCAGAACTCGACGGCACCTTCGCGCAGCCGAGACTCCGCGCAGGCTGCGACGGTAGGCTGGGCGGGTGCCAGCAGACCTCGCCGACGTCCTCTCCACGATCGAACGGCTCTGGCCCGTCTCGGGTGCAGAGGGCTGGGACTCGGTCGGACTCGTCACGGGCGATCCCGCCGCGACGGTTCGGCGCGTGCTGCTCACGGTCGACGCGGTCGGCGAGACCGTCGACGAGGCGCTCGAATGGGGCGCCGACCTCGTGATCGCGCACCATCCGCTGCTGCTCCGCGGCGTCACGACGGTCGCCGAAGACCGGTACAAGGGCGCGATCCTCGCGCGACTCATCCGCGGCGGCTGCGCGCTCGTCGCGGCGCACACGAACGCCGACGTCGTCGAGCGGGGCACGTCCGCGGTGCTCGCCGAGCGCCTCGGACTGGTCGACGGCCGCCCGATCGTGCCGAGCGCGGGCCCGGGCGGCGAAGCCGGCCACGGCCTCGGCCGCGTCGGCCGACTCGCGCAACCCACCACGGTCGGCCGGCTCGCGCGGCAGCTCGCCGAGATCCTGCCGCCGACGGCGACGGGCGTGCGCGTCGCGGGCGGCTTCGACGACCCCGTCGAGACCGTCGCGCTCTGCGGAGGCGCGGGCGACTCGCTGATCGGCGACCCCGCGGTGCGGGCCGCCGACGCCTACATCACGGCCGATCTCCGGCACCACCCGGCCTCCGAATCCCGCGAGCAGTCCAAGCTCACCGGCGGCCCCGCGCTCATCGACGTGTCGCACTGGGCCAGCGAATGGCTCTGGCTGGATGCCGCGGCCGAACAACTGCGCGAGGCCCACCCCGAACTCGAGCTCCGCGTCAGCGAGCTCCGCACCGACCCCTGGGACTTCCAGGTCGTGCAATGATGACCATTCCCACCGCGAATCCCACAAGGAGCACCACGTGAAGGCAAGCCCCGCCGACCAGCAGCAACTTCTGCGCCTCCAGGCCGTCGACACCCGACTTCAGCAGATCGCGCACCGGCTCGGAAGCCTGCCCCAGTCGGGCCCCATCGCCGAGCTCGCGGCCCGAGACGCGGCCGTGCGTTCGCGTCGCGCCGAGGCGCAGGGCACGCTCGAAGACGCCCGTGCCGAGCTGAAGCGCATCGAGTCCGACGTCGCGGTCGTCGAGGCTCGCATCGCGCGCGACGGCGACCGCCTGCAGCACACGTCGTCGACCAAGGACGTCGCCGCGCTCGAGTCCGAGCTCGCCTCGCTGGCCAAGCGCCTGAGCGACCTCGAAGACCAGGAGCTCATCGTCATGGAGCGTGTCGAGGCCGCCGAGGGCGTCGTCGCCGGCATCGACACCGAACGAGCCGAGATCGCCGCCCAGACGGCCGTGCTCGAGGCCGAGCGCAACGAGGCGTCCGAAGGCCTCGTGGTCGAGCGCGACGGCGCCGAGCGCGACCGCGGCGTCGTCGCCTCCGAGGTTCCCGCCGAGCTGCTCGCGTACTTCGAGCAGCGGCGCGCGCGCGGTGCCGGCATCGGTGCGGCGCTCCTGCGCCAGCGCACGTGCGGCGGCTGCACCATGACGCTCACGGGCTCCGACCTCGACGTCGTGCGCCGCGCGGCCCCCGACGAGGTGCTGCTCTGCCCCGAGTGCGACCGCATCCTCGTGCGCACCGACGAGTCGGGCATCTGACCGGCCCCTGACGCATCCCGCCGCGTGCGCACCGGTCTCCCGGAGCGCACGCGGCGTTCCCGTCCAGCCGCGGCCTGTACGCTTGGCGTGTGAGCGGGTCGGCAAGACGACCGCGTCATCCGAGCGATCGGATGCCGAGGAACGTCCGGGCTCCGCAGGGCAGGACGGTGGGTAACGCCCACCCGGGGCAACCCGCGAGACAGTGCCACAGAAAGCAGACCGCCCGGTGCGCAAGCGCCGGGTAAGGGTGAAACGGTGGGGTAAGAGCCCACCAGCGGCCGCGGTGACGCGGTCGGCTCGGTAAACCTCGTCCGGAGCAAGGTCAGACAGGGAACGATGGGGCTGCCCGTCCCGTTCCCGGGTAGGCCGCTGGAGGGGCACGGCAACGTGTCTCCGAGAGAGATGGTCGTCCAGCCGGTGTCGCGCAAGCGCCCGGTGAACAGAACCCGGCGTATCAGCCGGCCCGCTCACACCTCGATCGTCGGGATCCGACGGTCAGCGATCCTCGTCGTCGAGGCGCGACTCCTCTTGGCGCTCCTCGCGTTCGCGCTGCTGCTCGCGCCGCTCGCGCTCCTCGCGGATCTTCTCCTCTTCGGGCGTCTTGTTGCTCATGTCGTTCCACCTCCGCCACGGCGCGACCATCGCGGCCGTCCGGCCACCGTACCGCGATCGGGTCGACGCGTGTCGGGGCGATTCAGCCGAGCGCGAGTGCCGCCGCGCCGATGATGCCCGCGTTGTTGCGGTGCACGGCCGGCACGATCGGGGTCTTCAGGTCGAGCAGGGGAAGGAACTGCTCCTGGTGCTTCGACACGCCGCCGCCGACCACGAACAGGTCGGGCGAGAAGATGAACTCGACGTGCGAGTAGTAGCGCTGCAGGCGCTTCGCCCAGTGCTTCCAGTCGAGGTCCTCGCGCTCCATCGCCGAGTAGGCGGCGCGGTGCTCGGCGTCGTCGTCGTCGATCTCGAGGTGGCCGAGCTCGGAGTTCGGAATGAGCACGCCGTCGTAGATCAGCGCCGAGCCGATGCCCGTGCCGAGCGTCGTCAGGATGACGAGCCCGTCGACGTCCTTCGCCGCGCCGTACCGCAGTTCGGCGACGCCGGCGGCATCCGCATCGTTGATGAAGTGGATGTCGCGGCCGAGCGCCTTCTCGAAGAGCTCCTCGGCGGGCAGCCCGATCCACTTCTTCGACACGTTCGCGGCCGAGAGGGTGTGCCCGCGCTTCACGATCGCGGGGAAGCACACGCCGAGGGGCAGGCCCTCGATGTCGAACTCGTCGCCGATCTGCTCGAGCAGCTCGGTCGACGAGGCGATGATCGCGTCGGGTTCACCGCCGTCCGGCGTGAGCACCTTGCGTCGTTCGGTGACGAGTGCACCGGTGGACAGGTCGACGACCGCCCCCTTGATGCCCGTTCCGCCGATGTCGATCCCGATCGCGTGCTGAGTCGCCATGCGGCCACACTATCGCGGCTTTCCTGCGAGGAGGCGTCACGGCGAGTCGCCGCGGGTCACGGCAGCGTGAGCACCTCGGCGCCGCGTTCGGTCACGACGAGCGTGTGCTCGAACTGGGCGGTGAGCGAACGGTCGCTCGTCACGACGGTCCAGTCGTCGGCCCAGACGTCCCACTCGATCGAACCGAGCGTGAGCATGGGCTCGATGGTGAACACCATGCCCGGTTCGATCACGGTGTCGTACTGGGGCGCGTCGTAGTGCGGGATGATGAGCCCCGTGTGGAACGCCCGGCCGACGCCGTGGCCGGTGTAGTCGCGCACGACGCCGTAGCCGAACCGCTTCGCGTACGCCTCGATGGCTCGGCCGATCACGTTCACCTGCCGACCGGGGGCGACGGCGCGGATGCCGCGGGCGAGCGCCTCGCGCGTGCGCTCGACGAGCTGCGTCGCCTCGTCGCTCGCCTCGCCCACCAGGAAGGTGTGGTTGAGGTCGCCGTGGTACCCGTCGAGGTACGCCGTGACGTCGATGTTCACGAGATCGCCGTCGGCGAGCACGGTGTCGTCGGGGATGCCGTGGCAGATGACCTCGTTGACCGAGGTGCACGAGGACTTCGGGTAGCCCCGGTAGCCGAGGGTCGACGGATACGCGCCGTGGCCGACCACGAACTCGTGCGCGATGCGGTCGAGCTCGTCGGTCGTGACACCCGGCCGGATCGCGGCCGCCGCAGCCTCGATGGCGCGGGCCGCGATGCGCCCCGCGGCGCGGATCTTCTCGACCTCCTCGGGGGAGTACCGGTCGCCGCCGGTGTTCTGCGCGGGCGCCGCGCGCCCGACGTACTCGGGGCGCGCGATCGACGACGGAACCTGGCGCAGGGGCGAGAGTCGTCCGGGAATCAGGTGGCCAGCGGCATCCTTCGGCATAGGATCAGCCTATGGCCGAGGACATCGAACACCGCTTCTGGTACAACCTCAAGACGGGCGCCGTCGAGCAGGGCTTCGTCTCGCAGTCGGTCGATCGGGCTGGCCCCTTCGACACGCGCGAAGAGGCCGAGCACGCGCTCGAGAAGCTCCGCGCGAACAGCGCGAAGTGGGCCGAAGAAGACGCCGCCGACGACTGAGCTGCGACGCCGGGGGGCCGGCGGGGCCGTTCAGACGGCGCCGCTCACTCGTAGCTGTGCTCGGCGCTGGGGTACTCGCCGCTCGCGACGTCGGTGCGCCATTCGACGGCCGCCTTGCCGAGGATGCCCGCGAGGTCGGCGTACTGCCGCACGAACTTCGGCACGCGGCCGACCGTGAGGCCCGCCCAGTCGGTCCAGACGAGCAGCTGCCCGTCGGTGTGCGGGCCGGCGCCGACGCTGATGGTCGGGATGTCGAGTCGCTCGGTCACCTGGCGCGCCGCATCGGAGGGCACCATCTCGAGCACGACGGCGAACGCACCGGCATCCTGAACCGCCTCGGCGTCGGCGAGCAACTGCTGCACGCCCTCGCCGCGGCCCTGGATGATGTGCCCGCCGAGCCCGTGCTCGCTCTGCGGCGTGTAGCCGATGTGCGCCATGACCGGGATTCCGGCCTGCACGACGCGACGGATCTGCTCGGCGCTGCGCACGCCGCCCTCGAGCTTGACCGCGTGCGCGCCCGTCTCCTTCATGAAGCGGATCGCGGTGTGCAGCGCCTCTTCGGCGCCGACCTCGTAGGAACCGAACGGCATGTCGGCGATGACGAAGGCGCGCTTCACCGCGCCTGCGACCGCGCGGGTCAGCGGGATGAGCTCGTCGACCGTGACCGGGAGTGTCGTCTCGTAGCCGAAGACGTTGTTGCCCGACGAGTCGCCGACGAGCAGGAAGTCGATGCCGGCCTCGTCGAAGATGCGCGCCGTGAGCTGGTCGTAGCTCGTGAGGCCCGTGATCTTGATGCCGTCGCGCTTGGCGTTCTGGAAGTGCCGGGTGCGCACGCGCTTCGGGCCGCCGGGCGCCGCGCCGCCGCCGTAGGGCGTGGTCTCGGTCACCGGCTCTGCCTGCCCGGCGTTCGCCGGGGCGGGGCTCGGTGCGCCGGTGTTCTGCGCGTCAGCGGATGCGGGGGAGGCGGGCTGCTCGGACATGATGGCAGTCTCGCACACGCGCCAGCGGCGAAGGCCCCGCCGAGCGCCCGCTTACCGCTACCCTGAGAGGAGCGAGAGAGGGTGTGGATGGACAAGCAGCGTGACTTCGTTCTTCGGACGATCGAAGAGCGGGGGGTCAAGTTCGTCAGGCTCTGGTTCACCGACGTCGTCGGCACCCTCAAGTCGGTGGCCATCGCCCCGGCCGAGGTCGAGGGCGCGTTCACCGAGGGCATCGGCTTCGACGGCTCGGCCATCGAGGGGCTCAGCCGCACGTACGAGTCCGACCTGCTGGCGTACCCCGATCCCACGACGTTCCAGACGCTCCCGTGGCGGGGCGACATCGATCCGACGGCGCGCATGTTCTGCGACATCACGACGCCCGACGGCGAGCCGGCGGTCTCCGACCCGCGCAACGTGCTCAAGCGCACGCTCGCGCGCGCCGCCGATCGCGGCTTCACGTTCTACACGCACCCCGAGATCGAGTTCTACCTGCTGAAGTCGTCGAAGTTCGGCGAGGCAGGCCCCGAGCCGGTCGACTCCGCCGGGTACTTCGACAACGTGCCGGGCGGCACCGCGCACGACTTCCGCCGCCGTTCGGTCCGCATGCTCGAAGACCTCGGCATCTCGGTCGAGTTCAGCCACCACGAGGCGGGCCCCGGCCAGAACGAGATCGACCTCCGCTACGCCGATGCGCTCACCACGGCGGACAACATCATGACCTTCCGCACGGTCATCAAGGAGGTCGCGATCGAGCAGGGCGTCTACGCGACGTTCATGCCGAAGCCGTTCTCGCAGTTCCCGGGCAGCGGCATGCACACGCACCTCTCGCTGTTCGAGGGCGATGCGAACGCCTTCTACGAGGCGGGCTCGCAGTACCAGCTCTCGAAGATCGGCCGACACTTCATCGCGGGCCTCCTGCGCCACGCGAACGAGATCTCGGCCGTCACGAACCAGTTCGTGAACTCGTACAAGCGCCTCTGGGGCGGCGACGAGGCCCCCAGCTTCATCTGCTGGGGCCACAACAACCGCTCGGCACTCGTGCGCGTGCCGCTCTACAAGCCCAACAAGGGCCAGAGCGCGCGGGTCGAGTACCGTGCCATCGACTCTGCGGCGAACCCGTACCTCGCCTTCTCGCTGCTGCTCGCAGCCGGCATGAAGGGCATCGAAGAGGGCTACGAGCTGCCGGCCGAGGCCGAAGACGACGTCTGGGCGCTCACCGACAGCGAGCGCCGCGCGCTCGGCTACAACCCGCTGCCCGCGAGCCTCGACCACGCGATCGAGTACATGGAGGAGTCCGAGCTCGTCGCCGAGACGCTGGGCGAGCAGGTCTTCAACTACGTGCTCGCGAACAAGCGCTCCGAGTGGCGCGACTACCGTTCGCAGGTCACGCCGTTCGAGCTGCGCCGCAACCTCGAGATCCTCTGACGCGCTCCGGATGTCACGCCAAGCACCAACCCTCGGTCGTCTTGCGCGTGCCGGTTTCGACGACCTCTCCGCGGCCGCGGCACGGCTCGAGTCGCTCGCGACGCTGACCGGACTCGACGAGGAGCACCTGCTCGTCGCGTTCGCGAACGCCGCCGACCCCGACGAGGCCCTGGTCGCCGCCGAGCGGCTGCATGCGCGCGCGCCCGACGAGATCGCGGCCGTGCTCGCGCCGGCGGCATCGGCCGAGCGGTTCGCGCGGCTGGTCGGGGCGTCGCGCGGGTTCGCCGACTTCCTGCTGCGGCATCCGTCGGAGCTGGCGCTGCTGCAGGAGGTGCCCGGGCCGCCGTTCTCGACCGACGAGGCCCGCGCACTGCTGCTCGCGGCGGTCGAGGGAGCCTCGGCGCACCCGTCGGTCTCGTTCGAGCGCGTCGCCTCGGCGCTGCGCGTGCGCTACCGCAGCCTGCTCGCGCGCGTCGCGGTCTTCGACCTCACCCGGGTCGACGCCGTCGAAGCCGTCGAGACGGTCGCGGCCGGCCTCGCCGACCTCGCGGGCGCCACGCTCGACGGCGCGCTCGAGATCGCCCGCAGGTTCAGCTCGCGCGCCGAAGGCGCCCCCGCCGCACCCGGGCTGTACCCCGAGGCCGAGGTCGCGGCATCCCGACTCGCCATCATCGGCATGGGCAAGGCGGGCGCCCGCGAGCTCAACTACGTCAGCGACGTCGACGTGATCTTCGTGGGCGAGTCCGCCGACGAGGAGGTCGTCTCCACCGCGCGCGCCCTCGACATCACGACCCGGCTGGCGATGCTCACCATGCGCGCCATCGCCGAGCCCGGCGTCGAGCCGCCCCTGTGGGAGGTCGACCCGAACCTGCGCCCCGAAGGAAAAGACGGCGCACTCGTGCGCACCCTCGACTCCCACCTGCAGTACTACGACCGGTGGGCCAAGAGCTGGGAGTTCCAGGCGCTCCTGAAGGCGCGGCCCCTCGCCGGCGACGCCGAGCTCGGCGCGCGATACGCGGCCGGCGTCGCGCCCAAGGTCTGGACGAGCTCCAGTCGCGAGGGCTTCGTCGAGTCCGTGCAGCGCATGCGCGAGCGCGTCACCGAGCACATCCCCGCCGACGAGGTCGGCGTGCAGTTGAAGCTCGGCCCGGGCGGCCTCCGCGACATCGAGTTCACCGTGCAGCTCCTGCAGCTCGTGCACGGCGCATCGGATGCGGCGATCCACCAGGGCGGCACGCTGCCCGCCCTCGAGGCCCTCGCCGACAACGGCTACGTGGGGCGAGAGGAGGCCGCGGAGTTCTCGCGCGACTACCGCCTGCTCCGCGTGCTCGAGCACCGCCTGCAGCTCGAACGGCTGCGCCGCACGCACCTCATGCCGCGCGACGACGCCGGTCTCCGCCGACTCGCGCGCGCCTCCGGCCTCGCGCCCGACGCCGCCCGTCTCGGCGAGGTGTGGCAGGCGACCCGGCAGCGGGTGCGCGGACTGCACGAGCGGCTCTTCTACCGTCCCCTGCTGTCGGCCGTCGCGGCGCTACCGGCATCCGGGCTCGAGCTCACGAGCGAACGCGCCGAGGCGCGGCTCGCGGCGATCGGGTTCCGCGATCCCCGCGGAGCGCTCGCGCACATCGGCGCCCTCACCTCGGGCGTCTCGCGGCGCGCGCAGATCCAGCGCAACCTCATGCCGGTGCTCATCTCGTGGTTCGCCGACGGCGCAGACCCCGACTTCGGGCTGCTCTCGTTCCGGCGCCTCAGCGACACGCTCGGCACCACGCACTGGTATCTCGGCCTGCTCCGCGACTCCTCCGACGCCGCGCTCAACCTCACGAGGGTGCTCTCGGGCTCGCGCTACGCGGCGAAGATGCTCGAACGCAGCCCCGAGGCCGTGGCGTGGCTCGAAGACCTCGACGAGCTCCGGCCGCGCTCGCTCGAGGCGCTCCGCGAGGAGTCGGGTGCAGTCCTGCAACGTCACGCCGATCCGGCGGTCGCGGCGAAGATCCTCCGGGCCATCCGCCGACGCGAGGTGCTGCGGCTCGCGCTGGCGGCGATCCTCGACGTCTGCACGGTCCAGGAGCTCGGCTGGGCGTTGAGCGACGTCACCGAGAACCACATCGCGGCGCTCGTCGGCACGATCCGCGGCGCGAACCCCGACGGCATCGAGTTCGCCGTGATCGCCATGGGCCGGTTCGGCGGTCGCGAGCTTGGCATCAGCAGCGACGCCGACATCATCTACGTCTATCGGGCGACGGATGCCGAACCCGACGCCGCGCATTCGCAGGCACTCCGCATCGTCGCCGAACTCGTGCGGCTCAGCGAAGACGCCCGACTGCCGTTCGAGCTCGACGCCGACTTGCGCCCCGAGGGTCGCAACGGCGTCGTGGCCCGGTCGCTCGATGCGTATCGCGCCTACTACGCGCGCTGGTCGCTCACCTGGGAGGCGCAGGCGCTGCTCCGCGCGCGCGGCATCACGGGCGACACGGCGCTGCTCGAGGACTTCACGGAACTCGCCGACACCGTCCGCTACCCCGAGCAGATCTCCGAACGCGACATCCGCGAGGTCAAGCGCATCAAGGCGCGCGTCGAGAACGAACGGTTGCCGCAGGGCGCAGACCCCACCCGGCACCTGAAGCTCGGCCGAGGCTCGCTCAGCGACGTCGAATGGTTCGTCCAGCTCGTCCAGCTCGAGCATGCGGCGGCCGTGCCGGCCCTGCGCACCACGTCGACGCTCGACGCGCTCGACGCGGCGGTCGAGCACGACCTCGTCACCGCATCCGATGCCGAGACGCTCCGGAGCGCATGGGTCTTCGCCTCCCGCGCCCGTTCGGCGCTCACCCTGTGGCTCGAACGCACGAGCGACGTGCTGCCCGTCGAGCGGTCGCAGCTCGAGGGCGTCTCGCGCATCATGGGCTACCCGCCCGGATCGGCCTCGCAGCTCGAGAGCGACTACCTCGCGGTCACGCGCCGGGCGCGCGCGGTCTTCGAGCGCGGCTTCTACGGCCTCGAGCCGCGCCGCGAGCCGACGACCGGCTGAGGTCGCGGCCGCTTCCGCGTCGGCGATGCGTCGCACGCGACCCGTTCGAAGAGTCTCGCCCTCGGGATGGGTCGCGGACGACGGCCTCGGCGACACGACGACGGCCTCGGCGACACGACGACGGCCTGGAGACACAGAGAACCCCCGCCGGGCGACCTGGCGGGGGTTCTCTGCGTCGACTCCTACGGACTATCTGCGGACCAGGGGGAGGGGGGTTCGCAGAAACTTCCGGTCAGAGTGCGTTCTTCACTAGACGCCGTAGTAGAGCTCGAACTCGAACGGGTGCGGGCGCTGAGCCAGGGGCTTCAGCTCCTTCTCGCGCTTGTAGTCGATCCAGGTCTCGATGAGCTCCTTGGTGAACACGCCGCCCTCGAGGAGGAAGTCGTGGTCGGCCTCGAGCGCGTCGAGCACGGCGTCGAGCGAACCCGGAACCTGCGGGATCGTCTTGGCCTCCTCGGGCGGGAGCTCGTAGAGGTCCTTGTCGACCGGCTCGTGCGGCTCGATGCGGTTCTTGATGCCGTCGAGGCCGGCCATGAGCTGCGCGGCGAACGCGAGGTACGGGTTGCCCGAGGCATCCGGAGCGCGGAACTCGATGCGCTTGGCCTTGGGGTTCGTGCCCGTGATCGGGATGCGGATGGCCGCCGAGCGGTTGCCCGCCGAGTAGACCAGGTTGACGGGAGCCTCGAAGCCCGGAACCAGGCGGTGGTACGAGTTCACCGTCGGGTTCGTGAAGGCGAGCACGGCCGGAGCGTGCTTGAGGAGGCCGCCGATGTACCAGCGCGCCAGGTCGGAGAGGCCGCCGTAGCCGGCCTCGTCGTAGAACAGGGGCTTGCCCTCGCTCCACAGCGACTGGTGCGTGTGCATGCCCGAACCGTTGTCGCCGAAGAGCGGCTTCGGCATGAACGTGGCGGACTTGCCCCACTGCTCGGACGTGTTCTTGACGATGTACTTGAACTTCAGGATGTCGTCGGCCGCGTGCACCATGGTGTCGAAGCGGTAGTTGATCTCCTGCTGGCCGCCCGTGCCCACCTCGTGGTGCGAGCGCTCGAGGATGAAACCGGCCTCGATGAGGTTCAGGGTGATGTCGTCGCGCAGGTCGGCCGTCTTGTCGACCGGGCTGACCGGGAAGTAGCCGCCCTTGTACGGGGTCTTGTTGGCGAGGTTGCCGCCCTCTTCGGTGCGACCGGAGTTCCAGGCGCCCTCGTCGGAGTCGACCGAGTAGAAGCTCGAGTGCTGGTTGACCTCGTAGCGCACGTCGTCGAAGATGTAGAACTCGGCCTCGGGGGCGAAGAACGCGGTGTCGGCGATGCCGGTCGACGCGAGGTACTTCTCGGCCTTCTTGGCGACCTGACGCGGGTCCTTCGAGTAGATCTCGCCGTTGCGCGGGTTGTAGATGTCGAAGATCATCACCAGGGTGCGCGCGGTGCGGAACTGGTCGACGTACGCGGTGGTCACATCGGGGATGAGCTGCATGTCGGACTCGTGGATGTTCGCGAAGCCGCGAATCGAGGAGCCGTCGAAGAGCTGGCCGACCGTGAAGAACTCCTCGTCGACAGTCGACGCCGGGATGTTGAAGTGCTGCTGCACACCCGGGAGGTCGGTGAAGCGGATGTCGAGGAACTTGACATCCGTCTCCTTGATGAACTTGAGCACTTCAGAGGAATCACTGAACATGGGGTGGAATCTCCAAGGGGGCGAGTTGAACCGGCGAGGCCGGACGGACGTGCACAGCCGTAGTCGACCGTACCGAGCGGTGGTTACCCGGCCATGACGCCATTGTTTCAGACGTGTTACGCCGCGGTCGATCGGTAGAATCGAGGGATGCCTGATGCGACGCCCACCACCTTCGGCCAGCTCGAACCGAGTCGATGGCCCGGTGAGCGGCTCGGGCTTCCCGACGAGGGCCCGAACTCGGTCGCCCGCGTCGGGCGCCGCATCGCGGCGATCATGATCGACTGGGGCGCCGCGATCCTCATCGCGCTCCTGTTCGCGGAGTACAGCTCGCTGCTGCACTCCTGGCTCACCCTCGGCATCTTCGCGCTCATGCAGATCGTGTTCATCCCGACCATCGGCGGCAGCGTCGGACACCGGCTCATGGGCCTGCGCATCCTCCCGGTCGCCGGCGGATGGGTCGGGCTCTGGCGCCCGGTCGTGCGCACCGCGCTGCTCGCGATCGTCGTGCCCGCGCTCGTGTGGGACTCCGACCAGCGCGGGTTCCACGACAAGGTCGCCGGCACGGTGCTCGTCCGCGCCTGACGCGTCGCGGCCGGCCGGCCGCCGCCGCAACCGACGGTCGAGGCGGCACGAGGGTCGACCCACGGCATCCGGAAGCCGACGCGATGAACGACGAAAGCGGCACCCGACCGAGTCGGATGCCGCTTTCTGGCGTATGTGGGAGATCAGCGCATCTTGCCGCGCTGCGGCCGCGCCTTCATGGGGTCGATGCCCTTGGGGATCGGCAGCGACGACTGCAGCGAGTTCAGGCGGTTCGACACCGCGAGCACCTCGGGCTTCGTCAGCGAGCGCTTGATCTTCCGCAGGGCGGCTGGGAGCTTGTGCAGCTCGATGGCGCCCTCGTCGTGACCCACCGCGATGAGCGTGATCGGCACGTTGGGCAGCACCCGGGCGACCTTGCGCTTCTCATCGTCGAGCATGCGCTTGGTTCGCGTCTGCGGGCCCTCGCTGATGAGCGCGATGCCGCCGCGCCCGACGGAGCGGTACACGGCGTCTTGGGTCTTGCCGTTGACAGCGACCGGCATCTCGTTGCCGATCCAGCCGCCGCGGAGGCCGCTGCGCAGCACCGCGCCGACCGCACCGGGCTGGCCGTCGATCTGCGCGTAGGCCGCACGCTCGGCCCGGCGGCCGAGGACGATGAGGGCGAGCAGCAGGCCCGCGAGCACGCCGGCGACGATCCACAGCGCGATCGTGAAGCCGTTGCCCTCGCTGAGCCACAGTGCGAGTCCGAGCCCGACGATGACGGGGGCGAGGAACACGAGCAGCATGAGCCACTGCGCGCTCGAGTCGTAGCGGCGGGTCATCTGGAAGACCTGCCACATCTGCTTCAGACGCCCTGGCTCCTTCGGAGCGGACGAATCCTTGGTGCGTGCCATGTGCACAAGGATACCGGCGCGAGGAGCCGCCTCCGACCGCGTTCACCGAGGGCGGAGACGGCTTCCGGATGTCTCAGCCGACCGCCTGCGCGAAGCCCAGCGAGGGGTCGGCCAGATGCGCCAGTTCGGCGGGCATCGGGCGGCCCTTCGCGTGCATCGACTGGGCCCAGAGGCGGCCCGCGCGATACGAGGAGCGCACGAGCGGCCCTGCGAGCACGCCGAGGAAGCCGATCTGCTCGGCCTCGGCCTTGAGCTCGACGAACTCCTCGGGCCGCACCCACCTGGCGACCGGCAGATGTCGCGAGCTCGGGCGCAGGTACTGGGTGATCGTGATGATGTCGGTGCCCGCGTCGTGCAGGTCGTGGAGCGCCTGCGACACTTCGGCGCGTTCTTCGCCCATGCCGAGGATGAGGTTCGATTTGGTGATGAGCCCGGCATCCCGACCCTGGGTGATGACGTCGAGCGAGCGCTCGTAGCGGAACGCCGGCCGGATGCGCTTGAAGATGCGCGGTACGGTCTCGACGTTGTGGGCGAAGACCTCTGGGCGGGCGTCGAACACCTGGCGGAGCAGGTCGGGCTCGCCGTTGAAGTCGGGCACGAGGATCTCGACCCCGGTACCGGGGGACTGGCGGTGGATCTCGCGGATCGTCTCCGCGTAGAGCCAGGCCCCCCCGTCGGGCAGGTCGTCGCGAGCCACCCCGGTGACGGTCGAGTAGCGCAGCTGCATGCGCTCGACCGACTCGGCGACGCGTCGCGGTTCGTCGACGTCGTAGCCGGCGGGCTTGCCCGTGTCGATCTGGCAGAAGTCGCACCGGCGCGTGCACTGCGACCCGCCGATGAGGAAGGTCGCCTCGCGGTCCTCCCAGCACTCGTAGATGTTCGGGCACCCGGCCTCCTGGCAGACCGTGTGGAGCTCCTCGCTCTTCACGAGGCTCTGCAGCTGGCGGTATTCGGGCCCCATCTTCGCCCGGGTCTTGATCCACTCGGGCTTGCGCTCGATGGGCGTCTCGGCGTTGCGGACCTCGAGGCGCAGCATCCGGCGCCCCTCGGGAACGGCGCTCATGCGGCGATCGCCGCCTCGAACTCGGTGCGGAACGCCGCGGTCACGGCATCGACGAGGTCCGTCGGAGCGACGTCGCGACCGAGCTCGCGCGAGACGGTCGTCACGCCGGCGTCGCGGATGCCGCACGCCACGATCTTCGTGTACGGCTCGAGCGAGTTCGAGCAGTTGAGCGCGAACCCGTGCGAGGTCACGCCCTCGGCGACGCGGATGCCGATCGCCGCGATCTTGTTCTCGAGGCCGGGCGAGCCGACCCACACGCCGGAACGACCGTCGACGCGACGACCATCGATGCCGAGACCGGCGAGCACGGTGATGAGCACGTGCTCGAGTCGTCGCACGTAGTCGACGACGTCGACGGGTTCGGCGAGGTGCAGGATCGGGTAGCCGACGAGCTGACCCGGGCCGTGCCACGTGATCTTGCCGCCGCGATCGACGTCGATGACCGGGGTTCCGTCGGTCGGCCGCTCGTCGGGCGCTGTGCGCTTGCCGGCGGTGTAGACGGAGGGGTGCTCCAGGAGGAGGACGGTGTCGGGGCGTGAGCCCCCGACGACCGCGCGATGGACGGCGCGCTGAAGGTCGAGACCCTCGATGTACGGCACGGAGTTGGCGCTTAGCCCCGCGACGACGAAGTCGAGCATGCACCGAGTCTAGACACGGATGCCGGGCTCCGAGGCCCGCTCGCGGCGGCCCGCGTGCCGGCGACCCGTCCTCCCCAGCCGCGCCGGGCCTCGAGTCCGGTCGGGCCTCGCCGATCGCCGACGCGGTGGAACCGGGCGCCGGGCACGGTTGACGGATGAACGGTGGGTGGAAGCGCGGCGGCCGGCAGCGACGGGGCACGGCTCGGGCGGATGCCGCGGCATCCGTCGGCGGTGACGGCGAGTCGCTCGCGACGACCGGGTCTGGCGTCGCCGGGTACCGGATCCTGCGTCGCATCGGCTCCGGGCGACGGGCCGAGGTGTTCCTCGCAGTCGCCGAGGGACGGCAGACCAACCTCGATCCGGGCGCCGGTGGCACGTCGGTCGAGAGCGTTGCGACGGCCGCCGGGGCGGTCGAGGCGGCGCCGCTCGTCGTCGTGCGCATCTATCGCGACGAGGTCGACGATCGATCGGTCGCGTGCGAGATCGAGGCCATGCACGCGGCGCCCGAGGTCGGCATGCCCGCCCTGCTGGATGTCTCGGTCGGCGAGGACGGTGCACGGGTCGCGGTCGTCGAGCGCATCGGCGGCGCGACCGTCGCGCAGTTGGTCCACGAGCGGAGCCTCGAACCCGGCGAGGCCGTGACGCTGATCGCACCGATCGTGAGCGGGCTCGCCAGGCTCGCGGGCGCGGGTTACGTGCATACCCGGCCGATGACGACCGACGTCCAGCTCGATGCGAGCGGCCGACCGCGACTGCTCGGCCTGGGAGCGCTCGAGCGCATTCCCGCCGACGCGGCCGACGCCACGGCGCTCCGTCGCGACGGGCTCGCAGCGCTCACCGAGTACGTCGAGCAGGTCGCAGCGGCCGTCCGCCCGGCCGGGGTGTTCGACGGGCCGATCGGCCTCGCGAAGGCCGGGCTCGACGCCCGACCGTTCCGACCGTTCGAGGCCGACCTCGAGCGCGCGCTGTTCGCTGCGGCCTCGCCGGCGCCCGTCGCCGGGCTTCCGCCGGTGCGGGAGCTCCGCATCCCGACGCGTGCACTCGCCCCCCAAACCGGCTGGGCGCCGACCCAAGCGGAGGTGCCGCCGGCACGGAGCCGGTGGTCGGGTTCGCACGAGAGCCTCGCCGCCGGCCTGCTCGAGCTCGCAGAACTCCCGCCGCCGATGCTCGAGAAGCTGGCGGCGGAAGCCGACACCGATCGGCTGGCTTCGATTCGGCACCGATTCGCCGGCTGGTTCGCGAGTCGCCGCAGGCCCGTCGTGGTTGGCGTGCTCCTCGGTGCAGCAGCACTCGTGCTGCTGTTGACCGCCGTTCCCTCGGCGGGTGCGGGCGAACGCGCAGGGTCCGACCGTCCGGAGGTCACGTCGACCGCGGTTGCGGATGCCGGAGCAGGTTCCGATTCCGGCGGCGATGCGGCTGGTGACGGCGAGCGTGACGAGAAGACCGGCACGAATGCCGCTGCCGCTCCCGCAGGGGCAGCGGGCGGAGGCGAGCTCGCAGCGGAGGATCCGCGGTCGGCCGCGACCGCATTGCTGGGCGTGCGCGCGTCGTGCTTCGACGAGCTGGACCCCGCCTGCCTGGCGTCCTATGCGCAGGCCGGTTCGCCGATCGAGGACGCCGACTGGACCCGCATGCTCGCTGCGCGCGACGGCGGTCCGGGTGTTCGAGCACTCGACACGACGCACGTGGAGGTCGTGACCGAGATGGGGGCGGCCGTGCTGGTGCGCGTCGCCGGAGTCGACGACGAAGAACCGGCCTCGCTCCTCATGGTGAGGAACGAGGCCGGTTGGCGTCTTCGTGAGATCTTCGACTAGATGCCGAGGTCGGCCTCGAAGTCGCCCGACTCGAGACGGTCCTTGACGGCCGTCAGGAAGCGCGCGGCGTCGGCGCCGTCGATGATTCGGTGGTCGTACGACAGGGCGAGGTAGACCATCGAGCGGATCGCGATCGCCTCGGAGCCGTCGGTGGTCACGACCACCGGCCGCTTCACGACGATGCCCGTGCCGAGGATCGCCGACTGCGGAAGGAACACCACGGGGGTGTCGAACAGCGCGCCGCGCGAACCGGTGTTGGTCAGCGTGAACGTGCCGCCCGAGAGCTCGTCGGGCTTCAGCTGGTTGTTGCGGGTGCGGTCGGCGAGATCGGCGATCTGGGCTGCGAGGCCTGCGATGTCGAGGTCGCCGGCGTTGCGGATGACCGGCGTGAGCAGGCCGCGCTCGGTGTCGACCGCGATGCTCAGGTTCTCCTGCGCCGGGTAGACGATGGCGTCGCCGTCGACCGTCGAGTTGATGATCGGGAACGCCTGGAGCGCCTCGGCGGTGGCGAGCGCGAAGAAGGGCAGGAAGCTGAGCTTGTTGCCGGTCTTGGCGAGGAAGTCGCCCTTGACCTTGTCGCGCAGGCGCGCGACCTTCGTCACGTCGACCTCGACGACCGAGGTGAGCTGGGCGGTCGACGTCATCGACACGACCGCGCGCTCCGCGACGACCTTGCGGAGGCGGGTCATCGGAACCGTGGTGCCGCGCAGCGGCGACGGCTCGAGCGGGGTGCGCGCCGGAGCGGCCTCGGCAGCGGGTGCGGACTGCGCCGAGATGACGTCCTGCTTGCGGATGCGGCCGCCGACACCGGTACCGGTGACGCTGGCCAGGTCGACGCCCTGCTCGTTCGCGAGCTTGCGCACGATCGGCGTGACGTATCCGGGGGCGCCGGCGTGCGAGCCGGTCGCCGCAGGGGCGGTCGGCGCTGCGGGCGCTGCCGGTGCTGCGGGCGCTGCCGCAGGAGCAGCAGGTGCTGCAGGAGCGGCGGCGGGAGCCTCGACCGGTGCCGGGGCGGCGGGTGCCACCGGGGCGGCCGCGGGGGCCTCGACCGGAGCGGGAGCCGGAGCTGCCGGGGCCGGGGCGGCCGCGGGGGCTTCGACCGGAGCAGGCGCAGCCGGTGCCGGGGCAGCAGGCGCCTCGACGGGCGCCGGCGCAGCGGGTGCGGCCGGTGCCTCGGCGACCGGAGCCGCGACGGGCTCGGGAGCTGCCTCGGCGGGTGCTGCCTCTGCGGGTGCCGCAGCGGCGCTGCCGTCGCCGATCGTCACGAGCGCGGTGCCGACCTCGACGGTCTCGTCCTCCTGGACGAGGATCGCCTCGATGACACCCGCGACGGGCGACGGGATCTCGGTGTCGACCTTGTCGGTCGAGACCTCGAGCAGCGGCTCGTCGACCTCGACACGGTCGCCGACGTTCTTCAGCCAGCGGGTGACCGTGCCCTCTGTGACACTCTCACCGAGTGCCGGGAGGCTGACGGATTCGCTCATGCGCTTGTCTCCTTCACAGCGTTGGGACGCTTGTAGCTTATTGCAGTCGTAGTGGGTGATGCAGGGTCAGAGCGCGTGCAGCGGCTTGCCCGCGAGCTTGAGGAACGCCTCGCCGAGCGCCTCGTTCTGCGTGGGGTGCGCGTGGATGAACGGGGCGATGTCCTCGGGGTAGGCCTCCCAGTTCACCGCGAGCTGGGCCTCGCCGATGAGCTCGCCGACGCGGCCGCCGATCATGTGCACGCCGACGATGGGGCCGTCGTTCACGCGGACGACCTTGATCGAACCGCTCGTCTCGAGGATGTGGCTCTTGCCGTTGCCGGCGAGGTTGTACTCGTAGGAGGAGACCTGGTCTGCGCCGAACTTCTCGCCGGCCTTCGCCTCGGTGTAGCCGATGGAGGCGATCTCGGGCTCGCAGTACGTGACCTTGGGGATGTTGACGTCTTCGATGATGATCGGGTTCAGGCCCGCGATCTCCTCGGCGACGAAGATGCCCTGCTGGAAGCCGCGGTGCGCGAGCTGCAGGCCGGGGACGATGTCGCCGACGGCGTAGACGCCGGGCACGTTGGTCGCGAGGCGCTCGTCGGTGAGCACGAAGCCGCGATCCATGGCGACGCCGACCTCCTCGTAGCCGAGCCCGGCGGTGACCGGGCCGCGGCCGACGGCGACGAGCAGCAGCTCGGCCTCGACGGTCTCGCCGTTCTCGAGGGTCACGACGACGCCGTTCTCGTGCTGCGCGACCGACTGGAAGCGGACGCCGATCTTGTAGTCGATGCCGCGCTTGCGGAACGCCCGCTCGAGCTGCTTGGAGATCGACTCCTCCTCGTTGGGAACGAGGTGGGGGAGGGCTTCGATGATCGTTACCTCGGCGCCGAACGACTTCCAGACGCTGGCGAACTCGACGCCGATGACGCCGCCGCCGAGGATCGCGACCTTGCCGGGCACGAAGTCGAGCTCGAGCGCCTGCTCGCTCGTGATCACACGGCCGCCGATCTCGAGGCCGGGAAGCGAGCGCGAGTAGGAGCCGGTCGCGAGGATCACGTTCTTGCCGACGATGCGCTGGTCGCCGACCTGCACCGCGTTCGGCGCGACCAGACGGCCCTCGCCCTCGATGACGGTGATGCCGCGAGCCTTGACGAGGCCCTGCAGGCCCTTGAACTTGCTGGAGACGATGCCCTCGCGGTACGCGGTGACCCCGGCGACGTCGATGCCGTCGAACGTCGCGCGCACGCCGAACTTCGCGGACTCGCGAGCGTGCTCGGCGATCTCGGCGGCGTGCAGCAGCGCCTTGGTGGGGATGCAGCCGCGGTGGAGACACGTGCCGCCGAGCTTGTCCTTCTCGATGAGGCCGACGGTGAAGCCGAGCTGGACGGCCCGCAGCGCTGCTGCGTACCCTCCGCTGCCGCCACCGAGGATGACAATGTCAAAGTTCTGCTCGGACAACCGGAATCTCCCTTGCGCACCTGTACTGCGACACGGACTGCCCCGGATGCGTGACCGGCGGCAGAGTGAAGGGCGAAGATCTCGCCCATACGACCTTACTACTCGGCGGAGAGCTCCTCGCCCAGGGCCACGAGCGTGCGGACGCCGATCGCGGTGCCGCCCGCTCCGGTGTGTCCCCAGCCGCCGGACTGGTTGAACGAGGGGCCCGCGATGTCCAGGTGCGCCCACGGGATGCGCTCCTCCGAGCCCTCCCTGCGGCCCACGAACTCGCGGAGGAAGACGCCGGCGACGAGCATGCCGGGGATCGTGGTTCCGAGGCGCGTGTTGGCGAGGTCGGCGACATCCGACTTCAGGTTCGCCTTCAGGTAGCCGGGCAGCGGCATCGGCCAGAACGACTCGTCGACGGAGCCGGCCGCGTCGCGGACGCGACCCACGAGCGCGTCCTCGCCCATGAGGCCGCTCATGCGGTGGCCGAGCGCGACGACCTGGGCGCCGGTGAGGGTCGCGACGTCGACGATGGCATCGGGCTGCTCCTCGCTCGCGGCGACGAGTCCGTCGGCGAGCACGAGGCGGCCCTCGGCATCCGTGTTCAGCACCTCGACGGTCTTGCCGCCGCGGATGCGGAGCACGTCGTTGGGCCGGATCGCGGTGCCCGACGGCATGTTCTCGGCGAGGCAGAGCCAGGCCGTCACGCGGATCGGCACGTCGAGCGCGGCGAGCGCGAGGATCGCCGACAGCACCGTCGCGGCGCCGGCCATGTCGGACTTCATGCCGACCATCGAGTTGCCGGGCTTCAGCGAGAGGCCGCCCGAGTCGAACGTGATGCCCTTGCCGACGAGAGCGAGGTGACGGGCGGCGGCGGTGGGCGCGTACTCGAGCCGAACGAGGCGCGGCCCGCGGGACGAACCCTGTCCGACGCCGAGGATGCCGCCGAACCCGTCGGCCTCGAGGGCCTCCTCGTCCCAGACGGTCGAGGTCACGCCGACCGAATCTGCGGTGTTCACGGCGATCTCGGCGAGACGTGCGGGGGAGAGGTCGGCCGGCGCGGTGTTCACGAGATCCTTCGTGCGGTGCACGGCGTCGGCGATCACGCGGACGCGATCGAGGCGCACCCGAGCGGCGGAGGCCGGTGCGTGCAGGGTGACGACCGCGACCGGCGCCTTGGGCTCCGAACGATAGGTCGTGAAGGCGTAGGCGCCGAGCGCCGCGCCCTCGAGCAGCGCCTCGGCGACGTCGAGGTCCTCGGCGAACTCCGCGGGGACGGCGACCGCGACGTGCTCGACCCCGGTGAGCTGGCGCAGCGCGCTGCCCGCGGCGAGACGCAGCGACGCGGCATCCGCCCGATCGCCCGCTCCGGCGACCGCGACGACGGCGGGGCCGTCGCCCGACGACGGGAGGCGCACGAGTTCGTCGCTGCCGCCGGTCGCGCCGAGACCCGCGAGGAGCGGGGCGACCCAGGCGTAGCCCTCGACCTCGAGGAGCCGCGGGCCGTCGGAGGAGCTCACGGCCGTGAGGAGCACGACGTCGGCGTCGGAGGCTGCGGGCGGGAGGTCGGACGTGCGGAGTTCTGGGACGCTCATGCTGCGAATCGTACGTGTTCGCTCTGAGCATGGCGTGGGATGACCGTTCCGGGCGGGCCGTCGGAGCGCGCCGGTAGGCTTGAGGCATGCGCGATCCACGTTCCCTCTACGAGCTGAGTCCCGGCGTCGAAGTGCCGGCGGGCCTCCCGCTCGTGGCCGGGCTCACGGGCTTCGCCGATGCCGGTGCGGCCGTCGCGCAGACGATGGAGTTCCTGCTCGCGACGCTCGACAACGTCGAGGTCGCGCAGTTCGACGCCGACGAGTTGCTCGACTACCGGGCGAGGCGGCCGATCATCCTCTTCGAAGAGGACCACATCACCGAGTACCGTCCGCCGCGCCTGCTGCTCTCGCTGGCGCGCGACGAGATCGGGCAGCAATTCCTGCTGCTCACGGGGTACGAGCCCGACTTCCAATGGGAGCGCTTCGGCGCCGCGGTGCTGGAGCTCATCGACCGCTTCCAGGTCTCGTCGACGACGTGGATCAACGCGATCCCCATGCCCGTGCCGCACACGCGCCCGATCAGCATGACGGTCAGCGGCAACCGACCCGAGTTCGTCGAGTCCATGTCGGTCTGGCGGCCGACGACCGAGGCGCCCGCGAACGCGCTGCACCTCGTCGAGTACCGGCTGCAGGAGCTCGGGCACCCGGTGACCGCGTTCGTCCTGCTCATCCCGCACTACCTGGGCGACACCGAGTACCCGGCCGCCGCCGTCGCGGCGATCGAGGCGGTCTCGAAGGCGACGGGCCGCATCCTGCCGACCGACAGCCTGCGCGAGGCGAACCGCGACTTCGTCGCCCGCATCGACGAGCAGGTCGCCGGCAACGGCGAGCTCGGCAAGCTCGTCGGCACGCTCGAGGAGCGCCACGACACCTACATGCAGGAGACCTCGTTCCGCTCGCCGCTCACCGACGAGGAGGGCGGACTTCCCTCCGCCGACGAGATCGCGGCCGAGCTCGAGAAGTTCCTCGCGGTGCGCCGCCGCCACGACGACGAGTCTCCGCTCGGGGGCTGAACCGACATCCGATCAGCGGCACCGGATTCCGGCCCGCCGGGGCCCGGTCGCGAGCGATCCTCGGGAATGCGGATGTCGCGGCCGACGTTGTGTTGAGAGAACAGGCGTACGCCCGGTACCGCATGCAGACGACGCGCGGCCTCCGTGGACGTGAGGCGGACTCGACGGCTGTATAATGGTGGAAGGACCCGTTCTGGTCCGCGGGCACGATCGCGTGCCGACGACGCGGACTTGACATGGGTCCTCATAGTGTCCGAAAACGATCGGACCCACCACGACCCGCGACCCTCACTGGGCATGCGCCGTGCGATGTAGGAGAGGTTCAACCAATGGCAACGACGAAGGCTGCGACGTCGGCGAAGGACGAGGCCGAGAAGCCCGCCGCTCGCGCGACGGCTGCGAAGTCGACCACGGCGAAGGCCGGCGCGAAGACCGCGACCGCGAGCAAGACGCCGCGAAAGACCACCGCGAAGGCGGGAACGAAGCCGCGCGGCGCCGCGAAGGCCGGCGACGACGAAGACGGCGAGGAGACCGAAGAGGTCGAGATCGACGTCGAGGTCGTCGAGGGTGCCGAGGGCACCGACGCCGCGGCATCCGACGACGAGGAAGACGAGAAGCCCGTCGCCGTCGAGCCGCACCCGACCGGTGCGCTCGTGCTCCGCGCCGTCGACGACGAAGACGAAGTGCCGGTCTACTCGAGCGCCATCACCGGCGCGACGGCCGACCCCGTCAAGGACTACCTGAAGCAGATCGGCAAGGTCGCCCTGCTGAACGCGGCCGAAGAGGTCGAGCTCGCCATGCGCATCGAGGCCGGACTCTTCGCCGAAGAGAAGCTCTCGCACATGACCGACGCCGAGAAGCGCTCGCAGCTCGGTCGCGAGCTGCAGTGGGTCGCGAAAGACGGCCAGCGCGCCAAGAGCCACCTGCTCGGCGCGAACCTGCGTCTCGTGGTCTCGCTCGCCAAGCGCTACACCGGTCGCGGGATGCAGTTCCTCGACCTCATCCAGGAGGGCAACCTCGGCCTCATCCGTGCGGTCGAGAAGTTCGACTACACCAAGGGCTTCAAGTTCTCCACGTACGCCACGTGGTGGATCCGCCAGGCGATCACGCGCGCCATGGCCGACCAGGCCCGCACGATCCGCATCCCCGTGCACATGGTCGAGGTCATCAACAAGCTCGCCCGCGTGCAGCGCCAGATGCTCCAGGACCTCGGCCGCGAGCCCACGCCCGAAGAGCTGAGCCGCGAACTCGACATGACCCCCGAGAAGGTCATCGAGGTGCAGAAGTACGGCCGCGAGCCCATCTCCCTGCACACGCCTCTCGGTGAAGACGGCGACAGCGAGTTCGGCGACCTCATCGAAGACACCGAGGCCGTCGTGCCGGCCGATGCCGTGGGCTTCACGATGCTGCAGAAGCAGCTCGAGTCGCTCCTCGACTCGCTGTCCGAGCGCGAGGCGGGCGTGATCCGCATGCGCTTCGGCCTCGGCGACGGCATGCCGAAGACCCTCGACCAGATCGGCGACACGTTCGGCGTCACGCGCGAACGCATCCGCCAGATCGAGTCGAAGACGATGGCGAAGCTCCGCCACCCGTCGCGGTCGCAGTCGCTTCGCGACTACCTCGAGTAGGCCGACGGTGCGCTACGCGCCGGCGATCCTCGCCGGCAGGCTCACCCGATTCGCCGCCCGGCTGCGCAAGCCCGGCGGCGGATCGGCTGTTCCGGGCCTGGTCGTCAACCGCATCGCGCCCGGGTACCTGAAGCGGACCCTCTCCGGGTTCCCGCAGGGCCTCGTCGTCGTGACCGGTTCCAGCGGCAAGTCCACGACGACGAAGATGCTCGTCGCGGTCCTGCGCGCCCACGGCATCGACGTGTTCACGAACCCGTCGACCGCCAACATCAGCCAAGGACTCACGTCCGCGCTGCTCGAACGCGCCGACTGGCAGGGCCGCGTGCCCGGCGAGATGGCCGTGCTCGAGATGGACGAAGGCCACGGCGCGCTCGTCATGCAGGGCGTCGACGCCCGCACGGTCACGCTCATGAACGTCATGGTCGACCAGGTCGACCGGTTCCACGACTCCGAGATGGTGGCGGGCATGCTCGCCCGCATCGCGGCGCGTGCACGGGAGTCGGTCATCGTGAACGCCGACGACGCCTACCTCGAGCAGATCGCGACCCGGGTCGGGGCGGATGTCTCGGTGCGGCGCTTCGGCGTCTCCGAGACGGTCGTCGCGGCATCCCCGCGCGGTCTCGGCTACGCGAAGACCGTCGAGACCCGTCTCGCCGCCGGAGACGGCGTGCGACTCGAGTCCGTCGACGGCCGCAACGCGGTGATCGACGACCACGGTTCGGCCGTCGCCATCACGTTGCCGGCGCGCGGCACCCACTACGGGGTCGACGCGACCGCGGCCTACGCGACCGCGCAGGCGGTGCTCGGCGGTCGGTTCGACTCAGCCGTCACCGCCGCCGCGCTGAGCGCGATCCCGGCGGTCTTCGGACGCGGCGAGCGCGTGAACGTGCGCGGTCAGGAGGTCGACTTCGTGCTCGTGCAGAACACCGCGAGCTACCAGCTCAACGTCGACAGCATCGAGCCGGGCACGAGCGACATCCTCTTCGCCATCGGTTCCGACGTGCGCGACCCCTCGTACTTCTGGCCTGCCGACGCCTCGTCCCTCGGCCGCGTCTCGATCGTGAGCGGCTCGAAGTCCGCCGAGGCGGCACTCATGCTCTCGTACGACGGCGTCGCCATCGACCGGGTCGAGCCCGACCTGGCCACGGCGGTCGACGACTTCCTCGCGGCGCCCCCGCCGGCATTCGGCACGAAGACGATCGTCTTCTCGGCCGACTCGATGCGGCGCACGCGCGCCCACCTCGGACTCACTGGAGCGGAATGACCCTCACGATCATCACGCTGCTGCCGTCGCTGCAGAACACCAACGGCGATGCCGAGAACGCGGCCGTGCTGGCGAAGCGGGCCGGTTGGGCCGGTCTCGACGCGCGCGTGGTCGCCGTCGAGTCCCGCGACGACCTGCCCGAGCGCGTCGACGCGATCGTGATCGGCTCCGGCACGGATGCCGCACTCGACGTCGCACGCACGCGCCTGCTCGACCTGCACGACGACCTGCGCCGGTGGGGCACCGAGGGCGTGCCCATCCTCGCCGTCGGCACCGGATGGGAGCTGCTCTCATGGGGCATCGAACTGCCCGACGGCAGCGGCGTCGAGGGCCTCGGCATTCTGCCCGGTCGCGCCGTGCCGCACCCCGCGGGGCGCATCACCGGCGACCTCGTCGTCTCCGAGCGCGGCACGAAGCAGCTGCTCGTCGGGTTCGAGAACCACGCCCGCGCCTACGTCGGCGCCGAGGGCTCGCCGCTCGGGCGGGTCCGCGCCGGCGAGGGCAACGCCCTCGGCTCGGGGCAGGAGGGCGTCGTCATGGGCGCGGTCATCGGCACGCACCTGCACGGTCCCGTGCTCGCGAAGAACCCCCACCTCGCCGACCGACTCCTGAGGACCATGGCGGAGCGCGCCGGGCTGTCCTACGAGCGGGGGGAGCAGACGCGCGTCGTCGACGCCTATGCGGAGTCCGCGCGCATCGCCCACCTGGCCGCGGCCGGCGTCGACCTGGAGTCCGCGACGGCGACGTCGCCCGACGTCTGACCTCGCACCGCGTACGAACGAAGGAACGCCCCGGGATGACTCCCGGGGCGTTCTTCATCTGCTCGTCTGCTGTGCGACGGCCGCGTGCTACGGGCGGTCGTTGAGGCGCGACGACTCGTCGTGCCAGCTGTGCGCGATCTGCGAGAGCTTCTCCTGGTGCTTGCGCCCGTGGTGAGCGCAGAACAACAGCTCGCCGGTGCCCACGACCACGCGGATGTAGGCCTGCGCTCCACAGGCGTCGCAGCGGTCGAGAGCGGTGAGCTCGTACGGGGTCTCGAGTTCATCGACCGCACCGTTGGTTTCGGTGTACTGCGTCATGGCTCCTCCTCCTGGCTCACTGCGCGAAATCCGTTCATCAATGTAAACACGTAATGGGCGGGCTTCCTTCCGTTCCGCCGGGCATTTCGCTCACCGCGTAGCGTCTGCACGTGAAGGTCGGTCGTGCTCAGTAGGCTTGTGCGACGTGAGCTCCGACTATTCCGCCCGCCATCTCTCCGTGCTCGAAGGCCTCGAGGCCGTTCGCAAGCGCCCCGGCATGTACATCGGCTCGACCGATTCCCGCGGCCTCATGCACTGCCTCTGGGAGATCATCGACAACTCGGTCGACGAGGCGCTCGCAGGTCACGGCAACGAGATCGGCGTTCGGCTGCACCCCGACGGCAGTGTCGAGGTGCGCGACCGGGCCCGCGGCATCCCCGTCGACATCGAGCCGAAGACGGGGCTCTCGGGTGTCGAGGTCGTCTTCACCAAGCTGCACGCCGGCGGCAAGTTCGGATCCGGCTCCTACGCGGCATCCGGTGGGCTGCACGGTGTCGGCGCCTCGGTCGTGAACGCGCTGTCGGAGCGCCTCGACGTCGAGGTCGATCGCGACGGCAAGACCTGGGCGATGTCGTTCCACCGCGGCGAGCCCGGCATCTTCGCAGATAAAGGCGAGCCCTCGCCCGATGCGCCGTTCACCCCGTTCGAGGACCGGAGCGAACTGCGTGTGGTCGGCAAGGTCGCCAAGGGCGTCACCGGCACCCGCATCCGCTACTGGGCCGACCGCCAGATCTTCACCAAGGGCGCCGAGTTCCAGTCCGAAGACCTGCTCGCGCGCGCGCGGCAGACGGCGTTCCTCGTTCCTGGCCTCGCGCTCGACGTGACCGACGAGCGCGGTGAGGCCCCGCACACGATGTCCTTCCAGTTCGAGGGCGGCATCTCGGAGTTCGTCGAGCACCTCGCCGTCGACTCGGCGCTGACCGACGTCTGGCGTCTCACGGGCGTCGGAACCTTCACCGAGACCGTGCCGGTGCTCACCGAGGGCGGCGCCATGGTGCCGACCGAGCTCAAGCGCGAGTGCGCGGTCGACATCGCTCTGCGCTGGGGTACCGGCTACGACACGGTCGTCAAGTCGTTCGTGAACATCATCGCCACGCCCAAGGGCGGCACGCATCAGAACGGGTTCGATCAGGGACTGCTCAAGTTCCTGCGCCAGCAGGTCGAGCTGAACGCTCGTCGCCTGAAGGCCGGCAACGACAAGCTCGAGAAGGACGACGTGCTCGCGGGCCTCACGGCGGTCATCACCGTGCGCCTGCCCGAGCCGCAGTTCGAGGGCCAGACCAAAGAGGTGCTCGGCACCCCGGCCGTGCGCGCGATCGTCTCGAACGTGCTCACGAAGGAGCTTGGCCTCCGCTTCTCGTCCACCAAGCGCGACGACAAGGCGCAGTCCTCGCTGCTGCTCGACAAGGTCGTCGCCGAGATGAAGTCCCGCATCTCCGCGCGCACCCACAAAGAGACGCAGCGACGCAAGAACGCGCTCGAGTCCTCGTCGCTTCCGGCGAAGCTCGTCGACTGCCGATCGACGGATGTCGCGCACAGCGAGCTGTTCATCGTCGAGGGCGATTCGGCGCTCGGCACGGCCAAGCTCGCGCGCGACAGCGAGCACCAGGCGCTCCTGCCCATTCGCGGCAAGATCCTCAACGTGCAGAAGGCGAGCGTGTCCGACATGCTCGGCAACGCCGAGTGCGCCTCGATCATCCAGGTCATCGGCGCCGGCTCGGGTCGCAGCTTCGACATCTCGACGGCGCGCTACGGCAAGGTGATCATCATGAGCGACGCCGACGTCGACGGCGCGCACATCCGCACCCTGCTGCTGACGCTCTTCTTCCGCTACATGCGTCCGATGATCGAAGAGGGCCGGGTGTTCGCGGCCGTGCCGCCGCTGCACCGCGTCGTCGTGATGAACCCCGGGTCCAAGCCCAACGAGACCATCTACACCTACTCCGAGGCCGAGCTGACCGGTGTGCTCGCCGCGCTGAAGAAGCAGGGCAAGCGCTACCAGGACCCGATCCAGCGGTACAAGGGCCTGGGCGAGATGGACGCCGATCAGCTCGCGACCACGACCATGGACCGCCGCCAGCGCACCCTGCGCCGGGTCGGCCTGGGCGACGCCGAGGCCGCCGGCCGGGTCTTCGAGCTGCTCATGGGCAACGAGGTCGCGCCCCGCAAGGAGTTCATCGTCGAGAGCGCCGACGCCATGGAGCGCGATCGCATCGACGCCTGACGGAGGTCTCGACCGGCCTGCTCCGCCCGGGAGGCTCGGCGGTCGGCTCCGGGCGTCGAAGTGGGTCCAGGGCGCCGGCCGGTGCGTCAGGCATTTCATGCACCCGCAGGTGCCGGTGGAGCGCGAATCGCAGCATGACGAACGCGGCGACCCGGATGGGTCGCCGCGTTCGTCGTTCCGGAACGGTGCTGCTACTCGATGCGGGTGCCGATCGCGGCCACGTGGGCCTCGAGCGGCTGACCCGATGCGTCGCGCTTGGCACCAGGATCGGGCAGCTGGCGCGCCGTGCCGTCGGCACCGACCGCGAGCGCGGGGGACGGCCCGACCCACGCCAGGTGCAGGGCGTCCTCGCCCTTGAGGAACCGCTGCGCACGCACGCCGCCGGTGGCACGACCCTTGCCGGGGAACTCAGAGAACTCGCTCACCTTGGCGCTGCCGGTGTCGACGCCGAGCAACGTCTCGTTGCTCGCGGCGATCGTGACGACGACCGTCTGCTCGAGGCGGTCGGAGGGGAGGCTCGTGAAGTGGATCGCATGCGCGCCCGTGCTGAGCTTCATACCCGCCATGCCGCCGGCCGGGCACCCCTGTGGTCGCACGTTCGCCGCAGGGAAGTGCAGCAGCTGGGCGTCGGAGGCCACGAAGACGAGTTCGTCGCCCTCGGAGCCCTGCACGGCACCGACGACCTCGTCGCCGACCTTGAGCCCGATGACCTCGAACTCGGGCTTGTTCGGGTAGGCGCCCGTCGCGACGCGCTTGACGACGCCCTGCTTGGTGCCGAGCGCGATCGAGCGGTCGGAGGTCAGCGAGACGAGCGCGAGCACCCGCTCGTCGCGGTTCGGCAGCGAGAGGTAGTCGCCGATCTTCACCCCGGCGCCCAGCTGCACCGAGGTCGGCGGCAGCATCGGCACGTCGACCGGCGTGAACCGGATGAGCCGGCCGAGGTTCGTGACCGCACCGATCTCCGAGCGGGTCGAGGTCTCGAGCGTCGAGAGGATCGCATCGTGCTTGCTGCGTCGGGCGGGCACGGTGATCGTCGGCACGCCGTTCTCGGTCGCCGCGAGGTCGACCCGTGCGATGCGACCCGTGACCGAGAGGAAGACCCGGCACGGCACGTCGGCGAGCTCGAGGATCGCCGCGGCGCGCTTCGCCGCGGCGCCGGTCGCGACCGGGCGTGCGTCGGTGAGAAGGGTGCGGCGCGGGGTGCCGTACTTCTCGGCGATCTCGGCGAGCTCGTCGGACACGAGCGCCTCGATGCGGTGGCGGCTGGCCAGCAGCGTCTCGAGCTCGTGGATCTCGGCGCGCAGTTTGTCGCGCTCGGCCTCGAGCTCGATGCGCGAGAACTTCGTGAGGCGACGCAGCTGCAGTTCGAGGATGTAGTCGGTCTGCACCAGGCTGAGGTCGAAGACCTCCATGAGTCGCGTGCGCGCCGCGGCCGTGTCGTCGCTCGACCGGATGACCTGGATGACCTCGTCGATGTCGAGGATCGCGATGAGGAGGCCGTCGACGAGGTGCAGGCGCTCCTGGCGGCGTGCCAGACGGTACTGCGAACGGCGGGTGACGACCGAGGTGCGGTGGTCGACGTAGACCTGCAGCAGCTCGCGCAGGCCGAGGGTCTGCGGCCCGCCGTTGACGAGGGCGACGTTGTTGATGTTGAAGGAGTCCTCGAGCGGGGTGAGCCGGTAGAGCTGCTCGAGCACCGCATCGGGGCTGAACCCGGTCTTGATGCCGATGACGAGCCGCAGCCCGTTCGTACGGTCGGTCAGGTCTGTGACATCCGAGATGCCGCTGATCTTCTTGGCGTTGACGCCGTCCTTGATCTTCTCGATGACCTTCTCGGGGCCGACGAGGTAGGGCAGCTCGGTGACGACGAGGCCGGTCTTGCGGGCGGTGATCGACTCGATGCTGACCTTCGCGCGCGTCTTGAAGCTGCCGCGCCCGGTCGCGTACGCGTCGCGGATGCCGGCGAGGCCCACGATCGTGCCGCCCGAGGGCAGGTCGGGCGCGGGAACGAACTCCATGAGGTCGTCGAGCGTCGCGTCGGGGTGCGCGATCAGGTGGCGGGACGCCGCCACGACCTCGATCAGGTTGTGCGGGGCCATGTTCGTCGCCATGCCGACCGCGATGCCGCTCGCGCCGTTGACGAGCAGGTTCGGGTAGGCGGCCGGCAGCACGGCGGGCTGCATGAACTGGTTGTCGTAGTTCGGGACGAAGTCGACGACGTCCTCGTCGAGGCCGTCGTTCATCGCGATCGCGGCCGCGGTCAGGCGCGCCTCGGTGTACCGGGATGCCGCGGGGCCGTCGTCGAGCGAGCCGAAGTTGCCGTGTCCGTCGACGAGGGGGACGCGCAGGGTGAACGCCTGCGCCATGCGCACGAGGGTGTCGTAGATCGCGGTGTCGCCGTGCGGGTGGTACTTGCCCATGACCTCGCCGACGACGCGCGAGGACTTGACGTGGCCGCGCTCGGGGCGCAGGCCCATCTCGTTCATGCCGAACAGGATGCGCCGCTGCACGGGCTTCAATCCGTCGCGCGCATCGGGGAGGGCGCGCGAGTAGATCACCGAGTAGGCGTATTCGAGGAACGAGCCCTGCATCTCGGTGGCGACGTCGACGTCTTCGATGCGTTCGACGATCGGTTCTTCAGCGGGCGGGTTCTTGGCTCGGGTCATCCGTGTTCTCTGCTGCTGGCGACGTGGGGTGCACGACGGGAACGAAGGGCGCGCCCTGCCTATGCGAGACTGGGCGCGATGCCTGCCATGCTACCGGTGCCCACCGACGCCGCTCCGCGCCTCACCGGCGTGATGGATGCTTCGCTCGCCAGTCTCGAGGGTTCCGAGAACGCATTCGGGCTGCCCGCGGCATCCGGTGTCGTCGTCGTGCTGGTCGACGGACTCGGCGCCTCGAACCTGCAGGCGCGCGCAGGACACGCCCGGTTCCTCTCCTCGCGCATGGCCAAGCGCGACGTTATCCGCACGGTGCTGCCCTCGACGACCGCGGCCGCACTCGCGAGCCTGACCACGGGCGCACTGCCCGGCGAGCACGGACTGGTCGGCTACCGGGCGCTCGACGCCGCGAACGACCGGCTCGTCAACCAGCTGAGCGGGTGGGACGCCGCGATGGTGCCCGAGACCTGGCAGCGCTGCGAGACCGTCTTCGAACATGCGTCAGACCGCGGCATCCAGACCTTCGCGATCGGTGCGGCTCGATATGCCGACTCGGGATTCACGCGCGCCGTGCTGCGCGGAGCCGAGTATCGCGCCTCGGCGACCCTCACCGAGCGATTCGACGAGGCGCTCGCCCTGCTGCAGGGCGGCGGCGAGCGGCTCGTCTACCTGTACGTGCCCGAACTCGACCAGGCCGCGCATGCGCACGGTTGGGAGTCCGATCGCTGGTTGGGCCTGCTCGAGCAGCTCGACGGCGAGATCGCGAGCTTCGAGCAGCGGATGCCGCGCACGGCCGGTCTGCTCGTCACCGCCGACCACGGCGTGGTCGACGTGCCGTCGCACCGCCACGTGCTCGTCGACGCGAAACCCGAGCTCGTCGACGGCGTCCGCCACATCGGCGGGGAGCCGAGGTTCCTCTCCCTCTACCTCGACCCGGGGCTCGACGATGGGGAGCGCGCCGCCCTGCTGGAACGCTGGCGCGAGTCCGAGGGGCACCGTGCGTGGGTGCTCTCGCGCGACGAGGCGATCGACGCCGGCCTCTACGGCTCCGTCGCCGACGAGGTGCGCCCCCGCATCGGCGACATCCTCGTGGCTGCACGGGCCGGCATCGCGTACTACGACTCCCGCGAGTCGAACCGCCAGGCCGAGGCCATGATCGGGCAGCACGGGTCGCTCAGCGACGAGGAGACGCGGGTGCCGCTGATCCGGGGCGGCGTGTTCCGCCGGTGACACGACGACGGCCGGGGGCATCCGCCACCGGCCGTCGTCGTCGTGCTCGTCGTGTGTCAGCTCGGGTACTGCCCGCGCTTGACCTGCGGCTTCGGCAGGCGGAGCATGCGCAGCTGCAGGGCGCGCATCGCGGCGTACCAGCGCACGCGCTCGACCTTGTCGCCGTAGCGCTGGCGGAGCTTGCGCGTGAGCACCGCGCCCAGGATGATCACGTCGATCACCGAGACGAGGAAGAACGACCACAGGGCGATGATGCCGATGGCCTGCACCTGCGCGCTCGGGATGAAGGTCAGGATGATGACCGCGAACATCACCGGGATCAGGATCTCGCCGATGCTGAATCGCGCGTCGACGTAGTCGCGCACGAACTTCTTCTGCGGACCGCGGTCGCGGAGGGGCAGGTAGCGCTCGTCGCCGGCGGCCATGCCGACGCGGGCGCGGTCGCGCGCCTCGGCCTCCTTCGCGCGTGCCGCCTTCTTCGCTTCCTTGCGGTCGTCGGGCACGAGCGGTCGCTTGCGGGCGGCCTCCTGCTGGGCGCGGGTGGGCGTGGGTGCGCCCTTGCCGCCGGACTTGAGGCGCGCCTGCGTCTCTTCGAGCGTCTCGGCGCTCGGTTGTTCGCTGTTGGTGGGGTTGTTTGCCACGGGGATCCCTCGAATCGGTTCCCCTTAAGATTACCGGCATGACCGAGCACCAGCCCACCGATCACGAATCCATCGGCGCACCCGACCTCACGGCCGCGATCCGCGACGCCGTCGACGTCGGATTCCCCTCGACCGTCGCGGATCTCGCGAACCTCGTCCGCATCCCGTCCGTCTCGTGGCCCGCGTTCGACGCGGCGCACGTCGCTCAGAGCGCCGAGGCCGTCGCCGAACTCCTCCGGGGCACGGGGGTCTTCGACCTCGTCGACATCCGCCGCTCCGCCGTCGAAGACGGCTCCGAGCTCGGCCAGCCGGCCGTGGTCGCCAGCCGTCCGGCCCGCAACGGGCGCCCGACCGTGCTCCTGTACGCCCACCACGACGTGCAGCCCCCCGGCAAGGAGGAGGACTGGGAGACCTCGCCGTTCGAGCCCACGCAGCGCGGCGATCGCCTCTACGGCCGTGGCGCGGCCGACGACAAGGCGGGCGTGATGGCGCACGTCGGCGCCATCCGCGCGTTCGCCGAGGCCGCCGGCGACTTCGACCTCGGCATCGCCGTGTTCATCGAGGGCGAGGAGGAGTGGGCTTCGCGGTCGTTCGCGAACTTCCTCCGCGACAACCGCGAGCTGCTCGCCGCCGACGCGATCGTCGTCGCCGACTCGGGCAACTGGGACCTCGAGACCCCGGCGATCACGGTCGCGCTCCGTGGCGCCGTCGCCTTCAACGTGCGCATCCGCACGCTCGCCCACGCGTCGCACTCCGGCATGTACGGGGGAGCGGTTCCCGACGCCATGCTCGCCGCGATCCGACTGCTCGACACGCTCTGGACCGCCGACGGCTCGGTGGCCGTCGACGGGCTCACGAGCGCCGACCTCGAGCCGCCCGCCTACGACGAGGCGCAGCTCCGCGCCGAGACCGGCCTGCTCGACGGCGTCGCGCCCATCGGCGACGGCCCGATCCTGTCGCGCATCTGGGCGAAGCCGTCCGTCACGATCACGGGCATCGACGCACCGGATGTCGCGAACGCCTCGAACACGCTCGTGCCGGAGGTGCTGGTGCGGGTGAGCGCCCGCATCGCGCCCGGGCAGGACGCCTCGGCGGCCTACGACGCGATCCGCGCCCATCTCGAGGCGAACGCGCCGTTCGGCGTGCAGCTCGGCTTCGAGGGCGTCGACCTCGGACAGGCGTTCCTCGTCGACACCTCCGGTTGGGCCGTGGAGGACACGCGTGCCGCGATGGCGGAGGCCTGGGGCCGGCCCCCGGTCGACATCGGCGTCGGCGGCTCGATCCCGTTCATCGCCGAGCTCGTCGAGGAGTTCCCCGGCGCGCAGATCCTCGTCACGGGCGTCGAGGACCCCGACTCGCGGGCGCACAGCCCCAACGAGTCGCTGCACCTCGGCGTCTTCAAGCGTGCGCTCCTCAGCGAGGCGCTGCTGCTCGCGAGTCTCGACGCGCGGGGGAGCGAGGCATCCTGATTCCGGGCCATCTCGCAGCCCGCCGGGTTAGACTTCCAGTGAACATGAGGCGTTCTTCGACGCACCGAGGAGAGACATGAGCGACACGATCACCGAAACGACGCATGGCGTGAAGCTGAGCGATCCCGCAGCCGACAAGGTGCGGAGCCTCCTCACCCAAGAGGGTCGCGACGACCTGCGACTCCGCGTCGCGGTGCAGCCCGGCGGCTGCTCGGGCCTCATCTACCAACTGTACTTCGACGAGCGTCTGCTCGACGGCGACGCGGTCGTCGACTTCGACGGCGTCGAGGTCATCGTCGACAAGATGAGCGTGCCGTACCTCGACGGCGCCTCGATCGACTTCGAGGACACGATCCAGAAGCAGGGCTTCACGATCGACAACCCGAACGCCCAGGGCAGCTGCGCCTGTGGAGACTCGTTCCACTGAGGATCATTCAGGACCAAGCAAAGGGAGGCTGCCGCTGGCAGCCTCCCTTTCTTTCTTTGCGCCGATGATGGCGGAATTCCGCGCCGAAACGGGCCTGGGATGCACACTGGCGGGGCTGAGTCGGAGTAGGCTGTTCAACGATCATGCGCTTCGCTGTGAAGCGCCTTCGAGTCTCCCGAAAGGTCACCGGTGCGCCACAATCGCCGTCTCCGATGGGCTGCCATCCCGATCGCAGCGTCACTCAGCCTCGTTCTCGCGGGGTGCACGCAGGCACAGCTCAACGGGTTCCTGCCGGGCTTCGAGGAGGGGCAGCCTCCCGTCACGAACCACACCGAGCGCGTCTCGGGCCTGTGGGTCACGTCGTGGATCGTGCTGCTCGTCGTCGGCGTCATCACGTGGGGCCTCACCATCTGGGCTGTCATCGCATACCGCCGCCGCAAGGGCCAGACCGGCCTTCCGGTGCAGCTGCGCTACAACATGCCGATCGAGGTCTTCTACACGATCGTCCCCCTGATCCTCGTGCTGGGCTTCTTCGCCTTCACCGCACGCGACCAGGAGGCCATCGAGCAGCGCTTCGCGGCTGACGACATCGACGTCCAGGTCGAGGTCATCGCCAAGCAGTGGGCGTGGGACTTCAACTACGTGAACGAAGACGTCTACTCGCCCGGCATCCAGGGCCAGCTCGACGACGAGGGCCCCGAGGGTTCGCTGGTCGAGTCCGAGATCCCCACGCTCTACCTGCCCGTCGGCAAGAACGTCGAGATCGAGCTCGAGTCGCGCGACGTCATCCACTCGTTCTGGGTCGTGGACTTCCTCTACAAGAAGGACATGTTCCCCGGCAAGACGAACTACATGTCGTTCATCCCCGAACGTGAGGGCACCTACGAGGGCAAGTGCGCCGAGCTCTGCGGCGAGTACCACTCGCTCATGCTCTTCAACGTCAAGGTCGTCTCCGAAGCGGAGTACGAGGACTACATCCAGTCGTTGCGCGATCTCGGCCAGGAGGGTCAGCTCTCCAACGAGTACGACCGCAACCAGAACCTGCCCGGAACGGGCGCGCCCGAATTGAAAGAGGAGCACGAAGGCGAATGAGCACCACGACCGCACCGGCTCGGCCGCAGTCGAGCAGCCTTCCCTTCGGGGCCTCCAAGGTCGAGCGCAAGGGCAACGTCCTCGTCAAGTGGATCACCTCGACCGACCACAAGGTCATCGGGTACATGTACCTGATCACCTCGTTCGTCTTCTTCTGCATCGGCGGCGTGATGGCGCTGATCATCCGCGCCCAGCTCTTCGAGCCCGGCCTCGAGATCGTGCAGACGCGTGAGCAGTACAACCAGCTCTTCACGATGCACGGCACGATCATGCTGCTCATGTTCGCGACGCCGCTCTTCGCCGGCTTCGCCAACGTGCTCATGCCGCTGCAGATCGGTGCTCCCGACGTCGCGTTCCCGCGACTGAACGCGTTCGCCTTCTGGATGTTCGCCTTCGGCTCGCTCATGGCGGTCGCCGGCTTCTTCACCCCGCAGGGCGCGGCCTCGTTCGGCTGGTTCGCGTATCAGCCACTGGCCTCCACGACGTTCTCACCAGGCGTCGGCGGAAACCTCTGGATGCTCGGCCTCGGCCTCTCCGGCTTCGGCACCATCCTCGGTGCGGTGAACTTCATCACCACGATCATCACGATGCGCGCCCCCGGCATGACCATGTTCCGCATGCCGATCTTCACGTGGAACACGCTCGTGACGTCGATCCTGGTGCTGATGGCGTTCCCCGTGCTCGCCGCCGCCATGCTCGCCGCCGCTGCCGACCGCGTGTTCGACGCGCACATCTACGATCCCGCCAACGGCGGCGTCATCCTCTGGCAGCACCTCTTCTGGTTCTTCGGCCACCCCGAGGTCTACATCATCGCGCTGCCGTTCTTCGGCATCGTCTCCGAGATCTTCCCGGTGTTCAGCCGCAAGCCGATCTTCGGGTACACGACCCTCGTCTACGCGACGATCGCGATCGCCGCGCTGTCCGTGACGGTCTGGGCGCACCACATGTACGTCACCGGGTCGGTGCTCCTGCCGTTCTTCTCGTTGATGACCATGCTGATCGCGGTTCCAACGGGTGTGAAGATCTTCAACTGGATCGGCACGATGTGGCGAGGGTCGATCACGTTCGAGACGCCGCTCGTCTGGTCGGTCGGCTTCCTCATCACCTTCGTGTTCGGTGGCCTCACCGGCGTCATCCTCGCGTCGCCGCCGCTCGACTTCGCCGTGTCCGACACGTACTTCGTCGTCGCGCACTTCCACTACGTCGTCTTCGGCACCGTCGTGTTCGCCATGTTCGCGGGCTTCTACTTCTGGTGGCCCAAGTGGACCGGCAAGATGCTCAACGAGTCGTTGGGCAAGTGGCACTTCTGGCTGCTCTTCATCGGCTTCCACACGACCTTCCTGATCCAGCACTGGCTCGGAGTCGTGGCGATGCCCCGCCGGTACTACTCGTACCTGCCCGAAGACAACATCACCTGGATGAACCAGCTCTCGACGATCGGTTCCGCGATCCTCGCGATCTCGCTGATCCCGTTCTTCCTGAACGTCTACATCACGGCTCGTCGTGCACCCAAGGTCACGGTGAACGACCCGTGGGGCTACGGCCGCTCGCTCGAGTGGGCGACCAGCTGCCCGCCGCCGCGCCACAACTTCACCTCGATCCCGCGCATTCGCTCGGAGTCGCCCGCATTCGACCTCAACCACCCCGAGGCCGGCATCCCCGTCGGAATCGGAGCAGGCAAGGACGCGCCCGACGCGCCCGTGTTCGACGTCGAGACGAAGGAAGTCAAGTAGATGCGCGCGAACGTCGTTCTCTTCTGGATCCTCGCCGGATTCTTCGCGGTCGCTGCTGCGATCTACATCGTCTGGACGACCCTCAGCGGCATCGAGGCGAACGGCGGCCCCGAGTGGGTCGGCCTCGTCGCGATCTCGCTGAGTGCGGTCCTGGCCGCGTTCATCGCGTTCTACCTCGGACGGGTGCACAAGGCGCAGGGTGCAGAACTCCCCGAAGACCGGCTCGATGCGAACATCGACGACGGCGACCCCGAGCTCGGCTTCTTCAGCCCCTGGAGCTGGTGGCCGATCATGCTCGCCGGTTCTGCGGCGCTGCTGTTCCTCGGACTCGCCGTCGGCTTCTGGATCTCGTTCATCGCCGTCGGCGTGGGCGTCATCAGCCTCGTCGGCTGGGTCTACGAGTACTACCGCGGCAACTTCGCCCGCTGACCTGCAACACCTGAAAGCGGCCCCGACACGATGTGTCGGGGCCGCTTCGTGCTTCTCCGAACGCTTCCTCCGAGCGGACAGCCCTCATGGGTGGGAGTACTGCCAGGTGCGACGTCAGAGGGGGAGTGGCTGGGCCAGTCCGCGCCCGCCATCTATGGGGCTGGTCGCCTTCATCGGCGTCGCGTCGCGTACTCGCGAACACCCGCTCGAGAACTACCGGCGGAATGCCAGGACGTCGACCGAGACCGTGACCTGCTGTTCGGTCTCGTGGGTGGCCGCTTCGCCGGCCGGGCCGGCGTCGTTCGCGGCCGCCTCGGCCACGTGGTGGGCGGATGGCCCCATGGCGACGAGATGCGCGCGCTGATCGTCGCTGATCGACGCCGAGTACTCGACGTGCGCCGTTTCGGCGAGGTCGAAGCCGGCCGCCCCGAGGGACTCGGTGACGAGGCGTTCCTTGTCGGCCGGCACCGTCAGGACGGATCCGTCGCGTCGGAGCTCGGCGAGGTGGTTCTCACGAGGGACCACCACCACGAGCGTGCCCCCCGGACGGACGACTCGTGCGTACTCTTCGGGATTGCGTGGGGCGAAGACGTTGAGGGCGAGATCTGCCGAGTCATCCCGCAGGGGGAGTGGGCGCCAGATGTCGAGCACGACCCCGGTCGCGCCGGGGACCGCGCGCACGGCGACGCGCACGGCGACGGGAGAGCGATCGGCGACCAGGACCGCAGCCGCTGAGACGCGCTCAGCGACACGTGAGGCGTAGTAGCCGGTGCCGCAGCCGAAGTCGACGAGGCGAGGCCCGAGCGGGCCGCCAGCGGGCAGCGAGGCGAGGTTCCGCTGTGCGAGGTCGGCGATCGCGTCGGCGATCGGCACGTAGAGGGCCGAGTCGAGCAGCGCTGCTCGAGCGGTCAGCATCTTGTGATCGTCACCCACGGTGCGCGGAGCGCGCGGAGGAAGAAGTGTCACGGTGCCCTGACGGGCCACGTCGAAACGGTGGCCGTTCTCGCATCCGATGACGAGGTCGGCGGTCGCCGACAGCGGGGAGAAGCAGTTCGGGCACCGGAACCACGTCGTGTCGAACGACATGGTCACGGTGCCCGAAGTGTCGGATCGGTCGATCAGTGGTGACCGCCGTGGCCGGACTCGATCTCGCCCTTGGTGACGGGGGCGATGCGGTCCTCGAAGAACCAGCGCGAGAGCGAGGCACGGAAGCGCTGACCCACCGTGATCTTGCCGCGAGCGTTCGGGCGGATCATGAGCGGCTCGTAGGTCTCGAAGCTCACCAGACGCCAGCGGTCGTACTCGTCGAGCTGCTCGTGCACCTCGATGAACTCGCCACCGGGCAGGCGCACGATGCGGCCGGACTCGAAACCGTGCAGCACGATCTCGCGGTCCTTCTTCTGCAGTGCGATGCAGACGCGCTTCGCGATGAAGAAAGCGACGAACGGTCCGAGGATCACGACCGCCTGGAGCGCGTGGATCACGCCCTCCATGGTCAGCGAGAAGTGCGTCGCGAGGATGTCCGAGCTCGCAGCGGCCCAGAGGCCCGCGTAGAACGTGACACCGGCGGCGCCGATCGCCGTGCGGGTCGGAGCGTTGCGGGGACGGTCCGCGATGTGGTGCTCGCGCTTGTCGCCCGTGATCCACGCCTCGATGAAGGGGTAGAGGAGCACCAGGACGATGAAGATGCCGATGGCGATGAGCGGCACGAGGATGTTGAACGACCACGTGCGGTCGAGCCAGACGAACTCCCATCCCGGCGGGATGAGGCGGAGCGCACCGTCGGCGAAGCCGATGTACCAGTCGGGCTGCGTACCTGCCGACACCGGGGAGGGGTCGTAGGGGCCGTAGTTCCAGATCGGGTTGATCGTGAACAGCGAGGCGATGAGCGCGATGACACCGAAGATGATGAAGAAGAATCCACCGGCCTTCGCGGCGTACACCGGGAGCACGGGCGGGCCGACGGCGTTCTGCTGGGTCTTGCCAGGGCCGGCGTACTGCGTGTGTTTGTGCACGACGACGAACACGAGGTGCAGCGCGATGAACGCGATGACCAGGGCCGGCAGCAGCATGATGTGCAGCGAGTACAGGCGGCCCACGATCTGCGTGCCCGGGAACTCGCCGCCGAAGAGGAGGAACGAGATCCAGGTGCCGACCAGCGGGATGCCCTTGATCAGGCCGTCGATGATGCGGAGGCCGTTGCCCGAGAGCAGGTCGTCGGGGAGCGAGTATCCCGTGAAGCCCTCTGCCATCGCGAGGATGAACAGCGTGAAGCCGATCACCCAGTTGAACTCGCGCGGCTTGCGGAACGCACCCGTGAAGTAGATGCGCAGCATGTGCAGGCCGATCGCAGCCACGAAGAGCAGTGCAGCCCAGTGGTGCATCTGGCGCACGAAGAGGCCGCCGCGGATGTCGAACGAGATGTCGAGGGTCGACGCCATGGCGACCGACATCTCGACGCCCTTGAGCGGCACGTACGAGCCGTCGTAGTGGACCTCGGCCATCGACGCCTGGAAGAAGAACGTCAGGAACGTGCCCGAGATCAGGATGACGACGAACGAGAAGAGTGCGACCTCACCGAGGAGGAACGACCAGTGGTCGGGGAAGGCCTTGCGACCGAGCTCCTTGATGAAGCCGGCGACGCTCGTGCGTTCGTTCACATAGACCGCGGCAGCGGTCGTGAACGATCGCTTCTGCGTGCCGGTGGTGGGCGATGCGGTGCTCAATGACGCTCCCAGAAGCTCGGGCCGACGGGTTCGGTGAAGTCACTCTGCGCGATGAGGTAGCCCTCGTCGTCGATGGCGATCGGCAGCTGCGGCAGCGGCCGCTTGGCCGGTCCGAAGATGACCTCGCAGTGGTTCGCGACGTCGAACTGGGACTGGTGGCACGGGCAGAGCAGGTGGTGCGTGTGCTGCTCGTAGAGCGCCACGGGGCATCCGACGTGCGTGCAGATCTTGGAGTAGGCCACGATGCCGTCGTAGGACCAGCTCTCGCGCTCGGGAAGCTGGTTCAGCTCGCTCGGGTCGAGGCGCATGAGGAGGACGGCCGCCTTGGCCTTCTCCTCGAGCTTGCCGTGCTCGAGCTCCGCGAGCCCTTCGGGGATCACGTGGAAGGCGCTGCCGATCGTGACGTCGGACGCCTTGATCGCCACGCCGCTGGGGTCGAGCGCGAGTCGCGTGCCCTTGCGCCACATGGTGTGGCTGAGGAGGGGCACGGGGAGTTCGTCCTGCGGCGCGAAGCCACGGAAGAGCACGACGGCCGGGAGCGGGAAGACGACGAGCGCTCCGATGAGGCTGTTGCGGATGACCGCACGACGCGTGAAGCCCGACTCGCGGTCGGCGTCGGCGAAGACCTTCGCTGCAGCCGCCTGCGTCTCGGGGGAGCCGCCGACCTCGTGACGCTCGTCGACGAGCTCGACATCGACCATGACGGCCTTGCCCCAGTGCACGATGCCGATGCCCAGTGCGAGGAGCGCGAGCGTCGCGCCGAGTCCGATGAAGAGGTTGTTCAGGCGGACGTCGCCGACGTTGTTCGACTCCATCGGGAAGAGCATGTAGGCGGCGACCGCCCAGAGGCTGCCGAGGGCCGACAGGTAGAACAGCGTGTAGACGGTGCGCTGCGCGCGCTTCTCGCGCTTGGGGTCCTCGTCGGTGACGCGAGGGCGATGCGGCGGGAATCCGGGGTTCGCGAATGCGTCCTGAACGATCAGCGCGGTGCCGGGCGAGGCATCGGATTCGTGCGCGGCATGCGACGAGTCGGCAGCGGTGAGCTCAGCTCCGCTGTGGTCGTCCTGGGCCATGGTTCTCCTTCTTCAGGTACTTCGGTACCGACGTGCGCTTAGTTGGACTTCGCCGTGATCCACACGGTGATCGCGACGATCGCGCCGAGACCGAAGATCCAGATGAACAGACCCTCGGCAACGGGGCCGAGCGAGCCGAGCTCGAATCCGCCGGGAGACCGGTTGTCCTGGACGTACTTGAGGTACGTGATGATGTCGCGCTTGTCTTCGGGCGAGATGTTCATGTCGCTGAAGACCGGCATGTTCTGCGGTCCGGTGACCATCGCCTCGTAGATGTGCACGCCGCTGGTCTCGGTGAGGGCGGGTGCGAACTTGCCCTCGGTGAGCGCGCCGCCGGCGCCCGCGACGTTGTGGCACATCGCGCAGTTGATGCGGAAGAGCTCGGCGCCGTTCGCGGCGTCGCCGCCGCCGTCGACGAGGTGTGCGGGCGGGATCGACGGGCCGGGGCCCAGCGAGGCGACGAATGCGGCCAGCTGGAGGATCTGCTCGTCGGTGAACTGAACCGGCTTGACCTGCGCCTGCGGGCCCTGCATCTGCATGGGCATGCGGCCGGTGCCGACCTGGAAGTCGACCGACGCTGCGCCGACGCCGACGAGGCTCGGGCCCGTGCCGGTGCCTTCGCCCGAGAGTCCGTGGCAGGTCGCGCAGTTCGCCTGGAAGAGCTTCTTGCCCTCGTCGATCGTCTGCTGCGAGGTCAGGTCGGTCTCGGCCTGCGCGGTGGTGCCCGCGCTCAGGGCGGCGTACGCGCCGCCCGTGAAGATGAGTCCGATCGCGAGCAATGCGACCGTGGCGAGCGGGTGCCTGCGGCCGGTACGTCGCTTCTGGCGGTTCATGGGGTTCTTCCTGTTCGCGTGCATGCTGGGTGGGCGCTCCTGCTTGCGATTATTTGAGGACGTAGATGACCAGGAACAGGCCGATCCAGACGACGTCGACGAAGTGCCAGTAGTAGGACACGACGATCGCGCTCGTGGCCTCCTTGTGGCCGAAGTTCTTCACGGCGAAGACGCGGCCGATGACGAGGAGGAACGCGATGAGACCGCCGGTCACGTGCAGGCCGTGGAAGCCGGTGGTGAGGTAGAAGGCCGACCCGTAGGAATCGGAGGAGAGGGAGATGCCCTCGGAGACGAGCGTCGCGTACTCCCAGACCTGGCCGGAGACGAAGATCGCGCCCATGGCGAAGGTGAGGAAGAACCACTCGACCATGCCCCACTGGGTCGGCTTCCAGCCGGTGGCGTAGGGCTGCATCTTCTCGGCAGCGAACACGCCGAACTGGCACGTCACCGAGGAGAGCACGAGGATGATCGTGTTCGTCAGGGAGAACGGGAAGTTCAGCACGTCGGCCTGCGCCGCCCACAGCTCGGGCGACATCGACCGGAGCGTGAAGTAGATCGCGAAGAGGCCTGCGAAGAACATGACCTCGCTGCCGAGCCAGACGATCGTGCCCACCGCTACGGTGTTCGGTCGTTTGATCACCGGCGCGCTCGCCTGGAAAGTCAATGAAGTGCTCGTCACGAAGACCATTATGGCTGAAATCAGCACTGAGTTTTCGTCATCCTCGGCAGACGTGTCGCCTGCATCGCGGTAAGGCAACCCTAACTCGGGGTGGGAGCGACCCGTGAATCGGCCCTGAATCCCGTGGCTAGGATCGAGGACATGTCCGCCGAACAGACCTGGCCCGCGATCCTGACCGCCCTCCTCGCAGGAGAGGACCTCAGCGTGTCGGATGCCGCGTGGTGCATGGAGCAGGTCATGACGGGTGCGGCCACCGAGGCGCAGCTCGCGGCGTTCCTCGTCGCGCTCCGCGCTAAGGGCGAGACGGTCGACGAGGTCGTCGGCTTCCGCGACGCCGTGCTCGAGCACGCCGTGCCGCTCGAGGTGGATCCGATGGCGCTGGACATCGTCGGCACCGGCGGAGACCGGTTCGGCACCGTCAACGTGTCGACCATGGCCTCCGTGGTGGCTGCGGCATCCGGAGTCCCGGTGATCAAGCACGGCAATCGCGCGGCCAGCTCGGCCTCGGGCTCGTCCGACGTGCTCGCCGCGCTCGGCATCGATCTCGCGCTTCCGGCGGATCGGGTCGGCGAGGTGCTCGACGAGGCGGGCATCACGTTCGCGTTCGCCTCGGCGTTCCACCCCGGATTCCGCCACGCGGGCGCCGTGCGCGCCCAGCTCGGCGTGCCGACCGTCTTCAACTTCCTCGGCCCCCTCTGCAATCCGGCCCGGCCCGAGGCATCCGCCGTCGGCGTCGCCCACCTCGACCGCGTTCCCCTGATCGTCGGCGTCTTCCAGACCCGTGGCGCGACGGCGCTCGTGTTCCGCGGCGACGACGGCCTCGACGAGCTCACGACGACCGGCCACAGCCACGTCTGGGAGGTGTCGCGCGGCACCGTCAAGGAGCACGACCTCGATCCGCGCGACCTCGGCATCGCCCGCGCGAAGATCGACCAGCTCAAGGGCGGCGACGCGGCGTTCAACGCGGAGGTCGTGCACCGGGTGTTCGCCGGGGAGCAGGGCCCGATCCGGGACATCGTCGTGCTGAACGCCGCCGCGGGACTCGTGTCGTACGCCCTCGCACAGGACCCCTCGCAGGTGCAGCGCTCGATCCTCGACCGGTTCGCCGAGCAGATGGTCATCGCCGCCGAGACGATCGACAGCGGCGCGGCGGCACGCAAGCTCGAGCAGTGGGTGGCCGCGACCAAGCGGTGAGCCGCTGATCCGCGGCGCGCGACGAGTGCCGTCGGCACGCCCGCACCCGAGAGACCCGCACCGACGACGAGCACGGGCCCCGCGACATCCGCGGGGCCCGTGCTCTCGTTCATCGGACGAGCGTCACGTGACGTCGTCGTCGACCCAGTCGAACGTCTTCGTGACGGCCTTCTTCCAGAGACGGATCTGGCGGTCGCGCTCGTCGGCGTCCATCTTCGGCTCCCACCGCGAGTCCTCCTGCCAGTTGGCGCGGAGCTCGTCGAGGTCGGACCAGAAGCCGACGGCGAGGCCGGCGGCGTACGCCGCGCCGAGCGCCGTGGTCTCGGCGACCACGGGGCGCACCACCGGCACGCCCAGGATGTCGGCCTGGAACTGCATGAGCGTGTTGTTCGCGATCATGCCGCCGTCGACCTTCAACTCGGTCAGGTCGACGCCGGAGTCGGCGTTGACCGCGTCGAGCACCTCGCGGGTCTGGAACGCCGTCGCCTCGAGCGCAGCCCGCGCGATGTGCCCCTTGTTCACGTAGCGCGTGAGGCCCACGAGCGCACCGCGCGCGTCGGACCGCCAGTACGGTGCGAACAGGCCGGAGAACGCCGGCACGAAGTACGCGCCGCCGTTGTCGTCGACCGTCTTCGCGAGCTCCTCGACCTCGGGTGCGCTCGAGATGAGCCCCAGGTTGTCGCGGAGCCACTGGATCAACGAACCCGTGACCGCGATCGAACCCTCGAGCGCGTAGTGGGCCGGCTGGTCGCCGAGCTTGTAGCCCAGCGTGGTCAGGAGCCCGTTCTTCGAGTGCACGATCTCGGTGTCGGTGTTGAAGATCAGGAAGTTGCCCGTGCCGTACGTGTTCTTCGACTCGCCGGGGCCGAAGGCCGCCTGACCGAAGGTCGCCGCCTGCTGGTCGCCGAGGATGCCGGCGACGGGAACCTCGCGCAGCAGGCTCGACGGCTCGACCGTGCCGTAGACCTCGGACGAGGATCGGATCTCGGGCAGCATCGACTTCGGAACCCCGAACGCCTCGAGGATGTCGTCGCGCCACGAGAGCGTCTCGAGGTCCATGAAGAGCGTGCGGCTCGCGTTGGTCACGTCGGTCGCGTGCACGCCGCCGTCGACGCCGCCGGTGAGGTTCCAGAGGACCCAGGTGTCGGTCGTGCCGAAGAGCAGGTCGCCCGCCTCGGCCTTCTCGCGCGCGCCGGGCACGTTCTCGAGGATCCACACGATCTTCGTGCCCGAGAAGTACGTCGCGAGCGGCAGCCCGACATCCTGCTTGAACCGCTCGACGCCGCCGTCGGCCGCGAGGCGGTCGACGATCGGCTGCGTGCGCGTGTCCTGCCAGACGATCGCGTTGTACACGGGCTCGCCCGTGTTCTTGTCCCACACCACCGCGGTCTCGCGCTGGTTCGTGATGCCCACGGCCGCGATGTCGTGGCGGGTCAGGTCGGCCTTGCCGAGGGCCTGGCCGATGACCTCGCGGGTGTTCCGCCAGATCTCGGCGGGATCGTGCTCGACCCAGCCCGCCTTCGGGAAGATCTGCTCGTGCTCGAGCTGACCCGTCGCGATGATCGACCCCTTCTTGTCGAAGATGATCGAGCGGGTGCTCGTCGTTCCCTGGTCGATCGCCAGGATGTAGTCGGCCATGACTTCCTCTCTGTCTGCAGCCCCGCAGCGCGAGGCGCGCCAATCATTGATCGCGGGCCCGCGCCGATGCGGCGCGGGCCGGCCGTCGGTGCCCGCTCAGTCGAGTGCGGGCACGTCCGCTCAGCCGAGTACGGGCAGGAGGACGAGCGCGGCCCATCCTGCGAGGAGACCACCGATGACCGGACCGACCACCGGGACCCACGAGTACGACCAGTCGCTGCCGCCCTTGCCCTTGATCGGCAGCAGCGCGTGGGCGATGCGCGGACCGAGGTCGCGCGCAGGGTTGATCGCATAGCCGGTCGGGCCACCGAGGGAGGCGCCGATCGCGATCACGAGGAACGCCACCGGGATCGCACCGAGTTCGGCCGGCGTGCCGCCGTACGAGAACCCGAGGATCACGAAGACGAGGACGAACGTGCCGAAGATCTCGGTCACGAGGTTCCAGCCGTACGAGCGGATCGCCGGGCCGGTCGAGAACACGCCGAGCTTGTTGGCAGGCTCGGGCTCCTCGTCGAAGTGCTGCTTGTAGGCGAGCCAGCAGAAGACGGCGCCGATGAAGGCACCGACGAACTGCGCGCCGATGTAGGTGAAGATCGACGCACCGTCGATCGGGATGCCCGGAACGAACTCGGTCTCGCCCTTGCCGAGGAAGTTCGCCGTGAGGCCGAGCGTCACCGCCGGGTTCAGATGTGCTCCGGACGAGTACGAGACGATGACGCCGGAGAAGACCGCGAGGCCCCAGCCGATGTTCACCATCAGGAACCCGCCGTTGTAGCCCTTGTTCTTCACGAGCGCGACGTTCGCCACGACACCGCAACCGAGCAGGACCAGCATCGCCGTACCAACCATCTCCGAAAGGAAGATGACCCCGAGATTCATTGCTACCCCCTTCGCGTGCGCCGCAACGTTGCGGCCGCATTGTCACCATATCCCCGTGGCCCGTTCGCGGGGAATGCCCGCGCGGGAGTTGGAGATCCCTCTTCCACGCCGGTCGCCTGCTGGCGTAGGTTGGCGACGGGAGTGCTGCGTCGGAGCCGATGCACGGTCGCTCGGCATCCTGCAGCCCGGGGGAAGGATGAGCGTGAAGAAGATCATCAACGACCCGAAGCGAGTGGTCGAGGAATCGGTCGCCGGATTCGGGAGAGCCCATGCGGACCTCGTGCGCGTCGAGCTCGAGCCCGTGCACGTCGTGCGGGCCGATGCGCCGATCGCCGGCAAGGTCGGCCTCGTGAGCGGCGGCGGCAGCGGACACGAGCCGCTGCATGCCGGATACGTCGGCTTCGGCATGCTCGACGCGGCCGTGCCCGGCGCGGTGTTCACCTCGCCGACGCCCGACCCGATCCTCGCGGCGACCAAGGCCGTCGACGGCGGCGCCGGGGTCCTCCACATCGTGAAGAACTACACCGGCGACGTGCTCAACTTCGAGACCGCGGCGGAACTCGCCGCGATGGACGGCATCACCGTGCGCGCGGTCGTCACCGACGACGACGTCGCCGTCAAGGACTCGCTCTACACGGCGGGCCGACGCGGCGTCGCCGGCACCGTGCTCGTCGAGAAGATCGCGGGCGCGGCAGCCGAGCGCGGCGACTCGCTCGACGAGGTCGCCGACATCGCCGAGCGCGTCAACGCGAACGCCCGTTCCATGGGCCTGGCGCTGACGGCCTGCGTCGTGCCGCACGCGGGCGAGCCGAGCTTCGACATCGGCGACGACGAGATCGAGATCGGCATCGGCATCCACGGCGAACCGGGTCGCGAGCGCGTGGGCCTCGAGCCCGCCGACCGCCTCGTCGACCGACTGCTCGAGCCCATCCTGTCCGACCTGCCGTACGGCGAGGGCGACCGCGTGCTGCTCTTCGTCAACGGCATGGGCGGCACGCCGCAGGTCGAGCTGTACCTCGCCTACCGTCGCGCCGACGAGGTGCTCCGCGAGCGGGGCATCACGGTCGAGCGCTCGCTCGTGGGCAACTACATCACCGCGCTCGAGATGCAGGGCATGTCGATCACGCTGTTGAAGCTCGACGACGAGATGATCGAACTCTGGGATGCGCCCGTCCAGACGGCGGCGCTGAGATGGGGGCGATAGGCGCGTGGGACTGGACATCACCTGGGCGGTCGACTGGGTCAGGCGCAGCGCCGACGTCATCGCCGAGCACCGCGTCGAGCTGATCAGGCTCGATCGCGACATCGGCGACGGCGACCACGGCGAGAACCTCGATCGGGGATTCACCGCGGTCGTGCCGAAACTCGACGACCTCGCTGCGGGGTCGACTCCCGGCGACGTGCTCAAGCTCGTGGCGATGACGCTGATCTCGACGGTCGGCGGGGCGGCGGGGCCGCTCTACGGCACGGCGTACCTGAAGGCGGCGGCCGCGGCGGGCTCGGAGTCCTCGCTCGACGGCGAGGCCGTCGCGAGGATCCTCGCCGCCGCACGTGACGGCATCGTGGCGCGGGGCAAGGCCGAATCGGGCGACAAGACCATGATCGACGCCTGGACGCCGGCGGTCGATGCGGCGGCCGCGGCCGCGGCATCCGGTGCCGACGCCACGGCCGTGCTCGCCGCTGCCGCGGATGCGGCCGAGGCCGGTGCGGTCGCGACCGAGCCGCTCGTCGCCCGCAAGGGCCGTGCGAGCTACCTCGGGGAGCGCTCGGTGGGCCATCGCGATCCGGGCGCGCAATCCACGGCGCTGCTGCTGCGTGCGGCCGCCGACGCCGCGTCCGAGTCGACCGGTGCCTGAGGTGGGCGACTCGTCACGCGTCGGGCTCGTGTTCGTCTCGCACTCGTCGAAGATCGCCGAGGGGCTCGTCGACCTCGCGGCCCAGATGGCGCCGACGGTGGCCCTGGTCGCCGCCGGCGGCACCGATGACGGCCGTATCGGCACGAGCTTCGACCGCGTCACGGCGGCCATCGTCGAGGCGGATTCGGGAGCCGGCGCCGTCGTGCTGTGCGATCTGGGCTCGGCGATCCTCACGACCGAGACCGCGCTCGACTTCCTCGACGACGAGCAGCGTGCTCGCGTCGTCATCGCCGACGCTCCGCTCGTCGAGGGCGGCGTGGCCGCGGCGGTCGCCGCCGAGGCCGGCGATGCGCTTGATGCGGTGGTCGCGGCGGCACGTTCGGCGAACGCCACGTCGGGCGACGGCGGTGGGCCGGATGCCGCGGGCGGGCCCGGCGACGCCGGGGCACCGGCATCCGCCGCGCAGCCCGAAGCAGCCGCGACGACCGCCACGACGGGCGGGTACTCGCGACGCGAGACGATCACGAACCACGACGGGTTGCACGCGCGCCCCGCCGCCGAGTTCGTGAAGCTCGCCAGCACGTTCGGGCAGCGGGTGACCGTGAACGGCATCGATGCGAGGAGCCTGCTCGCGATCATGTCGCTCGGGCTCACGAAGGGCGCTTCGGTCGAGATCGCGAGCGAGGATCCCGAGGGCGTCGCCGCCGTGGATGCGCTCGCGGATCTCGTGCAGAGCGGGTTCGGCGAGCACTGAGCGTCCGGCGGGGCGCTGGGTGCGGTGAAGTCGCACCCAGCGAGGGTCGGCGTGAGCCTGCGGACGGCTTCGCGCGGCCCTCGTCCCTCAGTTGCCGCCCGTGATGCGGATGTCGGCGCCGGAGGTGTACGAGGCGTCGTCGGAGAGCAGGTACGCGACCGCGCCGGCGATCTCGTGGACCTCGCCCGGTCGGCGCATCGGGATGCCCGGTGCCCGCTCGTCGGGTGCGTCGGGCCGCCCGGCCGCCGCATGGATCTCGGTGCGGGTGGTGCCGGGCGAGACCGTGTTGACGCGCACGCCGACGGGGCCGAACTCCTTCGCGGCGCCGATGGTGAGCGCGTTCAGGGCCGCCTTGCTCATCGCGTAGGTGACGTAGGTGTTCGGCGACCCGCTCGTCGCGGCGCCCGACGAGATGTTCACGACCGCACCGCCGGAGCCGCCGCGGTCGGTCGCCATGTGCGCGATCGCGGCCTGCGTGAGCAGCGTCGGCGCGAGCACGTTGATGCGGAACACGAGTTCGGTCTCGTCGATCGGGGCGTCGAGGAACGGACCGATGCGGGCCGTGATGCCCGCGTTGTTCACGAGGCCCGTCACGGTGCCGAAGCGGGCGATCGCGTCGGGGACGACGGTGGCCGCGGCATCCAGATCGGCCATGTCGACCTGGAGCAGGAGCACCTGTGCGCCGGCCGTCTCGCAGTCGGAGCGCACCGCCTCGGCGTCGGAGCGGCGTTCGCGGTAGGTGAGGACCAGGTCGTGCCCCTCGGCAGCGAGTCGGACGGCGATCGCTGCGCCGATGCCCCTGCTCCCGCCGGTGATGATCGTGACGGGTCGGTTCGCGGTCTCTCGTGGTGCCATGAGGCCAGCGTAGAACGGATGTCGTCGGGGTGCTGGCGGCGAGGGCCGGGCAGGCGTAGCATCCGCGCATGGTGCGCGAAGTGGCGAGCCCGCCTGAGGGCAAGACCGGAAACTCGTTCTCCCGACTCGTCGATCGGGTCGGCCATTCGATGGCGTCGACCCTGGGCGGCACGCAGGCCGTCGACGAGAATCCCGAAGACCCGCGTCCGCTCGCCGAGCGTCCGTGCCCGCTCTGCGGGCATGCGATGGGCGAGCACACGATCGACCACTCGACGCCGAACTCGATGCTCGAGTGCCCGACGACCGAGCGGCTGCCGGAGCGCGCGATCGACACGCCGTTGAACGAGCTGGGGATGCCCATCGACCGATGACTCGCGTCGCATCGTCGATCGCTCGACGATGCGATGAGCCGCGGCATCCATTCGTTCAACACGTCGATCAGCACGCATCGATGCGACGAGTGCCTTGATCGGCAGGGGTCGTCGCGATCAGAACGGCCAGATCAGCGGCACATAGAGCACCGCGACCGCGAGGAAGAGCAGCAGGAGCGGCAGGCCGAGCTTCCAGTAGTCGCCGAACCGGTAGCCCCCGGGCTCGAGCACCATGGTGTTCACCGGCGTCGCGACCGGCGTGAGGAACGCCGCGGCGCCTGCGACCGCGAGCGCCATCATGAACGGCAGCACCGAGACGCCGAGCTCGCCCGCGATGACGACCGCGATCGGGGCGACGATGAGCACCGTCGCCGTGTTCGAGATCAGCTGGCCGAGCACCATCGTGAGCACGCACACGGCCAGCAGGGCGACGGTCGGCGATGCGTCGCCGACGAGGTCGAGCAGCGTTCGGGCGACGAGGTCGGCCGCTCCGGTCTGCACGAACGCCGTCGAGAGCGGGATCATGCCCGCGACGAGCACGACGGTCGTCCACGAGATGCTCCGGTACGCCCGCGTCGGCGTCACGACCTTGAGGAGCACCAGGGCGGATGCCGCGAGCAGGCCGGCGATCGCGGCGGGCACCAGTCCCGTGGCGAGCAGCGCCACCATCAGGGCGAGGACGACGATCGCGCGCTTCGCGCCGACGCCGAGCGGAACCGCGCGCCGCAGCCCCGACGGCCGGTCGACGACGAGCACGTCGGGGCCCGCAGTGCGCCGCTCGAGATCGTCCCACGCGCCGGACAGCAGGAGCGTGTCGCCCAGCTGGAGCGTCTCGTCGGGGTCGACGAGCTCCTCGCCCGCACGCTGCACCGCGACGACGACGAGGTCGCCGCTCGGGGTGGTCATGCCGGCGAAGAGGCGCAGGCCGATGAGCTTCGACCGCGGAGCCACCACGACCTCCGTGACGCCGTTGCGCACGCCGATGAGCTCGGTGCCGTCGGGGATCGCGTACTGGCGTCGGAGCGTGTCGGAGAGCGCAGCGAGATCCTGGGGGATCGAGGTCGGCGCGCGTGACGGCAGGAGCCATCGGCCGAAGACGGCGATGATCAGCAACGTGCCGACGAGCAGGGGCAGACCGACCAGTCCGAACTCGAAGAAGCCGAACGGGCGAGCACCGGCATCCGCCGCCGTCTCGCTCACGATGATGTTCACGGGCGTGCCCGTGAGTGCGAGCATCGACCCGGCGTGCGCCGAGAAGGCGAGCGGCATGAGCATCTGCGACGGCGGGATGCCGGCGCGGGTCGCGACCACCACGACGACGGGGATGAGTGCCGCGACCGCGCCGTTCACGCTGATCAGCGCCGTGATCACGGCGACGAGCACGCAGACGACGAGGAGCAGCGGCGTCCGTCGGGTTCCGGCCCTGCCGATGACGACCTGACCGGCCCAGGCCGTGACGCCGGTGGAGTCCAACGCCTCGCTCACGACGAACAGGCTCGCGATGAAGACGACGGTCGGATCGCCGAATCCGGCGAGCGCCTGCCCGAGATCGAGCACGCCGGTCGCCCACAGCGCCACCGAGACGCCGATCGCGACGATGCCGAGCGGCACGCGGTTCGAGAGGAACGCGACGATGGCGAGCGCGAGGATGCCCAACGTGAGCGCGATGGGATCCATGCGGCAACCCTAGTGCGGCCCCTTCCATCGATCGAGGAGTCGCATGGTTCCGCTTGCGCGGTCGGGGCGATACTGTCAGCGGTGAGCGCCCGTCCGTTGCACGGCACGGGCCCACACGTTTCGGGGGAGAGGTGCTTGATGGCGTCGAGCGGGCGTTCGGGTGAAGTCGTTGCGGAGGGATCGACGGTGAAGGCGAAGGCCCCGTGGCTGCCGCTCATCGTGGTGGTGCTGACGCAGATCCAGGCGTCGTTCGCGGTCAACGCGCTCACGGTCTCGATGGCGGGCATCACCACCGACCTCGACACCGCGGCATCGTCGGTGGGAACGGCCATCACGGCGGGCACCTTCGCGATGGCGGCGTTCATCCTGCTCGGCGCGAAGATCGGCGCCCGCTTCGGCACCCGTGGCGTGTTCCAGATCGCGGTCGGCGTGCACGCGCTCGCGATGGCCGGGGTCGCGCTGTCGCAGAGCCCCGCGATGCTGTTCATCGCGCAGGCCTCGTCGGGTGCCGTCATCGCGCTCATCGCGCCGGCGCTCACGGTCTTCATCGCCACGAACTACCACGGCGACCAGCAGGCGAAGGCGATCGGGCTGCTCGCAGCCGCGATCCCGGCCGCCGGCGTGCTCGCCCTGCTCATCGCCGGGTCGTTCGCGACGACGATCGGCTGGCGCTGGTCGTTCGCCCTCATGGTCGCCCTCGGCGCCGTGAACCTGCTGCTGAGCTTCGGCCTCAAGAAGGTGCCGAACCAGCCCGGACTCACGATCGACTGGATCGGCGCGGGGCTCGCGGCCGTGGCCATCGTGCTGCTGAGCTTCGGGTTCTCGGGCCTCAACAGCTGGGGCGTGTGGGATGCCACGACGCAGGCGCCGTTCGACATCCTCGGCGTCTCACCGGCGCCCGTGCTCATCGTGTTCGGCATCGTGGTCGGGCAGGTGTTCTTCCTGTGGCTCCGCCGACGGGGTCGGGAGAACCGGCCGAGGATCTTCGACCTGCGCGTGCTCGCCACCGGATCGGAACGTGCGGTCACGGCGTGCATGGCCATCATGCTGTTCGTCGGCACCGCCGCGAACTTCCTGATCCCGCTCTACATGCAGGTCGTGCAGGGCCTCAGCGGCATCGAGACCTCGTTCTCGATCATCCCGTACACGCTCTCGATCTTCCTCGCGTCGACGTTCATCGCGTACCTGTACGGCAAGTTCACGCCGCGCATCCTCGGCGCTGCCGGCTTCGTCGTCGTCGCACTCGCGCTCACCCTGCTGGCGTTCACCGTTCGGGGCGAGTGGGGCCAGGCGTTCGTCGTCATCGGCCTCATCCTGCTGGGTCTCGGACAGGGGTCGATCGTGGCCCTGGTCTTCAACACCCTGCTCTCGTCGGCGCCGAAGCAGCTCGCCGGCGACGTCGGGGCGTGGCGCGGCCTCGTGCACAACCTCTCGGGTTCGGTCGGCATCGCCGTGGCCACCGCGTTCGCGGTCGGCATCCTCTCGTCGACGCTGGCCGTCTCGGCTGCGGACCATCCCGAGATCGGCGACGAACTCATCGCCTCGGTCAACATCAACGAGGCCGACTTCATGACGAACAGCCAGCTCGAGGCCGCCCTGCAGGGGACCGCGGCGAGCGAGGCCGAGATCGCCGCCGCCGTCGAGATCAACGAAGACGCACGACTCCAGTCGCTGAAGATCTCGTTGCTCGGCCTGGCCCTGCTCGCCCTGCTCGCGATCGTCCCGGCCCTCAGGATGCCCGGCGTGCGCAAGGGCGACCTGCCCGAGAAGCTCGAGCCCGACGACGACGACCCGATCGACGAGGTCGAAGACCCCGAAGCAGTGGAGGCGGCACGATGACCAGGAGCCCGAACAAGCTCATCCCGGCCGAGTTCTCGGCGATCCCGTCGCTCGCGGCGTCCGACGCCGTCGGGGTGACCGCCGTCGACGAGCTCGGGGCGGGTGCACTCGAGGCGATCGGCGTGCTCGTGCACTCCGACGGCGACCTTCCCGACGGCGTGCCGCTGGATCGCGCGGCACTCGGGCGGGCCGGTTTCGAGGCGAAGCCCGGCACGACGCTCGTGCTCGCGGGTGCAGAGCCGACGCTGCTCGTCGTCATCGGCGCCGGCGCGGTCGACGACCTCTCCGAGGCCGGGCTGCGCGACGCCGCCGCCGCATTCGTGCGAGCGGTGCCGAAGGCCACGCGCATCGGCCTGCGCGTGACCACGATCGGCACGGTCGACGCGACATCCGCCGCTCGTGCGCTCACCGAGGGCGCCCTGCTCGGCCGCTACCGGTACGACGCGCTCAAGGCCACCGCCCGCGAGCCGAAGCTCGCCACGGTCGAACTGCTCCTCGACGGGGTCGATGCTGCTGCGGCATCCGACGGCATCGCCCAGGGCATCGTGACCGCGCGTGCCACCGCGATCGCCCGCGACCTCGCGAACACGCCGCCGAGCCACCTCACCGCCAGCGATCTCGCGGATGTCGCGACGATCCTCGGCGGTCGGTTCGGGTTCGACGTCGAGGCGTTCGACAAGCAGGAACTCATCGAGATGGGCTGCGGGGGCCTGCTCGGCGTCAACGCCGGCAGCGCCGAGGAACCGCGGCTCGTCGTCCTGCGCTACACGCCGGCGGGCGAGCCGAGCGGGCACCTCGGGCTCGTCGGCAAGGGCATCATGTACGACTCCGGCGGCATCAGCCTGAAGCCGTCCGACCCGATGCACCTGCTCATGAAGATGGACATGGGCGGGGCGGCCTCGGTGCTCGCGGCCTTCACGGCGCTGCGCGACCTCGGGGCGACGGCCGCCGTGTCGGGGTGGCTCCTCTGCACCGACAACATGCCGTCGGGCTCCGCGTACAAGCTCGGCGATGTGCTCACGGCTCGTGGCGGCAAGACCGTCGAGGTCAAGAACACCGACGCCGAGGGCCGCCTCGTGATGATGGACGGACTCGTGCTCGCCACCGAGGCGGGCGTCGACGCCATCATCGACATCGCGACGCTCACGGGCGCGGCGCTCATGGCGCTCGGCCCGTCGACGGCCGCACTGTTCGGCACCAGCCAGCCGCTCGTCGACCGCGTGAAGGCTGCAGCCGACGCGACCGACGAGCCCGCCTGGCAGCTGCCGCTCGAGCGCAAGTACCGAAAGCAGCTCGACTCCGACATCGCCGACATCTCGAACCTCGGCGGGGCCTCCGCCGGTGCGGCGACCGCCGGCCTCTTCCTCTCGGAGTTCGTCGGCGACACGCCGTGGGCCCACCTCGACATCGCTGGAACCATGCAGTCCGACGCCGACGACTCCTGGCGTTCGAAGGGGGCGACGGGCTACGGAACGCGCATTCTGATCGAGGTCGCGCGGGGGTTCACGCCGGTGGCGTGAGCCACCGCGGGCACGACGGCCGCGACAGGCTCGGCGTTATCCGACCCGTCCGCATGGGAGCCCGGCGCGGAGGACGTGCTCGGCTCAGACCGAGCCGAGCACGCGCGCGACGTCGTCGAGCGCCGTGGGAACGAGACGGTAGTACGCCCAGGTGCCGCGCTTCGAACGCGTGAGGAACCCGGCGTCGGTCAGGATCTTGAGGTGGTGGGAGACGGTCGGCTGGCTGAGGCCGACCGGCGCGGTGAGATCGCAGACGCAGGCTTCGCCGCCGTCGGATGCCGCGACGATCGACAGCAGGCGCAGGCGGGTCGGGTCGGCGAGCGCCTTGATGTTGCGGGCCAGCAGTTCGGCCGCCTCGGCATCGAGGGGCTCGCGCACGAGGGGCGCGCAGCAGGCCACGGCGCCTGCGTCGGCGTCGCCGTTCCGGGTGACGCTGACATCCGTGATCTCGAGCATGGTGACCATGCATCGATGGTAGTCGATATTGACAGACTTCGATACATGGGCGAATACTGAGCATCGAAGTTCATCGATATCAAGGAGATTCGCCGTGACCCTGCTCGACCTGACCACCAGGCACGTGACGAACGAGCGCCTCGAGTCGTTGCCGGTCGTCGTCATCGGCGCCGGCCCGATCGGGCTCGCCGCCGCCGCGAACCTGGCCGAGCGCGGCATCGAGTTCGTGGTGCTCGAAGCGGGGGAGCGGGTCGGCGACAGCGTTCGCGACTGGGGGCACACGCGCCTGTTCTCGCCGTGGAGGCACCTCGTCGACCCCGCGTCGCAGCGGCTGCTCGACGCGACCGGATGGGCGCAGCCCGACCCGGCGCGAGCGCCGACGGGGTCGGAACTCGTCGAGGCGTACCTCGTGCCGCTCAGCGAGCTCGACGTCATCGCTCCACGGATCCGCACCGGCGTCGAGGTGCTCGCGGTCAGCCGCGACGGCATGGATCGCACGCGCACGACCAACCGCGCGTCGACGCCGTTCCTCGTGCGGATGAAGACGGCCGACGGGGTCGACGAGATGCACGCGCGTGCCGTGCTCGACGCCTCCGGCACCTACCGCACGCCGAACCCGCTCGGCTCGAACGGCCTCGGACTGCTCGGCCTCGACGAGGTCGCCGAACACCTTCGCGCCGCGCTCCCGGATGTGCTCGGCCGCGACCGGGCGACGTTCGCCGGGCGGCGCACGACGGTCGTCGGCGCGGGGCACTCCGCGGCGAACACCCTCCTGGGCCTGGTGCAGCTCGCCCATGAGACTCCCGGCACGCGGGTCGCCTGGCTGATCCGCAACGCGCAGGCGGCGCGCGTCTCGTCCTCCGACGGGGACGAACTCGCCGACCGGGCGAGGCTCGGCGGTCGCGTCGAAGCGGCCGTTCGCCGCGGCGACATCGAGTTCGTCGACGGCTTCGAGATCCTGCGGGCGCGGCGAGCGGGCGATCACGTCGAGCTCCTCGGCCGGCGCGGGGGAGAAGTCGCGATCCACGCCACCGACTTGGTCGTGAATGCGACGGGGTTCCGGCCGGATCTCTCCCTGCTCCGCGAAGTGCGCCTCGAGCTCGACGACGTCGTCGAGGCGCCGAAACGACTCGCCCCGCTCATCGACCCCAACCTGCACTCGTGCGGCACCGTCGAGCCGCACGGAATCGCCGAGCTGCGGCATCCGGAGCACGGATTCTTCATCGTCGGCATGAAATCGTACGGACGTGCGCCGACGTTCCTGCTCGCGACGGGGTACGAGCAGGTGCGCTCCGTCGTGGCGTGGCTCGCCGGGGATCTCGCCGCGGCGACACGGGTCGAACTCAGGCTGCCGGCCACCGGCGTGTGCTCGACCGACCTCGTCGCCGAGTCGAGCTGCTGCGGCTCCCCGGCATGAGTCTCGGCCCGTCCGGCGAGCGTCGGGCCGTCCTGCAGCAGCGCATCCGATGGATCGTCGGCTTCACGATCGTCTACAACCTGATCGAGGCTGCGGTCGCGATCGCGGCGGGTGCCACCGCCTCGTCGGCTGCACTGTTCGGCTTCGGCCTCGATTCGCTCGTCGAGGTGCTCTCCGCGGCGGCGGTCGCGTGGCAGTTCACGCGCGCCGATCCGGCGCGATACGAGAAGCCGACCCTGCGGGTCATCGCGTTCTCGTTCTTCGCCCTCGCCGCCTACGTGGGCATCACGGCCGTGCTGACGATCGCCGGAGCGCTGCCCGAAGCGGAGCACACCGCGGTCGGGCTCGCGATCACGGCGCTGAGCGTGGTCGTGATGCCCGTCGTGTCGTGGATCGAGCGTCGAACCGGTCGGGAACTCGGATCCGCCACGGCCGTCGCCGATAGCAGGCAGACCCTGATCTGCACCTACCTCTCGGCCGCGGTGCTCATCGGACTCGCGCTGAACTCGCTGCTCGGCTGGGCCTGGGCGGACTCGCTCGCCGCGCTCGTGATCGCCGTGTTCGCCGTGCGGGAGGGGGTCGAAGCCTGGCGCGGCGACACATGTGCGACGCCGATCGGGATGCTCCTCGACGAAGAGAAGGACGACGTCGAGGCATCCCGAGGCGCCGATGGGGGCGGCGCGTCCGCGTGACGAGAGCTGTCAGTCGCGCGGGCGCTGGGGGAGCAGTTCGGCGAGGAGTGACTCGACGCGGGCGCGGATCTCGTCGCGGATCGGACGCACCGCGTCGAGGCCCTGGCCGGCCGGGTCATCGAGCTGCCAGTCCTCGTAGCGCTTGCCCGGGAAGATCGGGCAGGCGTCGCCGCAGCCCATCGTGATCACGACGTCGGAGTCGCGAACCGCCTCGGTGGTGAGGATCTTCGGCGTGTGGTTCGCGATGTCGATGCCCTGCTCGGCCATCGCGGCGACGGCGACCGGGTTGATCTCGTCCTTCGGCTCGGAGCCGGCCGAACGCACCTCGATGCGGTCGCCGCCGAGCGCCCGCAGGTAGCCGGCGGCCATCTGGGACCGGCCGGCGTTGTGCACGCACACGAACAGGACCGTGGGCATCTCGGGCATCTTCGGGCCTTTCGTCGGGGGAGTCCTCGAAGTATAGATCACGATCTATATGAACGGATGCCGCGGAGGTCGCATGCCGACGCTCACCCCGCGCGCGAGACGAGGCTCTCGAGCAGTTCGTGCACGCGGCGATCGATGTCGTCGCGGATCACGCGCACGCGCTCGAGGGGGAGATCCACCGGGTCTGCGAGATCCCAGTCCAGGTAGCGCGTGTCGGCATAGACCGGGCAGGCGTCGCCGCAGCCCATTGTGACGACGACGTCGGCGGCGCGCACGACCTCGTCGGTGAGCGCCTTCGGGAACTCGTCGCCGATCGACGCGCCGAGTTCGTCGAGGGCGTTCGCGATGACGGGGGAGATGCGGTTGGAGGGTGCGGATCCGGCCGAGCGCACGCGCAGCCGATCGCCGGCGAGTCGCCGCAGCAGTGCTGCAGCCATCTGCGACCTTCCGGCGTTGCGCACGCAGACGAAGAGGACCTCTGGCACGCCCGCGGCATCCGATCGCCCTGCCGCGACCGCAGCGAGGCGCTGGGCGGTGAACTCGGCAGTGCGCGACGCCAGGTGCGCCGCCGTGCCCGCGCGCTCGAGCAGTTCGCGACTCTCGGTCAGCGTGCGCTCGATGGTCTCGCGCCCGAACTGCCCGGCGAAGCGCACGGCGAGGTCGTCGGCGATCCGGTCGAACACGGCGTCGCTCGGGGGAGCGGCCGCATCGGTGCCGAGCAGCTCGGCGACGCGATCGCGCTGATCCGACACGATCGAGTACCACGCCTGGCGCCCCTCCGGAAGCCGGGTGAGCACGCCCGCCTCGGTCAGCAGTCTCGCGTGGTGCGTCACCGTCGGCTGGCGCAGGCCGAGTTCACGGGCCAGCACCGTCACCGTCGATCGCCCGTCGGGATTCGTCAGGAGCAAGGTCAGGAGCCGCGCACGCGTGGGGTCGGTGATGAGCGCCGTGGTCGCGGCCATGTCGGCGATGCGCGCTCCCGACTGATTCATAGATCGAAGCCTATGCGGTGATCGAGTGGGTTCGACCGGGTTCGATCGGGTCGAAGGACACTCATGCCGACGGGTCCCAGGCAGCGAGCTCATCGAAGATGCGACGGTCGCCTTCGAACTCGAGCGACTCCAGCGGTATGCGGTCGTAGAAGAACAGCACCAGCTCGCTGGCCGTGCCGCTGGCCGAGGCATCGGTCGCACCGGAGTCCTCGCCGGCAGCGGGCATGAGGTCGGCGACCTGGGCGCCGGCCTCGGACAGCCTGAGGCGCCAGGACCGTCCCTCCGTCGCGTGGTAGTCGACGATGGCGGGGGAGTGCGGCCAGGCGACCGTCGTCGCGCAGAGGGTGACCTGGCAGTCGTCGAAGCCGTCGAGGGCGATCCGCTCCGGGATCGGCTGCGGGGCGCCCCCGGCCAGCTGCACGTCGAAGGTGTGCACCGCGATCTCGTGGAGTTGGCGCCGCGCCCAGGCCCCGGAGGTCTGCGGTGACGGCGAGTCGCCCCACCAGGTCCAGCAGGGGCGATCGGGGCCGGCCGCGCGCAGCACGCTCATCAGATGCTCGACGGACTCGTCCCACCAGGCCAGGAGAGCGTCGCGCTCCCGAGGCGCACTCGTGCCCCCGCCCCACGCGGATTCCTCCGGCGGAGCGACCGCGGGCCCGGCGGCGACGACCGCAGCCGCCTTGCGGCGACCCATGCCCACGTGCTGCACGTGATCGAACAGCGTGCGCTCGGGGTGGGTCGGCATCTGCACGTCGAGGCCGGGTGCGGCGGCGACCGCAGTGCGGAAGGCGGCCGACCGTTCCTCGATCAGCCGCAATTGATCAGTGAACGCGAGATTCCCGCGCATCCCGGCTTCCTCTCACTCTGCTCCGATGACGCGCATCGCCGGCTCCGAATCGGACGAGTCGATCCGGTGGTGAGGCGCGGAGTCGGAGCTCCGGAGCGGGATTCGACTGGCCGCCCAGACCAGGGCGCCTGCGGCGAGTACAGCACAGAGTAGCCCGATGAGGTGCACGGTGAGAGAGGCAGGACCATGTTCGGGGAGGAGGAATCCGTACGGTACCCATCCGTCGGTCGCGCCGCGAACGAGCACGACGCTCACCCACACGAGCGGATAGGCCGCGACGAGCCAGAGCCGTCGCCACGGCAGCGGCGGGCGGTCCGGCACGAGGATCCAGTCCAACGCGACGACGAGGGGCAGCACGACATGGAGTGCGGCGCTCACCCAGGCCGGGGCGGTGCCGGTGCCCGGCACGAGGACGTTGTAGACGACTCCCACCACGATCAGGTACGCGGTCGCCATTCCCCGCAGAAGGGTCAGCCACTCCGGCGCTGCGCGCTGCCGCACCGCGAACACCCCGCTGACGACGAGCACGAGGCAGGTCAGGAGCGTGGTCTGGTTCGTGAAGTAGCCGAAGTAGTCGAACGGATTGCCGTCGCCGACCGCGATGCGGAGCGCGTAGGCGTAGGCGAGCACGGCGATGCCCAGCAGGCCCACACCGATCCGGGCGGGCCCGATCGGAGAGACTGCGCGTGGCGCGAGACGCGAACTCACGCCGTGCCGGTCGCGTTCGGAGACATCATGCAGCGAATCTACTGCCCGACCCGCGCGACCTGCCCGAAACGGGCTCGCACCGATCATGGGACCCCGCATCGTGGGCGTATGCTCGCCAATCCGAGCGCCACTCTCGCGAGGCCGGATTTCGGGTCGCTCGTCGTAGACTTCTCCAACACTCCGTGGATGAATGCCGGCGGTCCATTGCGTTGCCGGTGTCATCACGGATTCGATGGTGATCGACCCTGTACTGGTGGGAGTGGACATGAGCGGCGAGTGGCATCGTAAGCACCTCGGAGACGACGTGCCGGAGCAGGCTCCCGGCGAGGAGACGCTGTTGGGCGCCGCCGGCGACGAGGTTCCACCAGGGGGAGTCGTCGCGGGTTCCTTCAGTCAGGAGTTCCCCGGCGCCGACCCGTATGCGGGCGTCCCGGCCGACCAGGTCGGCCTCCCGCCGCTGAGCGAGGCCGAGCAGGAGGCCATGGAGCGCGAGGCGGACCGGCTCGCAGACGACCCGGACGCGCGCCGCAACCTCTGAGGTGCCGTCCGGACGCTGCCCATCCCGGTGAGGGAGTGGGCGGCGCAGGGGGTTCAGGGCTGGCGCGCGGGCGGCGCTGAGTCCGGCGCCAACTCTCGTTCCGACATAATGTGCATTATCGGCGCAACGGGATAGCGTCGACGAGAGGACATCGGGTGCCGCGACATGCCCGGAATCCTGCGCGGGATCCGCGCACGTCGCGACGACGTCGTCCCACATTCGGATGCGGGATGCGACGTCCCGCACTCGACGCGCACTCGATGTTCGGGTGCCCGCCGCCGCCGGCGCCGTGCCGGGCCCCGAGCGCAACTCGATTCTCGTCCCGTACTCCAATTGCCGTCGTTATGTCGGTTTCGGGCCTGAACATGTGCGCCGTCGCGGACGGCTCGAGGTGATCCACGAGGCCGAGCGGCTCTCCAGGGATCGGATGGGCGGCTACAGGCCATTCTGACAAGACCTCGTTCCGACGCGCTCGCCGCTGGAACGCGCGCTCCGACCGATCTCGAACACGTGTTCAATGACCCTGCACTCCCCCGAGCTGCGTCCGGCCCGGATCGAGTGGTCGCGCACGCGGCATCCGTCGTCCACCTGGTGATCATGACGGATGCCGCATCGCGCCGATTCAGCCGACCGAGCGCGTGATCAGATCGACGATGAGCTTCTCGTCGGCCGGCGTGAGCTTGGTGATCGCGAACGAGGTGGCCCACATGGTGCCCTCGTCGAGGGCCGCGCTGTCGTTGAACCCCAGTGTCGCGTACCGGGCCTTGAACTTGCCGGCGGGCTGGAAGAAGACGACCGCCTTGCCGTCGGCGCCCGCGTAGGCGGGCATGCCGTACCAGGTGCGCGGCTGGAGCGAGGGGGCGTGCTCGAGGACGATCGCGTGGATCGTCTCGGCGGCGGCGCGGTCGTCGCCGTCCATGGCCTCGATGCTCGCGAGGCAGTCGGCCAGCGCCTCGGCGGCCTTCTCCTCGGCCGAGGCCTTGCGAGCGGCCTTCTTGGCCTCGGCGGCGGCGGCCTTCATCGCGGCCCGCTCCTCGGCGCTGAACGCCTGGTGCGACGGTTCGGCCTTCTTCGTGGTCTCGGCCATGGGGTCCTCCTCGGTTCGGTCGCGCCGGTCACGGCGCGGATGCGTGCTGGGTTCTGGTTCGAACGGATGCCGCGGCATCCGTCGGTCACTGCGGCTGCTGGATGCGGATCATGTTGCCTGCGGGATCGCGGAACGCGCAATCGCGCACGCCGTACGGCTGGTCGATCGGCTCCTGGGCGACCTCGGCGCCGCTCGCGGCGACCTGCTCGAATGCGCCGTCGACATCGGTCGTCGAGAGCACGATGCTCGCGTAGGTGCCCTTCGCCATCATCTCGGCGACGACACGGCGTTCGTCGGCGGTCGTGCCGGGGTCGGGGGTCGGAGGCGTCAGCACGATGGACGTCTCGGGCTGGCCGGCCGGTCCGACGGTGATCCACCGCATCTGCTCGTATCCGACGTCCTTGCGCACCTCGAAGCCCAGCGTGTCCCGATAGAAGGCGAGGGACTCCTCGGCGTCGGTGTGCGGGAGGAACGTGTACTGAATCGTGATGTCCATGTCCGCCACGCTACTTGCGGCGCACGGTCGACGCTTCTCGATTCCTGATCGGTCTCGCGGCGCGTTTCGCGAGCACCGAGGGCACGCCCTCGAAGATGCCGTCGGGCTGCTGGCGGTAGATGCTCGGCGGCACGCCGACCAGCTCGGTGAATCGGGTGCTGAACGTGCCGAGCGACGAGCAGCCGACCTCGAAGCACACCTCGGTGACGCTCAGGTCGCCGCGGCGCAGCAGGGCCATCGCGCGCTCGATGCGCCGGGTCATGAGGTAGCTGTAGACGGATTCGCCGTAGGCCGCCTTGAACTGCCGGCTGAAGTGGCCGGCCGACATGTTGATGCCGCGCGCGAGCTCGTCGACGTTCAGCGGCTTCGCGTACTCGCGGTCGATGCGGTCGCGCGCACGTCGCAGCAACGCGAGCTCGCGCAGTCGCTGGTCTCCCCCGGAACCGCTGGTCACGCTTCGATCCTGCCACAGGGGCGCGGATCGGCCGATGGGCGGGGCGGATGTCACGGCGCACGCGTTGCGAACGTCACCGGGCGTCAATCGACGAGACTCGCCGTCACCTCCGCCGCGGTCGGTGCGTCTGGGAATACGCTGAGCGTGCCTCAACTGTCGTCCACGAAAGGACACCCTCATGTCGTCGCCACAGCAGCCCGCGGTCTTCGCGGCCTTCTCCCTCAACTCCGAGAACCTGTCGAAGTCGGCCATCAACACGGTGCGCACGACGCTCGGCATCTCGGGCGCGATCGCCCTGATCATCGGCGTGTTCATCACGTTCTGGCCGAAGGACGCCGCGGGCGTGCTCACGGTGCTGCTGGCGATCTACCTCCTCATCGCCGGCCTCGCCTACGTGGGGCTCGGCATCTTCTCGAAGGGCATCTCGGGCGGTGCGAGAGCGCTCGACATCATCCTCGGCATCGTGTTCATCGTCGGTGCGGTCATCGCGTTCGCGAACATCGCGGCGACGGCCGCCGTGCTCGCCGTGCTCCTGGGCGTCATCGTGGGCGTCGTATGGATCATCGAGGGCATCGTCGCGCTGGTGCAGTCGGGCGATGCCCCGTCGCGGGGCTGGGCGATCTTCTTCGGCATCCTGAGCCTCATCGCGGGCATCGTGTTGCTCTTCTCGCCGATCTGGGGAGCGGTCATCCTCTTCGTGATCACCGGCATCAGCCTGATCATCCTCGGCATCGTGCAGATCGTGCGCGCGTTCACGTTCGGCAAGGGCGCCGCCTGATCCATTCGTGAACGGATGCCGCGGCCGCGCGCATCCGGCGAACGCAACGGCAGAGGCCGGTCGGAGTCTCCGACCGGCCTCTGCCGTTGGTGCGTCTGCTGTCAGCGCGTGCGGAGCCGGGGCCCGCGCAGCGGATCAGTCCTCGGGCGCGAAGCCCGAGGTGTCGCCGACGTAGCGCGTGTTGTCGGCCGGGATCGGGTCGACCGCGGCGGCCGCGACCTCGGCGGCGAACTCGGACACGTTGTAGAGGCGCCCGGCGTCGGACTTTCGGGCTGCGATCGCGCCCGGGTTCGCGCGCTCGAGCAGCGTCGCCGTGATCGTGCCCTCGATCATGTCGCCCGAGACGACGACGAACTCGACGCCGGCAGCCTCGAACTCGGGGAGCTTGGCTCGGAGCGCGTCTTCACCGGCCCGCTTGGACAGTGCGACGGGCACGTACTCGGGCATGGTCGGGGTCGTGCGGATGAAGTGGGCCTGGTGGCTCGTGACGAACACGATGCGCGCGCCCTCGGCGAGGTGCGGCAGGGCGTTGTCGACGACGTTGACCTGCGCGTCGCGGTTCAGCCGCATGGCGTAGTCCTCGCCCATGCCGGTCTCCATGCCGCCCGAGGCATTCAGCACGAGCACGTCGACGGGCCCGAACGCGGCGACGGCCTGCTGGAACATATCGGTGACGGATGCCGCGTCGGTGAGGTCTGCTCCGACGGCGATCGCACGGCCGCCGGCAGCCTCGATCTCGGCCACGACCTTGTCGGCGCGCGGCGCCTTGCTGCGGTAGTTCACCACGACGGCCGCGCCGGCGCCCGCGAGATAGCGGGCCGTGTCGGCGCCGATGCCACGAGAGGAGCCGGTCACGAGGGCGACCTTGCCGGTCAGGGATCCAGGGGCGAGTGGGTTGGTCACGTTCGAGACTCCTCGGGCAGGTCGGATCGGACCGGACGGTCCACGGCGTTGCGCCGCACCGAGGATATCAACTCCCCCGCGGCATCCCTCGCCCTGCTAGTTTCGAAGTGGGGCCCGTGCGAAGGAGAACGAAGTGGATGTGCTCACTCAGTACGCGTGGATCGCCTGGTTGGTGCTCATCCTCGTCTTCGCCACGATCGAGGTGTTCACCCTCGAGATGACCTTCCTGATGCTCGCGCTCGGCAGCGTCGCAGGCCTGCTCTCCGGCCTGTTCGGCATCCCGTGGTGGGCCCAGTTCGTGATCGCCGCGGTCGTCGCCGTCGGACTGATCCTGACCCTGCGGCCATCCCTGCTCCGCGCCCTGCAACGAGGGGCCGACCCGGCACGCAGCAACATCGACGCCCTCATCGGCGTCGACGGCAATGTCGTGCGCACCGTGAGCCCCGCCGGCGGCCAGGTGCGTCTGCAGAACGGCGAGGTGTGGACGGCACGCCTCTCCCCCATCACCGAACAGGCCGATGTCGCGGTCGGCGAGCGTGTGCTCGTCACGGGCATCGACGGTGCGACCGCCGTCGTCGTGCCGCTCGAGAGGAGCACTCCCCAGTGAATGTCGTATCGGTGATCACGACGGTCATCGTCGCCGCGATCGTCATCTTCGTGATCGTCGTCATCGCACGATCGATCCGGATCATCCCGCAGGCGTATGCGGGCGTGGTCGAGCGGCTCGGCCGCTACCACAAGACGCTCACGCCGGGTCTGAACCTCCTCATCCCGTTCATCGACCGGCTGCGGCCGCTCGTCGACATGCGCGAGACCGTGGTGTCCTTCCCTCCGCAGCCGGTGATCACCGAAGACAACCTGGTGGTCTCGATCGACACGGTCGTGTACTTCCAGGTGACCGATGCACGGGCCGCGACCTATGAGATCGCGAACTACCTCGGTGCGGTCGAGCAGCTCACGACCACGACGCTCCGCAACGTCGTCGGCGGGCTGAACCTCGAAGAGGCGCTCACCTCGCGCGACAACATCAACGGCCAGCTCCGAGTCGTCCTCGACGAGGCGACCGGCAAGTGGGGCATCCGCGTCTCCCGAGTCGAGCTGAAGGCGATCGATCCGCCCCTCTCGATCCAGGACTCGATGGAGAAGCAGATGCGCGCCGAGCGCGACCGTCGTGCCCTGATCCTCACGGCCGAGGGCACGAAGCAGTCCGCGATCCTCACGGCGGAGGGCCAGCGCCAGGCCGCCATCCTCCAGGCCGAGGGTGATGCCAAGGCCGCGGTGCTCCGCGCCCAGGGCGAGGCGGAGGCGATCCTCACGGTCTTCGACGCCATCCACAAGGGCGACCCCGACCCCAAGCTGCTCGGCTACCAGTACCTGCAGATGCTGCCGCAGCTCGCCGAGGGCCAGGCGAACAAACTCTGGATCATCCCGAGCGAGCTCACCGAGGCGCTGAAGGGCATCGGCAAGGCGTTCACGCCGCCGAGCGCTCCCGGTGCGGGCGTCGGCACCGAAGGCGGAACGCCGCCGACAGGCCGCGTCTGACGCCGGTGGCCTCGCGCTACCTCGATCCACCACGACCGCGGGTCCTCGCACATCGGGGGCTCGCGGTCGTTGCGCCCGAGAACACGCTGCTCGCCTTCGAGCTCGCGCTCGAGGTCGGCGCCGGATACCTCGAGACCGACGTGCGCCTCACCGCCGACGGCGTCGTGGTCATCGCCCACGACGACACCATCGACCGCGTGGCGGGCACGTCCGCCCTCGTCGCCGAGCTCTCGATCGCCGAACTCGAGCGCATCGAGCTCGGCGCCGGGCAGCGCTTCTGCACGCTCGCCGAGGCGCTCGCGCGGTTTCCCGAGGCGCGGTTCAACATCGACGTGAAGGTCGCCGACGCGGTGCTGCCCGTGGTCGAGGTGATCCGGGCGGCTGCGGCATCCGATCGGGTGCTCCTCACGAGCTTCTCCGACGCTCGACGGCGCCGTCTCGCCGACCTTCTGCCGGGCGTCGCCACTTCGACCGGACAGGCCGGCGTCATCGGCGTGCTCCTTGCGACGTGGCTCGGCTCCCCCCGGCTCGTGCGTCGCGCGCTCCGGGGCGCGGTGGCGTTGCAGGTACCCGAGCGCTTCGGCCCGGTGCGCATCGTCTCGCGTCGATTCGTGCGCGTCGTGCACGCGGCCGGTGCCGAGGTCCACGTCTGGACCGTGAACGATCCGACCGACATGAAACGCCTGCTCAGCAGTGGGATCGACGGCCTGGTGAGCGACCGTGCCGACCTCGCCGTCGCGGTCGTCGCCGAGCGAAACTGAGAATTCCCCGGGATTCACCCAGCCTCCGGAAGGGGAACGCACAGCTTGATCGTTTATACCTATAGACGATCGAGAGGAGTACGCCATGGCGGACCGGAGCCTACGAGGCATGCGCATCGGCGCTCAGAGCTTGCAGACTGAAGACGGCGTGATCTTCGCCGACCGCGCGGAGTACAGGTACCGCTGCGAGGCATGCAACCACGAGACGGTCATGATCTTCTCGACCGAAGCTGAGACCCCCGAGGAGTGGGAGTGCCGCAACTGCGGTGCTTCGGCCGTGCTCCTCGTCGACTCCAAGCCGGTCGAGATCGACCGTTCGGGCGAGAAGGTGGCCCGAACCCACTGGGACATGCTGCTCGAGCGCCGTACGCGCGCCGAGCTCGAAGAGCTGCTCGAGGAGCGCCTCGCGTTCCTGCGCGCACGCCGCGGGCAGAAGCAGAGCGCGTAGCCGCACCGCTTCATCCATCGACGCCGCCTCCGTTCGGAGGCGGCGTTCGTGGTTTCCGGGGGCCTTGTCCGCGAACCTCGGGCTCAGGCCCCGGTGCGTCCGCGATCGCGACGGCGTGCGATCAGGCCCGCGCCGACCAGTCCGAGCGCGGCGCCGCCGACGAGCAGCCACGGCACGGCAGCGCCGAGCACGACCGAGGGAGTGCGTCCGTCGCGGAGCTCGACATCCGTCACCATGGCCCCGGGCTCGTACGCGGGCAGGGAATCGATCGTGCGCCCCGCGGGGTCGATCACCTGGCTCGTGCCGACGGTCGAGATGTTCACGACCGACCGGCCCGTCTCGATCGCGCGCAGGCGGGCGATCGCGAGCTGCTGCTCGTTCTCGTCGGTGCCGCGGAAGTCGGCGTTGTTCGTCTGGAACATGAAGACCTGGGCGCCGTCGTCGATGCCCTCCCAGATGAGATCGTCGTAGATCACGTCGAAGCAGATGGCCAGGCCCGTGATCGCGTCGCCGAGGTCGAAGACGGGCGGATTCGTTCCGGGCGTGTAGCCGCGTTGGACGAGGCCGATGAGGTCGGGCGCGAGCGAGTACCAGAAGTCGCGATCGGGGATGTACTCGCCGAACGGAACCGGGTGCCGCTTGTCGTACGTCGCGACCGCGCCCTCGCCCGCGCGCCAGAGCATCGACGTGTTGAAGTACTTCGCGGTCGCCTCGTCGTCGCCCTCGACCGTGACGGTGTTCAGCAGCACGGGCGCGTCGATCTGCTCGCTCAACCGGTCGAAGATGCCGGCGACGCGATCGGAGCGCAGCGGGTCGAGGTCTGATCCGCCCTCGGGCCAGAGGAGCACGTCGAGGTCGGGTTCGTCGAGCACGGGCTCGGATGCCTCGAGCTGCGAGGCCAGGATGTCGCCCTGGGCGCGCTCGTCGAAGTAGCCGGCCGGACCGTTGCCCTGCACGCTGGCCACGCGGAGCGTGCCGGCATCCGTCGTCTGCCACTGGGGTACGAGCATCGCGATGAGCGCGACGGCGACGACCGGGATCGCCGTGCGGAGGTCGTGCCATGCGCGCAGGCGAACCCACTCGATGATCGCCGCGACGAGGAACACCATGACGAACCCGAGGCCCGTGCTGCCGACCCACGAGACGACGTCGGCGAAGGGGCTCTCGGACTGGCTGAGGGCCGCGCGGCCCCAGGGGAACCCGCCGTACGGGATCGAGCCGGTGGCGGCCTCGCGGAGGCACCAGAGGCCCGCCACGAGCGCAGGCAGCACGACGAGGCGCACCCAGCGGGCATCGCTCGCGCGAGGAACCCAGCGGTAGGCGAGCGTGATGAGCACGGCGCCGCCCGCGACGAACGCGGACTCCAGCACGGAGAGCGCGAGCCACGGGACCGGTCCGAGGTACAGCGCGGTCCAGGAGACCTGCTGCAGGTAGAACGCCATGCCGAAGGCGAAGCCGACGAGCAGGGCCGCCCAGGCCGAACGCCCGATCAGGCTCAGGAGGGCGGACGCGATGCCGACGAATGCGAGCGGCCACCACGAGACGCCCGGGAACCCGAGGTCGTAGATCAGGCCGCCGGCGATCGCGACGAGCAGGGCCGCCCACAGGGGCATCAGCGGTCTCGGGACGGGCACCAGATCAGCCTAGGCGAACGGCAGCGACCGGACCGCCCGTGCCCTGGCACCCGTTGGTCGTCTCAGCTGGCGGACCCGTATGCGACGACGCCGCGGCGCACCGCATCGATCGCGGCGCGGGCCGTGACCCCGAGCTCGGCGTCGGCCACGATCGAGATCTGATCCAGCACGTCGACGACCTGCTTCGCGACGCGCACGAAGTCGCCCGCTGCGAGGTCGGTGTCGGAGAGCACGGCGCCGAGGCTCGCACCGCTCGCCCACGCGTGCATCGCCATCGCCAGCGCCGGCGACGGCACCTCGCTGCCGTCCAGACGATGGTCGCGCTCGAGGTCGTCGAGCTCGCTCCAGATGTCGGTCGTGCGCTCGAAGGCCTCGCGGAACCGCCCGCGCGGCAGTCGGAACTGCTCGCCGTGGTCGTCGCGCCGCGGTTCGTAGACGAGCGAGACCGCCATCGCCGCGACCGACGGTACGTCGAGGCCGTTCCAGAGCCCCTGACGCAGGCACTCGGCCACCAGCAGGTCGCGTTCGCCGTAGATGCGCTTCAGGATGCGGCCGGCGGGCGTCGAGACCATGCCGCCGTCGGCCGTGCGCTCGAGGTAGCCGAGCTGTTCGAGCACGTCGGCGACACGATCGAACCGCTTCGCGATCTGCCCGGTGCGCGTGTGGATCTGGCGCGAGAGCTGCTCGTGGTCGCGGTGCAGACGCCACCACCGCTCCGCCCAACGTGCGTGCTGCTCGCGCTCCGCGCAGCCGTGACACGGGTGCGCGCGCATCTGCTTGCGCGCATCGGCGAGGTCGCGCTGCATGCGCTCGCGCTGGGCGTGCGTCGGATTGCCCTTGGAATTCTGACGCTCGAGGTCGCTGATGCGCCGCCGGATCGCCGAGTACTGGGCGAAGTCGCCGAGATGGCAGGCCATGGCCTGTTCGAAGCCCGCCATCGACTCCTCCTGCTTGCGCAGGGTGCGGGCCAGGTCGACGACCGCGCGGTCGGCCTGGAACTGGGCGAACGAGAGCTCGAGGATCTGCCTGGTGCGCTCGCGTCCGAACTGGTCGACGAGGTTCACGGCCATGTTGTAGGTCGGCTTGAAGCTCGAGTTCATCGGGTAGCTGCGGCGCGACGCGAGCGCGGCGACCGCCTCGGGGTCGAGCCCGTCGACCCACTGGATCACCGAGTGGCCCTCGATGTCGATGCCGCGGCGGCCCGCGCGGCCGGTGAGCTGCGTGTACTCCCCCGGCGTGATCGGCACGCGTGCCTCGCCGTTGAACTTCTCGAGCTTCTCGAGCACGACCGACCTCGCCGGCATGTTCACGCCGAGGGCGAGCGTCTCGGTGGCGAAGACCGCCTTCAGGAGCTTGCGCTGGAAGAGCTCCTCGACGACCTCCTTGAACGCGGGGAGCATGCCGGCGTGGTGGGCTGCGACGCCGCGCTGGAGTCCCTCGAGCCAGTCCCAGTAGCCGAGCACGGCGAGGTCTTCGTCACGCAGCATCTGCACCCGCGACTCGACGATCGATCGGATCTCGTCGCGCTCCGACGACTCGGTCAGGCGGATGCCCGACCGCAGCACCTGGCGGACGGCCTGGTCGCACCCGACGCGCGAGAAGATGAAGAAGATGGCGGGCAGCAGGTGCTTGCCGTGCAGGAGGTCGACGACCTCGGGGCGGTCGATGCGCCCGGTGCCCTGACCGCCGCCGTGGTGGTAGCGGCCGCGATCGCCGCCCCGCCGTCCGCGGGCCGACCGCGACGAGATGGAGCGGCCGCCGGCGCGGGCGAGCTGGAGCAGTTCGGGGTTGACGCGGTTCGTGGCGCCCTTGCCCGACGAGTCGAACAGGTCGACGAGCTTGCCCTTCACGAGCACGTGCTGCTCGAGCGGCACCGGGCGGTCCTCGGAGACGACGACGTCGGTGTCGCCGCGGACCGCCTGAAGCCAGTCGCCGAACTCCTCGGCATTGGAGACCGTGGCGCTCAGGGCGACGAGCCGCACGTCTTCGGGGAGGTGGATGATGACCTCCTCCCACACCGCCCCGCGGAACCGGTCTGCGAGGTAGTGCACCTCGTCCATCACGACGTACGCGAGCCGGTCGAGGGTGGACGAGCCGGCGTAGAGCATGTTGCGGAGCACCTCGGTGGTCATGACCACGATGCGCGCGTTCGAGTTGATGTTCGTGTCGCCGGTGAGCAGGCCGACGTCGTCGGACCCCCATGCCTCGACGAACTCCTGGTACTTCTGGTTCGACAGCGCCTTGATCGGCGTCGTGTAGAACACCTTCGCACCGGTCTGCTGCATCGCGAGGAACAGCGAGAACTCGGCCACCACGGTCTTGCCCGCACCGGTCGGTGCGGCCACGAGCACGCTCCGCCCCTCGTCGAGCGCGCCGCAGGCGGCCCGCTGGAACGGGTCGAGGTCGAAGCGCTGGGAGGCCGCGAAGTCCTGGAGTCTGGGGCGTCGGCGCTGCTCGCGCGACTGGGCGTACCGTTCGGCCGGCGAGAGGCTCATCACCCCTTCAGCCTAGACAGGCTCCGCGAACTCCTCGGCGTTTCGACGCTCGACACGGCGGTCGTGCAGGTGCGCGATGAACCAGGCGAGGAAGTACAGGCCGATCATCGGGATCGCCAGCATGAACATCGAGACGACATCGGCCGACGGCGTGGCGATCGCGGTGAAGAGCACGATCACGAGGATCGCGACGCGCCACGACTTGATGATCGAGGCGGCGCTGATGACCCCGGCGAAGTTCAGGAGCACGATGAACACGGGCAGCACGAACGCGACGCCGATCGCGATCACGAGCTTCTGCACGAAGTCGAGGTACTCCTTGGCCGTGAGGAGGCTCTCGCCGCCCTCTGGCACGAAGCTCGTCATGAGCTTGACGATGTTCGGCAGCACGAACCAGCCGGCTGCGCATCCGGCGAGGAACAGCGGGATCGCCGAGAGGAAGAAGCCGAGCGTGAACTTGCGCTCGCGCGTGTTCAGCCCGGGCACGAGGAACGCGAAGATCTGGTAGAGCCAGACCGGGCTGGAGATGACGAGTCCGATCGTGAACGCCAACTGGAGCCGCAGGTCGAACGCGCTCGAGATCGTCGGGAAGACGATGGTCGCGACCTTGGGCACGTCTTCGCCGGGATGCGCGGCGGCGTACGCCTCGGCCTGCGCCTTGGCGACGTTCACCACGGGCTGCTGGATCGCGTCCCAGACGAAGAGCTCGGTGAGCACCCAGCCCGCGATCGCGCCGACCACGATCGCGATCGCGGCGATGAACAGTCGTTTGCGGAGCTCGATCAGGTGCGCCCCGAGCGACATCCGCCGCTCGCGGTTCTTCTCACCGCGCGCCGTCGTCGCGGTCATGCGTCAGGCGCCCGAGGAGGAATCGGGCTTCTTCGCCGTGCCCTCGGCCGTGTTCGTGCCGGTGCTCGCGGCGTTGTCGCCCGCAGCAGGGGCGTCGCCCGTCGTGTCGGCCTTGCCGTCTGCGTCGGAGTCGCGCACCTCGGACTTGAGGATCTTCATCGACTGCCCGAGGCTCCGCGCGAGCGCCGGAAGCTTGGGCGCGCCGAAGAGCAGCAGGATGATGACCAGGATGATCAGGAAGTGCCATCCGGTGAGGTTTGCGAACATGCGGCGTCCAATTCTGACGGGGATGTGGAGGTCAGTCTAACGGGTCGGGTGCGGAGCGTACGCGCTCAGCGGACGGATGCCTCGTCGTAGCCCTGCAGCCCGGCGGCCGCCCACTCGGCGACGACCTGACGCGCGTCGGCCGGAGCCACGACCGTGACGAGTCCGGGCAGGCCGGAGACGAGTCGCTTGAGTCCGTGCACGTGCGCGAGGCGCAGGGTCACGCGGAGTCGCCCGTCGACCTCCTGGGTCGAGGAGTCGGCCAGGTAGTCGGCGAGGAGCGGCAGCGCCTCGGCCGCCACGTCGACGACCACGTCGAGGTCGGACGATGAGCCCTGGAACAGCGTCTCGGGCACGTCGAGGTCGGCGTGGTCGCCCACCGGGAAGTCGAGGACCTCAAGTTCGCTCATGCGATCGACCCGGAAGTTGCGCACGTCCTCGCGCGTGTGGCAGTACGCCTGCAGGTACCAGTCGGCGTCTTGTGAAAGCATCCGCAGCGGATCGGTGCGTCGCCGCCCGGCCTCGCCCCGCGCGTTGAGGTAGTCGAACTCGAGCTGTCGGCCGCCGGTGATGGCCTCGCGGATGAGCGCGAGCGAGGAATCGGCGACGGGCTCGGCGATCGCGAGGCCCGACGGGGTCGCCGAGGCGCCCGCGCGGAGCTTCGCCGTGAGCGAGGCGAGCGCGCTGCTGTCGGCGTTCTCGGGCAGGGCGGCGAGGTACTGCAGGCCGGCGATGAGCGCCGCCGCCTCGCGGGCGGCGAGCCGGGGCGCCTCGTCGATCGCGACGTGGTGCACGATCACGATCTCGTCGTGCTCCTCGAAGGCGTCCCAGTCGATGTCGAACAGGTCGTTCGACTGGTACGTGCCGGTGTCGCCCGGGAGCCCGGACATCGCGATCAGCCGCACCGCGTCGCGGATCTGCTCGTCGGTGGATCCGAAGTGGGCCGCGGCCTCGGCGACCGTGACGACCTGCTGCTCGATGAGGTACGGAACGAGCGAGAGCAGGAACACGAGCTTGTCGGGTGCGCGCAGTGCTGCGCGTCGCTGGGTCATCGTGCTCCTCGGGGGTCGCGTGCGGCGTGCGTCTCGGCGACGAGCCGGAGACGGTCGCGCACCGCGTCGCGGAGGTCGGGCGGGGTGAGCACCCTGACCTCGGGGCCGTAGGCCGCGAGCTCGTCGGCGAACACCGCGACATCCGTGTAGTGCAGCCGGATCACGCCGGCATCCTCGTCGCCGAGCACCGCGCGCTTGCCGAGACGCACCTCGGCGTCGCTGCCCGCCGTCACGGCGAGGTCGGCGACGTTGCTGAGCCGCAGTTCGTCGAGTTCGGCGAGGATGCGGTCCTGGATGCCCTCGGCGGGCGGCGCGAACGTGGCACCGGGCACGACGTCGACCTTGCCGACGATGCGCGAGAGGAGGAACGTGCGGAGGCCGTCGGCGTCGACGTCGCGGCCGTGCAGGTGCCAGCGGCCCTCGTGCAGCACGACGGCGTAGGGGTCGACGCGGCGCTCGCGCGGGGCCGTCTCGCCGGGCTTGAGGTAGGCGAACCGAACGCGCTGGCGTCGGTCGAGCGCCGTGCGCAGCGGCTCGAAGGCCGCCTCGCGCACCCGGAGCCGCGGTGCGTAGCCGATGACCGGCTCGCGCGGCTCGATGCCGAGCCCACGGATCTTCGTCAGCGCACGGCGCGAGTCTTCGGACAGCGACGCCCCGCGCCAGACCTCGCCCGCGAGGGCGAGCAGCGCGAGCTCGTCTGGCGTGAACCGCACCTCGTCGGGCAGGTCGTACTGGCCCTTGGGGATGCGATAGCGCAGCGCCTGGTTGTCACCGGGGCGATCGGGCGACTCGACGGTCTCGAGCGGGATGCCGAGCTCGCGCACCTCGTCCTTGTCGCGCTCGAACTGCCGCTCCAGATTCGCGTTGGAGCCGTGCGGGTCGTACTTCTCGGCATAGCCGCGCACGGTCGAGAGGATCTCGGCCTTCAGCAGGCCGGTCTCGGTCGCGAGCAGCGCGAGGACGAGGCTGAACAGTCGGTCTTCGACCGGGATCTTCACGTCTCTTCGTTCGGCGCCGGTCACAGGAGCGATCTTACCCACGCCGAAGCGACCGGTCGCCGGAACGAAGGGAGTCGAGACGTCAGATCACGCCCAGGATGTCGATGACGAAGAAGAGGGTCGCATTGGCGGGCACGCCGCCGCTGTTGCCCTGCTCGCCGTAGCCCTCGGACGGCGGGATGATGACGCCGATCTGGGAGCCGACCTTCTGGCCGATGAGCGCCTTCGAGAAGCCGGGGATCACCTGGCCGCCCTCGCCGACCACGAAGGTCGCGGGGGTGCCCTTCTCCCAGCTGGAGTCGAACGCGGTGCCCTCGTCCCACAGCACGCCCGTGTACTGCACGACCACGGTGTCGCCGTCTTCGACGACCTCGCCGGAGCCCTGCAGGAGGGTCTCCTGCTGGAGCGACTTCGGAGGATCGATCTTGGGAACCGTGATGCCGGGGCGGCCGTCGGGTGCGAGCACCACGGCGGGGAACCGGTCGCGGGTCAGCTGCGGCGTGCCGTCGGCGCGCGACGGGAACGCCCGCTGCACGTCGACCACGAACACGATGCTGTCGCCGGGCTCGACGCCGACCGACGGGTTGCCGTTCGGGCCGAAGCCGTCCTTCTCGGGCACGACCACCACGACGCGCGAACCCTCGCGCGCGCAGGTCAGGCCCTTCGCGATGCCGGGCATGGTCGCCGACGCGTTCACGTTCAGGGGCACCGGGTCGGTGTCGCCGAAGCCCGTGACCTGGATCTCGTCGCCGGTCGCGCCGTTGTAGACGCCGAGGCCGACGAGCGCCAGCTGGCCCTCGCTCAGGAGCGGACCGGTGCCCTCGATGATCTCGGTGCACTGGGTCTCTTCGGGGTTGAGCGGCGACGGGAAGGAGACCTTGGGCTCCTCGCCGAACTTGCCGCTCACCTCGACCGCCGCAGACGAGTCTCCGGGGGTCGCCTCGGGGGCGGGCGCCGATGCGGCGCATCCCGTGAGGGCGACGGCGACGAGGCCGACGGTGGCGATGAGCGCGAGTGACGAGCGCACTGATCCTCGATTCTTGGTGGGGTCGCGGTGGGCGGTGAAAGCCTACTCGGCTTCGCCTGAGGGTTCGGGCGCGTCGTCGTCGGGGCCGGCGCCCTCGCGCGAACGCGCGGCCGCGGCATCCGCAGCCCTGACGCGCTTGCGCAGCGCCTTGTCGCTGACGGTGCGCTCGCCGAGCGCGCCGGGGGTCCAGAGCTCGACGTCCTCGTCGCTGAAGTCGGTCTTCGACGGGCGTCGCTTGAGCTCGGGAAGCACGGTGTCGGGCGCGAGGCGGCGGGCCGTGAGCAGGAAGCCCGTGTGGGCGATCATGCGGTGGTCGGGGCGAACGGCGAGGCCCTGCACGTGCCAGCCGCGCACCATCGTCTCGGAGGACTGGGGCTCGGTGTACTCCCCCGTTGCGCGGATCGCCTCGGCGACGCGCGAGAGCTGTGTGACCGTGGCGATGTAGCAGAGCAGCACGCCGCCCGGCTTCAGCGCGGTCGACACGGCGCCGAGGCACTCCCACGGTGCGAGCATGTCGAGCACGACGCGGTCGACGGATGCCTCGGGCGCGACCTCGGGCAGGGCCTCGGCGAGGTCGCCCAGCGTGATGGTCCAGTTCTCGGGGTCGGCGCCGTGGAACGTCGCCACGTTGCCGCGTGCCACGCCCGCGAAGTCCTCGCGGCGCTCGAACGAGTGCAGGCGGCCCTCCGGCCCGATGCCGCGGAGCAGCCACAGCGACAGCGCGCCGGAGCCGACGCCGGCCTCGACGACCGTCGCGCCGGGGAAGATGTCGGCCTGCGCGAGGATCTGCGCGGCGTCCTTCGGGTAGACGATCGCGGCGCCGCGCGGCATCGACATGACGAAGTCGCTGAGCAGGGGCCGCAGCGCGAGGTACTCGATGCCGACCTGGTTCGCGACGACCGAGCCGTCGGGCAGGCCGATGATCTCGTCGTGGGCGATGAGGCCCTTGTGCGAGTGGAACATCTTGCCCGGTTCGAGGGTGATGGTGTGCATGCGGGCCTTGGGGCCCGTGAGCTGCACGCGGTCACCGATCTGGAAGGGGCCGCTGCGTTCGCCGCGGGACGCGCTCATGCGCTCGCCTTTCGTGAATGGGCGAGCGCGGCCACGTCGGCCACCGTCCGCCCGTCGAGGCTCGACCAGAGCACCGTCGCCGGTGTCTCGTCGAGCGAGAGGATGTTGGGCACGCCCACGGTGATGGCGCCCGATGCGGCGGCCGAGGCCACGCCGGTCGGCGAGTCCTCGAAGGCGACGCAGTCGGCGATGTCGACGCCGAGCTCGGCCGCGGCGACGAGGTAGGGCTCGGGGTGCGGCTTGGCGTTCGTCACGGAGTCGCCGGTCACGATCGCGTCGAACGCGTGGAACGGGATCGCCGCGATGACGTCGTCGGCCATGGAACGCACCGACATGGTCACGAGCGCCGTCGGCACGGAGGCCTCGCGCAGCGCCTCGAGCAGTTCGCGGGCGCCCGGTCGCCAGGGCAGGCCGAACTCGTTCAGCTGCTCGCGCACGCGCTCGGTGAGCCACGCCACGATCGCGTCGGCGTCGAGGTCGACCCCGTGCTCCTGGAAGATGCGCGCCGACTCCCAGAGGCCGCTGCCGACGAGCCGCATGGCGTCTTCGTGGGTCCAGGTGCCGCCGAACGAGCCGACCAGTTCTTCTTCGGCCGCCATCCAGTAGGGCTCGGTGTCGACGATCGTGCCGTCCATGTCCCAGAGGACTGCGGCGGGAAGGCGAGTGGTCACAACCGTCAAGTCTACGGGCACGGCCTATTGTGGGAGATGACCCGGGTGATCCGGGTCGGAGAGCGGGGCACCGAGCGTGAATCAGGCGGCCGGATTCGAGGGCGGCAGGCTGCTGGTCGTCGCGTTCGAGGGGTGGAACGACGCAGGCGAGGCCGCGACGGGTGCGGCGAAACTGCTCGCCGAACGCCTGAGCCTCGTCGAGATCGCCGCCGTCGATCCGGAGCTCTACTTCGACTACCAGTTCACCCGGCCGACCATCGTGCAGGGCGACGACGGATCGCGGCGCATCGAGTGGCCGGGCGCCTCGCTGCGCGGGCCCGCGCCGTCGATCGATGCGGATGCCGCGGCATCCGACCAGCCGACCGACGACGACGAGCGGGTCACCGGCCCCGGGGCCGACACCCTGCACGTGCTGCTGGGCGCCGAACCCGCCCGCAGCTGGAAGAGCTTCGCCGCCGAACTCGTCGACCAGGCCCTCGCGGCCGACATCGAGGGCGTCGTGCTGCTCGGCGCGATGCTCGCCGACGCCCCGCACACGCGCCCGCTCTCGGTCTTCGCCTCGAGCGAGAACCGCGAGCTGCGCGACCGCCTCGGCCTCGAACGCTCGACCTACGAGGGCCCCGTCGGCATCCTCAGCGTGCTCGCCGACCAGGCCGAGCGCGCCGGCATCCCCACGATCTCGCTCTGGGCCTCGGTGCCGCACTACGTGCACAACGCCCCCTCCCCCAAGGCCGTGCTCGCGCTCCTCGGCAAGCTCGAGGAGCTCACCGGGCTCAGCATCCCCCGCGGCACCCTCGAGGACGAGGCCAAGACGTGGGAGTCCGGCGTCGACGCGCTCGCCGCCGAAGACGAGGACATGGCCGGCTACATCGAGCAGCTCGAACGCGCGCGCGACGCCGTCGACGCCCCCGAGGCGAGCGGCGAGGCGATCGCGCAGGAGTTCGAGCGCTACCTCCGGCGCCGCGGCGACGGCCCCGACGGGCGCAACGAGCCGCCGCGCGGCGAAGGTCCGCGCGACGAGCCCTGGCGCCCGCGCGACGCCTGAGCGGCACTGCGCGAGCGCGCGCCGGTCGCCGGCGCGCGGCATCCGTCGCCGTGCATCGCGACGGGCGGATGCCTCACGCGGTCGCGTCGACCGGCGATCAGCGCTGCCCGGCGGTCAGCGCTGCCCGGTGGTCAAGGCTGGATGACGCCCATGCCGAGCAGCACGAACAGCGTGCCGCCGAGCAGCACCCGGTAGATCACGAACGGCAGGAAGCTGCGCTTGGAGATGTAGCTCATGAAGAACGCGATCACGGCGAGACCCACGAAGAACGCCACCACGGTGGCCGCGCCCGTCTCGACGAGGTTGTAGACCGAGGGCTCCCCCAGGCTCTTCGCGAGCTGGTAGAGGCCGCTGCCGAAGACGGCGGGGATCGCGAGCAGGAACGCGTATCGCGCGGCGGCCGCACGTTCGTAGCCGAGGAAGAGCCCAGCGGTGATCGTGCCGCCCGAGCGCGAGACGCCCGGGATGAGCGCGAGCGCCTGCGCGAAGCCGAAGACGACGCCGTGGCCGACCGTGAGGTCGTCGAGCTTGCGGCGCTTGGCCCCGGCCCAGTCGGCGAGTCCCAGGATCAGGCCGAAGACCACGAGCATGGTCGCGGTGATCCAGAGCGAGCGGAGCGTGGTCTCGATCGCGTCCTGGAAGAGCAGCCCGAGCACGATGATCGGCAGCGAGCCGATGATGATGAGCCAGCCCATGCGCGCGTCGGGGTCGTTGCGCGGCACGCGGCCCGTGAACGAGCCGAACCAGTGCGAGATGATGCGCACGATGTCGCGCCAGAAGAACACGATGACCGCGGTCTCGGTGCCGAGCTGGGTGATGGCGGTGAACGCGGCTCCGGGGTCTTGGGCTCCGGGCAGGAACTCGCCGAGGATGCGCAGGTGGGCGCTCGAGGAGATGGGGAGGAACTCGGTGAGTCCCTGGACGAATCCGAGGATGAGCGCTTCGATCACGTGGCTGGGCCGCCTTTCCTCTCCGGAGGCCCGGAGCTCGCGTGGACCGTCAGTAGTCGAGGAGGAGGTCGCGCAGGACCTGCCTCCCGAAGAATAGCGCGTCCAGCGGCACCCGCTCGTCGACGCCGTGGAACATCGCCGGGAAGTCGAGACCCTCCGGCAGGCGCAGCGGAGCGAAGCCGTAGCCGGTGATGCCGAGTCGGCTGAGCGACTTGTTGTCGGTGCCGCCCGAGAGCAGGTACGGGAACACGGGCGCGCCGGGGTCGTGCGCGTGGATCGCCGTGTGCACGGCGTCGACGAGGGCGCCCGAGGTGGGCGACTCGAGGCCGACGTCGCGGTGCACGATCTGGATCTCGATGTCGTCGCCCGCGATGCGCGCGATCTCGGCGAGCACCGCGTCCTCCTCGCCGGGCAGCGTGCGGATGTCGATGAGCGCCTCGGCGCGGTCGGGGATCACGTTGTGCTTGTAGCCCGCTTCGAGGCCCGTCGGGTTCGACGTCGTGCGCAGCGTCGCCGTGATGAAGCCCGAAGCCGACCCCGTGGCGAGGGCGAGCTCGTCGGGCGAGACCTGCTGCGGGTCGACGCCGAGCGTGTCGGCGACCCGGTCGAGCAGTTCGCGCGTCGTGCCGGTGAGGCGTACAGGCCACTCGGTCGAGCCGATGCGCGCGATCGCGCCGGCGAGCTTCGTGATCGCGTTGTCGCGGATCAGGCGCGAGCCGTGCGCGGCCGTGCCTCGGGCGACAAGCCGGATCCAGAGCAGCGACTTCTCCCCCGTCTGCAGCAGGTAGGCGCGCGTGCCGCCGACCGTGATCGAGTAGCCGCCGACCTCGCTGATCGCCTCGGTCGCGCCCGCGAAGAGTTCGGGGTGGTCGTCGACGAGCCGGCTCGCGCCCACACCGCCACCGGCCTCCTCGTCGGCGAAGTACGCGACGACGATCTCGCGCTCGGGCAGGCGCCCCGAGCCCAGGATGTCGCCGAGCGCCGTGAGCATCATGGCGTCCATGTCCTTCATGTCGACGGCGCCCCGCCCCCACAGCATGCCGTCGCGGATCTCGCCCGCGAACGGGTCGACGCTCCAGTTGCGCGCATCGGCCGGCACCACGTCGAGGTGGCCGTGGAGCACGAGCGCGGGCTTCTCGGGGTTGCGACCCGGTACGCGGGCCACGACGCTCGTGCGCCGCGGCTCGGGTTCGAACATCTGCGGCGAGAGGCCCAGTGCCGCAAGGCGCGCCTCGACGTACTCGGCGGCCTCGCGCTCGCCCTCCGCCTTGCCCCCGCCGTAGTTCGACGTGTCGAACCTGATCAGGTCGCGCGCGATGAGCGCGGTCTCCTCGAGTTCGGAGGTCTCGTTCTGCTCGTTCTCGAGGCGGGGCTCGGGCAGCGGTGCGGATGTCTCGGCCATGCCCTTCACCGTAGCCGCCGCCGTCGATCGGGGCGACGGCTGTCGCGATGCGGCGACATGCGAAAATCGGAACATGGCCCTGATCGGCGCTTCAGGCTCGGAAAGTCCTGAATCCCGCGGTGCAAACGACCCCCGTGGTCAAAAGCGCGTTCGGAACCGTGCTAATGTTTCATCTCGTTGCCGAGCGAGAAATCGCGAGGCAGACACAAGCGCGGGTGGCGGAAATGGCAGACGCGCTAGCTTGAGGTGCTAGTGCCCTAACGGGCGTGGGGGTTCAAGTCCCCCCTCGCGCACGCTTGTGTCGAGAAGGCCCGGATCGGTTTCGATCCGGGCCTTCTTGCATTTCCGGGGTCGTTTCCCGGCTCGGTTCCTGGGTTCATCCCGTGGGCGCTTCCCCGCTCCCTTCCGCGCTCACTCCCGGCGCACCGCCATGCTCGCCCCGGTTCCACTCCGGATGCGGACGTTCGGTGCATCCGACTTGCCGTGTTCGAACATATGTTCGAAACTGGAGCGGTGACCATGACCGCTCCCCTCCCCGACGCCGCACCGCGTGCACCCCGTGCCGCGCGCGTCGAGGAGCTGCAGGCCCGCATCCGCGGCATGCAGAGCACGCGGCTCGAGACCAAGGCCGTGCCGACGCATCCAGCCTTCGCCGACGTGCTGCCGGGCGGCACGCTCCGCGAGGGCACGATCGTGCAGGTCGAGGGGTCGATGACCCTCCTCATGGCGCTGCTCGCCGGGCCGAGCGCCGACGGGCGCTGGGCGGCCGTCGTCGGCATGCCCGAGTTCGGGGTCGAGGCGGCCGCGCGCTTCGGCATCGCGCTCGAACGCCTCGCGCTCGTCCCAGACCCGGGCGACCAGTGGCTCGCCGTCGCCGCGGCGCTCGCCGATGTGATCCCCGTTGTCGCCGTGCGGCCCGTGGGGCAGGTCTCCCCCGCCGAGGCGAGTCGACTGCAGGCCCGGCTCCGTCAGCGCGGCACCACGCTCCTCGTGGCGGGTGCGTGGCCCGGCAGCGACGCGCGGCTCGGGGTCTCGGCCAGCCAGTGGCACGGCATCGAACGCGGGCACGGGCATCTCGTCGACCGCGAGGCGGTCGTGGAGGTCGCGGGTCGGGGCGAGTTCGTGCGCCGGGCCGGCTCCCGGCTGCGCCTGCCAGGGCGGTCGCTCGAGTTCGCGGCCGTGCCCGTCGAACGCCTGCCCGCAGCTCCCTCGTTCGGCGGGGCGGCGCCTGCGGCCCCGTCTTCGGCCCTCTCGCTCAGGCGACGGGCGAGGGCGAACCCGGCGCTCGGACTCGTCGGCGAAGCACGACGGAGGGCCGGATGAACGTCGAACCCGGCCGCACGATCGTGCTGTGGTGCCCGGACTGGCCGATCCGCGCCGTCTGCCGCGACCTCGGCCTCGACGCAGACACCCCGATCGCGCTCATCGACCACGGGCTCGTGTTCGCCTGCTCGGCCGCCGCTCGCGCGTCCGGGGTCATGCGGGGGCTGAAGCTCCGCGAGGCCCAGCTGCGGTGTCCGGAGCTCGCGGTGCACGAGTACGACGTCGAACTCGACGTGCGCGTGTTCGAACCCGTCGTGCGCCAGGTCGAGCAGACCGTGCCCGGAGTGCAGGTCGTGCGACCCGGCACGCTCGCCATGCGCGCCCGTGGGCCCGCCCGCTACTACGGGAGCGAGTCCGCCGCGGCATCCGCGCTGCTCGCGACCCTCGAGGCCCTCGGCCTCGAGGGCTCCGGGGTCGGCATCGCCGACGGGCCGTTCGCGGCCGAACAGGCGGCCCGTGCGGCCCGTGCAGCCCGGGCCGCGAAGCCGAGCGCAGCCGCGCGCGGGGCCGACGGCGGGGCCGACATGGGCGCCCGGGTCGAGATCGTCGAGCCCGGGGCATCCGCCGCCTTCATCGCCCCGCTGCCCGTGGCGCTCGTGACCGACCAGCGCACGTGCACCCTGCTGAACCGCCTCGGCGTGCGCACCCTGGGCGAGTTCGCCGCACTGCCCGAGGCCGACGTGCGCCGCAGGTTCGGCGCGGCCGGCGCGTTCGCCCACGACCGTGCCGCCGGCCGCGAACAGGCCCGGGTGCTCGCTCGCACTCCCCCGCCCGAGTTCGAGGTCGAGCAGCACTTCGAGCCGCCGCTCGACCGCATCGACCAGCTCGCGTTCGCGTTCCGCGTCGGCGCAGAGGGCTTCATCCAGCGCATGCGCGACGTCCGCCTCGTGTGCACCGGGCTCCGGGTCGAGATCGACGACGAGCGCGGCGGGCGCTCGAGCCGGAGCTGGCTGCACCCGCGGTGGTTCACGCCCGCCGACGTCATCGACCGGGTGCGCTGGCAGCTGCAGGGCGCGGGCATGGCCGATGCGGGCCTGGCCTCGCCGATCGTGCGGCTGCGCGTGATCCCCGAACGCATCGACTCCACGGGCAACCACGAGGAGGGGCTCTGGGGCGGCGGCCCCGACGAACGCGTGCATCACGGGCTCACGCGCGTGCAGAGCATGCTCGGCCACGACGCCGTCGTCACCGCGTCGGTCGGCGGCGGGCGCATGCTCGCCGACCGCCAGGTGCTCGTGCCGTGGGGAGACCGCCCGCCCGAGCGCGGGGCCGGCCGGGAGGGCGACGCGCCGTGGCCCGGCAGCCTGCCGGCGCTCGCCCCTGCGAGCGTGTTCCGCGAACGGCGGCCCGTCGCGCTGCTCGATGCGAGAGGGGCGGATGTCGCGATCGACGCCCGTGGGGTCATCTCGGCGGTGCCCGAGCGGTTCGCCGTGGGCGGTGCGACGAGCGGCGGCCCCGCTCGCCGCACCGACGGGTTCGGAGCACGGCCCGTGCGCGCCTGGGCGGGCCCGTGGCCGGTCGTCGAGCGCTGGTGGGATCCGGCGGCGGCCAAGCGCGTGCACCGCTTCCAGATCGTCGACGACGACGGGTGCGCGTGGCTGCTCGTGCGCGACGGCGACGGCTGGTGGGCCGAGGCGAGGTACGACTGATGCACATGATGACGGGGCGGTGCCGCTGATGGGCTGGAACAATCCGGGCATCCCGTGGTCGGAGCTCGAACGCAAGCTCTCCGATCGGCGGCGACCGGGGGCGCCCGCGCTCATCGCCGACGGCGGCGACGGTCCGGCGTTCAGCCGCAAGCGGCATCCGTACCGCCCTTCCGAGGGCCTCGAGGCGCCGACCGGGCCGGTCGTCCCGTACGCCGAGCTGCACGCGCACTCCACGTACAGCTTCCTCGACGGCGCCTCGGCACCCGAGCAGCTCGTCGAGGAGGCGCACCGACTGGGTCTCACGGGACTCGCGGTCACCGACCACGACGGGTTCTACGGCGTCGTGCGGTTCGCCGAGGCCGCCGAGAGCTTCCCCGAGCTCGAGACCGTCTTCGGCGCCGAGCTCTCGCTCGGCCTCACCGAGCCGCAGATGGGCGCCGCCGACCCCGAGGGCGAGCACCTGCTCGTGCTCGCGAGGCAGCAGGAGGGCTACCACCGTCTCGCGAGCGCGATCACCGAGGGCCAGCTCGCCGGCGGCGAGAAGGGGCGGCCCGTGTACTCGCTCGAGGCGCTCGCCGAGCATTCCGGCGATGAATGGATCATCCCCACCGGATGCCGCAAGGGCATGGTCCGCCGTGCGCTCGCGAGCGTCGGACCCGATGCCGCGTGGCGCGAGCTCGACCGGCTGATCGCCCTCTTCGGGCGCGACCACGTCGTCGTCGAGCTGTTCGACCACGGGCATCCGCTCGACCAGCAGGCCAACGACCAGCTCGCCGCGCTCGCCGAACGCGCGCGCCTGCCGCTGCTCGCGACGAACGCCGTGCACTACGCCACGCCGGGCGAGCACCGGCTCGCGTCGGCGCTCGCCGCGGTGCGCGCCCGGCGCAGCCTCGACGAGCTCGACGGGTGGCTGCCCGCATCCGACGGCCTGCACCTGCGCTCGGGGGCCGAGATGGCCGAGCGGTTCGCCCGCTACCCCGGTGCGGTCGCGCGGTCGGCGACGCTCGCGGCCGAGCTCGGGTTCACGCTGCGCAGCGCCAGGCCGCGGCTGCCGAAGCAGAAGGTCCCAGAGGGGCACACGCCCATGAGCTGGCTGCGCGAGCTCACCTGGCGAGGTGCGGCCGAGCTCTACCCCGGCGTGCCCGAGCACGTGCGCGAACGCCTCGCGCGCGAGCTCGACGTCATCGAGCAGAAGGACTTCCCCGGCTACTTCCTCATCGTGCACGACCTGGTGCACGAGGCCCGGCGGCGGGGCATCCTCTGCCAGGGGCGCGGGTCGGCGGCGAACTCGGCGGTCTGCTACGTGCTGCGCATCACCGCGGTCGACTCGATCTTCTACGACCTGCCGTTCGAGCGGTTCCTCTCGGCGCTCCGCGACGAGGAGCCCGACATCGACGTCGACTTCGACTCCGACCGTCGCGAGGAGATCATCCAGTACGTCTACGAGAAGTACGGGCGCATGAACGCCGCCCAGGTCGCGAACGTCATCAGCTACCGCCCGAAGGCCGCGGTGCGCGACATGGCGAAGGCGCTCGGCTTCTCGACGGGTCAGCAAGACGCCTGGAGCCGGCAGGTCGAGCGCTGGGGCGCGGTCGTGAACACCGATGACCACGACATCCCCGAGCCGGTGGTCGAGCTCGCCTCGCAGCTGCTGAGCTTCCCACGGCACCTCGGCATCCACTCGGGCGGCATGGTGCTCACCGACCGACCGGTCGGCGAGGTGTGCCCCATCGAGCACGCGCGCAAGGAGCGCCGCACGGTGCTCCAATGGGACAAGGACGACTGCGCGTGGATGGGCCTCGTCAAGTTCGACCTGCTGGGCCTCGGCATGCTCGCCGCCCTCCAGTACACGTTCGACCTCGTGCGCGACCACACGGGCGAGACGTGGGAGCTCGCCACCATCCCGAAAGAGGAGGCCGCGGTCTACGACATGCTGTGCCGTGCCGACTCGATCGGCGTGTTCCAGGTCGAGTCCCGCGCGCAGATGGGCACGCTCCCCCGGTTGCAGCCGCGGTGCTTCTACGACCTCGTCGTCGAGATCGCGCTCATCAGGCCCGGCCCGGTGCAGGGCGGTGCCGTGCATCCCTACATCCGCCGTCGAACGGGTGAGGAGAAGATCAGCTACCTGCATCCCAAGCTGGAGCCGGTGCTCGAGCGCACGCTCGGGGTGCCGCTCTTCCAGGAGCAGCTCATGCAGATGGCCGTCGCCGTGGGCAACTGCAGCGCCGCCGATGCCGACCTGCTGCGCCGCGCCATGGGCTCCAAGCGCGGCGTCGAGAAGATCGACCGGCTGCGCGCGAAGCTCTACAAGGGCATGGCCGAGAACGGCATCGAGCCCGAGGTCGCCGACTCCATCTACGCCAAGATCGAGGCGTTCGCGAACTTCGGGTTCGCCGAGAGCCATGCGCTGAGCTTCGGCCTGCTGGTCTACGCGAGCTCGTGGCTGAAGCTGCACCACCCCGCGGCGTTCCTCGCGGCGCTGCTGCGCGCCCAGCCCATGGGCTTCTACTCGCCGCAGACCCTCACGGCCGACGCCCGCCGCCACGGCGTCGAGGTGCGTCGGCCCGACATCCTGCGGTCCGGCGTGCATGCGGGGCTCGAACCGCTCGGTGGCGGTGCTCAGGGCGTGCCGGGCGCATCAGGTGCTGCTGCGGCATCCGGAGCATCGGACGACGGATGCCGCGAGCCGACCGGCATGCCCTCGTGCGCCGACCCCGTGCAGCCGCCCGTCGAGAAGTTCGTGCGCGAGGCACCCGATCGCTCGGCGGAGCACCGGCGCGACGGCGCGTTCGCGGTGCGGCTCGGCCTCGCCGACGTCTCCTCGATCGGCCTCGCCGTGGCCGAGCGCATCGTGGCCGAGCGCGATGCCCGCGGGCCGTACCGCGACATGGCGGATGTCTCCCGCAGGGCAGGTCTCTCGACGGAGCAGCTCGAGGCGCTCGCCGCGGCCGGGGCGTTCGCCGGCTTCCGCCTCGGGCGTCGCCAGGCGCTCTGGCTCGCGGGCGAGGCCGCGCAGGACCGCGAGGAGTTCCTCGAGGGCTCGGTCGTCGTGGTGCAGCCGCCGTTGCTGCCGTTCCTCTCCCCCGCCGAGCAGGTCGTGTACGACCTGTGGGCCACGGGCATCTCGCCCGACGACCACCCGATGCGCCACGTGCGGGAACGCCTCGACGAACGCGGGGTGGTGCGCAGCGACCTGCTGCGCACGACCGAGAACGGCCGGCGCATCGAGATCGCGGGCGTGGTCACGCATCGGCAGCGGCCTGCGACGGCGAGCGGCATCACGTTCATGAACCTCGAAGACGAAGCCGGCACGGTCAACGTGATCGCGAGCGTCGGCGTGTGGCAGCGGTACCGGCGCGTGGCGCGGGAGGCGCCCGCGATGGTCATCCGCGGCATCCTCGAACGCTCCGAGCAAGGGGTCGTGAACCTCGTCGCCGACCGGTTCGAACGGCTCACCGTGTCGGCGCCGCTGCGGTCACGCGACTTCCGTTAGCCTCGTCCGGTGCCGAACCCGACCCACACCTCGAACGGACCCGACCGCTACGGCGACGATGTGCTCGCCGGCGACTGGAAGGCGCGCGGGCGACGCGTGATCCCGACCGTCGAGGCCGAGCGCGATCTCGTCGTCGAGCTCGCGTCCGACGGGTACTGCGGCGCGGTCGTCGCCGTGAACGCGCAGCATGTGACCCTCGAGGACCGCTTCGGCAAGACCCGCATGTTCCCGCTCGGCCACGGGTTCCTCGTCGACGGCGAGGCCGTGCAGCTCGTGCGCCCCAAGCCGAAGGCGCCCGCGGGGCGGCTGCGCACCGCCTCGGGGTCGTTCGCCGTCGACGCGGCGCAGGCGAAGGCGAAGGTCGCGCTGCCGAGCCGCATCTTCGTCGAGGGCCGGCACGACGCCGAGCTCGTCGAGAAGGTGTGGGGTGCCGACCTCCGCGTCGAGGGCGTCGTCGTCGAGTACCTCGAGGGCGTCGACGTGCTCGCCGAGCAACTCGACGACTTCAAGCCCGGCCCCGGGCGTCGCGCCGGGATCCTCGTCGACCACCTCGTGCCCGGCTCGAAGGAGCAGCGCATCGCCGACGCCGTCATGCGCGGGCCGCACCGAGCGAACGTGCTCGTCGTCGGTCACCCGTACATCGACGTCTGGCAGGCCGTGAAGCCTGCGCGCATCGGCCGTGAGGCGTGGCCGGTCATTCCCCGAGGCACCGAGTGGAAGCACGGGGTCTGCGAGGCGTTCGGCTGGCCGCACGCCGAACAGGCCGACATCGCGAGGGCCTGGCAGCGCATCCTGGGCCAGGTGCGCGGGTACGGCGACCTCGAACCCGCGCTGCTGGCGCGCGTCGAGGAGCTCATCGACTTCGTCACGGCGCCGGCCTGAGACATCCGCCGGCCTGAGAGATCCGTCGGCCGACGACATCCGCTCGCCTGCGGCTCCATCTGCCTGCGTTGTTGCATCCGGTCGGCAGGGGCCGCTCAGACCGAGAAGCCCCCGTCGCTCGTGATGAGCTGTCCCGAGATCCATCGGCCATCGTCGGAGAGCAGGAACCGCACGAGCCTCGCCGCGTCCTCCGGCGTGCCGAGGCGCCCGCCCGGCTGATGCGCCGCAAGGGCGGTGCGCGTGGCCTCGTCCATCCACCCGGTGTCGACCGGTCCCGGATTCAGCACGTTCGCCGTGATGCCGAGCGGCGCGAGTTCGCGGGCGGCGGCGATGACGATGCGGTCGAGCGCGCCCTTGCTCGCGCCGTACGGCAGGTTGCCGACGGTGTGATCGCTCGTGAACGCGACGATGCGCCCGCCCGGGCCCGGCGCCTGGCCCGCGAACGCGCGGATCAGCAGCCAGGCGGCGCGCGTGTTGACCGCGAAGTGCCGGTCGAAGCTCTCGACGCTCGTGTCGAGGATGCCGGAGTCCACGCTCTCGGAGTGCGCGAGCACGATCGCGTCGACCGGCCCGAGCCGCTCGTCGATCGACGCGATCAGGCGCTCGGGCGTCTCGGGATCCGCGAGGTCGGCCTCGATTCCGATCGCACGTCGCCCGAGGGCCTCGACCGCCGCCTCCAGCCGCTCGGGGTCGCGCTCGGGGTCCGCGCCGAGCGGGACCCGGCGTTCGTAGGCGCGCCAGAACGTGAATGCGACGTCCCAGCCGTCGCGCGCGAGTGCGAGCACGGTGGCGTGCCCGATGCCGTTCGCACGACCGACACCGGTGACCAGGGCGATGCGAGCACTCATCCGACCATCGTGGCACGTGTCCGCCGGTGTCTCCGCCCTGGACGCGCGCGGCCTGCGCGGCCGGCCGCCGCACCGTTCGGGGATCCGAAATGCTGCCAATCCGGGCGAATCGGCCTCCTGGCCACCCGGCGCGTCGATATCGTGGCAGACGGCCGCACGAGCGGCCACGACGTGATGGAGCGGGGGCGCATCGCGACTCCCGCAGAGGATGCGAACGATGGCCGACTCGAACGAACCCGCCCTGCAGGGCACGCCCGCCGACCGCGCGAAGTGGCGTCGCTACCTCGCCGACGAACGCGCGGAGGCCGCCGTCTACCGCGAGCTCGCGGCGCGCCGCACCGGTGAGGAGCAGCAGATCCTGCTCGCCCTCGCCGCAGCCGAGGGGCGCCACGAGGCGCACTGGCTGGGCCTCCTCGGCGGCGACGAACGAGGCATCCCCCGCGCCGACGTGCGCACGCGGCTGCTCGGCTGGGGTGCGCGCCGGTTCGGCTCGATCTTCGTGCTCGCGCTCGCGCAGCAGGCCGAGGCTCGTTCGCCCTACGCGGCCGACCCGCACGCGACCCCGGCGATGGCCGCCGACGAGCGGATCCACGGCGAGGTGGTGCGCGGCCTCGCGGCGCGCGGGCGCCGCTCGCTCGCAGGGACCTTCCGGGCCGCCGTGTTCGGTGCGAACGACGGCCTCGTCTCGAACCTGGCGCTCGTGCTCGGCATCGGCGCGACGGGGGTCGCGCCGTCGGTCGTGCTCTTCACGGGCGTCGCAGGACTGCTGGCGGGCGCGTTGTCGATGGGAGCGGGCGAGTACGTGTCGGTGCGGTCCCAGCGCGAGCTGCTCGAGGCATCCGCCCCCGACCCGACCACGCGCGAGGCCCTGGTCGACCTCGACGTCAACGCGAACGAGCTCGCCCTCGTCTACCGAGCCCGCGGCATGGACGAGGCAGAGGCGCAGGAGCAGGCCGCGATGCTCGTGGCGCGCGTGCAGGCCGCCGGCGGGGTCACGGCCGGCGCGACCGACGCGCTCGCCGTCGTACCCGACGATGACGAGGCGATCGGCACCGGCCTCTCGGCCGCCGTCTCGAGCTTCCTGTTCTTCGCCTCGGGCGCGCTCATTCCCGTGCTGCCGTGGATCTTCGGCATGAGCGGCGTTGCGGCGACCGTCCTGGCGACCGTGCTCGTGAGCATCGCGCTGCTCGCCACGGGCGCCACCGTCGGCGTGCTCTCGGGAGCGTCGCCGATGAAGCGCGCCCTGCGGCAGCTGGCCATCGGGCTCGGTGCCGCGGCCATCACCTACGCGCTCGGTCTCGCGTTCGGCACCACGATCGGCTGATGCGCGACTCGGCCTCGGCCGGCTCGCCCTGGCTCGACGTCAGCCGACGAGCTTGTTCCAGCCGTCGCCGTCGACGTGCTCGAAGATGAGGTTCGTCTCGGTGTGCGCGACGGCAGGGTGCCCGGTGAGGTGCGCGAGCACGAACTCGCGCAGTTCCTCGGCGTCGCGCGCGGCGACGTGCAGCAGGTAGTCCTCGGCGCCGGCCATGTGGTACACCGACAGCACGCCCGGCAGGTGCGGCACCTGCTGCCGGAACGCGTCGATCTCGGCGCGGTCGTGCTTGACGAGCCGGATCGCGATGAGCGCCTGCAGCGAGACGCCGAGCGAGGCGAGGTCGACCTCGACGCGATAGCCGCGCACGGTGCCGAGGCTCTGCAACCGGCGCAGGCGCAGCGACACGGTCGACTCGGCCACGCCCACCTCGGCGGCGAGGGCCGCGCCCGAGGCGCGGGCGTTCGTGGAGAGCGCCTGGAGCAGCGCGCGGTCGACGCGGTCGAGTTCGGGCTTCTCGGCCATGGGTGGTGCCTCCGTCGGGTCGGGTTGCCGGACCCTTCGCGTGCGGCCCATCCCCGAATCATACGAGGCGCCGCACATCGGCCCGGCCAGATGACGGCCGGACGGCAGGCCGGCCGTTACGACGCGGGCGACGGTGCGGCGTCGCCGATGGGCTCCACCTTCGGGTTCCGGATGCCGAACCACGACACGAGCCCGCCGACCACGAGCATGACGGCGACCGCGAGTGCGGTACGCCGGTACCCCGCCACATCCAGTTGGGATCCGGCGATGACGCTGATGCTCGCGATCGCGACGAGCCCGGCGATGCGCGCGACCGCGTTGTTCACGGCCGAGCCGATCCCGGCGTGCACGGGGTCGACCGCGCCGAGGATCGCCGAGGTCAGCGGCGCGACGGTCATCGCCATGCCCAGGCCGATCACGAGGATGCCGGGAAGGAACTGCCACCAGTAGACGAACGCGTCCTGCACCGCGAGGGTGAGCAGGTACCCGCCGCCCACGATGATCGGGCCGGCCGTCATGAACAGGCGCGGGCCGAGCCGCCCGGCGAGCGCGCCGAAGCGCGAGCCGAGGAGCACGATCATGATCGTCGGCGGCAGGGTCGCGATGCCGGCCATCGTGGCGCTGAACCCGCCGAACTCCTGCAGGAAGATGGTCATCGCGAACGGTCCGAGCGAGAACGACGCGTAGATGAACACGGTGGCGAGGTTGCCGGCCGCGAAGTTGCGTCGGGCGAAGAGGCCCAACGGGAGCATCGGATGCCGCGAGCGCCGCTCCTGCAGCACGAACAGCACGAGCGCGACGAGTCCGACGACGAGGGGCACGGCCACGACGGGCGAGGTCCAGCCGAACCGGCCCTGCTCGATGAGCGCGAACACCGTGCCGGCGAGCCCCACGACGCCGAGGGCGGCCCCGAGCCAGTCGATGCGGGCCGGTTCGGTGCGCGGCTCGTCGCGGCCGAGGGGACGCATCATCACGAGCGCGACGGCGATCGGCAGCACGTTGATCCAGAAGACGAGGCGCCACGTCGCGAGGTCGACGAGGATGCCGCCGAGCAGCGGCCCCACGAAGAACGCCGAGGTCGTCCACGCGGTCCAGCGCCCGATCGCGCGACCCTGATCGGCCGGGGAGAACGTGGCGATGATGAGCGCGAGCGAGCTCGGCACGAGCAGTGCGCCGGCGGCCCCCTGGAGCGCGCGCGAGACGACGAGGAACTCCCCCGTCGGGGCGATCGCGCAGAGCACCGAGGTCGCGGCGAAGCCCCAGAGCCCGATGCGGATGATCCGCAGGCGCCCGAACGAATCGGAGAGCGAACCCGCGAGCAGGATCAGCGACCCCAGCGTCAGCAGGTAGGCGTCGACCGCCCACTGCTGCAGTGCGAGGCCGCCGCCCAGCTCTTCCTCGATCGACGGGAGTGCGACGTTGATGACGGCGCCGTCGAGGAACGCGATGAACGAGACGATGATCGCGACGGTGAGCACGCGCGTGGTGCGGTCCATGTGGGCCATGCTGGCAGACCGCGGGTCGCCCGCGCCTCCCCCGCGCGGGCGCCGCTCAGCTGCGCCCGAGGCGCTTGCGCAGCAGTTCGATGCGGGACTGGAGCTGCGTGACCGTGGCCTGGGCGACCGCCGGGCCGCCGCACACGCGCCGGAGCTCGGCGTGCACGAGCGAATGCGCCTCGCCCGTGTGACGCGCCCAGAGCCCGACGAGGCTGTTGAGCAGCGCGCGCTGCTCCTTCAGCGTGCGGTAGAGGGCGACCGGTTCGGGGTTCTCCTCCTCGGTGACGTGCTTGCGCCGTTCGCCGGCGCGCCGGGACTGCCGTGCCTGACGGTGGCGCAGCAGTTCGGACACCTGCTCGGGTTCGAGCAGCCCCGGAATGCCGATGAAGTCGAACTCCTCGTCGCTGCCGGGCTCGGCGAGCGTGCCGAACTCGGTGCCGTCGTACATGACGCGGTCGAACGAGGCATCGGACTCGATGGCCTGCCAGGTGCCGAGTTCGAGCTCCTCCGATGCGCGCTCCTCGCGGTTCGCCGACTCGAGGAGGCTGTCGTCGAGCCCGTCGTCGTCGGCGTCGTCGCCGCCGCGGCGGTCGAGCGCGTGGTCGCGCTCGAGCTCCATCTGCGAGGCGAGCGCCATCAGGATCGGCACGTTCGGCAGGAACACGGATGCCGTCTCGCCACGCCTGCGGGCGCGCACGAAGCGGCCGATGGCCTGCGCGAAGAACAACGGCGTCGAACTGCTCGTGGCGTACACGCCGACCGCGAGCCGGGGCACGTCGACGCCCTCGGACACCATGCGCACGGCGACCATCCACCGACGCGTGTTGCCCGAGAACTCCTCGATGCGCGCGCTCGCCTCCTTCTCGTCGGAGAGCACGACCGTGACGGGCTCGCCGCAGATCTCCTCGAGCGTCTTCGCGTAGGCGCGGGCGACGGTCTGGTCGGTCGCGATGACGAGCCCGCCGGCGTCGGGGATGCCGTGGCGCACCTCGGTGAGGCGCCGGTCGGCGGCCGCGAGCACGGCGGGGATCCACTCGCCGGTCGGTTCGAGCGCCGTGCGCCAGGCCGAGGAGGTGATGTCCTTCGTGTTGTCTTCGCCGAGCCTGGCCTCCATCTCGTCGCCGGCCTTGGTGCGCCAGCGCATGTGGCCGGCGTAGACCATGAAGAGCACCGGGCGCACGACGCCGTCGGCGAGAGCGCGCCCGTAGCCGTAGGCGTAGTCGGTCTGCGAGAGGCGCACGCCGTGGGCGTCTTGCTCGTACTGCACGAACGGGATCGGCGCGGTGTCGGAGCGGAACGGGGTACCGGTGAGCGAGAGGCGCTTGGTCGCGGGTTCGAACGCCTCGCGGATCGCGTCGCCCCACGAGAGCGCATCGCCGCCATGGTGCACCTCGTCGAGGATCACGAGGGTCCGGCCGGAGACCGTGAGTTCGCGATGCAGCGCCGGACGCATGGCGACCTGCGCATAGGTCACGGCCACGCCGTGGAAGTGGCGGGCGATGCTGCCGTGGGCGTTGCGGAACCCGGGGTCGAGCCGGATGCCGGCGCGGGCCGCGGCATCCGCCCACTGGCGCTTGAGGTGGTCGGTGGGGGCCACGACCGTGATGCGGTCGATGATGCGCCGGGAACGGAGCTCGGCCGCGAGACGCAGCGCGAACGTGGTCTTGCCGGCGCCCGGCGTCGCGGCGGCGAGGAAGTCGCGCGGAAGTTCGGCGAGGTACTGTTCGAGGGCCTCGGCCTGCCAGGCCCGAAGCTTGCTCGCCGTGCCCCAGGCCGCGCGCTCGGGGAACGACGGGGAGAGGTGTTCGGCGGCCGAGGTGCCCGATTGGGCTCCGGAAGGGGTCGCTGTGCTCACTGGATTCGAGGGTAGTCGAGGCCGCCGACATCCCCGAATTCGACGCACGGGGCGAGGTTGGCAGAATAGGGGCATGGTCACGCAGCAGCACCCCTGGTCAAGGTACGTCGCGATCGGCGACTCGTTCACCGAGGGCATCGGCGACCCCGAGCCCGGCGTTCCCGGCGGCAACCGCGGCTGGGCCGACCGCGTCGCCGAGGAGCTGAGTCAGGGCACCGAGGACTTCGCCTACGCGAACCTCGCCGTGCGCGGCAAGCTCATCCGCCAGATCATCGACGAGCAGCTCGAGCCCGCGCTCGCGCTGCGACCCGACCTGATCACCATCTCGGCGGGCGGCAACGACGTGATCCGCCCCGGCACCGACCCCGACGAGATCGCCGCGCGATTCGAGTACGCGGTCGACCGGCTCTCGCGCGACCACGCCACCATCGTGATCTTCACGGGCGTCGACGTCGGGTTCTCGCCGGTGTTCCGCAGCCTCCGCGGCAAGGTCGCGATCTACAACGAGAACCTCCGCATCGTCGCCAAGAAGTACGACTGCATCGTCGCCGACCAGTGGGCCCTCACCGAGATCCAGGACCAGCGCATGTGGGCGCCCGACCGCCTGCACCTGAACTCGCTCGGGCACCACACCGTCGCGCGAATGGTGCTCGAGGCGCTCAACGTCGAGAACTCGCTCGAGCCGTCGAACCCCGAGCCGGTTCCGGGTTCGACGTGGCGCCAGGCCAGGGTCGAAGACCTGTCGTGGGCGCGCGAGTACCTCGTGCCGTGGGTGCTGCGCCGCGTGCGCCACCAGTCGTCCGGCGACTTCATCACGGCGAAGCGGCCGGATGCCGGGCCCTACTCCGTGCCGGACTGAGCCGTCTGCTCGTCGAGCGCGCCGGGGTTGGTGAGCCGCCACCACGCACCGGGGTCGCTGAGCGTCGCGTCGAGCACGAGCGGCACCATGATCTCCTGGCTTCCGGCGCGCACGATCGCGGTGCCGACCTCGTCGCCTCGCACGGCGAGCGTGATGGGATCGGCGTTCACCTCGACGTCGACGGGCGTGTCGTTCCACACCACGAGCGACGCTCCCGATGCGGCGCGGGCCCTCGCGGTCTCGCCCCACGGCGTGTCGTACTCGGCGAGCACCTGGTTGGCCTCGAGCGGCGCGACCTCGTGGAACCCCGGAACGACCGAGTCCAGCATGGCGGCGATGGCCGCATCGATGATGTCGTGGGTCTCGCCGCCGAGCAGCACGCCGACGACGGTCACGGTCGACGAGCCGACCGCGTAGTCGGCCGTGAACAGCAGGTTGGCCGCGTCATCCGTGGTGCCGGTTTTCATGCCGTCGATGCCGTGGGTGCCGAGCAGCTTGTTCGAGTTCGTGAGCGTGCCGAGCTCGGGGATCTCGACGCTCTTCGACGCGACGATCGCGGCGATCGTCGGGTCTTCGAGCGCGATCTCGCCGAGCTTCACCATGTCGGCGGCGGTGCCCACGTTGTCGTCGGAGATGCCGCTGGAGTCGACGACATGCGTGTTCGCGAGCCCGTGCTCCGCGAGCCAGGCGTTGGCCTTCTCGGCCAGCGCGGCCTCGGAGCCGAACGCCCAGTTCGAGATCGAGATGCCGTAGTTGTTGCCAGACGGGATGAGCAGCGCCTCGAGGCTCTCCTTCAGCGAGAGGGTCGCGCCGGCCTCGACCGGGGCGACCGAGCCGTTCTGGGCGACCATGTCCCAGTAGATGTCGACGTCGGCATCGGTGTAGGCGATGTCGGGCCCGTTCTCGCCGGCCGGGATCGGATGCTCCGAGAGCACCGTGAGCGCCGTGATGACCTTCGTGATGCTCGCGAGCGCCATCGGCGTCTGGTCGTTGCCCGCAGCGAGCAGGCCGTCGAAGCCGACCGCACCGACCGCGTAGGCGCCGAAGCCGGGCAACACGAGCGCTTGGGCCGCGGCCACGACAGGAGCCGGGTCCTCGACCTGCGGGGTCGCGGTCGGGATCGGTGCGCCGAGGGCGTTCGAGGTGTAGACGCCCGCCGTGGTCAGCAGGCCGAGCAGCACGGCGAGGGTCGTGAATACGGCGATGCGCCGCCGGCGGTAGACCTTCGCATCCGGTCGCGGCTTCGCGGGTGCCTCCGTCACGCCTCGCCTCCTCGGTCGGGCAGGGCGGATGCCGCGTCGGCCGCGAGTGCAGGGCCCGCGGGGAGCGCGTAGAGCACGACCGCGGCCGCGGCAGCGACGTTCAGCGAGTCGACGCCGTGCGCCATCGGGATGCGCACGACCTCGTCGGCCGCCTCGAGGACGGTGCGGCTGAGCCCGTCGCCCTCGGCGCCGAACACGAGCGCGAGCCGCTCGGGCGCATCGGCGGCGAGCTGCTGCAGCGAGATCGAGCGGTCGGAGAGCGCCAGCGCGGCGATCGTGAAGCCGGCGTCGTGCAGCAGGCCGACCGCGTCGCCCCAGTCGGGCAGTCGGGTCCACGGCACCTGGAAGACCGTGCCCATGCTCACGCGCACACTGCGGCGGTAGAGCGGGTCGGCGCACCGCGGGGTCACGAGCACGGCGTCGGCGCCGAGCGCGGCGACCGACCGGAAGATCGCGCCGACGTTCGTGTGGTCGACGATGTCCTCGAGCACCACGACGCGACGCGCCGTCGCGAGCAGTTCGGCCGGATCGGGCAGCTCGGGGCGCTCGAACGCGGCGAGGGCGCCGCGGTGCACGCGATAGCCGGTGATCGCCTCGAGCTGGTCGGCGTCGGCGAGATGCACGGGCACGTCGAAGGGCTCGAGCGCGGCTTCGAGACCCGCGAGCCACTTCTCCTCCATGAGCACCGAGCGCGGTCGGTGGCCGGCGCGGATCGCGCGCAGGATGACCTTCGCGGACTCGGCGATGTACAGGCCGTTCGCGGGCTCGTGCGCGCTGCGCAGCGAGACATCCGTCAGATTCGCATAGTCTGCGACGCTGTCGGATGCCGCATCGCGGACTCGTTCGATGTGCATGGTTCTTCCAGCCTGCCAGTCCCCGAAACAAACCCGAAAACCGACGCGAATAGAATCAGACGATTCGAAGGGAGAACCGGTGACATCCGACCTCGAAATCCCCGTTCGCGGCGACGCGACGCTCGACCGAGCCATCGACGTGCTCCGCGGGTCGCGCCTCGCGGTGCTCACCGGCGCGGGCCTCAGCACCGACTCGGGCATCCCCGACTACCGCGGCGAGGGGGCACCTGTGCGCACGCCCATGACCTTCCAGGCGTTCCTCGCCTCCGAGGCCGCCCGCAAGCGCTACTGGGCCGGCAGTCATCTCGGCTGGCGCGCCTTCGGCACCGCGCGTCCGAACACGGGGCATCGAGCCCTCGCCGAGCTCGAGGCCGCCGGCATCGTGAACGGCCTCGTCACCCAGAACGTCGACGGGCTGCACCGCAAGGCGGGCAGTCGTCGCGTCGTCGAGCTCCACGGCGGCATGGACCGCGTCCTGTGCCTCACCTGCGGGCAGCAGTTCGCCCGCGAGGCGATCGCCGACCGCCTCGCGTCGCTCAACCCCGGCCTCGAGCTCGAGGGCGCGATCCGCGCGAACCCCGACGGCGACGTCGACGTCGAAGACGCGGCGTCGCTCGTGATCCCCGAGTGCACGGTGTGCGGCGGCATCCTCAAGCCCGACGTGGTCTTCTTCGGCGAGTTCGTGCCGGTCGAGGTCTTCGACGCGGCGGCCTCGATCGTGCGCGGATCCGACGTGCTGCTCGTCGCCGGTTCGTCGCTCGTCGTGAACTCGGGCATGCGGCTCATCGAGCTCGCGCGCCGGCGGCGCATGCCCATCGTGGTCGTGAATCGCGGCATCACGAAGGGCGACAGCCGGGCGGCCGTGAAGGTCGACGCAGGCACGAGCGAGACGCTCGCCGCCTTCGCCGAGGCGCTCATCGCCTGACGCTCGCCGCGGTCGCCCCGGTCCGTGACGCGCGGTCGGCGACCCGCTCGGTCTGCCAGAGTGTGGGGATGACGCTTGCCGCCCTCCCCCGCACCTCGCCGACCAGACTCGCCCTCGTCCGTCATGGCGAGACCGACTGGAACGCGGCGCGCCGCATCCAGGGCGCCACCGACATCCCCCTGAACGACGCGGGGCGCGCGCAGGCGGTCGACGCGGCATCCCGACTCCACGACGTCCCGTGGAGCGGGATCTACGCGAGCACCCTCTCGCGAGCAGCGGAGACGGCGCAGATCATCGCCGCCGAGCTGGGCCTGGCCGAGCCGGTGCCGGTCGCGTCGCTCGCGGAGCGCAGTTACGGGGTGCTCGAGGGACTCGACCACGGCGGGCGCGCGGCCGTCGAGGCTCAGGCGGCGACGATCGACGGCCTCGAGCCGAGATCGGCGGTGATCGCCAGGGCCAGGGCCGCGCTCCTCGAGATCGCGGCCGCGCATCCGGGCGGGGACGTCATCGTGGTGACGCACGGCGGCGTGATCCACGCGCTCATGCTCGACCTCAGCGACTGGACCTTCCCGACGCCCGACTACGTGATCGGCAACGGCTCGGTGCACGACGTGATCGTCGACGGCGCCGAGTTGACCCTCGTGCTGCCGGGCGCCGCCACGGGCACCGCGGGCTGACGCCGACGGGGCGTGGTGCGGAGTCCGCGGTCAGCGTCGTCGTCGCGAGCGGCGCCGTCGGCCGCCGGGGCCCGCCGTGTGTCGCATGAGCTCGAGCAGCCGTTCGGCCGACGCGGCCCACGTGTACTTCGCCGCGACGTCGACGGATGCCGCGGAGCGCCGCTCCCACTCGTCGCCGCGTTCGAGCGCCCAGAGCGCCGCGACGAGGGACTCGGGCGAATCGGGGTCGAAGTACATGGCCGCGTCGCCGCCGATCTCGCGGAAGATCGGGATGTCGCTGACGACGACGGGCGTGCCGAGGCGCATGGCCTCGACCAACGGGATGCCGAACCCCTCCGCACGCGACGCATGCACGAGCGCGCTCGCGCCGCCCAGCAGCTCGGCGTACTCGGCGTCGGTCACGCCGTTGTGGAACACGAGGCGGGCCTGCGGGGCGAGGCGCGTGAGCCGCGCGCGCTCGTCGCGGCCGATCCTGCTGAGCAGGTGCAGCTCGTGCTCGGGCAGGGCGCCGACCGCCCGCACGAGCGTGTCGACGTTCTTGTACGGCATGTACGAGCCCATGTAGACGAGTCGGTGGCCCGTTGGCCGCACGCGCGGCAGGTCGGGCACCGCGAGGTCGTCGGCCGCGTTCGGCACGACCGTGACCGGCCGGTCGGTGAGCGCGTGCTCGCGGATGAGGCCGGCCGTCGTCTCGGAGACGGTCACGACGGCATCGGCGCGGTTCAGCAGCAGGCGCTGCGGCCACCAGGCGAGGTGGTAGAGGCGCCAGAGCAGGCGCACGGGCCAGGGCAGGTCGCGCGGCGGCGTGGGGTTCTCGTAGTAGATGAGGTCGTGCAGCGTGAGCAGCAGCTTGTAGGTGCGGCCCCACGACCCCATGGTCTGCATCGGCGAGAAGACGATGTCGGGCTTCAACCGTCGCACCTGCAGCGCGACGAGGGGTTCGCGGATGCTCGTCGGCCCGCTCACGAGCTGCCAGGGCAGATCGGGCAGCATCTCGAGCTGGCGGTGGTCGTTCACGAGCATGGTGAGCGGATGCCGCTTCGCGAGCTCCGTGACGATGCCCGCGGTGAAGCGGCTGATGCCGTCGTGACGCCCGATGCGGGTGTAGCGGCAGTCGACGACGACCTTCACGCGCGCGCCTCGGAGTCGAGGTGGTCTGACCCGAGGAAATCGAGGATCATCGCCGCTGCCGCCTGCGGGGTCTCGTAGTGGATGAGGTGGCCGACCTCGGGGATCACCTCGAGCCGTGCATCGGGGAAGAGCGTCGCGAGCCGCTGCTGGGCCGAGAGCGGCGTGACGTCGTCGCGCTCGGCGGCGACGAGCAGCGTCGGAACGCGGATGTCGGCGGCGACCTCGCTGACGTCGTGGCTCACGGAGGTCGTGAACCCCTCGAGCACCGAGTCGCGGGTGCCGAAGGCCGAGAAGTAGGTGTCGTGCTGATCGTGGATCCAGCGGCGCAGCGGCTTGGACTTGGTCTTGGCCATGGTGACGCTCATGACCCGTACGACCGCGCCGTTGCGCAGCAGCGCGAAGCCCGGTCGCTCGGGCAGCGCGGCAGCCGCCCGGTAGTAGAGCACGGCGAGTCGCGTCATGACGCCGCGCGGGCCCTCGAGGGCCGGCGCCCCGATGGGGTTGACGAGGATGAGGCGCTCCGGCGGGACGGCCAGGCCGCGGGCCACCGCGGCGGACGTCACGATCGAGCCGAACGAGTGACCGAGCAGCGTGTAGGGGCCCTGGATGCCGACCCCGGAGATGAACGCGTCGAGCCAGGCCGTGTAGGCGTCGAGGTCGTGGGGGTCGCTGGCGAACGTGTCGGAGGCGCCGAACCCCGGGAGGTCGGGCGAGATGATGCGGAACCCGGGCAGCTGCGCGACGACGGGCTCGAGCCCGTGGTGGTCGCCGCGGAACCCGTGCACGAGCACGAGCACGGGGGCGTCGGCGGGGCCGTACTCCCACCAGGAGGTCTCGGTGCCGTCGACGTCGAGGCGGTGCTCGCTGACTGGGATGCGCGCGAGCTGCTCGGCGTACGGGGAGGCGATCATAACCTCGTCAGTCTACGGCGCCGCGGCTGGGCGTCGGTCGGTGTCCACAGGCGCGGAACGAGTCGACGGGAGCTCGGCCCACGGCGGCGCGACGCCCGATCCGAGGGACACGCGACGCACCCCCCCGCCGATGTCGGTGCCCGCCCGTAGCCTTCCACCATGGATTCCGCGAACGCCGCACACTGGGCCGACACCCTCGCCGTCTTCGACCTCGAGACCACGGGGATCGACGTCGACACCTGCCGCATCGTCACGGCGCACGTCGGCGTGATCGGGCGCGACGGCGAGGAGCTCGAGCGTCGCCAGTGGATCGTCGACCCCGGTGTCGAGATCCCCACGGCCGCCTCGCTGATCCACGGCGTCTCGACCGAGCGCGCGCGTCTCGAGGGTGCTGCGGCTCCCACGGCGGTCGCCGAGATCATCGCCGCCCTGGCGGATGCCGCGGCGCGCCGGCTGCCGATCGTCGCGTACAACGCGGCCTACGACCTGACGGTGCTCGCTCGCGAGGCCGAGCGGTACGCACTCGTCGGCCTGCCCGGGCCCGACGCGGTCGTCGACCCCCTCGTCATCGACAAGGCCGTCGACAAGTACCGTCGCGGCAAGCGAACGCTGACGGCGACCTGCGAGCACTACGGGGTCCGTCTCGACGACGCCCACGACGCGGGCGCCGACGCCGTCGCGGCGGGCCGAGTGGCCCAGGCGATCGCGCGCACCTACCCCGAGCTCGCGGCGATCGCGCTCGGCGACCTGCATTCGCGCCAGATCGACTGGAGCCGCGAGCAGGCCGCGAGCTACCAGGAGTGGCGCCGCAAGAACGGCGAGCCCGAGTTCACGACGTCGGGTGCCTGGCCGGTTCGCTGACCGGGGTCGGGCGCCTGGAGGGCCGCTGACCCGGATCGCTCCGGCGAACGACGAAGGGGCGGTCGACCGAAGTCGACCGCCCCTTCGTTCGGCGGGTTCCTGACGGAACTTACTTGCCGAAGCTCTTGAAGCGCTGGTTGAACTTCTCGACGCGGCCGGCCGAGTCCATGATGCGCTGCTTGCCCGTGTAGAACGGGTGCGACTCCGAGGAGATCTCGACGTCGATGACCGGGTAGGTCTCGCCGTCGAGCTCGATGGTCTTGTCGCTCGACACCGTCGAACGGGTGAGGAACGTTGCGCCCGAGGCGAGGTCGCGGAAGACGACGGCAGCGTACTCGGGGTGGATGTCGGTCTTCATGGTGACTTCCTTGCTGATCGGATTTTTCTCGTGAATCCCGCCGGCGACGTGTGCAGCACGGCGGGAAAGCATGTCGGCCCAAGGGGGCCAGCTAACGATTCTAGCAGAACCGCGAGCGGATTCAGGTCAGGCTCAGCTCGCGCGCGCCGTGTAGCGGCCGTTCGCCTCGCTGAGCTCGATCGTGATGCCGAACGCGTTCGTGAGCGTCTCGCTCGTGAGCGCCTCGGCGAGGGGGCCTGCAGCCACGACGCCGCCCTTGGCGAGCAGCAGGGCGTGCGTGAACCCGTTGGGGATCTCCTCGACGTGGTGCGTGACCATGACGATCGCCGGTGATGCCGACGACGACGCGTAGCCGCCGAGCAGCGCGACGAGCTCTTCGCGCGCGCCGAGGTCGAGGCTCGCGGCCGGCTCGTCGAGCAGCAGCAGCTCGGGGTCGGTCATGACCGACCGGGCGATCTGCACGCGCTTCTGCTCGCCGTCGGAGAGGCTGCCGAACCGGCGGTCAGCGAAGCCCTCGAGGCCCCACTCGGAGAGCACGCGCTGAGCGCGACGCACGTCGATCTCCTCGTACTCCTCGTTCCAGCGACCCGTGACCGAGTACGCGGCGGTGAGCACGGTGTCGATGACCGTCTCGTTGCGAGGGATCTTGCGGGCCATGGCCGTGGAGGCGAAGCCGATCATCGGGCGGAGCTCGAAGACGTCGGCCTTGCCGAGCTTCTCCTCGAGCACGGCGGCCTCGCCGCTCGTCGGGTGCATCGCCGCGGCCGCGATCTGCAACAACGTGGTCTTGCCGGCGCCGTTCGGTCCGAGAACGACCCAGCGTTCGTCGGATTCGACGCTCCACGTCACGGAATCGAGGATCGAATTCCCGTCGCGAACCACCGAAACATCCCGGAACTGCAGCACCGTACTCGCCATGTCCACCATGCTATCTGGCGCATGGACCCTCGAAGCGCCGCCGGGGCTCACGGGAGGTCTCGCGGGGTCGCCGACACGCGGTCGGACGGCGTTCACCGAGCGAGCACGCGGTCGTAGACCTCGCGCGTGCGCACCGCGATCGCGTCCCAGGCGAAGTGCTGCTCGGCGCGGACCCGGCCTGCGGCACCCATCTCGGCGGCGCGAGCGGGATCCGAGACGACGCGCACGAGCGCCTCGGCGAGGTCGGCGACGTACTGCTCGGGATCGGTCGGGGTGCCGGTGCCGTCGTCCGACTGGTCGATCGGCACGAGCACTCCCGTCACGCCGTCGTCGACGACCTCGGGGATGCCGCCGGTTGCCGTTCCGACGACGGGCGCGCCGCAGGCCATGGCCTCGAGGTTCACGATGCCGAGCGGTTCGTAGATCGACGGGCACACGAAGGCCGTCGCGGCCGTGAGCAGTGCGGTGAGCTCGGCTCGGGGCAGGTGCCGGTCGATCCAGATGACGCCGTCGCGCTCGGTCCGGAGCTCGTCGACGAGACCCGTGACCTCGGCCATGATCTCGGGCGTGTCCGGAGCGCCAGCGCAGAGCACGAGCTGCACCTCAGGCGGCAGCAGGCGGGCTGCGCGCAGCAGGTAGGGCAGGCCCTTCTGGCGTGTGATGCGGCCGACGAAGATGATCGACGGGCGATCGGGGTCGACGCCCAGGGCGCGGGCCAGCTCGGGGTCGGGGTTCGGCTTCCAGTCCTCGAGGTCGATGCCGTTGTAGACGACCTCGACCTTCGCGGGGTCGATCGCGGGATAGGCGCGCAGGATGTCGCGGCGCATGCCCTCGCTCACCGCGATCACGGCGTCGGCGTCTTCGAAGGCCGTGCGCTCGACCCACGAGGAGAGGCGGTAGCCGCCGCCGAGCTGCTCGGCCTTCCAGGGGCGGAGCGGTTCGAGGCTGTGGGCCGTGACGACGTGCGGGATGCCGTGCAGGCGCTTCGCGGTGAAGCCCGCGAAGTTCGCGTACCAGGTGTGCGAGTGCACGAGGTCGGCGCCCGCGGCATCCGCAGCCATGAGCAGGTCGACGCCCATGGTGCCGACCGCCGCGTTGCGGCCGTCGAAGGCCTCTGGCGTCGCGTAGCCGTGGGTGTCGGCCTCGTCGCGCGGCGCGCCGAACGCGCGCACGACCACCTCGATGTCGCGCCGGAGCGCCCGCACGAGCTCGGCGACGTGCACGCCGGCTCCTCCGTAGATCTCGGGCGGGTATTCACGGGTGAGGAGGTCGACGCGCATGCAGCACACGCTAGCGCAGCGGCATCCGACATGTGTGGACTCCGGACGCCGCAAGACGCCCGCTCCTGACTACAGTTGGGGCATGGTCACGCGCAAGGTATTCGGCATCGTTCTCGCTGGCGGAGAGGGCAAGCGACTCATGCCCCTCACCGAAGACCGGGCGAAGCCCGCGGTGCCGTTCGGCGGCCAGTACCGACTCATCGACTTCGCCCTGTCGAACCTGCTGAACTCGGGTCTGCGCCAGATCGTCGTGCTCACGCAGTACAAGTCGCACAGCCTCGACCGCCACGTCTCGCAGACCTGGCGCATGAGCGGGCTCCTGAACTCCTACGTCGCCTCGGTGCCCGCGCAGCAGCGGCTCGGCAAGCGGTGGTTCTCGGGGTCCGCCGACGCGATCCTGCAGAGCCTCAACCTCATCTACGACGAGCAGCCCGACATCATCGTCGTCGTCGGCGCCGACCACGTGTACCGCATGGACTTCAGCCAGATGATCGACGCGCACATCGCGTCGGGCGCGGCGGCGACCGTGGCCGCGATCCGCCAGCCCATCTCGCTCGCCGACCAGTTCGGCGTCATCGAGGTCGACCCGAACAACCCCGAGCACATCCACCGGTTCCTCGAGAAGCCGTCCGACCCCGTGGGGCTGCCCGACTCCCCCGGCGAGGTGCTCGCCTCGATGGGCAACTACGTGTTCAACGCCGACGCGCTCATCGACGCAGTGCTCCGCGACGGCGAGCTGACCGACTCGAGCCACGACATGGGCGGCGACATCATCCCGGCGTTCGTGGCGCAGGGCGCGGCCGGCGTCTACGACCTCAACCGCAACGACGTGCCCGGTTCGACCGACCGCGACCGCTACTACTGGCGCGACGTGGGAACGATCGACTCGTTCTTCGAGGCGCACCAGGACCTCATCTCGGTGATGCCCGTCTTCAACCTCTACAACCGCGAGTGGCCGATCTTCAGCCAGCAGCTGAACTCCCCGCCCGCGAAGTTCACGCGCGACGCGCGCGGCACGCTCGGCACCGTCATCGACTCGATCGTGTCGCTCGGCTCCGTGATCTCGGGCGCCCATGTCGAGCGCAGCGTGCTCGGCCCGTGGGCGGTCGTGGGCTCGGGCGCGCATGTCGCCGACTCGATCCTGTTCGACCGCGCACGCATCGACGCCGGTGCGACCGTGCAGCGCGCGATCCTCGACAAGGAGGTCGTCGTCGAGGCGGGTGCCCGCATCGGGGTCGACCGCGCCGAAGACCTCGCACGCGGGTTCATCGTGACCGACAGTGGCATCACGGTCGTCGGCAAGGGCTCGCGGGTCCGGGCGGCCGGCGCGTGAACGCAGCAGCACCCGGCCGCTTCGGCGGCCCGCTCGTCGTGCTCGACGCCGACTCCACGCTCATCCGCGAGGAGGCCATCGAGCTCCTCGCCGAGGCCGCCGGCAGCCTTCCGCTCGTCGCCGAGGTGACCGAGCGAGCCATGCGCGGCGAGCTCGACTTCGCCGCCAGCCTGCGCGAACGCGTCGCGACGCTCGCGGGGCTCGGCGAAGACGACCTGGCGTACGCCCGCACCCGCATGACGCCGACGCCCGGCGTCCAGGAGCTCATCGACGGCGTGCACGCCGCCGGCGGCGTCGTGGGTGTCGTCTCCGGGGGGTTCCACGAGCTGCTCGATCCGCTCGCCGAGCGACTCGGGCTCGACTTCTGCCGCGCGAACCGCCTCGAGCTCGAGAACGGCCGGCTCACCGGGCGGGTCGACGGCCCGATTGTCGACGCCGAGGCCAAGGCCGTCGCGCTCGAGGAGTGGGCGGCCGCGGCATCCGTGCCCCTGAAGTACACGGTCGCCATCGGCGACGGGGCGAACGACCTCCGCATGCTGGCGAAGGCCGGGCTCGGGGTGGCGTTCTGCGCGAAGCCCGTCGTGCGCGCCCAGGCGCATGTCGCGATCACGACACCCGACCTCTCGCAGGCGCTCGCACTGCTCGGCCTGCGCGGCTGAGATCGCGAACTCGTGAGACGGCGAAGGCCGCGGGCACCGGGTCGGTGCGCCGCGGCCTTCGCCGTTGCAGCAGGGCTGCGGTCAGTGCCCCATGCCGAGACCGCCGTCGACGGGGATGACGGCACCCGAGATGTAGCCGGCGTCGTCGCCCGCGAGCCACGCGACGACGCGCGCCACCTCGTCGGGCGAGGCGAAGCGGCCGAGCGGGATGTTCTTCTTGTACTCGGCCTGCTGGGCCTCGGGCAGCTCGTCGGTCATGTCGGTCTCGATGAAGCCGGGTGCGACGACGTTCGCCGTGATGTTGCGGGCGCCCAGCTCTCGGGTGAGCGAGCGGGCCATTCCGACGAGTGCCGCCTTCGAGGCGGAGTAGTTGATCTGGCCGGGCGACCCGTAGAGGCCGACCACGCTCGAGATGAACACGACCCGACCGAAGCGCGCCTTGAGCATGCCCTTCGATGCGCGCTTGACCACGCGGAACGAGCCTGTCAGGTTCGTGTCGATGACGCTCGTGAAGTCCTCTTCGCTCATGCGCAGCAGCAGCATGTCGCGCGTGATGCCGGCATTCGCGACGACCACCTCGACCGGGCCGAGCGCGGCCTCGATCTCGCCGAAGGCGCGGTCGACGGATGCGGCGTCGGTCACGTCGGCGCGCACGGTCAGCGTTCCCTCGGGGCCCTCGCCCGAACGGGCGGTGACGGCGACGCGGTGCCCCTGGGCGACGAACTCGCGGGCGATGGCGAAGCCGATGCCGCGGTTTCCGCCGGTGACGAGGACGGTGCGGGGCGTGGTCATGCGGTGACTCCATTCACGAGGGATCTTCGGCTCGACACGAGCCTGTCTCAGCATAGTGAGGCCGGCATGCCGCGCCGGGTTCGCACGGCGCCGGCCCGCGGCATCCGCTCGGTCGGAGCCGGTGCCGAACGGCTCTCGGGGAACGCCGCCGCGGCGCAGGAGACGTAGGCTTGAGGCAGAGGAGCGCCGCACCGAACTGCGACGACGTTGATGAAGCAGCAATCGATCACGAGTCTGCCGCCCTCCCCCGAGGCGGAGCGGCGTTCGCGCATGATCAAGTACTCGATCGCCATGGCGATCAGGCTGCTCTGCATCCTCGCGATGCTCTTCGTGCAGGGGTGGTGGCTCGCGGTCTGCGCCGTGGGCGCGATCGTGCTCCCGTACATCGCGGTCGTCATCGCGAACGTCGGCGGCTCCGGTCTCGGGGGTGCGGTCGAGCGGCCCGGCACCGTCGTGCCCGTCGCGGGTCAGGCGTCGGCAACGGGCGCGGGTGCGCCCCCGACGACGGGCGACGCGAGCAACGGCGAATCCGAGCGGATGCCGCGCGACGACGACGATCGGAACGCCGCGTGATCGGCGGCCTGGCGCCCGACGGCGCGGTCTGCTCGCGCGCCGGCTGCCAGGAGGCCGCCGCGTGGCGCATCGACTGGCAGAACCCCCGCATCCACACCGGCGACCGCTGGAAGACCTGGCTCGCGTGCGAGGAGCATGTCGAGTACCTGCGCGGGTTCCTCGAGGCCCGCTCCTTCCCGGTGCGTGTCGCCGAGTTCGCCGGATCCCTCGACGACGCGGCCGAGGTCGACTCGTGAGCGGGCGCCCGTTCGCGAACGACTGGTCGTTCCTGAGATCCCGACGCTGGGCGGGCTACCTCGCCATCGTCGTGGTGTTCGCGCTCGTGTGCTGCGCGCTCGGCATGTGGCAGTTCGCCCGCCGGGCGGAGGCCCGCGCCGAGATCGCCCGCATCGACGCGAACTACGACGCGCAGGCGATCCCCGTCTCCGACGCACTGCCCGAGCTCGACGGCTTCGACGTCGACCAGCGCTGGCAGGTCGTCGCGCTTTCCGGCGAATACCTCCTCGACGAGGAGGTCGTCGTGCGCAACCGACCCGGCCAGGGCGGCGCCGGCTTCGAGGTGCTGACGCCCATGCTGCTCGACGACGGAACGGTGTTCGTCGTCGATCGCGGATGGGTCGCGCAGGGCTCCGACGGCCGGCCGAGCGAGTACGCCGCTCCCCCGGCCGGACCCGTCGACGTCGAGGCCCGCCTGAAGGCGGGTGAAGGTCAGATCAACGGCCGCACCTCCGCCGGCGACGAGTTCGCCACGATCGACCTCGACGAACTCGCCGGGAGGCTCGACGAACCGACCTTCACGGGTGCATACGGCCTGTTGATCCAGTCCGGGGCGGATGCCGCGGAGCCGCCGATCGCCGCGACCCGACCCCTCCGCGACGAGGGCCCCCACCTGTCGTACGCGTTGCAGTGGTTCGTGTTCGCGATCATGGGGTTCATCGGCCTCGCCTGGGCGGCGAACCGGGAACGCAAGGCGATCGCCGAGGCATCCGGAGTGCTGCCCGACCGTCGACGCCCCGTGCAGCGGCAGGTGAACCGCACGCAGCGGCGCGACTCCGACGCCGATCTCGAGGACGGCGTGCTGGATCGGCGCTAAGCCAGCTCGATGAGCTCCTGGTAGTCGGCGCTCCAGTGGTCTTCGGTGCCGTCGGGCATGATGAGCACGCGCTCGGGGTTCAGCGCCTCGACCGCGCCGGGGTCGTGCGAGACGAGCACGACCGAGCCCTCGTAGTGCGCGAGCGCGTCGAGGATCTCGGCGCGGCTGGCGGGGTCGAGGTTGTTCGTGGGCTCGTCGAGGAGCAGGACGTTCGCGCCTGAGACGACGATCATCGCGAGGGCGAGTCGCGTCTTCTCGCCGCCCGAGAGCACGCCGGCGGCCTTGTGCACGTCGTCGCCCGTGAAGAGGAACGAGCCGAGCACCTTGCGCGCCTCGGTCTCGGTGAGGTTCGGCGACGAGCTCACCATGTTCTCGAGCACGCTGCGCTTGACGTCGATGGTCTCGTGCTCCTGGGCGTAATAGCCCACTCGCAGGCCGTGCCCGGCCTCGACCGTGCCCGTGTCGGGCTGGTCGACGCCCGCGAGGATGCGGAGCAGGGTGGTCTTGCCCGCACCGTTGAACCCGATGATGACGACCTTCGAGCCGCGGTCGATCGCGAGGTCGACGGCCGTGAAGATCTCGAGCGAGCCGTAGCTCTTCGACAGGTCGCTCGCGGTGATGGGCGTGCGGCCGCAGGGCGCGGGCGTCGGGAACCGGAGCTTGGCCACCCGGTCGACGGCGCGCACCTCGTCGAGGCCCGCGAGCAGCTTCTCGGCGCGCGCGACCATCTGGTGCGCGGCCGCGGCCTTCGAGGCCTTCGCGCCGAAGCGGGCGGCCTGCATCTGCAGCACGCCGGCCTTCTTCTCGGCGTTGGCGCGCTCCTTCTTGCGGCGCTCCTCGTCGGCGGCCCGCTGGCGCTGGTAGTGCTTCCAGCCCATGTTGTAGATGTCGATGACCGAACGGTTCGCGTCGAGGTAGAACACGCGGTTGACGACCTCGTCGACGAGCACGACGTCGTGCGAGATGACGATGACGCCGCCCTTGTAGCCCTTCAGGAACTCTCGGAGCCAGACGACCGAGTCGGCGTCGAGGTGGTTCGTGGGCTCGTCGAGGATCATCGTGCCAGCGTCGGAGAACAGGATGCGCGCAAGCTCGATGCGACGGCGCTGCCCGCCGGAGAGGGTCTTCAGCGGCTGGTCGAGGATGCGATCGGGCAGGTTCAGGTTCGAGGCGATCGACGCGGCCTCGGCCTCGGCTGCGTACCCGCCGAGCGCGTTGAAGCGGTCGGTGAGGTTGCCGTACTTCTTCATCGCCTTCTCGGCGATGACGGGGTCGTCGCTGCCCATGTCGATCGATGCCTGGTGCATGTCGAGCACGATCGAACCGAGCCCGCGCGCGTCGAGGATGCGCGTGCGGGCGAGCATCTCGGGGTCGCCCGAGCGGGGGTCCTGCGGAAGGTAGCCGATCTCGCCGGAGCGGTCGATGCGGCCGTCGGTCGGCAGCGTCTCGCCGGCGAGCGTCTTCGTGAGCGTCGTCTTGCCGGCGCCGTTGCGGCCGACGAGGCCGATCTTGTCGCCGTCGGAGACGCGGAAGTTCACGTGCTCCATCAGGACGCGTGCGCCGACGCGGATCTCGAGATCGTGAACGGCGAGCACAGGGAGCCTCCGGCAGGTGTGGGGTGGGATCGTGCCGACGTGGCACAGCCGCCCAGTCTATCGTTCACGGGGCGACCGTCGCGCCGATGTCGGCGGGGCGCGGCAGACTCGCAGCATGCGCCGGTCACCCGACATGCACCAGACTCGCACCATGACGACGGATGCCGCGGCCGACCCATCGATCGTGGAGCTCAGGGCCGCACGCCTCGCCGCCCAGGGTCTCGTCGGCGGGCTGTCGTCACCGCGAGACGCCGTCGAGCGGCTGGTGTGCGTGCAGGCGCAAGACCTGGCTGCGGCGAAGTGGGTGCTCGGCGCCCGCGTTCCCGGTTCTCTCGAGGCGACGATCGACGCCGCGATCGACGACCGCACGCTGCTGCGGTCGTGGCCGATGCGCGGCACCCTGCACTTCGTCGATCCCGGCATGCTGCGGCCGATCCTGCGGCTGACCGCGGCGCGGCTCATGCAGCGGGCGGCGAAGGTCCATCGCGACGAGGGCATCGACGACGACGTGCACGCACACGCGCGAGCGGTGACGATCCACGAGCTCGAGGGCGGCCGATCGGCCTCTCGCGACGAGCTGCAGGCGGCATGGGGCGCCGCCGGCATCCCGATCGCCGGTCAGCGCGGCTACCACCTGATCTGGCGCCTCGCCGTCGAGGGCGTGCTCTGCTGCGGGCCGGTCGACACGAGGGCCAGGCAGCGGATCGCACTGCTCGACGAATGGTCTCCTGCACGGGCCGACGAGCCCGCCGACCCCGACGAGACGCTGGCGAGGCTGCTCACGGGCTATCTACGCGGACACGGCCCGGCCACGGCGCGGGACTTCGCGTGGTGGACCGGCCTCACGCTCACGCAGGCCAGAGCCGCGGTGGGTGCCGCCGGTGATCAGGTCGTCGCCGTGACCGACGAGTTGCTGGCGGCCGCCGACGCCGACGCTGCGTCCTCGATGACGGCGCGTGCGTCGCGGCACGTGCTCGCCCCGTTCGACGAGTTCTTCCTCGGCTACGGCGATCGCACGGCGTCGTGTTCGGTCGACGATGCTGCACGCGTCGTCCCGGGCAAGAACGGGCTCTTCCTGCCGATCCTCGTGGCCGACGGCGAGGTCGTCGGCACGTGGCGGCGCTCCCCCGAGCGACGCGGGTCGACGGCGATCGAGGTCACCCGATTCGGCGGCGCTCCGCCCCTCGACGAGTTCGAGCCGGCCTTCAGGCGCTGGGCCGAGTTCTGGTCGACCGGCCTCGGAGAGGTCACGGCGGCCGACCGCTGACGCGCCATCGCCGACGGCCGGCCCTGCATGCCCGAGGATGACGAAGGGCCGGATGCCCGCGGCATCCGACCCCTCGTGAACGGCGCAGCGCGCCTTACTGCTGCAGGGCCGCCTGCAGTTCGAGCGTGATGGTGACCTTGTCGCCGAGCAGCACGCCGCCGGTCTCGAGGGCCGCGTTGTAGTGCAGGCCGAAGTCCTCGCGGTTGATGACGGTCTTCGCTGCGGCGCCGGCCTTGTAGTTGCCGTAGGGGTCGCCGCCGAAGCCGCCGAACTCGAAGTCGAAGGTGACGGGCTTGGTGATGCCGCGGATGGTGAGATCGCCGTCGACCTTGAAGTCGCCGTCCTCGAGGCGAACGCCGGTCGAGACGAACGAGATCGTCGGGTGGGTCTCGGCCTCGAAGAAGTCGCCGGTGCGCAGGTGCGCGTCGCGGTTCGGCTCGTTCGTGTTGACCGAGGCGACCTCGGCGGTCGCCGTGACGGTCGAGTCGAGGGGGTTCTCAGCGGTCACGAAGGTTGCGTCGAAGCGCTCGAACTTGCCCTTGACCTTGCTGATCATGAGGTGTCGGATGCTGAAGGCGACCTCGCTGTGGGTGGGGTCGATGATCCAGGTGCCGGTGCGGTAGCCGGGGATCTCGATGCCGGTGGCGGTGTTCGTCATGTGCGGTTCTCCGTATTCGATGTCGACGTGGCATGCGCGCCACATCAATGCGAACGCATGTAAATCCGGAGGTATTCCGAGATTCAGGAACTTTCTTCGACGAGCTCGCGTCGAAGCGTGAGCACGCGCTCGACGGCATCGTCGAGTCGGGCCTGCGGAATGCGCCCCGAGGACACGGCCGCGGCGATCGCGCCCACGAGCCCGTCGACCGAGATTCCGGCATCGGCGGGGTCGGCCGGCAGCACGTAGAGCAGCAGGTCCGCGCCCGATGCCACCGCTCGCACCGCGTTCTCGTTCGGGTCGGCGTACTCGGGCAGCCCGTTGTCCGCCAGCATGAGCATGTCGTCGGTCACGACGACGCCCTCGAAGCCGAGATCCTCGCGCAGGATCCGGTGCCATTCGGGTGAGAGCGACGCGGGAAGCGCGTCGACCGCCGGATAGGCGAGGTGTCCCGTCATCACGAGTTCGGCGCCCGCGTCGATGCCGCTCCGGAACGGGATCGCCGGGCCCGCCCGCCACTCGTCGAGGGTCAGGGGCGCGCTCGGCACGCTCGAGTGCGAGTCGCCGGGCGCGGCGCCGTGTCCGGGGAAGTGCTTCAGCGTGCTGTACACGGTGCCGTGCTCGCCGTCGACAGCCGCGGCGACCCGCTCCCCGGCAGCAGCCGGGTCGGTGCCGAGCACGCGCGACGCGATGAACGAGTCGGGGTCGTCGGTGACATCCGCCACGATGCCGAAGTTCAGGTTCACGCCGGATGCCTCGAGGGTGGCCGCGCGCGCCGCGAAGGCGTCGGTCGTGGCGGCCGCCGGCTCGGCCCGCAACGTCTCGGCGCCGGGCGCGGCGTCCCACGGGAGACGCTGCACGTCGCCGCCCTCCTCGTCGATCGCGACGAGTGCCGGCAACTCGGCATCGACCTGGGCGCCGGCGACGAGCGCGGAGAGCTCCTCGGGCGTGGCCGGCACGTTGTCGCCCATGAGGATGAGGCCGGATGCGCCCTGGTCGACGTAGGCGCGGAGCGGGGCCGGGTCGACGCCCGGCGCGTGCAGCATGAGCAGCGCGGCGGCCTTCTGCTCGACGGCCATCTGCGACATCCGCGATTCGACGAAGGCGGCGATCGGATCGACGGGCGTCGGTGTGGGTGTCGCCGACGGGCTCGGGGTCGACGTCGGGGTCGATTCGGCCGCGGGCGCCGCGCCTGAGCATCCGGAGAGGAGCGAGATCGCGAGCACCGCCGCGGTGCCGAGGATGAGCCGGGTGCGCATCCGACCGAGTCTACGCTGCGTGTCCACCCGCCGACCGCGCGACCGCTGGGTAGACTCACCGGGCTCGAAGGGGGTGTTCGTGCGCGTTGTCAGGGGTTCCGTGATCGTGGCGCTCGTCGGCGCCCTGCTGCTCGCGCCGGCCACGAGCGCGAGCGCCGAGGACTATCCGACGTGGGACGAGGTCGAGGCTGCGAAGGCGCAGGTCGGCGCGAGCGAGGCCGAGGCGACCCGCATCACCGCCTTCGTCGACCAGCTCGAAGCCGAGTCCGGTCGGCTCGGAGACGCCGCGGTCGCTGCGGCGGCGGAGTCGGCGATCGCCGAGCAGGCGAGGGCGGATGCCGCGGCGCGGGCGTCGACGCTCGCGGAACAGGCCGCGGCGGCCGAGGCCGAGGCCGAGGCCGCGACCGCCGCCCTCGGGCGGGCGGGCGCCGTCCTGGCCCGCACCGGCGGAGCGGATGTCGGCCTGCGGCTCCTGCTCGACGGAGACGCGTCGACGCGACTGCTGATGGGCCTCTCGCGCGCGGCCCAGCTCACGACCGTGATCGGCGGGGTCGCATCGCGTGCGCAGGCTGCTGAAGCTGACGCGGCCGCCGTTCGCGATCAGGCCGACCGCGCCGAGGCCGAACGCACCCGGCTCGCTGCGGCAGCCGTCGAGGCGGCCGAGGCGGCAGAGGCGGCGCACGAGGCGGCGCAGGAGCGCGTCGTCGAGCAGCAGGCCGCCCTCGACACGCTCTACGCCCAGCTCGCGAGCCTGCGCGATCGCTCCGTGGAGGTCGAGCGCCAGTACCGCATCGGCGAGCAGGAAGCGCGCGAGCGGGCGGCGCGCGAGGCCGCAGCCGAAGCGGCCGCCGCTGCCGCAGCCGAGGCTGCGGGCGGGCTCACCGCCGCTCCCCCGCCCGGCGTGGTCGTCGACCGCACTGCGGCACAGAACTACGCGGCCGCGGCCGTCGCCCGATACGGCTGGAGCGACGCCCAGTACCAGTGCCTGTACCTGCTGTGGATGCGCGAATCGAGTTGGCGCGCCGACGCCTACAACGCCTCGAGCGGCGCATACGGAATTCCGCAGTCGCTGCCCGGCAGCAAGATGGCCGCCGCCGGCGCCGACTGGCGCACGAATGCGAACACCCAGATCGAGTGGGGACTCTCGTACATCTCGTCGCGGTACGGCAGCCCGTGCGCCGCCTGGGCGCATTCCGAGGCCGTGAACTGGTACTGATGGGGTATGGAGCCCGCTGACGCCGAGCACGACGATCACGCGGTCTTCCGCAGACACGGTGCGGAGGCCGTGCTCCTGCTCGGCGGCGCCGCGGCGATCCTCCTGCAGTTGGCCGACCCCCGGGTCGCGCGCGGTGTCGCGAGGCACAGCGACTTCGCCTCGAGACCGCTCGACCGGCTCATCGGCACGCTCGACTACGTCTACGCCGTGGGGTTCGGCGACGACGAGATCGCCGCCGCGGCCGTGCGAAGGGTGAATGCGCGACATGCGCCGGTTCGCAGCCGACCCGGGGCGACCGACGAGTCGACGGATGCCGCGTACAGCGCCTTCGACGCCGACGCCCAGCGATGGGTGGCCTCGACGCTGCTCGCGGTCGCCCTCGACATCCACGAGCGCGTCTACGGGCCGCTTCCGCCCACGGATGCCGATGCGATCGTCCGCGGGTACGCGCCGCTCGGGTTCCGGCTGCAGGGTTCCCGAGAGGGGTGGCCCGATACCCGGCAGGAGTTCGACGCCTGGTGGAACGCGCGCCTCGGCACGCTGCGGGTCACCGACGAGGCGCGCCATGTCGCGCGGACGCTGCTCTCGACATCCGACGCGCTGCGGGGGCTCTCGTTCCTGCTGCCGCCCGTTCGCCTGGTCACCGCGGAGCTGCTGCCGCCGGCGCTGAGGGATGCCTACGGATTCCGGTGGACTCCGCGAGCACGACGCGTCGCGCAGGCGTGGCTCGCCGCGGTGGCCGCCGTCTGGCCGTGGTTGCCGCGGATCGTCCGGCATGCCCCGATGCGGGTCTCGCTCCATCGGGCCCGTCGCCGGTACGCTGAGCGTGTGCACCGAGGACGATGATGACCGAGCATGCGGCACACCATGGCGAGGCGATCGACAACATCGATCGCCGGATCGTCGCGGAGCTCAGCCGTGACGGCCGTCTCTCGGTGCGCACCCTGGCCGAGCGCGTGCACATCTCCCGCACGGCCGCGCACAATCGCGTGCAGCACCTCGTCGAGAGAGGCGTCATCACCGGGTTCGGCGCGAAGATCGATCGCACGTCCATCGGGCTTCGCATCTCGGCGCTCGTCGTCGTGCGCATCTCCCCCGACAGCGGCTGGGAGGCCGTCGCCGCCCGCCTCGCCGAACTGCCGTTCGTCGAGAAGGTGCAGGCCGTCTCGGGCGACATCGACCTGATGCTGACGGTCAGCGCGCCCGATCACGAGCAGCTGAGCCAGGCGATCCTCCGCGACATCCACGTGATGCCCGGTGTGCTCTCGACCAGGTCGCACCTGATCCTCGCCGAGTTCGACGGCCGTCCTCCGGCGCAGTCGCTCGACATCTGGCGGCCGTAGCGCAGGTCGTGGCGCTCGCCCAGCGCGGCGCGCTCGACGGCCGGGCCCGATCGTCGGGCTCAGCCGCCCTGAGTCGGGCGGAGGATCAGGACGATCAGAAGAACTCGTCGGGCGTGCCGGCGGCGCGCTCGACGTCGCTCGTGCTGACGCCGGCGCCCTTGAGCTTCGACACCGCGACCCGGAGCCCGGATTCCATCTGCGCGGCCCACGCATCGGACTCGTGCGCGCTCGCCTCGGCGGCTCGGGCACGGGCCTCGGCGGTGACGGCGGCGTTGCGGGCGTCGGCCACCTGACGCAGCGCGAGGGAGATGCCGTAGTACGCGGCGACCATGGTCGCGATCGGAGCGGCGATGACCGCCAGGGCGCTGATCGCCGCGCCGGTCGGGCTGAAGGCGATCAGCAGCGCGAACGCCAGGAACAGGGCCGCGATCGCGGCCAGCACGACGAGCATGAACCGCAGGTCGCGGCTCCACGATCGACGCTCGGGGTCGGCCGGGACTGCGGCCGGCTCCTCGACGTCGTCGGGTGCGCCCGACTCGACCTCGTCGGGGATGCTCCCGCCGAGCGGATCCTGCTGGCCGTAGACCGGACGAGTGTTCGCGTCGCTCATGCTCTCCCCTGCTCCCCTGTTGCCGGACACCTGATCGTTGTCCGACACCCAATTGTGGGCCGCACCCCGATGGGGGTCAAGGAACCGCGCCGGGCGGCGGCATCCGTCATCCGCATCGATGCGAACGGATGCCGCGGGCGGGCCGGGTCACGACGTTCGGCGGAATGCGGGCAGGAACCGCAGCACGGCGGTCACGAGCGGTGCGGCGAAGAGGAGCAGCACCCACAGCATGCCGATCGCCGGGAACAGGAACGCGAGCACCCCGGCGATCACGAGCACGATCAGCACGGAGACGGTGCGGCCGAGGTCGAACGACGTGCCGGGTTCGACGAGTTCCGGATGCCGCAGCAACTCGAGCTCGATGAGCAGCATCGCCGTCGTGGTCACGAGCATGGTGCCGATGTAGACGGCGTCGAAGCTGCCGTTGGCGGTGTCGATGCTCGAGACGGCGTTCGCGGCGAACGGGAGGAAGACGATGCTCGCGAGCCAGAGCATGTTGGCCCAGATGAGGCGCGGCGAGTAGTCGCGGACCGACTCGAAGACCCCATGGTGGATCACCCAGAAGCGCCCGATCACGGCGAACGTGACGACGAAGGCGATGAACGCCCCGAAGTGCGCACGGGCGAACTCGGCGAAGTCGACGCCGTCGAGGTCGCCGGCCAGGTCGACGAGCGGCAGGATCAGCAGCGTGATCGCGATCGCGACCGCGGCATCGGAGAAGTTCACGAGCCGATCGAGTCCGCGTTCGGTGCGAGCGTGCGCCACCATGCCTCCTGGAGCGTCGATGCGGTGCGATGCGCCCGTCGCGCACCTGACCGCAATTCTGTCCCACGGCGATCACGATGCGACAGGCCGGATGCCCGGAGCCGCCGCGGAATGCCCGACCGATCGGCGCGGCCGCAACGAAGGGAGGCCAGTCGCGGAGGGTACGGAAAAGCCCCGGTGAACTTGCGTTCACCGGGGCTTTCGGTGGATCTGAGGGGACTCGAACCCCTGACCCCCTGCATGCCATGCAGGTGCGCTACCAGCTGCGCCACAGACCCGTTCTCGCCTTGTCTCAGTGATTTCTCACCGCGCTTCAGGCGATGGTTTGAGCTTACACCAGCCTCGCGCCACAAATGAAATTGAGGGATGCTCGGCCGGTGTGGGCTCCGTTCAGCCTGCCAGGAGGGGCGCCACGGGCACTGCCGGGCAGTCCAGCCAGAGGCGCTCGAGCCCGTAGTACAGGCGGTCTTCGGGGTGGAAGACGTGCACGACGAGGTCGCCGAAGTCGAGCAGGATCCACCGCCCGGTGCTGTGCCCCTCGCGGCGGAGCGTCGAGATGCCGGCCTCGCGGAGGGTGTCCTCGATCTCGTCGGCGATGGCGATCACGTTGCGCTCGGAGTTGCCGCTCACGAGGAGGAACACGTCGGTGAACGGCAGCGGGCCGGACACGTCGAGCGCGACGAGGTCGTCGCCGCCCTTTGAGTCCGCCGCGCGAGCCGCGCGGGCGAGGGCGTCGAGAGCCTGGTCGGTTGCGGTCATACGCTCATTTCCGGTTGTGGTGCGATTCGAAATCAGAAGAGGCCGGTGAGGGCGCCGATGACGAGGGTGCCGACGACGCCGAGGGCCAGGACGCCAGCGGTCACCGCGAGCACGAGCGGCACGTTCATGCCCTCTTTCGACGGCGGGGCGACGACGGCCTTGCTCGCGCTCTGCGTGCTGATCGCGCGTGTCGCCGCGACCGGTGCGCCGATGCCGGCGCCGTCTTCGACCTGGTCGAAGAGGTGATCGACGTCGGACGAGTCGATCTGGCTCGGGTGCACCCCGGTCGCGCCGTAACTGCGCGGCAGGTCGATCGAGCCGGTCACGATGACCTCGCCGTTGCCGTTGTTCGTGATCGGCGCCGGGATGCCGGCGTGATCGGGAAGCGACGGCAGGATGAGCGCGTTCGTGGTGGTCGGCACACCGCGCCCGACACCTCCGCGCGAGAGCATCTGGTCGTACGGCTGGGCCGATTCGACGGGTGCGTCGAGCTGCGCGGTCCAATGACCGACGGGCTTCGGGGCGACGACGGGCTGTTCGTTGAGCGCCGTCGGCTGGGGCTGATGAGGCGAGGACGCCGGCGGGGCGCTCTGCGCGGCCGACGGCGGGATGGCTGCCGGCGGGCGCGGTGCGTCCATGGCCGAGGCGCCCGCGATCTCGTGATCGAGGTCGTCGAACTCCTCGCCGTCGGTGCCGGCGTCGCCGTCGAGCAGGGCCCGGAGCTCGCGTCTCGTGAGCGTGCGCTCGGGGGTCGACGACTGTCGGGGAGCCGGCGCGGCGGCCTCGGACGACGGCATCGGAGCCTGCGTCGGAGCGGGCTGCACGGGGGTGGCCTGCACGGGGGCGGCCTGGACCGGGGGCACCGGCGCCACCGCGGGCGTCGGCGCGAACGCCGAGGACACGGGAGCGGGCAGCGGGGCCGCGGTCGGGAAGACGGGCGCCGGCTGCTGAGTCGACCCGTACGGGGCGCCCGGCGCGGGTTGCGCTGCGCCTGCGGCCTGGGTCGGGCCGCCGTACGCGGGAACGGGCTGCGGTGCGGGCGACTGGATCGGGGCGGCAGGTGCTGCCGGTGCGGGCGGCTGCTGAGGAGCCTGCTGCGCGGGAATCGGGGTCGGCGAAGCAGCGACCTGCTCTTGCAGACGTTCGCGCTCGCGCATTTCGCGGCGCGTCAGCTGCGGTTCCTGCGACGACGTCATGCGACACTCCGATAGAGATGGTGCTTGGAGATGTACTGGACGACCCCATCGGGCACCAAGTACCACACCGGGAAACCCCGGCGCACCCTTTCCCGGCAGTCGGTCGACGAGATCGCCAGTGCCGGGACTTCGAGCAAGCTTACGTCTTGCTCCGGCAATCCGCGAACGGAGAGGACATGTCCCGGCCGACTCACAGCCACGAAGTGGGCGAGGTCCCAGAGCTCCGCGACATCCTTCCAGGAGAGGATCTGCGCGATCGCATCGGCTCCCGTGATGAAGAAGAGATCGGCGTCGCCGCGCTCGCGACGGAGATCGCGCAGCGTGTCGATCGTGAAGGTCGGCTTCGCGCGGTCGATGTCGACGCGGCTCACCGTGAACCTCGGGTTCGACGCCGTCGCGATGACGGTCATGAGGTAGCGGTGCTCGGCCTGCGTGACGTTCGACTTGTAGCTCGGCTGACCGGTCGGCACGAACACGACCTCATCGAGGTCGAGCGATTGCGCGACCTCGCTCGCCGCGACGAGGTGACCGTGATGGATGGGGTCGAACGTTCCGCCCATCACGCCGACCCGCGGTCGACGCTGCTCGCCTCCGGTCACGGTGCGCGAACCCTCGCTCAGTGTCCGCCGTGCTCGTCGCCGCCGTGGCGGGCGGCGTAGGCCTCGGCCTTCGCGCGGTGGCGGTTGGCGACATCGCGGTAGGAGGCCGTCACGAATGCGAGCAGCGCGAAGATGATGAGGGCCACGAGCCCGTAGGCCCACGTCGCCATCGGCAGTTCGACCGCGTGCACCGACTCCGACGTGAGGATGCCGGTCAGTGCCGTGCTCGTGAAGCTCATTCGTGTTCCTTTCGAAGCCTGCTGTGTTGCTCGTGACAGTCTAGCGAGGTCGCGTCGACGTGGTCACGCGGCTAGGCGCGCACGTGACCCGCGCCGCGCACGATCCACTTGGTGCTCGTGAGTTCGGGAAGGCCCATGGGCCCGCGGGCGTGCAGCTTCTGCGTGGAGATGCCGACCTCGGCCCCGAAGCCGAACTCCGCGCCGTCGGTGAACCTGGTCGAGGCGTTCACCATGACGGCCGCCGAGTCGACTTCGTTGAGGAACCGTTCGGCGTTGGCCAGGTCGTTCGTCACGATCGACTCGGTGTGCTTCGTCGAGAAGCGCCGGATGTGCTCGAGTGCGTCGTCGAGGGAGTCCACGACGGCGACCGAGATGTCGAGGCTCATGTGCTCGGTCGCGAAGTCCTCGTCGGTGACGGGCAGGGCATCGGGCCGGATGGCGCGCACGCGCTCGTCGGCGTGGATCGTGACGCCGGCATCGGTCAGGCGGTCGAGCACCGCGGGAAGCAGGCGCTCCGCGGCATCCTGATGGACGAGGAGGGTCTCGAGGGCATTGCAGACGCTCGGCCGCTGCACCTTGGCGTTGTGGACGAGCTCGATCGCCCAGTGCTCGGGCGCCGAGGCGTCGAGGAACATGTGCACGACGCCTGCGCCGGTCTCGATGACGGGCACGCGCGCCTCGTCGACGACGGCTCGGATGAGGCCGGCGCTCCCCCGTGGGATCAGGACGTCGACATAGCCGCGCGCCTGCATGAGATGACGCGCCCCGGCACGTCCGAAGTCGTCGACCGTCTGCACGGCCTCGGCCGGCAGGCCGACGGCGTCGAGTGCGCCGCGGAGCACGTCGACGAGCACCCGGTTGGTCTGCTCGGCCGCCGTGCCTCCGCGCAGCACCACGGCGTTGCCGCTCTTCAGGGCCAGCACGGCGATGTCGATCGTGACGTTGGGCCGCGCCTCGTAGATCGCGCCGACCACGCCGAGCGGCACGCGCACCTGATCGATGCGGACTCCGCTCGGCAGGGTGCGGCCGGTGAGGGTCTCGCCGACGGGATCGGTGAGCCCGATGACGTCGAGCACGGCGTCGGCGAGGGCGTCGATGCGCTGCTCGTCGAGCGCGAGTCGGTCGAGGAGTCCGGTGCCGATGTCGGCTGCGCGCCCCGCCTCGAGATCGAGCGCGTTCGCCGCGATCACCTCGGCCGCGCGGGCACGGAGGTCGGATGCGATGCGCTCGAGCGCGGCGTCCTTCTCGGCGGTCGTCGCGCGGGCGAGGCGGTACGACGCCTCTTTCGCGGCGGCGAGCCGGGTGTCGAGCACGGACGTGTCGAGGTCGGGCTGCTCCATGGCATCAGCCTAGGTGAGCGGTGCCGCCTCGTCGGTCGTGTGACGTTCGGGGGCGGCGTCGAACCAGGTGCCGACGTGCGCGCCGGCGAGGGCTTCGGCGACGAGCGGGGTCGCCGTGATGAGCACGGCCGCACCCGAACCGGCGGCGATGCGGGCCGCCGAGACCTTCGTCTCCGCTCCCCCGGTGCCGACGCCCGCACGCCCGATCGATCCGATCTCGATGCCCGCGAGGTCGTCGCCGAACGGCACGTGCTCGATGCGCTCGGCGCCGTCGAGGTGCGGGGGCTTCGTGTAGAGCGCATCGACGTCGGACAGCAGCACGAGCAGGTCGGCGCCGATCAGCTCCGCGACGAGGGCGGCGAGGCGGTCGTTGTCGCCGAACCGGATCTCGTGCGTCGCGACGGTGTCGTTCTCGTTCACGATCGGCAGGATGCGCAGCGCGAGGAGGCGATCCATCGCCCGCTGCGCGTTCGAGCGCGGCGTCGAGTTCTCGAGGTCGCCCGCGGTGAGCAGCACCTGACCGGCGATGATGCCGAACCGGTCGAGCGCGTCTTGATAGCGCACGACGAGCAGGTTCTGACCGACGGATGCCGCGGCCTGCTGCGTCGCGAGATCGGTCGGCCGTTCGTCGAGCTTCAGGTAGGGCATTCCCGTGGCGATCGCACCCGACGAGACGAGCACCACCTCGGTGCCGCGTTCGTGCGCGGAGGCGAGCGCCTCGACGAGCGGCGCGATCTGTCCGGCGTTCTCACCGCTGATCGACGACGAGCCGACCTTGACGACGATGCGCTGCGCCGACGGGATGTCGGCGCGCCCGCGCAGCGTCACCGGTCGTCCTCCGCCTCCGACGCGCCGGCCGCCGCCGACGTCTCGACCGGCTCGACGGGCTCGTCCGCATCGGAGTCGCCGCCCCAGAGCCCGGCTTCGCGCTCGCGGTCGAGCTCGGCGCGGGCCTCGGCCTTGGCGTCCATGCGGTCGTGGTAGTCGCTGCGGCGCTCGGCGCGCGTCGCACGACGGTTCTCGTCGAGACGCACGTCGGTGCCGCGCGGCGCCGTGATGAGTTCGGCCGTCGAGGTGAGCGTGGGCTCCCAGTCGAAGACGACGCCCGTGCCGGGGCCGATCACGACGGTCGAGCCTGCGACGGCGCCCGCACGCACGAGGGCGTCTTCGACGCCGAGGCGCGCCAGGCGGTCGGCCAGGAAGCCGACGGCCTCGTCGTTCGTGAAGTCGGTCTGCTGCACCCAGCGTTCGGGCTTGCCGCCGAGCACACGGTAGATCGTGCCGTAGCTGCCGCCCTCGGGCTTGACGACGTAGTCGACCTCGTTGACGGCCTTCGGCCGGATCACGATGCGCGGAGCCTCGACGAGGGCCGCGGCCGCAGCCTTGCGTTCCTCTTCGACGAGCGCGCCCAGGGCGAAGCCGAGCTGGCGGAGCCCTTCGTGGCTGACGGTCGAGATCTCGAAGACCGTGAAGCCGCGCGCCTCGAACTCGGGCTTGACGAGCTCGGCGAGGTCGCGTGCCTCGGGCACGTCGATCTTGTTGAGCGCGACGAGCTGCGGACGCTCGAGGAGCGGCGTCTGGCCCTCGGGCACCGGGTAGGCGGCGAGCTCGGCGAGGATGACGTCGAGGTCGCTGAGGGGGTCGCGGCCGGGCTCGAGCGTGGCGCAGTCGATGACGTGCAGCAGGGCCGAGCAGCGCTCGACGTGACGCAGGAACTCGAGTCCGAGCCCCTTGCCCTCGCTCGCGCCCTCGATGAGTCCGGGCACGTCGGCGACCGTGAAGCGGTGGTCGCCGGCCTCGACGACACCCAGGTTCGGGTGCAGGGTCGTGAACGGGTAGTCGGCGATCTTCGGACGCGCCGCCGACATGGCGGCGATGAGGCTGGACTTGCCGGCCGACGGGTACCCGACGAGTGCGACATCCGCGATGCTCTTGAGCTCGAGCTTGACCTCGCCCTCGTAGCCGAGGGTGCCGAGCAGCGCGAAGCCGGGGGCCTTGCGCTTGTTGGTGGCCAACGAGGCGTTGCCGAGCCCGCCCTGGCCGCCGGGGGCGACGACGAAGCGCATGCCCGGGGCGGAGAGGTCGATGAGCTCGGTGCCGTCGGCGTCCTTCACGACCGTGCCGACCGGCACGGGGAGGTCGAGGGGCTCGCCTGCGGCGCCGGCCCGGTGGTCGCCCATGCCGGGCTGGCCGTTGCCGCTGGAGCGGTGCGGGCGACCGTGGTAAGCGAGCAGGGTGGTGACCTGCGGGTCGGCCACGAGCGTGATGTCGCCGCCACCGCCGCCGTTGCCGCCATCGGGACCTGCGAGCGGCTTGAACTTCTCTCGGCGAACCGAGACGCATCCGTTGCCGCCATGTCCGGCGCGCACGAACAGCGTCACCTCATCGACGAAGCTGACCATGCGACGTGCCTTTCTCTGTAAACACGTGAGGGCGAGCCGAAGCCCGCCCTCACGAAAACCTGTCGGTCGACTATTCGCCGGCCGCCACGATGTTGACCACCTTGCGGCCGCCCTTGGTGCCGAACTGCACCGAGCCTGCCTCGAGCGCGAACAGCGTGTCGTCGCCACCGCGACCGACACCCGCACCCGGGTGGAAGTGGGTGCCGCGCTGGCGGACGAGGATCTCGCCCGCGCTGACGACCTGGCCACCGAAGCGCTTCACGCCGAGGCGCTGTGCGTTCGAGTCACGACCGTTGCGAGTGGAGCTCGCTCCCTTTTTGTGTGCCATGTCTGATTCTCCTTGCGAGCCGCTGCTGCTACTTGATGCCGGTGACCTTGACGCGCGTGAGCTCCTGACGGTGGCCCTGGCGCTTCTTGTAGCCGGTCTTGTTCTTGAACTTCTGGATCACGATCTTCGGGCCGCGGAGGTCGTTGAGAACCTCGGCCGTGACGGTGACCTTGGCAAGCGACTTGGCGTCGGAGGTGATGTTCTCGCCGTCGACGAGGAGCACCGCGGCGAGCTGGACGTTGCCGTCCTTGTCAGCCTTGATGCGGTCCATCGTCACGATGGTGCCAACTTCGACCTTCTCCTGCCGACCGCCGGCGCGCACTACTGCGTAAACCACTACTCGTACCTATCTCTGGGGAACCGCTGAGGGTTCCGACTGTCTGATGGGGTGTCACTGCGCGGGACCCCAATGGGAAGGAGGGCCAAGCCAGAAAACGTTGCAGTCGAACTGCGATGGGGGCACGCCGTGATAAGCGGCGGCACCAACGGTCGAGTTTACCGGATGTATGCGACTCGGTCAAACGAGCGGCCACCGGCGCGTCGCGCACGCCGCGCCTAGGATCGAGTGCATGACCGTGCTCATCGACACGCCGCTCTGGCCGAAGCACGGCACGGTGTGGGCGCACCTCGTGAGCGACGAGTCGATCGCCGAGCTGCGAGCCTTCGCAGATGCGGCCGGGCTCCCGTCGCGGGCCTTCGACCTCGACCACTACGACGTGCCGGTCGAGCGCTACGAGGAGCTCGTCGCCGCCGGCGCGGTGCCCGTGCCGCCCCGCGAGCTCGTGCGGCGGCTCGCGGCGAGCGGATTGCGAGTGCTCCCCCGCGAGCGTCGTGCACTCCGGGAACGCCGCGAGGCCCCGACCGACTGACGTCGATCAGGGCCCCGTCGGGTTCGAACGGGATCAGCCGGCCTCGGGTGCCTCGCCGTCGGCGGGGTTCGCCTCGGTGCCGTCGGCGCGCGTGATGACCGGCGCCCCGCCCGCGGGAGACAGCGCGGCGGTCGAGACGCGGCGGCTGCGCGAGCGGCCCTCGCCGGCCTTCTTCGGCGCGGGGAGCGCGTCGAGCACCGAGTCGAGGAGTTCCGCCGTGGCAGCGGCGGGCTCGGGCCGGGTGCGCGGTGCGGCGACGACCGGGAGGTCGAGGATCGCGACGGCGGGCGTCGGCTCGGCGGCCTCGACGACGACCTCGGCCGGTTCGGCTGCGTCCGTCGCGGGGGCCGCCTCGTCGGCCGCGGCATCCGGTGCCGTCGTGTCGTCGGAACCAGGCGATGCGTTCACGGTCTCGGATGCCCCGGCCGTGGTCTGCTCGCGCGACGCGCGCCGACCGCGACCACGGCGTCGACCCTGCCGGGTGCCGTTGGCCGACTCCTCGCCGGCGGCCTCGGCCGACGGCGCTGCGCCGGATGCGGCCTCGCCCGTGGCGATGGGCGCGCCGCCCTCGTGGTGCTCGGCGTGCGGGATCGTCGATGCGGCGATCTGCGCGAGGGCGTGCTTGACGTCTTCGGTGATCGCGTGCGTTCCGGTGTGGGCCTTCGGCTCGGACGGCGCGGCGTGCTGACTGCTTCCGCCGCCGTTGCCGCCCCCGCCGTTGCCACCCGAGTTGCCGCCGCCGGAGTTCGGCGTGCCGCCGCGTCCGCCGCGACGGCGATCGGTCTGCTGCTGTTGCTGGGGAGCGCCCGTGCCGCGGTGCTTGAAGATCGGCTCGTGGTGCACGACGATGCCGCGACCCGCGCAGACCTCGCACGGCTCGCTGAAGGTCTCGAGCAGGCCGAGGCCCAACTTCTTGCGCGTCATCTGCACGAGGCCGAGCGAGGTGACCTCGGCCACCTGGTGCTTCGTGCGGTCGCGCGAGAGGCACTCGATGAGACGGCGGAGCACGAGGTCGCGGTTGGACTCGAGCACCATGTCGATGAAGTCGACGACGATGATGCCGCCGATGTCGCGCAGACGCAGCTGGCGCACGATCTCCTCGGCCGCCTCGAGGTTGTTCTTCGTGACGGTCTCTTCGAGGTTTCCGCCGGAGCCGACGAACTTGCCCGTGTTGACGTCGACGACCGTCATCGCCTCGGTGCGGTCGATGACGAGCGAGCCGCCCGAGGGCAGCCAGACCTTGCGGTCGAGCGCCTTCTCGATCTGCTCGCTGATGCGGAACGAGTCGAACGAGTCGCGGTCGCCCTCGTAGGCCTCGACGCGCTCGAGCAGGTCGGGTGCGACGGCGCGGAGGTAGCGCTCGATCGTGCCGCGCGCCTCATCGCCCTCGATGATCATCTTCTGGAAGTCCTCGTTGAAGACGTCGCGGACGATCTTGATGAGCAGGTCGGGCTCGGAGTGCAGCAGCGACGGCGCCTGGGCCTTCTCGAGCTGCGTCGAGATGTCGGCCCACTGCGCGAGCAGGCGGTTGACGTCGAGGGTGAGCTGCTCCTCGGTGGCGCCCTCGGCGGCGGTGCGCACGATCACGCCCTGGTTCTCGGGCAGCACCTCCTTGAGGATCTTCTTGAGGCGAGCGCGCTCGGTGTCGGGCAGCTTGCGGCTGATGCCGTTCATCGAGCCGTTCGGCACGTACACGAGGTAGCGGCCGGGCAGCGAGATCTGGCTCGTCAGTCGTGCGCCCTTGTGGCCCACGGGATCCTTCGTGACCTGCACGAGCACGCGGTCGCCAGGCTTCAGCGCGAGTTCGATGCGGCGCGGCTGGTTCTTCTCGCCGTTCTCGGCGGCGGCGTCCCAGTCGACCTCGCCCGAGTAGAGCACGGCGTTGCGGCCACGGCCGATGTCGACGAACGCGGCCTCCATGCTCGGCAGCACGTTCTGCACGCGGCCGAGGTAGACGTTGCCGATGAGCGAGGCGTCCTGATTGCGCGCGACGTAGTGCTCGACGAGCACGCCGTCTTCGAGCACGCCGATCTGGATGCGGCCGCTCTTCTCGCGGACGATCATCGAGCGGTCGACGGACTCGCGGCGGGCGAGGAACTCGGACTCGGTGATGATCGTGCGGCGGCGACCGGCGTCGCGACCGTCGCGGCGGCGCTGCTTCTTCGCCTCGAGCCGGGTCGAGCCCTTGACGCGCTGGGGCTCGGTGATGAGCTCGGGCTCGCGGGGCGTGCGCACCTTGACGACCGTGTTCGCCGGCTGGTCGCCGGTCGAACGCGGCTCCTCGCCGGTACGACGACGCGTGCGGCGGCGAACGCTCGATCCCTCGTCGTCGCGGTCGGCGCCCGGGAGCTCGCCGCGATCGGGACGCTCGCCGCGATCGGGGCGGTCCCGTTCCGGCCGCTCGGGCCGGTCGGCCGTCACGAGCACGGGCGGCGCGTGGAAGATCAGCGACGTCGTGGTGAGGTTCGACGGAATCGGCGAGACCGCGGGAGCGGAATCCGCCTCGCCGGCCGCGGCCGTCGTCTCGGAATCGACCGGTGCCGTCTCGGCATCGTCGTCGAGGGCGACCGCGTCGGCATCCGCGTCGGCGGGCGACGCCACGTGGCGGCCCGCGTGATGCGCGGAGGCGGAGACGGGCGCCGGCACCTCCGCCGTCTCGTCGGCCGGCGTCACGACCGCGTCGACCTCGGGGGGTGCGACCTGCTCGTCGACGGCCGGCTGCGCGGCGCGGCCACGACCGCGTCGTCCGCCGAACAGTCCGCCGCGCCGCTTGGGCGCGCCCTTCGGATCGGGTCGGTTGGTCTGGTGCTCGTTGCCTTCCACCATCTCTGGTGCACTCCTACTTCGGTCGGGACGGCCGCGCCATCCCTTCCGTACTCTCGTGCGGTTCGGCGGCGTACGCCGAACCGTCAATTCTCGTCACCGGCGACCGGCAGGTTTGCCTTGTCGCCACGTCTTGCGGTGCGTCTCACCGCTCATTCGGATGCGCGGCATCCGGGAAGTTCGTCTGTCGCCGTTTCCGGGCCGGGCCCGGTCGACTTCCTCGATTATCGCACGACCGGCGCCGAACCGTCCGATTGGCCATGTCAGAATCGAGACATGTCGGATGCCCCCGCTCGCCCGAAGCCCATCGGGCTCGCCATCAGCCTCATCGTCCTCGGAGCGTTCGGGCTCCTCGCAGCGTGGGAACTCTCGCTCGAGAAGGTGCTCACGCTCGCCGATCCGACCCACATCCCGAACTGCAATGTCGGCGTGCTCGTGGGCTGCAGCACGAACCTCGCATCGTGGCAGGGCTCGGTGTTCGGCTTCCCGAATCCGTTCGTCGGCATGATGGCCTGGCCCGTCGTGATCACGATCGGCGTGGCGCTGCTCGCCGGGGCGACCTTCTCCCGCTGGTTCTGGATCGGCTTCAACGTCGGTGTGGCCGGTGCCCTCGTGTTCGTCGGCTGGCTGATCTTCCAGAGCATCTACGTGCTCGACGTGCTCTGCCCCTGGTGCATGCTGACCTGGGCCGTGACCATCCCGGTCTTCTGGATCGTGACCCTGCACAACCTGCGTTCGGGTCATATTCTCGCGTCGGAACGCGTCCGCCGGCTGGCCGCAGGCTGGTACGGCTGGATCCCCGTGATCACCGTCGTCTGCTACGCCGTCGTGATCCTGCTCGCCCAGGCGCAGATGAACGCCATCCCCCGCGTCATCATCGACCTGCAGAACTTCTGGCGCTGAGCATCGCGGCGCCGACCACCGAGCGCTGAGTCGAACGACGGATGCCGCGTCGACGCGAGGTGCGTCGACGCGGCATCCGTCGTTCAGGGCGTCTCGAGCCCGCGAAGATCGCGGGTCAGGCGAACCAGAGTGCCAGCTCGCGATCGGCGGACTCGACCGAGTCGGAGCCGTGCACGAGGTTCTGCTGCACCTTGAGGCCCCAGTCGCGGCCGAAGTCGCCGCGGATCGTGCCGGGGGCGGCGGTCGTGGGGTCGGTGGTGCCCGCGAGCGAGCGGAAGCCCTCGATCACGCGGTTGCCGGCGACGCGGATCGCGACGACCGGGCCGGACTCCATGAACTCGACGAGCGGCTCGTAGAACGGCTTGCCCTCGTGCTCGGCGTAGTGCTTCGCGAGCAGTTCGCGGTCGGCCTGCACGAGGCGGATGTCGACGAGCGAGTAGCCCTTCGCCTCGATGCGGCGCAGGATCTCACCGGTCAGGTTGCGGGCGACGCCGTCGGGCTTGACGAGGACGAGGGTCTCTTCGATTGCGGTGGTCATTCCTGTTCCTTTCGGTAGGCGGCCACTGCGGCCGCCTTCTCTCGGTCGATGCGTTCGCCGACGATCATGCAGTAGGCCCAGATGCCGCCGAAGAGTGCTCCGATGAAGAACATCCCGGGGTTCAGGAAGCCGGCGAGGAGGATGAGCGCCTGCGTGATCCAGCCGAGCAGGTAGGCCCAGCGGTGGCGCAGCAGGCCGATCGTGGCGATCATGAGCACGATGACGACCCCGCCGGCGACGAGCGGCGCCCAGCGCGGGAGACCGAAGGCGCTCCCCTCGTCGGGGGTCAGGCCCCAGATCACGAGTGCGGCGAGGAACACGACGATCAGCTCGAAGCCGAGCACGATCGAGGCGAGGCTGGCCCGAACCGAACGGGGGGCGGATGCCGCGGCATCCGTCTCCGGTTCGGCGGGCGTGGCGTCGCCGTGGGCGCCGTCGCCCCGCGCCTCGGGGTCGATGGGCAGGCCGCTCATCGGTCGTTCCAACCGCGGTCGCCGGCGATGCGGATCGCGTCGCCCACGAGCACGACGGATCCGGTGACGACGACGGCGCGCTTCTCGCCCTCGGTCGCCCAGTCGCGTGCTTCGTCGAGTGCGTCGTCGAGTCGCTCGATCACCGTGAGGCGGTCGGCGCCGACCTTCGCGGCGACGATGCCCGCGAGCCCGTCGGCGGCGGTGGCGCGGTCGGAGTCGGGGCTCGTGACGATGAACTGCGCGTCGAGACCGGCCAGCACGTCGACGATGCCCGTCGCGTCCTTGTCGCCGAGCACGCCGAGGACGATGGCGATCTCGTCGAAGTCGAACGACTCCCGGATCGAGGCGACGAGCGAGCGGGCGCCGTGCGGGTTGTGGGCGGCATCCACGATGACGGTCGGGCCCGACCCGACGATCTGCAGCCGGCCGGGCGAGGTGACCGACCCGAGGCCGACCTCGACGACCTCGTCGGCCAGGCGGACGCTGCCGCCGCCGATGAAGGCCTCGACGGCCGCGACCGCCACGGCGGCGTTCTGGGCCTGGTGGCTGCCGAAGAGCGGCAGGGCGATGTCGTGGTAGGAGCCGGCGAGTCCGCGGATCGAGACGAGCTGGCCGCCGACGGCGATCGTCGTCGAGATGACCGCGAAGGCGTCGTCCTCGACGGCGAGCGTCGACTCGGTGAGGTCGGCGGCGTTCTCGAGCACCTTCAGGACCTCGTCGTGCTGGCGCGCGGAGACCACCGAAGCCGACGGCTTGATGATGCCCGACTTCGTGCGCGCGATCTCGACGACGTCGTTGCCGAGCCGGCTCTGGTGGTCGAGGTCGATCGGCGTGATCACGGCGACCTGTCCGTCGGCCACGTTCGTCGAGTCCCACTCGCCGCCCATGCCGACCTCGAGGACCATGACGTCGACGGGCGCGTCGGCGAAGCACGCGAACGCGAGCACCGTGAACGCCTCGAAGAAGGTCAGCGGCGACTCGCCGGCGCCCTCGAGCTCGGCGTCGACGATCGCGATGAAGGGCTCGATCTCCTCCCAGTTGCGCGCGAGCGCCTCGTCGCGGACCGACTCGCCGTCGATGCGGATGCGCTCGGTGAAGCGCTCGAGGTGCGGGCTCGTGAGGAGGCCGGTGCGGAGCCCGGAGGCGCGCAGGAGGCTCTCGATCATGCGGCTCGTCGAGGTCTTGCCGTTGGTGCCCGTGAGGTGGATCACGGGTGCAGAGCGGTGCGGGTCGCCGAGGAGCTCGACGGCACGTCGCGTGGGCTCCAGCCGGGGCCGGGGCGCTCCCTCGCCGACGCGCTCGAGCAGGGCCGCGTACACGGCGTCTGCGGCGTCGCGCGCCTCGGCGTCGAACTCCTCGTCGGTCTCGACGTCGTCGCCGGACGCGTCGGCGTCGCCGGCCGCAGCGGATCCGACGTCGTCGGAGAGTCCGAGCGCGTCGAGCGCCTCGCGGGCGTCGAACGGCTCTTCGCCGGGCTCGGGCGTCTGGTCGGGTGCGTCGGTCATGCCTGCTCCAATCCGATGACGACCTTCGTCCCGCCGGCGAGCGGGGCGAGGTCGGCGGCGGCCGTGTCGGCGAGCCCGACGAGGTCGAGGGACACGGCGAGCGTCTCGCCCGTGATGAGGTCGCGATGCGTCTCGGCGGCCGCGAGCGATGCGGCGTCGAGCGTCAGCGCCAGCGCGATGCGGTCGCCGACCTCGAGCCCTGCGCCCTTGCGGGCCTCCTGCACGGCGCGCACCAGGTCGCGTGCGACGCCTTCGGCCTCGAGCTCGGGCGTGGTGTCGGTGTCGAGGATCGCGAAGCCGCCGTCGGCGAGCAGTGCGAGCGCCCGCGAGCCCTCGCCCGCTCCCCCGGCCTCGAGCACGAGGTCGTACTCGCCGGGTTCGAGCGCGATGCCGCCCGCGACGACCGTGTCGCCGTCGAGGGTCCAGTCGCCCGTGCGGGCCGCCTGGATCGCCTGCTGCACGGTCTTGCCGAGACGGGGTCCGGCCGCGCGCGCGTTGACGCTGAGGCGCTTGGTCACGCCGTAGGCCTCGGCGCTCGAGGCGTCGAGCTCGACGAGCGAGACCGCCTTGACGTTGAGCTCGTCGCGCAGGATCGATTCGAACGGCGCCAGCGCCGCGGCATCCGTCGTCACGACCGTGAGCGAGGCGAGCGGAAGCCGCACGCGGCGACCGGCCTGCTTGCGCAGTGCGAGCACGGATCCGCTGATCTCGCGCACGGCGTCCATGGCGGCGACGAGCGCATCGTCGGCCGGGAACTGCTCGGCCTCGGGCCAGTCGGTCAGGTGCACGCTGCGCCCGCCCGTGAGCCCGCGCCAGACCTGCTCGCTCGTGAGCGGCAGCAGCGGCGCGGCGAGGCGCGTGAACGTCTCGAGCACGGTGAACAGCGTGTCGAACGCCTCGCTCGACGAGGCGCCGTCGGGCACGCCCGCCCAGAACCGGTCGCGCGACCGGCGCACGTACCAGTTCGTGAGCACATCGGCGAAGTCGCGGAGCTTCGCCGAGGCGAGCGTCGAGTCGAGGTTCTCGAGATCGGTGGTCACGTCGGCCACCAGGTCGCGAAGCTTCGCGAAGAGGTACCGGTCGAGCACGTCGGTCGAGTCGGTGCGAGCGGATGCCTCGTAGCCGCCCGCTCGCGCCGTGTTGGCGTAGAGCGAGAAGAAGTACCACGTGCTCCAGAGCGGCAGCATGACCTGTCGGACGCCCTCGCGGATGCCCTCCTCGGTCACGATGAGGTTGCCGCCGCGCAGCACCGGGCTCGACATCAGGAACCAGCGCATGGCGTCGGAGCCGTCGCGGTCGAAGACCTCGGAGACGTCGGGGTAGTTGCGCAGCGACTTGGACATCTTCTGGCCGTCGCTGCCCAGCACGATGCCGTGGCTGATGACGTTCTTGTACGCGGGGCGATCGAAGATCGCGGTCGACAGCACGTGCATGACGTAGAACCAGCCGCGCGTCTGCCCGATGTACTCGACGATGAAGTCGGCCGGGTGGTGCGTGTCGAACCAGTCGCGGTTCTCGAACGGGTAGTGCACCTGCGCGAACGGCATCGATCCCGAGTCGAACCAGACGTCGAGCACGTCGGGGATGCGGCGCATCGTCGAGCGCCCCGTCGGGTCGTCGGGGTTCGGGCGCGTGAGGTCGTCGATGTACGGCCGGTGCAGGTCGGGCTCCCCCGCCGCGTTCAGCGGCAGGCGCCCGAAGTCGCGCTGGATCTCCTCGAGCGAGCCGTAGACGTCGACGCGGGGGTGCTCGGGGTCGTCGCTCTTCCACACGGGGATCGGCGAGCCGAAGTAGCGGTTGCGGCTGACCGACCAGTCGCGGGCGCCCGCGACCCACTTGCCGAACTGCCCGTCCTTGACGTTCTCGGGCACCCAGCTGATCTCCTGGTTGAGCTCGCCCATGCGGTCGCGGAACTCGGGAACGCGGATGAACCAGCTCGACACGGCCTTGTAGATCAGCGGGTTGCGGCACCGCCAGCAGTGCGGGTACGAGTGCTCGTAGCTCGCCTGGCGCAGCAGCCGGCCCTCGGCCTTCAGCAGCTGCGTGAGCGGCTTGTTCGCGTCGCTCCACAGCTCGCCCGCGACATCCGTCACCTCGGCCTTGAAGCGGCCGCCCTCGTCGAGCGAGAGGATCACGGGGATGCCGGCGGCCTCTCCGATCTTCTGGTCCTCCTCGCCGTAGGCGGGCGCCTGGTGCACGATGCCCGTGCCGTCTTCGGTCGTGACGTAGTCGGCGACGAGGATCTGCCAGGCGTTCTGGAGCCCGTACTCGTCGACGTCGGCGTAGTAGTCGAACAGGCGATCGTAGGTGACGCCCTCGAGCTCGGAGCCGCGCACGGTGCGCGAGACCGCGGCGCGCGCGTCGTCGGCCGACTCGTACCCGAGGTCCTTCGCGTAGCCGCCGAGCAGGTCGACGGCGATCAGGTACTCGCCGCCGAGCACCTCGGTGTCGGATGCCGCGCCCGCGGCCTTCTCGCGCAGCACCGTGGCGTCGGGGGTGCCGTTGGGCCCTGCGGGGACGACGGCGTACTCGATGTCGGGTCCGACGGCGAGGGCGAAGTTGGTGGGGAGGGTCCAGGGGGTCGTCGTCCAGGCGAGCGCGCGCACGGCGGTGAGGCCGAGCGACTCGGCCTTCGCGCCCGTGAGCGGGAAGGTCACCGTGACGGTCTGGTCCTGACGCATCTTGTAGACGTCGTCGTCCATGCGCAGCTCGTGGTTGGACAGCGGCGTCTGGTCGCGCCAGCAGTACGGGAGCACGCGGTGGCCCTCGTAGGCGAGCCCCTTCTCGTGCAGCTGCTTGAACGCCCAGATCACGGACTCCATGTAGGTCGTGTCGAGCGTCTTGTAGTCGTTGTCGAAGTCGACCCAGCGCGCGGAGCGCGTGACGTACTCCTGCCACTCCTTGGTGTAACGGAGCACCGATGAGCGTGCGGCCTCGTTGAATGCCGCGATGCCCATCTCCTCGATCTGCACCTTGTCGGTGATGCCGAGCTGGCGCTCGGCCTCGAGCTCGGCGGGCAGGCCGTGCGTGTCCCAGCCGAAGCGGCGGTGCACCTGCTTGCCGCGCATGGTCTGGAAGCGCGGGAAGACGTCTTTCGCGTAGCCCGTGAGGAGGTGGCCGTAGTGCGGCAGGCCGTTGGCGAACGGCGGGCCGTCGTAGAAGACCCACTCGGGCGAGCCCTCGCGCTGGTCGATCGACGCCTGGAAGGTTCCGTCGGCGTTCCAGTAGGCGAGCACGTCGCGCTCGCCTGCGGGGAAGTCGGGCGACGCGGCGACGCCGTTCTCGTCGGGGGTACGCGGGTACACGCGGGCTCCTTGGGTGAGCGAAGCTTGCACGAGGACGCCGGATGCTCGTCGAGCCGCCGCCGCGGTACCACCTCGCTTGTCGGGCGACCTGCGTCGCACGACCTCTCTGAACGGCTGTGACGGGCCGACCCGTTCGGCTCTAGTGACGAGCGGCGGCCGTGGCATCCGTTCGCGTTCTTCCGAAGACTCCCCGGTGATGGCCGGATCGATGTCTGTCACACGATTGTACGCGTCGCGGCGTCGCGATAGGCTCCGGGATGGTCGTGAGAGCGCTCTCACGGATGGATCCGCGCACCGCCCCAACGCTGCACGACTTCGACGACGAACTCCGGAGCCCTCGATGACCACCCCGCACGACTCCCCCGCCCGAGCGGCCGCGACGATCGCCCGCCGCGGGTTCCTCGCTCTGACCGGATCGGCCGCCGCCGCGGCGCTCGCCGCCTGCACCGCGCAGCCGCCGGTCGGCGCGGGCGCTTCGACGAGCGCGACCCCTCCGCCGTGGGCGCCGCCGGCCGAACCCATGGGCTTTCCGGCCGACTACCTCTGGGGCACGGCCACCAGCGCGTTCCAGGTCGAGGGAGCCACGACGGTCGACGGTCGCGGCCCGTCGATCTGGGACGCCTTCACCGCGGTGAAGGCCAACATCCGGGGCGGGGCGACCGGCGAGCCCGGTGCCGACCAGTACCGCCGGTACGAGTCGGACGCCGACCTCATGAGCGATCTCGGCGTCGGCGCCTACCGGTTCTCGATCTCGTGGTCGCGCATCTTCCCGACCGGGGCCGGCCAGGTCAACCGGGCGGGCGTCGACCACTACCGGGCGCTGGTCGAAGCACTCGTGGCCCGCGGCATCCGCCCGGCGATCACGCTCTTCCACTGGGACCTGCCGCAGGCGCTCCAGGACGGCGGCGGCTGGCAGGAACGCGACACCGCGACGCGCTTCGCCGAGTACGCGCGCACGCTGTTCGACGCGCTCGGCGACGTCGAGGCCGACTGGTTCACGATCAACGAACCGAAGACGCACGCGTTCGTGGGCCACTGGTACGGCGTGCACGCGCCGGGACTGACCGATCCGGATGCCGCGGCCGCCGCCGTGCACCACCAGCTGCTCGCGCACGGGCTCGCCGTGCAGGCCTTCCGCGCCTCGGGCGCCCGAGGACGCATCGGCATCGCGCTCAACCTCCTGCCCGTGTATGCCACCGACCCGGATGCCACCGGCGGCGCCGATCGCGTCGACGCGAGCGAGAATCGGCTGTTCCTCGATCCGGTGCTGCTCGGCACGTACCCCGTCGAGGCGATCGGGCCGTACCCGGGCTCGCTCCCGGCGGATGCGGCGGCGTTCGAGGCGCTCCAGCAGCCCGGCGACCTCGACGTCGTCTCGGAGCCGTGCGACCTGCTCGCGATCCAGTACTACGGCGTGACCGGGGTCGACCCGGGCGGCAACACCGTGACCATCGAGCCGACCTCGGCGGCGAGCTGGCAGCAGATCCGGGCTGAGGGGCTCTACGACCTGCTCACCCGTCTGCGCGACGAGTATCCGGCCATCCCGTTGCTCATCACCGAGAACGGCATGCCGGATCCCCTGCCGGCGGTCACGGTCGACGACCCGTACCGCGTCGACTACCTGCGCACGCACTTCCAGCAGGCGGCGCGGGCGATCGGCGAAGGCGTGCCGCTCATCGGGCACTTCGTCTGGTCGCTGCTCGACAACTTCGAGTGGGCCGAGGGGTACGCGCAGCGCTGGGGCATCGTCGCGGTCGACTTCGACACGCAGGAGCGGATGCCGAAGGCGAGCGCCGGGTTCTTCTCCGACGTCATCGCGTCGAACGCCGTCTCGTCGGCCTGAGCCCCGCTCACGCTCCGGTGGGGCGTCTCGCGTCGAGCTGGGAGGCGAAACCGCGGCACACGGGCGCGATCGCCCGGTCGACCTCGGCGGCGAGGTCGCCGCGCTCGACGCCCGCGAGCGCCCACGCTCCGGCGGCGGTCGCGGCGGCTGCCGTCGTGGCGTTCGCCGCGGCGCGGACGATCGTCGGGTCGACGTGCCCCTCGACGCGTTCCGCGAGGAAGCCCGCGAGGGCGTGCGCGACGGCCAGGAATCGGCTCAGGCCGGCCGAGAGGAACTCCTCCTGCGTCGCCATCGGCTCGCGCTGGCTGAGCGCGATCGGAACGGCGCTGTGCGGATGCCTCGCGGCGAGCGCGGTGACGGCGCGCTCGAGCGCCGCCGACGGCGAGACGTCCTCGGACGTCTCGTCGAGGACGCCGGGCAGCGCCGCGATGGTCTCGTCGACGTCGAGCCAGAGCAGGTCGGACTTCGCCGCGAAGTAGTTGAAGAACGTGTTGCGGCCGACGCCCGCGCGCTGCGCGATCTGGTCGATGGTCGTACCGGCGTACCCCTGCTCGAGGAACAGCTCGCTCGCCGCGTCTTCGAGCGTGCGCCGCGACGACGCGCGCGGGCGGCCGCCCCTGGCGCGTGGCGCCTCGGTTCGGGCGTCCGTGCCGAGGGCGTCTGAATCCGTCATAGACTCATTATGGACTCAGTACCGAAACCGGTCGTCCGCTCCCCGCAGCACCCACCCCAACGTCGCACCACCCAGAGGAGTCACGTCCGCATGACGTCGCGTCGAATCATCCGCACCCTGCCGCTCGCCGCACTCGCGGCAGCGAGCGCGCTCGTGCTCGCGGGCTGCACGCCCGCAGCCGAGTCGCCCGAGGCATCCGGCGATCCCGTCACCGGCGGCACCCTCGTGTACGCCTCGGGCGACGGCGAGCCGAGCTGCCTCGACCCGCATGTCGGCGGCAACTACCCCCAGGCGCTCATCGCCGGGCAGTTCCTCGAGTCGCTCGTCTCGCTCGACGACTCGGGCGAGGTCATCCCGTGGCTCGCGACCGAGTGGACCGCGAGCGACGACGGCCTCACGTGGGACTTCACGCTGCGCGACGACGTGAGCTTCACCGACGGCACGCCGCTGAACGCCGAGGCCGTCAAGGTCAACGTCGAGCACCTGAAGGATCCCGACACGCAGTCCTCGACCGGGTACCTCGCCCTGGGCAAGGTCGACTCGGTCGAGGTCGTGAGCGACACCGTCGCCCGCTTCCACCTCAGCGCCCCCGACAGCGCCCTGCTCGAGTCGCTCACCCAGCCGTGGAACGCGATCGAGTCGCCGGCCGGCATCGCCCGCGGCATGGAGGAGAACTGCCTCGCGCCGATCGGCACCGGACCGTTCATCGTCGACGAGTGGGTGCCCCAAGACCACGTGTCGCTCGTGCGCAACGACGACTACGACACCGGCCCCGCCGACCGGGCCCACGACGGCGCCGCCTACCTCGACGGCATCGAGTGGCGGTTCATCCCCGACTCGGCGTCGCGCTACGCCGCGCTGCAGGCCGGCGAGGTCGACATCATCGACAACGCCCAGCCCGACACGCTCGACCAGGCCGCGAAGTCGGGCACGCTCGTCGAGATCGACGCCCCTCGCCCCGGTGCCTCGAACCGCATCGAGCTGAACTCCGGCCAGGCGCCGTTCGACGACGTGCGTGTGCGCGAGGCGTTCATCCGCGCGGCCGACGTGAACGACGGCATCGACGCGCTCTTCTTCGGCACGGCCGAGCGCTCCTTCTCGGTGCTCTCGAGCGTCGAGCCGCTCGCCTACTCCGACGAGACGCTCTTCGCCACCGACCTCGACGAGGCGAACGCCCTGCTCGACGAGGCCGGCTGGACCGAGCGCGATGCCGACGGCATCCGTTCGAAGGACGGCGTGCCGCTCACCGTGCGCTTCCCGGTGTCGACGAACCAGTCGATCCCGGCCGAGCAGTCGCTCTTCGAGCAGATCCAGGCCACCGCCAAAGAAGCCGGATTCGACGTGCAGCTCGAGCCGCTCGACCTCTCGGGCTGGTACGGCGCGCTCTTCACGCACGAGTACGAGGCCGTCAGCGCGCCGTACACGAAGGTCGGCCCCGACGTGCTGCGCATCCTCTACCACTCCGACTCCATCACGCCGGCGCCGAGCGGGTACTTCGCCAACCTCGCCCAGCTCGACGACCCCGAACTCGACGCACTGCTGACCGAGGCGGCATCCGAGTCCGATCCCGACGCCCGTGCCGCGCTCTACGAGCAGGCGCAGCAGATCATCCTCGGCGGGTTCTACGCGCTGCCGCTCTACGACCAGCAGAACCACTTCCTGCACTCGCCGAAGCTCCAGGGCGTGCGTGCGATGCCGACCGTGTCGACGCCGACCTTCGCCGACGCCTGGCTGGCAGACTGATCGGATGCCACGAAGCCGAACGCTCCGGCGGGTCGCCCTGCGACTCGCCGGAGCGGTGTTCGTGCTCTGGGCGGTCGCGACCCTGACCTTCTTCGCCGTGCATCTCGTGCCGGGCGATCCCGCGCAGGCGATCCTCGGCGGCCCCGGCTCCCAGGCATCGCAGGAGGCGCTCGATCAGGTGCGCGCCGACTACGGGCTCGACCGGCCTCTCGCGGTGCAGTACCTCGCGATGCTCGGCCGCCTCGCCTCGGGCGACCTCGGCGACTCCTACGCGCTGAAGACGCCCGTCGCCGATCTGATCGCCGGGCAGCTCCTCGGCACCCTGACGCTCGCACTGCTGGCGCTCGTCGTCGCCTGGGTGCTCGCGATCGGCCTCGCCCTCTGGTCGACCTCGGCCGGGCGCATCGGGCGCGCGATCGCCGCTGGCATCGAGCTGACGGCGGCCGCACTCCCCCACTTCTGGCTGGCGACGGTGCTCATCGCGGTGTTCTCGACCTCCCTCGGCTGGCTGCCTCCGGTCGCCAACGACCAGCCGTCGGGGCTCGTGCTGCCGGTGCTCACGCTCGCGGTGCCGCTCGCGGGGTTCCTCGCCCAGCTCATGCGCGAGCAGATGCTCGACGCGCTCGAGCAGCCGTTCACGACCTCGGCGCTCGCACGAGGCGAGACCGCGGCCGGCATCCGGCTGCGGCACGCCCTGCGTCATGCGGCGCTGCCCGCCGTGAACCTCTCGGGCTGGGCGATCGGCTATCTCATCTCGGGCGCCGTGGTCGTCGAGACGATCTTCGCGAGGCCCGGACTCGGTCGAACCCTGCTGCGCGCGACCGAGCTGCGCGACGTACCCGTGGTGATCGGCGTCGTGCTCGTCGTCGCGCTCGTCTACGTGGCCATGACCGTGCTGACCGACCTCGTCTCGCGCGCGATCGACCCGCGCATCGCCCTCGAGGAGCGTGCATGAGCGACCTCGAGCTCTCCAACCGCGCCGTCCGGGGCCGTGCGCTCCCCCGACCGCCTCGTGCCGGAACGGTTGCGGCACTCGCCTTCGTCGCGTTCCTCGCGGTCGCGACCGTCGCACCCTGGCTGCTGCAGACCGCCGACCCGCTCGCGATCGCACCGCGCGAGGCGTTCGAGCCGCCGTCGGCGGCGCACTGGTTCGGCACCGACGAATCGGGACGCGACGTCTACAGCCGCGTGATCGAGGGCACCGCGACGTCGCTGCTCATCGGCGTCAGCGCGACCGCGATCGGCCTCGCGCTCGGCCTGCTGCTCGGCGGGCTCGCCGGTCTCGGCGGACGCGTGCTCGACTTCGTCGTCGGCCGCGTCAACGAGGTGCTGTTCGCGTTCCCGGGCATCCTGCTCGCACTGCTCATCATCGTGCTCTGGGGGCCGGGCCCGGTGACCGCGACGATTGCGGTCGGGCTCTCGACGGCCCCGGGGTATGCGCGCATCATCCGCGGCGAGCTCGTGACCGTGCGCTCCTCGGGGTACGTCGAGGCGGCGCGCGTGCTCGGCCACGGGCGCGCACGCGTGCTCGCGCGCCACATCCTGCCCAACGCGCTCGCCCCCATGGTCGTGCTCGCCACGCTCGGCATCGGGCAGGCGGTCGTGTGGGCCTCGGCGCTCAGCTACCTCGGCCTCGGCGCGCAGCCGCCCGCTCCCGAATGGGGCGCCATGCTCTCGGCGGGGCGCACGTACATCACCACGGCCTGGTGGCTCACGGTCTTCCCCGGCCTCATGATCGTGCTGACGACCATCACGACGACCGTGCTCGGCCGTGCCCTCGCCGCCCGCGACGGGGCCCGCCGATGAGCGCCCCCGTGCTCGAGGTCCGCGGACTCTCGGTGGCGTTCGGCGGCGACGGCCGCCGCCGAGGCGCGCGCGACGCGGTCGAGGTCGTGCGCGGCGTCGATCTCACCGTCGAGGCCGGCACCTGCGTCGCGATCGTCGGCGAGTCGGGGTCGGGCAAGTCCGTCACGGCCCGAGCCCTGTTGGGGCTCGCCGGCTCTGGCGCCCTCGTGCGGGCCGATCGCCTCACGGTGGCGTGGGCCGACCGCCGCGACGCGAGCGAACGCGAGTGGCGCCGCACGCGCGGGGTCGGCGCCGGGCTCGTGCTGCAGGACGCGCTCGTCTCGCTCGACCCGCTGCGCACCATCGGCCGCGAGATCGGCGATCCGCTCCGCATCCACCGGCGGATGTCGCACGCCGCCGCCCGCGCCAGGGCGATCGAGCTGCTCGAGCTCGTCGGCATGCCGCATCCCACGATCACCGTCGACCGGCGCTCGGGCGAGCTCTCGGGCGGCATGCGACAGCGGGCCCTGATCGCCTCGGCCCTCGCCCTCGACCCGCCGCTGCTCATCGCCGACGAGCCGACGACCGCGCTCGACGTCGGCGTGCAGGCCCGCGTGCTGGGGCTGCTCGACGAGGCGCGCGCACGGGGCGCCGGCGTGCTGCTCATCAGCCACGACCTCGCCGTGGTCTCGCGCATCGCCGACACCGTGATCGTGCTCGACCGGGGCGCCGTGGTCGAGACCGGGCCGACGGCCGAGATCCTCGGCGCACCGCGGCATCCGGTGACCCGCGCGCTCATCGAGGCCGTGCCGACCGAGGTGCCGCGCGGGGTGGGCCTCACGACCCGCGACCGGCCGGTCCGATCGGCTCAGCCGGTCGTGGAAGCGGCGCGAACCGCATCGGCCGCCTCCACGACCGGGCGGACGCCGCCGCCGCCGCCCGCCCCGGCGCTCGAGGGCATCGGACTCTCGAAGTCGTTCCGCGTCGGGGCCGGCACGACCCATGCGGTGCAGGACGTCTCGTTCCGCGTCGAGCGCGGCCGCACGCTCGGACTGGTCGGCGAGTCCGGGTCTGGGAAGACCACGATCGCGCGCCTCGCGCTCGCGCTCGCCGCACCCGACGCGGGCGAGGTGCGCCTGGCGGGCGAGCCGTGGTCGCCCCTGCCGGAGCGGGATCGACGGACCCGCCGCTCCCGCATCGGCGCCGTCTACCAGGATGCGTTCGGCTCCTTCGATCCACGGTGGAGCGTCGGGCGCATCCTCCGCGACGCGCTCGTCGCCGCTCGACGCGATCCGTCGGACGCCGCGGTCACGGCCCTGCTCGACCAGGTGCACGTGCCGACGGACGCCGCGGCGCGGCATCCGCTCGCCCTCTCGGGAGGGCAGCGCCAGCGGATCGCCATCGCCCGCGCCCTGGCCGGATCCCCCGACGTGCTCGTGTGCGACGAACCGGTCTCGGCGCTCGACGCGACCGTGCAGGCGCGCGTGCTCGATCTCCTCGACGAGCTGCAGCGCGATCACGGCCTCGCGATGCTCTTCATCTCGCACGACCTCGGCGTGATCCGCCACATGAGCGACACCGTCGCGGTCATGCGGAGCGGCCGCATCGTCGAGCACGGCGACGCGGAGCGGGTGTTCACCGCGCCCGAGCACGAGGTCACCGCCGCCCTCATCCGGGACTCGCCGCGGCTCGCGCGCGGCGATGGGTCAGCCGGGTTCCGCTAGGCTTGAGCGTCGCACATTCAGGCACCTCACCATTGACTCGGTGCCGCCGATATCGAACCGGAGCATCATGACCGACACGTCGCGCATCCCCGACAAGCCCGCCCTCGAAGGGCTCGAGACGGTCTGGGCCGACGCGTGGGAGCGCGACGGGGTCTACGACTTCCCCCGCGCCGAGGCCACCCGCGAGACGATCTACTCGATCGACACGCCCCCGCCCACGGCATCCGGTTCGCTGCACATCGGCCACGTGTTCTCGTACACGCACACCGACGTCATGGCGCGATTCCAGCGCATGCGCGGCCGCCACGTGTTCTACCCGATGGGCTGGGACGACAACGGCCTGCCCACCGAGCGGCGCGTGCAGAACTACTACGGCGTGCGCTGCGACCCGACGCTGCCCTACGAGGCCGACTTCGTTCCCCCCTTCGAGGGAGGCGACGGCAAGTCGACCAAGGCGGCCGATCAGAAGCCCATCAGCCGTCGCAACTTCATCGAGCTGTGCGAGCGGCTCACCGTCGAAGACGAGAAGCAGTTCGAGGCGCTCTGGCGCTCGCTCGGCCTCTCGGTCGACTGGAAGCAGAGCTACCGAACCATCGCCGACGAGGCGATCTTCACCTCGCAGCTCGCGTTCGTGCGCAACGTCGAGCGCGGCGAGGCCTACCAGGCGCTCGCACCCACCCTGTGGGACGTCACGTTCCGCACGGCCGTCGCCCAGGCGGAGCTCGAAGACCGCGAGCAGCCCGGCCACTACCACCGCGTCTCGTTCCACCGCCCCGACGGCGGCACGATCGAGATCGAGACGAGCCGCCCCGAGCTCATCGCCGCGTGCGTCGCCCTCGTCGCCCACCCCGACGACGAGCGCTACCAGCCCCTCTTCGGCACGACCGTCACGAGCCCCGTGTTCGGCGTCGAGGTGCCCGTGCTCGCGCACCACCTCGCCCAGAAGGACAAGGGCACCGGCATCGCGATGATCTGCACCTTCGGCGACGTCACCGACGTCGTCTGGTGGCGCGAGCTCGACCTGCCGAACCGCGCGATCATCGGCTTCGACGGCCGCGTGATCGCCGACGCCCCCGAGGCCATCACGACCGAGGCCGGCCGTGCCGCCTTCGCCGAGATCGCGGGCAAGACGGCGTTCTCGGCCAAGCAGGCCGTCGTCGACCTGCTGCGCGCCTCGGGCGACCTGCTCGGCGAGCCCAAGGCCATCACCCACCCCGTGAAGTTCTTCGAGAAGGGCGACCGCCCGCTCGAGATCGTTTCGACGCGCCAGTGGTACATCAGCAACGGCGCCCGCGACGCCGGTCTCAAGGAGCGCCTGCTCGAGCACGGCCGCGGCATCGACTGGCACCCCGACTTCATGCGCGTTCGCTACGAGAACTGGGTCGGCGGCCTCTCGGGCGACTGGCTCGTGTCGCGCCAGCGCTTCTTCGGCGTGCCGATCCCCGTCTGGTACCCCCTCGACGAGGCGGGTGACCCGAAGTTCGACGAGCCGATCGTCGCCACGCGCGACATCCTGCCCGTCGACCCCTCGTCGGCACCCGCACCCGGCTTCGACGAGGCCCAGCGCGGCGCGCCCGGCGGTTTCATCGGCGAGCACGACGTCATGGACACGTGGGCGACCTCCTCGCTGACCCCGCAGCTCGCGGGCGGCTGGGAGCGCGACCCCGAGCTCTTCGACCTCGTCTACCCGTACTCGCTGCGCCCGCAGGGCCAGGACATCATCCGCACGTGGCTCTTCAGCTCGACGCTGCGCGCCGAGCTCGAGCACGGCACGGCGCCGTGGACGAACGCGGCCATCTCCGGCTTCATCGTCGACCCCGACCGCAAGAAGATGTCGAAGTCGAAGGGCAACGTCGTCACCCCGGCGGGCCTCCTCGAGCAGCACGGCTCCGACGCCGTGCGCTACTGGGCGGCGTCCTCGCGGCTCGGCACCGATGCGTCGTTCGACCCGCAGAACCCGACGCAGGTCAAGATCGGCCGGCGTCTCGCCATCAAGGTGCTGAACGCGGCCAAGTTCATCCTCGGCTTCGAGGGCGCGGCAGACGCCGCCGTCACCGAGCCCGTCGACCGCAGCATGCTCGCCGAGCTCGCCGAGGTCGTCGCGAAGGCCACGAAGTCGCTCGAGGCCTACGACCACGCTCGTGCGCTCGAACTGTCCGAGACCTTCTTCTGGACCTTCTGCGACGACTACCTCGAGCTCGTCAAGGAACGCGCCTACGGTGAGCCGAGCGCCGAGCAGGCCTCCGCCGTCGCGGCGCTGAAGACCGCACTCGCGGTGCTGCTGCGCCTGTTCGCCCCGGTCATCCCGTTCGCGACCGAAGAGGTCTGGAGCTGGTCCAACGAGGGCTCCGTGCACCACGCCGCCTGGCCGACGCTCGACGAGCTCGCCGCCCGCGGCGAGGCCGGCACCGAACTGCTCACCGTGTCGAGCCTCGCGCTCACCGGCATCCGTCGCGCGAAGACCGCGGCCAAGGCGTCCCAGAAGACGCCCGTCACCCGTGCGGTCATCGCCGCACCCGCCGCGACCGTGGCCCTGCTCACGGCCGTCGCATCGGACCTGCGTGCGGTGGGGCGCATCGCAGAGCTCTCGTTCGTCGAAGCCGACGACTTCGAGGTCCGCGACATCGAACTCGAGAATCCCGAGGCTTAGGGGGGCCCATGACACACGAGATCCGACTTTCCACCGAAGAGGACTTCTTCGGCTGGCTGCCGCTGTTCGAGGCGTACTGCCGGTTCTACGAGACCGAGCTCGACGACGCCAAGGCACTCATCGTCTGGAACTGGATCCGCGACGAGCACGATCCGCTCCAGGCCGCGCTCGCGGTCGACGAGGAGGGCAGGCCCGTCGGTCTCGCGCACTTCCGCGTGGTTCCCGACAGCCTGTCGGCCACGAAGGGCATGTACCTCGACGACCTGTACGTCGCCGACGAGGCACGCGGGGCGGGTCTCGGTCGTGCACTGATCGAGTTCGTGCACGCCCGCTCGGCCGAGGTCGGCTCGGCCGGAGTGTCGTGGATCACCGCAGCCGACAACGAGTACGCGCAGCGCATCTACGACGAGGTCGCGACCCGAACGAGCTGGGTCACCTACGAGATGCACGCCTGATGCAGCTCGGAACGCGATGGGCGCTCGGCGCGCAGCCGCCGGCCTCGGTGCCCGCGACCCTGCGCGAGCAGATCGCCGCGGTCGAGGCGGGGCGAGCGGATGCCGCGGGCCACTGGACGTTGACCTGGCTCGAGGGGCGTCCGATCGCCGAGCTCGACGACGGCACCCGGGTCACGCTCGCGGGCGTGATCGAGCCGCACGCCGACGAGGCCGACACCGACGAGTGGTGAACTGATCGGCGGGGTGTCGACACCCCGCCGATCATCCGCCGACGGTCAGGCCTGCGAGCCTGACCGCGGACGCACCCGCGTGCGCAGTCGAGCGCTCAGCCGCGCGCGATGATCTCGCCGTGCGGCATGAGCATCCAGCCATCGGGGTCCGCGGCCCAGCGGAGCCATCCCTCGGAGATCCGGCGAAGCTCGTCGGGATTCGAATGACCCGACTCGATGGCGTGCGCCGCGAAACTCGATTCGGTCGCGCGCAGCGCCCACGATTCGCCCCACCACTCGCGCTCCGCGTCGGAGGCGAAGACCCACACCGACCCGGATGCCGTGACGTCGGCGAACCCGGCGGCGCGCACCCACGCCTTGAGATGACGCCCGGCGTCGGCTTCGCCGCCGTTCCATGCGTGGACGTCCCGGTAGAGCGCCAACCATCGCGTGAGCGCATCGGTCGACGGCGAGGTGAGCACGCCCCCGTAGTCGACGTCGCGCACGGCGAGCACGCCGCTCGGCCGCAGCACCCGGCGGAATTCCTTCAACGCATCGATCGGGTGTTTCAGATGCTGGAGCACCTGGTGCGTGTGCACGACATCGAAGGAGTCGTCGTCGAACTCGAGCGCGTAAGCATCGCCCACCCGGAATTCGACGTTGTCGACGCCCGAGCTGGCGGCGAGCCCGTTCGCCTGCGCCACGATGTCGGCTGAGGCGTCGACGCCGATGACCCGGCCGGGCCTCACCCGACGGGCGAGGTCGATCGAGATGGTGCCGGGCCCGCTGCCGACGTCGAGCACGGCGAGCCCTTCGCGAAGGTGCGGCACGAGGTAGGCCGCCGAGTTCTCCACCGTGCGCCAGGTGTGCGAGCGCAGCACGCTCTCGTGATGGCCGTGCGTGTAGACGTCTCTGGGTCGGCCCGCCTCGTGCGGAGTGGTGGCGTTCATCCTTCGACTCTAGGCCGATAGGGTCGGCGGATGGATGACGAGACGAACCCGCTGATCGAGCCGAGCCCCCTCCCCTACGGCCTGCCGCTGTTCGCCCTCATCCGACCCGATCACTACGCCGAGGCGCTCGAGCGGGCCATGGCCGCGCAGCGGGCCGCCGTCGAGGCGATCACGGCCGATCCGGCGGAGCCCACGTTCGAGAACACGATGCTGCCCCTCGAACGGTCGGGCCTCGAGCTCGATCGGGTGCTGGCCGTGTTCGAGAACGCGAGCTCGGCCGACACGAACGATGAGATCGAGGCGCTCGACGCCCGGTTCGCTCCCCTGCTCGCGGCGCATCGTGATGCGATCCGTCTCGATCAGCGGCTGTTCGAACGCATCCGACGGGTCTTCGATGAGCGCGACGGGCTCGACCTCGCACCCGACGAGCGGTACCTCGTCGAACGATCGCATCACGAGGCCGTGCTCGCGGGTGCCGCGCTCGGCGATGCGAGCCGCGCCCGGCTCGCCGAGCTCAACGAACAGCTCTCGATGCTCACGACCGCGTTCCAGCAGCACCTGCTCGCCGACACGAACGACCTCGCCCTGCACCTGCACGACGAGGCCCTCATCGACGGCCTCGACGCCGGTGCCGCGTCGGCCGCACGCGAGGCGGCCGCGGCGCGCGGACTCGACGGATGGCTCCTGACGCTCGTGCTGCCGACCGGCCAGCCGGCGCTCGCGTCGCTCACCGACGACGCGACCCGCGACGCCCTGCTCGCGGCCTCGCGTGCCCGCGGCATCCGAGGAGGCCCGCACGACACCCGGCAGACCCTGCTCGAGATCGTGCGTCTGCGCGCCGAGCGCGCCGGCCTGCTCGGGTTCGACTCGCACGCCGCCGCCGTGACCGCCGGTCAGACGGCGGGCAGCCCCGAGGCGGTCGCGTCGCTCCTCACCGAGCTCACGGCTCCCGCGATGCGCAACGTCGAGCGGGAACACGACGAGCTCGCCGAGCTGGCTGCGAGCATCGGGGCTCGTGAGGTCGCGGCATCCGATTGGGCACTGCTCGCCGAGCAGGTGTCGGCCGAGCGGGACGCGCTCGACCCGGCCGAGGTGCGCCGCTACCTCGAGTTCGAACGCGTGCTGGTCGACGGGGTGTTCCATGCGGCCGCACTGCTGTACGGGCTGTCGTTCGCGGCCCGCCCCGACCTCGTCGGATACCACCCCGACACGCGCGTCTACGAGGTCCTCGAGGAGGACGGCACGCCGGTCGGGCTGTACCTGCTCGACGCGTACACGCGCGACTCCAAGCGCGGGGGCGCGTGGATGAGTTCGCTCGTCGAGCAGTCCGACCTCACGGGTCTGCTGCCGGTCGTCGTGAACAACCTCAACATCCCGAAGCCCGCCGAGGGCGAGCCGACCCTGCTGACGTTCGACGAGGCCGAGACGCTCTTCCACGAATTCGGGCACGCGCTGCACGGCCTGCTCGCCCGGACCCGGTATCCCTCGCAGTCCGGCACCCGGGTGTTCCGCGACTTCGTCGAGCTGCCCAGCCAGGTGAACGAGCTGTGGCTGATCCGCCCCGAGATCCTCGCGAACTTCGCCGTCCACCACGAGACCGGCGAGCGGATGCCGCAGCAGCTCGCCGAGCGGTTGCGGGCCAACGCCGGCATCGAGTCCGGCTACTCGACCGCCGAGTACCTCGCGGCGGCCGTGCTCGACCAGGCATGGCACCGGGTGCCGACCGGATCCGAGGTCGACGACGTCGCCGCGTTCGAGGCGAGGGCCCTCGAAGACGCCGGGCTCGCGCATCCGCTCGTGCCGCCTCGATATGCGAGCACGTACTTCGCGCACGTCTTCGCCGGCGGGTACGACGCGGGGTACTACTCGTACATCTGGAGCGAGGTTCCTGGTGCCGACATCATGGCGTGGTTCGAGGCGAACGGCGGCGCGACGAGGGCGAACGGGGAGCGGTTCCGCCGCGAGATCCTGGCTCCCGGCGGATCCCGCGACCCGCGGGAGTCGATCCGCGCGCTGCTCGGTCGCGACGCGTCGATCGAGCCGCTCCTGTCGCGCCGCGGGCTCGGCTGACGGCACCGCCCGCTGAGACGGCGGATGCCCCGTGCAGACGTTGCTGCACGGGGCATCCGTGGTTCGTGGCGGAACGCCTCAGATGGCGAAGCCGAGCGCGCGCATCATGTCGCGACCGTCGTCGGTGATGCGCTCGGGGCCCCACGGCGGCATCCAGACCCAGTTGATGCGGAAGGCCTCGACGACCCCGTCGAGCGCCTCGGCGGTCTGCTCCTCGAGCACGTCGGTGAGGGGGCATCCGGCGCTCGTGAGCGTCATGTGGATGATGAGGGCGTTGTTCTCGTCATCCCAACCGAGGTCGTAGATGAGCCCGAGGTCGACGACGTTGACGCCGAGCTCGGGGTCGACGACGTCCTTCAGCGCCTCTTGAACCTCGTCGTAGCGCTCAGGTGCGAGTGAGGTGGCCATGATCGGGAGTCTACCCGCGCCTACTCGGCCGCCGACTCGGCGACCTGGTAGCGGTCGTAGCCCTCTTCTTCGAGACGGTCGGCCAGCTCGGGGCCGCCCTGCTCGGCGATGCGTCCGGCGACGAACACGTGCACGAAGTCGGGCTTGATGTAGCGGAGGATGCGCGTGTAGTGCGTGATCAGCAGCACACCGAGACCGGTGTTGGCCTTCGCGCGGTTGACGCCCTCGGAGACGATCTTCAGCGCGTCGACGTCGAGGCCGGAGTCGGTCTCGTCGAGCACCGCGAACTTCGGCTTCAGCAGCTCGAGCTGGAGGATCTCGTTGCGCTTCTTCTCGCCGCCCGAGAAGCCCTCGTTGACGTTGCGCTCGGCGAACGCCGAGTCCATCTTGAGGTTCTTCATCGACTCGCGGACGTCCTTGACCCACGTGCGCACCGACGGCGCCTCGCCGTCGATCGCGGTCTTCGCGGTGCGGAGGAAGTTCGTGACGGTGACGCCGGGGATCTCGACCGGGTACTGCATCGCGAGGAACAGGCCGACGCGCGCACGCTCGTCGACGCTCATCTCGAGCACGTTCTCGCCGTCGAGGAGGATCTCGCCCTCGACGACGTTGTACTTGGGGTGGCCGGCGATCGTGTAGGCCAGGGTCGACTTGCCGGAGCCGTTGGGGCCCATGATGGCGTGGATCTCGCCCTCGTTGATGACGAGGTCGACGCCGCGGAGGATCTCGCGGGTTCCCTGGTCGGTCTCGACGTTGACGTGCAGATTCTTGATCTCGAGCACGGACATGGTGATGGGGTTTCTCTTTCGTTGATCGGCCGCGCGGGCCGGAAACTGATTCAGACGGCCAGGGTGACCGCGGGGTCGATGTGCACGTCGCCGTCGGTGATCTGCACCTGGTAGACGGGCACGGGTTCGTAGGCGGGGAGCGTGAGCGGCTTGCCGGTCTTCAGGGAGAACTTCGACCCGTGCGCCCAGCACTCGAGCGTGTCGTCCTCGACGAACCCCTCGGAGAGCGAGATGTCGCCGTGGGTGCAGACGTCGCCGATGGCGAACACGTCGCCGGCGGAGTCCTTGACGACCGCGATGGGCACGCCCTCGAGCACGAAGCGCGACGCCTCGTTCTCGGCGAGGTCGGCCACCGAGCAGACTCGAACGGATGTCACGTCAGCGCCCTTCCAGCTCTGCCTCGAGCGCCTCGAGGAGGCGCGCTTCGAGGTCGGCCGAGCCGATCTTCTGGACGATCTCGGTGAGGAAGCCGCGCACGACGAGTCGGCGCGCCTCGGCCTCGGTGATGCCGCGGGCCATCAGGTAGAACAGCTGCTCGTCGTCGAAGCGCCCGGTGGCACTCGCGTGGCCGGCCCCTTCGATGTCGCCCGTCTCGATCTCGAGGTTCGGCACCGAGTCGGCGCGCGTTCCGTCGGTGAGCACGAGGTTGCGGTTCTGCTCGTAGCTGTCGGTGCCGGGCGCGGTCTGGGCGATGAGCACGTCGCCGACCCAGACGCTGCGTGCGCCGGCGCCCTGCAGCGCACCCTTGTAGGTGACGCGGCTGCGCGTGTGCGGCGCGTCGTGGTGCACGAACACCTGCTGCTCGAGATGCTGCCCGGCGTCGGCGAAGTAGAGGCCGAGGGCCTCGATGTCGGCGCCCTGCTCGGCGAGGTGCGTCGACGGGTTGACGCGCACGACCTTGCCGCCGAGCGAGACGACGATGTGCTTGAGGAACGCGTCACGGCCGATGCGGGCGAAGTGGCTGCCGAGGTGCACCGCGTCGTCGCCCCACTCCTGCAGCGAGACGACCGTGAGGGACGCGCCTTCGCCGACGACGATCTCGACGTTCTCGGAGAGGCGGGCCTCGCCTTCGCCGGCGAGCACGACGAGGCCGCGGCTGTTCGGCGCGATCTCGATGACGGTGTGGGCTGCGCGGGGCGCATCGCCGAGGCCGGTGCGGGTGATCACCGCGACCTTCTCGTCGTCGCCGGTCACGCGCACGAGCAGGGCCTCGTCGAACGAGCTCCAGGCGTTGGCCGATGCACGCTCCTCGGGGATGCCGGCGCGGCCGATGCGCTCGTCGCTGCGCGGGATCCAGGAGAGCTCGACGCCCTCGACGGGCTCGGTGGCGAGCGTGAGGCGGCTGCCGTCGAGCTCGCCGCCCGTGAGGTCGGCGAAGGCGGCGACGGGCGAGAGCTTCCACTCGTGCTCGCGGCCGTGCACGGGGGCGAAGTCCTCGACGTTCACCGAGCGGAAGCGCTCGGAGCGCGTCTGCACGGGCACGAAGGCGCCGTCGGAGTGCGCGACGAGGCCGTGCTGTCCTTCGGTGGCCGAATGCGATGATCCCGGTGCGGTGCTGGTCATCTGGGCGGTCACTACTAGCCCACCGATCCTTCCATGCCCATTTCGATGAGCTTGTTGAGTTCCATCGCGTATTCCATGGGGAGTTCGCGGGCGATCGGCTCGATGAAGCCGCGCACGATCATCGACATGGCCTCGGTCTCGTCGATGCCGCGGCTCATCAGGTAGAAGAGCTGCTCTTCGCTGACCTTCGAGACCGTGGCCTCGTGGCCGAGCTTCACGTCGTCGACGCGGATGTCGATCGCCGGGTACGTGTCGGACCGCGAGATCGTGTCGACGAGCAGCGCGTCGCAGACGACGCTGTTCGCCGAGTGGTGCGCGTTCGCGTCGATGCGGACCTCGCCGCGGTAGCCGGCCCGGCCGCCGCCGCGCGCGATCGACTTCGAGACGATCGACGACTGCGTGTACGGCGCCATGTGGATCATCTTCGCGCCGGCGTCCTGGTGCTGGCCGGGGCCTGCGAAGGCGACCGAGAGGGTCTCGCCCTTGGCGTGCTCGCCCATGAGGAAGATCGAGGGGTACTTCATGGTGACCTTCGAGCCGATGTTGCCGTCGACCCACTCCATGGTGGCGCCCTCGGCCGCGGTGGCCCGCTTGGTGACGAGGTTGTAGACGTTGTTCGACCAGTTCTGGATCGTCGTGTAGCGAACGCGCGCGTTCTTCTTCACGATGATCTCGACGACGGCCGAGTGCAGCGAGTCCGACTTGTAGATCGGCGCGGTGCAGCCCTCGATGTAGTGCACGTAGCTGCCCTCGTCGGCGATGATCAGCGTGCGCTCGAACTGGCCCATGTTCTCGGTGTTGATACGGAAGTAGGCCTGCAGCGGGATCTCGACGTGCACCCCCGGCGGCACGTAGACGAACGAGCCGCCCGACCACACGGCCGTGTTCAGCGCGGCGAACTTGTTGTCGCCGGCCGGGATCACGGTGCCGAAGTACTCCTCGAAGAACTCGGGGTGCTCCTTGAGCGCGGTGTCGGTGTCCATGAAGATGACGCCCTGGCGCTCGAGCTCTTCGTTGATCTGGTGGTAGACCACCTCGGACTCGTACTGCGCGGCGACGCCGGCGACGAGGCGCTGGCGCTCCGCCTCGGGGATGCCGAGCTTCTCGTACGTGTTCTTGATGTCGTCGGGCAGGTCTTCCCAGGTCTGGGCCTGCTTCTCGGTCGAGCGCACGAAGTACTTGATGTTGTCGAAGTCGATCTCGGAGAGATCGGCGCCCCACGTGGGCATTGGCTTGCGCTCGAAGAGCTGCAGGGCGCGCTGGCGGCGCTGCAGCATCCATTCGGGCTCGCTCTTCAGCGCGGAGATGTCGGCGACGACCTCCGGCGAGATGCCGCGTCGGGCGGATGCCCCGGCGGCGTCGGAGTCGGCCCAGCCGAACTCGTAGGTGCCGAGCCCTTCCAGTTCGGGGCGATCGATCAGTACGTCCGTCATGCTCTCCCTCTTCTCCTCCCGTGCAACCGGCTATCAGGCCGGCCCATCGCCTCTCGTGAGTCGAGGCGCTCGTGGAGATGGTGATGATGTGCGGGTGGCGTCAATGCAAACCTAAGATGGTCGGGTACCGCATCGCGCGTTCTCGCGCGCCTCGCGGGATTCCCCAACCACCCAAGTCTATAGGGTCGCGCCGCGCACTGGTCCGTACTCCCAGTGCCGTCACAGGCCGACCCGGAGCAGGACTCCCAGCGTGAACCGCTTCACCGCGTGGCTCCCCCAGCACGTCGACCGCCGCATCCGCATCTTCGCGTGGCTCTCGTTCATCGCGCAGACGACGATCATCGCCACCGGCGGTGCCGTGCGCCTGACCGGTTCGGGCCTCGGCTGCCCGACCTGGCCGACGTGCACGCCAGGGTCCCTGGTGCCGACCGAGGAGCTCACGTACCACTCGCTCATCGAGTTCGGCAACCGGCTCATGACCGGCGTGGTGGGCATCGTCGCGCTGATCCTGTTCGTGCTCGTGTGGCGCATCCGCGCCGAGCGCCGTGACCTCTTCACGCTCTCGTTCATCGTGGGCGCCGGCATCGTCGCGCAGGCCATCGTGGGCGGCATCACGGTGTGGACCGGTCTCAACCCGTTCATCGTCGGGTTCCACTACGTGACCTCGCTCGCCCTGGTCTGCGTGGCGGCGGCCTTCCTCGTGCGAATGGATGCCGCGCCCGGCCCCCGCGAACGCGCCGTTCCCGGCTGGTACCTCGGTCTCACGCACGTCACGAGCGCCGTGCTCGCGATCTCGATCGTCTTCGGCATCCTCACCACCGGCGCCGGCCCCCACTCCGGCGACGCCGAGGCCGGGCGCAACGGCTTCAACGCCGAGGTGCTCGAGCACATCCACGCGTGGCCGGGCTACGCGATGTTCGCCCTGACGATCGCCCTCGTGATCGGCGCCGCGATGCTGAAGCTGCCGACGCTCCGCTGGACGCTCGTGCTGCTCGGCGTCGAGCTCGTGCAGATCGCCGTCGGCCTCTACCAGGCGCGCAACGGCCTCCCGCCGCTCGCCGTCGGCGTGCACATGGTGCTCGCCGCGCTCCTGGCGGCCACGATGACCGTCGTGATCCTGCACCTCAAGCGCCCGGTGACGACGGATGCCGCAGCAGCCGCCTCCCCGGTCGAGGCGGCTGTGCGCTGATGCTCGTCCGCCACCGTGGCCGCGAGCCGTTCATCTCGCCCGACGCCACGGTGGCGCCCGGCGCCGTGATCTCGGGCGACGTCGTCGTCGAGGCCGGGGCCCGCATCCTGCACGGCGCCGTGCTCACCGCCGAGGACGGCGAGGTGCGCATCGGCGCCGAGACCGTCGTGCTCGAGCATGCCGTGATCCGCGGCCGTGCGGGGCATCCGGCGATCGTCGGGTCGCGCGTCATGATCGGCCCGCACGCCCACGTCAACGGCGCGACGATCGGCGACGAGGCGTTCATCGCGACCGGAGCCGCGGTGTTCCCCGGCGCGGTCGTCGGCACGGGCGCCGAGGTGCGCGTGAACGCCGTCGTGCAGGTGAACACCACGCTCGAACCGGGCGTCGTCGTGCCCATCGGCTGGGTCGCCGTCGGCACCCCGGCGCAGCTGTTCAGCCCGGAGCGGCACGACGAGATCTGGGCCGTGCAGCGCACGCTCGACTTCCCGGGCACGGTCTACGGCGTCTCACGCGAAGACGGCAGCGCCGAGATCCTGCGACGGCAGTCGGCGTTCTATGCCGCCCATGACGACGACGTCATCATCGGCGACGCGGGCTGAGGCGGTCGCCGGCCCGGTGCGGTCGACGCGACATCCGCCCTCCGCGACATCCGCCCGGCCTGAGGACGGATGCGTCTGCTGCCCGGAGGAGCGGGCTCGAACGGCCGACTCGCTCGAACGGCCGACTCGCTCGAACGGCCGGCTAGAAGGGCAGCAGCGGGTCGATGCCGACCGCGAGGAAGACGAGCGTCAGGTAGGCGATCGAGCCGTGGAAGACGCGCATCGGTGAGACCTGCACGTGGCGGATCGCCAGGTTGTACAGGCGGTGCGTCTCGTAGATGAACCACACGCCCGTGACGAGCGCGACGGTCGAGTAGAGCAGGCCCATGCCCGCGACCGGGATGAGCAGCAGCGAGCACGCGACCGTGGCCCACGCGTAGAGGATGACCTGGAGGCCGACCTGTGCGCGCCCGCGCACGACGGCGAGCATCGGAACGCCGGCGGCGGCGTAGTCGTCCTTGTACTTCATCGAGAGCGGCCAGTAGTGCGGCGGCGTCCAGAGGAAGATGATGAGGAACAGGATGAACGGCGGCCAGCTCAGGTCGCCCGTGACCGCGGCCCAGCCGATGAGCACGGGCATGCAGCCGGCGATGCCGCCCCAGACGATGTTCTGCGCGGTGCGGCGCTTGAGGATGAGGCTGTAGAAGACGACGTACAGCAGGATCGCGCCGAGCGAGAGCGCCGCGGCGACCCAGTTCGTGAACACGCCGAGCCAGACGATCGACGCGATGCCGAGTCCGTAGGCGAAGATCAGGGCTTCGCGGTCGGTCAGCTCGCCGGTGACCAGCGGGCGACCCTGCGTGCGCTTCATGACGCGGTCGATGTCGCGGTCGATGTAGCAGTTGAACGCGCCCGCCGACCCGGCGCTCATGGCGCCGCCGATGAGGGTCGCGACCATGAGCCAGAGGCTCGGCAACCCGTTCTGGGCGAGGATCATCGTGGGCGCCGTGACCACGAGCAGGAGCTCGATCACGCGCGGTTTCGTGAGGGCCAGGTACGCCGAGAGCTTGCGCTTCAGGGTCGGCTCCGCCGTCGCTTGCCGCGTCTCAACTGCTGCCTGCATCGCTCCTCTTCCGCGCGGGCGCGACGAACACATCGCGGCCCACACGGCATTCTATGTCATGCGGCGTCATCGGCATCGTCGGCGCGGCCCCGGCACTTCGGCCGGTCGGCCCGGCCTCACATGGCGAGGATCGGGCCGTGAACCCACTGTCACGTCCGCGAAACTGAGCCTTTCCATATACTTTGAGCATGCGGGCCTTCCCGCGTTGTTCACGACCCACACACTCCAGCAGGGTGTGGTCGTGCGCGCAGGTTGGCAACGTCGCCGCAGCGATTTCCCTGGCCCACCGAGAAACTCGGGGCCGCTCACCATCGGAAGGAACACTCCACTCGTGACTCACCTGAACTGGGAGACCATCGACGATCGCGCTGTCGACACCGCACGGATCCTGGCGGCCGACGCCGTCGAGAAGGTCGGAAACGGCCACCCCGGCACGGCCATGAGCCTCGCCCCCGCCGCATACCTGCTCTTCCAGAAGGTCATGCGCCGCGACCCCGCCGACCACCAGTGGCTCGGCCGCGACCGCTTCATCCTCTCGGCGGGCCACAGCTCGCTGACCCAGTACGTGCAGCTGTTCCTGGCCGGCGACGGCCTCGAGCTCGACGACCTGAAGTCGCTGCGCACGTGGGGCTCCAAGACGCCCGGACACCCCGAGTACGGTCACACCGACGGCGTCGAGATCACCACGGGTCCCCTCGGCCAGGGCCTCGCCTCGGCTGTCGGCTTCGCGTACGCCTCGCGCTTCGAGCGCGGCCTGTTCGACCCCGAGGCTCCTGCCGGCACGAGCCCGTTCGACCACAACATCTACGTGATCGCCGGCGACGGCGACCTGCAGGAGGGCATCACGAGCGAGGCGTCCTCGCTCGCAGGCCACCAGCAGCTCGGCAACCTCGTCGTGATCTACGACTCCAACCAGATCTCCATCGAAGACGACACGAACATCGCCTTCACCGAGAACGTCGCCGAGCGCTACGAGGCCTACGGATGGCACGTGCAGACCGTCGACTGGAAGAAGACCGGCCAGTACGTCGAAGACGTCGCCGAGCTGAACGCCGCCATCGAGGCCGCCAAGGGCGAGACCTCGAAGCCGTCGATCATCATCCTGAAGACGATCATCGGCTGGCCGTCGCCCGGCAAGCAGAACTCCGGCAAGATCCACGGCTCCGCCCTCGGCGCCTCCGAGCTCGCCGCCACGAAGGAGGTGCTCGGCTTCGACCCCGAGCAGACCTTCGTCGTCGCCGAAGACGTCATCTCGCACACCCGCGGCGCGCTCGAGCGCGGCGCGGCGGCCAAGGCCGAGTGGCAGGTGTCCTTCGACGCCTGGGCCGCGGCGAACCCCGAGCGCAAGCAGCTCCTCGACCGCCTCGAGGCCGGCGAACTGCCCGAGGGCATCGCCGACGCGCTTCCCGCGTTCGAGGGCGGCACCGAGGTGTCGACCCGCGCCGCGAGCGGCAAGGTCATCAACGCGCTCGCCGCGCAGCTGCCCGAGTTCTGGGGCGGCTCCGCCGACCTCGCCGAGTCCAACCTCACGACCATCAACGGGGCGGCCTCGTTCATCCCGGCCGAGTGGTCGACGCACGAGTTCTCGGGCAACCCCTACGGTCGCGTGCTGCACTTCGGCATCCGCGAGCACGCCATGGGCGCGATCGTCAACGGCATCGTCCTGCACGGCAAGACGCGTCCCTTCGGCGGCACGTTCCTCATCTTCAGCGACTACATGCGCCCCGCGGTGCGTCTGGCCGCGCTGATGAAGGTGCCCTCGATCTTCGTCTGGACGCACGACTCCGTCGCGCTCGGCGAAGACGGCCCGACGCACCAGCCGATCGAGCAGATCGCGACGCTCCGGGCGATCCCCGGCTTCTCGCTCGTCCGCCCGGCCGACGCCAACGAGACGGCCGCCGCGTGGCTCGAGATCCTCAAGCGCCGCGACGCACCCGTCGGCATCGCGCTCACCCGTCAGAACATCCCCGTGTTCGCACGTGGCGAGGGCGAGGCATCCGGTGACGTGTTCGCGTCGACCGCAGGCGTCGCGAAGGGCGCCTACGTGCTCGCCGAGGCCGCATCGGGCACGCCCGACGTGATCCTCATCGCCACGGGCTCCGAGGTGCAGCTGGCCGTCGCGGCCCGCGAGCAGCTCGCCGCAGAGGGCATCCAGGCGCGCGTCGTCTCGGCGCCGAGCCTCGACTGGTTCGCGGAGCAGGACGCCGAGTACTGCGAGTCCGTGCTTCCGGCCGCCGTCACCGCCCGCGTCTCGGTCGAGGCCGGGGTCGCGCTCAGCTGGAGCAAGATCGTCGGCGACCGCGGTCGTTCCGTCTCGATCGAGCACTTCGGCGCCTCCGCCGACTACAAGACCCTGTTCCGCGAGTTCGGCATCACGACCGAAGCCGTCGTCGCCGCAGCCAAGGAATCGCTCGCGTCGGCCTGACGCGCGCCAGAAGGAGATTCGAGAATCATGACCACCACCCCCACCGCAGACCTGTCCGCCGCCGGCGTCAGCATCTGGCTCGACGACCTCTCGCGCGAGCGCATCGCCACCGGCGGCCTCGAGAAGCTGATCGCCGAGCGCAACGTCGTCGGCGTCACCACCAACCCGACGATCTTCGCGGGCGCCCTCACCAACGGCGCCGCCTACGCCGAGCAGGTCGCGGCCCTCGCCGCAGCCGGCGCCGACGTCGACACCGCCGTGTTCGAGATCACGACCGACGACGTGCGTGCGGCGTCGGACATCTTCCGCCCGGTCTACGACGCGAGCAACGGCTACGACGGCCGCGTCTCGATCGAGGTCGCCCCCGACCTCGCGCACGACACCGACGGCACCATCGCCTCGGCGAAGGCGCTCTGGGCCAAGGTCGACCGCCCCAACGCGATGATCAAGATCCCGGCGACCGTCGAGGGCCTCGACGCCATCACCGCGGCCATCGGCGCCGGCATCAGCGTGAACGTCACCCTGATCTTCAGCCTCGACCGCTACCGCGCCGTCATCGCGGCGTACCTCGCGGGCCTCGAGATCGCGAAGGCGGCCGGCATCGACCTGTCGACCATCCACTCGGTCGCGTCGTTCTTCGTCTCGCGCGTCGACACCGAGATCGACAAGCGCCTCGAGGCGATCGGCACCGACGAGGCGCTCGCGCTGAAGTCGAAGGCCGGCGTCGCGAACGCGCAGCTCGCCTACGAGCTGTTCGAGCAGGAGTTCGCCGGCGAGCGCGCCTCGGCGCTGCTCGAGGCCGGCGCGAACAAGCAGCGCCCCCTCTGGGCCTCGACCGGCGTCAAGGACCCCGCGCTCCCCGACACCCTCTACGTGACCGGACTGGTCGCGCAGGGCGTCGTGAACACCATGCCCGAGAAGACCCTCGAGGCGACCTTCGACCACGGGGTCATCGAGGGCGACAGCATCACGGGCGAGTACGCGGCGGCAGGCGCCGTGCTCGACGCCCTGGCCGCGGTCGGCGTCTCCTACGACGACGTCACGGCACTGCTCGAGCGCGAAGGCGTCGAGAAGTTCATCGTCTCGTGGCACGAGCTGCTCGACACCGTCACGGGCGCGCTGGAGAGTGCACGATGAGCTTCCGCATCGCGGTCAGCGGTGCGGCGGCCGAGGCCGTCCGCACCGCGGTCCCCGCGCTCGTCGCCGATCTCGTCGCGAGCGGCATCACGGCGCAGGACGGCTCCCTCTGGGGCCCCGCGGCCGAAGAGGAGTCGACCAAGCGACTCGGCTGGACCGAGGCGGTCGCGATCTCGCGTCCCCTCGTGGCCGAGATCGAGGCGCTCCGGGCGGAGCTCCGCGCCGCCGGCGTCGAGCACATCGTGCTCGCCGGCATGGGCGGCTCCTCGCTCGCTCCGGAGGTCATCACCCGCACGGCCGGCGTCGACCTCACCGTGCTCGACTCCACCGAGCCCGGTCAGGTGCGCGCTGCGCTCGCCGACCGCCTCGCGGTCTCGGCGCTCGTCGTCTCGTCGAAGTCGGGCTCGACCGTCGAGACCGACAGCCAGCGTCGCGTCTACGAGCAGGCCTTCACCGAGGCCGGCATCGACCCGCTCACCCGCATCGTGATCGTCACCGATCCCGGTTCGCCGCTCGACGAGTCGGCGCGAGCCGCGGGCTACCGCGTCTTCAACGCGGACCCGAACGTCGGTGGCCGGTACTCGGCGCTGACGGCGTTCGGCCTCGTTCCGTCCGGCCTCGCCGGCGTCGACATCGCCGAGATCCTCGACGAGGCCGAGAGCATCGAACTCGCCCTCGCGGTCGACTCCCCCGAGAACCCCGGCCTCGTGCTCGGCGCGGCGATCGCCGCGACGAACCCGCGTCGCGACAAGCTCGCGATCGTCGCCGACGGCACCCACATCGTCGGCCTCGCCGACTGGGCCGAGCAGCTGATCGCCGAGTCGACGGGCAAGGAGGGCACCGGCATCCTCCCCGTCGTCCTCGAGACGACCGCCCCCGAGCTCTCGGAGGGTCTCGACGACCTCCAGGTCGTGCGCGTGGTCGGCGACGCCGGACTCGACCAGCTCGTCGACGACGGCACCGACGAGATCCGCGTGTCGGGCACCCTCGGCGCGCAGCTGCTCGTCTGGGAGTACGCGACGGCCGTCGCCGGCCGGCTCCTCGGCATCAACCCGTTCGACCAGCCCGACGTGGAGTCCGCCAAGGTCGCCGCCCGCGGCCTGCTCGACGCGCGCCCCGAGCCCACGCCTGCGGCCTTCGTCGCCGCCGGCATCGAGGTGCGCGGCACGCCCGAGGTCATCGGCGCATCGAGCGACCTCGAGTCGGCCATCGAGGTGCTCCTCGAGGAGCTCCCCGAGAACGGGTACCTGTCGGTCCAGGCCTACGTCGATCGCGTCGCGCACCCCGAGCTCGAAGAGCTCCGCGCGCGACTCGCCGCGCGCGCCGGTCGCCCGGTGACCTTCGGCTGGGGACCGCGGTTCCTGCACTCGACCGGGCAGTTCCACAAGGGCGGCCCCGCCGTCGGCGTGTTCCTGCAGGTGACCCAGGCCGTCGCCGAAGACCTCTCGATCCCCGAGCGGCCGTTCACCTTCGGCCAGCTCATCGCCGCGCAGGCGTCGGGCGACTCGAGCGTGCTCGCCGACCTCGGTCGTCCCGTGCTGACGCTCACCCTCACCGACCCGTCGACGAACGTCGCGGCGCTCTTCGACGCCATCGGCTGATCCAGGAAGGGTCCACATGCCTCCGGCAACCATCTCCGCGGGGAACAACCCGCTTCGATCTCCGAAGGACTACCGGCTCAATCGCATCGCCGGCCCCTCGAGCCTCATCATCTTCGGCGTCACGGGCGACCTGTCGCGCAAGAAGCTGATGCCGGCCGTGTACGACCTCGCCAACCGAGGCCTGCTCCCTCCCGGATTCGCGCTCGTGGGCTTCGCCCGCCGCGACTGGGCCGACCAGGACTTCGAGAAGGTCGTGCACGACTCGGTGCGCCAGTACGCGCGTACCGAGTTCCGAGAAGACGTCTGGAAGCAGCTCGCACGCGGCATCCGCTTCGTGCAGGGCGACTTCGACGACGACGCCGCGTTCGACCGCCTCCGGGAGGTCGTCGCGAACCTCGACGCCGAGCGCGGAACGATGGGAAACCATGCGTTCTACCTCTCGATCCCGCCGAAGTCGTTCCCGCTCGTGACCGAGCAGCTCAAACGATCCGGCCTGACCGAGCAGCGCGACTCGCAGTGGCGCCGCGTCGTCATCGAGAAGCCGTTCGGCTCCGACCTCAAGACGGCTCGCGAGCTGAACGACGTCGTGGCCTCGGTCTTCCCGCCCGACTCGGTGTTCCGCATCGATCACTACCTGGGCAAGGAGACGGTTCAGAACATCCTCGCGCTGCGGTTCGCGAACCAGCTGTACGAGCCCATCTGGAACGCGAACTACGTCGACCACGTGCAGATCACGATGGCCGAGGACATCGGCGTGGGCGGCCGTGCCGGCTACTACGACGGCATCGGCGCTGCGCGCGACGTGATCCAGAACCACCTGCTGCAGCTGCTCGCCCTCACGGCCATGGAGGAGCCGATCTCGTTCGAGGCGGCCGACCTCCGCGCCGAGAAGGAGAAGATCCTCGCGGCCGTGCGGCTTCCCGAAGACCTCGCGACCGGCACCGCACGCGGCCAGTACGCGGGCGGATGGCAGGGCGGCGAGGAGGTCATCGGCTTCCTCGACGAAGACGGCATGAACCCCGAGTCGCTCACCGAGACGTACGCGGCCATGAAGCTGACGATCGGCACCCGCCGGTGGGCCGGCGTGCCGTTCTACCTCCGGGCCGGCAAGCGCCTCGGGCGCCGTGTCACCGAGATCGCGGTCGTCTTCAAGCGCGCTCCGCAGCAGCTCTTCGCCGACAGCCAGACTTCGCAGCTGGGTGAGAACGCCCTCGTGATCCGGGTGCAGCCCGACGAGGGCGTCACGATCCGGTTCGGCTCGAAGGTGCCGGGCGCCGGCATGCAGGTGCGCGACGTCACGATGGACTTCGGCTACGGCCACGCCTTCACCGAGGCGAGCCCCGAAGCCTACGAGCGGCTCATCCTCGACGTGCTGCTCGGAGACCCGCCGCTGTTCCCCCGCCAGGAGGAGGTCGAGCTCTCCTGGAAGATCCTCGACCCGATCGAGGAGTTCTGGTCCACGCAGGGCCAACCCGAGCAGTACCGCCCGGGCACGTGGGGTCCGGCATCCGCCGACGCCCTGCTCGCCCGTGACGGACGAACCTGGAGGCGCCCGTGATCGTCGACCTGCCCGACACCACCACCAGCAAGGTCTCGAAGTCGCTCGTCAAGATCCGCGAGGAGAACGGCGTCGTCGCACTCGGACGTGTGCTCACGCTCGTCATCGCCACGACGCCCGGCGTCGAGGAGGAGGCGATCGAGGCGGCGAACGACGCCTCGCGCGAGCACCCCATGCGCGTGATCGTCGTCTCGTCGGATCCCGATGAACCCGAGGGCGTCGAGCCCCGCCTCGACGCGGAGATCCGCGTGGGCGGCGACGCCGGCGCGAGCGAGGTCATCGTGCTCCGCGCCCATGGGCCCGTCGCGCACGACGAGGAGAGCCTCGTCATGGCGTTGCTGCTGCCCGACGCACCGGTCGTCACCTGGTGGCCGAGCGTGGCGCCCGCCGTGCCCGGCACCTCGCCGCTCGGTCGCATCGCCCAGCGTCGCATCACGGATGCCTCGAGCCAGCCCGACCCGCAGGCCGCGCTCCGCGCACTGGTCGACAGCTACACGCCCGGCGACGCCGACTTCGCGTGGACCCGGTTGACCCTGTGGCGCGCCCAGCTGGCGGCCGTGCTCGATCAGCCGCCGTACGCGCCCGTCACGCGCGTGCACGTCACGGGTGCGGTCGACTCGCCGTCGACCACGCTGCTCGCGGCCTGGCTGCGCATGCAGCTCGATGCACCCACCGGGTTCGTGCTGACCGACGTCTCCGAGGGATCGCACGGCATCCACGGCGTCACCCTCGAGCGCGAGACCGGCGTCATCGAGCTCACTCGCGACCAGCCCGGCGTGGCGACCCTCCGTCAGCCCGGCCAGCCGCTGCACGACGTGGCGCTGCCGCGACGCAACCTCCGCGACTGCCTGGCCGACGAGCTGCGTCGACTCGACCCCGACGAGCTGTACGGTGAGGTGATCAGGAGCGGCCTGGCGCTGCTCAGCGAACCCGAGGCCGAGGGGGCCACCGCATGACGAACGAACGCCGAGTGCTCGTGCATCCCGACAAGGGGTCGTTGGCGAGTTCGGTCGCGGCGCGCTTCATCACGAAGATGCTCGACATCCTCGACGACCAGCCCGTCGCGCATGTCGTGCTCACGGGCGGGTCGATGGCCGGCGCGGTCCTCGAATCGATCGCCTCCTCCCCCGCACGCACGAGCATCGACTGGTCGCGCGTGCACTTCTGGTGGGGCGACGAGCGATGGGTGCCCGCGGGCAGCGAGGAGCGCAACGACTGGATCGCCGACCGTGCGCTGCTCGACGACCTCGACCTCCCCGACGAGAACGTGCACCGCTTCCCAGCGTCGGACTCCGGTCAGACGCTCGACGAGGCAGCGGTGGCCTTCGCGGCCGAGCTCGCCGAGCACGGAGTCGACGGCGCCGATGCGCCGGCGTTCGACATTACCTTCCTGGGTGTGGGCCCCGACGGGCACATCGCGTCGCTGTTCCCCCACCGGTCCGGCATCCAGGTGACCGACCGCACGGTGATCGCCGTGCGCAACTCCCCCAAGCCGCCGCCCGAGCGCCTCAGCCTCACCAGGCCGGTGCTGAACGCCTCGCAGCGCATCTGGTTCGTGCTGTCGGGTGCCGACAAGGCCTCGGCACTCGGTCTGGCGCTCGCGGGCGCGAGCCGCGACGAGGTACCGGTGGCCGGCATCAAGGGACGCCGCCGCACGGTCTTCTTCGTCGACTCGGATGCCGCAGCAGAGGTACCCGAGGGCCTCATCGCCCGCGACTACTGAATGCGAGAGACGCGCAGAACGCACGAAGAAGGGGCGAGCCGATATCGGCTCGCCCCTTCTTCGTGCCTGCTCGAGCCGTGTGCCGGCTCGAGCAGCGACGGACTACTCCTTGGGCGTCTGCCCACGACGCGCACGGAGCTGCGTCAGTGCCTCTTCGAGGAGTGCGGCAGCCTCTTCGTCGCTGCGGCGCTCCTTCACGTAGGCGAGGTGCGTCTTGTACGGCTCGAGCTTGGAGACCGAGGGCGGGTTCTCCTTGTCGCGACCGGCCGGCAGACCCGTGGACGGGCTGTCGATGGTCTCGGGGATCTCCTCGTCGGGCAGGCTCGCCGCGAAGTATCGGACGGTCTCGTTGCCCTGGGCGTCCCAGTAGCTCACGGCCACGCGATCGGCGTGGAAGCCGCGGTCCTGCTCGCCCATGGGGCCTGCACCGACGCGAGAGCCACGGATGGCGCTGTTTCCGGAGGCCATGCGCTCAGAGTCCCGAGTCGAACTTCGTGATCAGGCCGAGGATGACGATGCACGTCACCCAGACGAGGCCCAGGATCACGGTGATGCGATTGAGGTTGCGCTCTGCGACACCCGAGGCGCCGAGGCTGGACGTGACGCCGCCGCCGAACATGTCGGACAGACCGCCACCGCGGCCCTTGTGCAGCAGGATGAGCAGCGTCAGCAGGAGGCTCGTGATACCGAGCAGAACCTGCAGGACGACCTGGAGAATCTCCACGGTGAACCTTTCCGGGCACGACAAGGGGGTCGGTGCCGATAATCGAGTATAGCGGGACGAATGGCGCTGGGCCGGAGACACGCGTCTCCGGCCCAGCGCCGCGTGGAGCAGGATCCGCCTGGATCAGGCTCCGACGTGCTTCTTGAAGCGCACGATGCTCGAGAACTCGTCGATGTCGAGGCTCGCACCGCCGACGAGGGCGCCGTCGACGTTGGGCTCGCGGAGGAACGACGCGATGTTCGCCGCCTTCACAGAGCCGCCGTAGAGCACGCGCGTCTCGCCGGCGACCTCTTCGCCGAAGAGGTCGCGCAGCACGCCGCGGAGCGCCTCGCAGACCTGCTCGGCCTGCTGCGGGGTCGCAGCCTGGCCCGAGCCGATCGCCCAGACCGGCTCGTACGCGATGACGAGGCCCTTCGCGCCTTCGACGTTCTCGAGCGCAGCACGCAGCTGCGCCACGGGGACGGCGCTGGGGCCGTGCGCCTCGAGGTCTTCGGCCGTCTCTCCCACGCAGAGCACGGGCACGATGCCGTGACGGTGCGCAGCGAGGACCTTCGCGTTGACGTCGGCATCGGTCTCGCCGTGCAGCGTGCGCCGCTCGGAGTGGCCGATGATGACGTACGCGCACTCGAGCTTCGCGAGGAACGCGCCCGAGACCTCGCCCGTGTAGGCACCCGAGTCGTGAGCCGAGACATCCTGCGCGCCGTAGGCGATCGGCAGGTTGTCGGCCGCGATGAGCGTCTGCACCGAGCGGATGTCGGTGAACGGCGGGAAGACCGCGACCTCGGCGTCGGCCGGGTCGTGCTTCGCGTCCTTCAGCGACCACGCGAGCTTCTGCGTGAAGGCGACCGCCTGCAGGTGGTCGAGGTTCATCTTCCAGTTTCCTGCGATGAACGGGGTGCGCTTGCCTACCATCCGAGGACCTCCAGTCCGGGAAGCTGCTTGCCCTCGAGGAACTCGAGGCTCGCGCCTCCGCCCGTCGAGATGTGACCGAACTGGTCGTCTGAGAATCCGAGCTGCCTGACGGCGGCCGCGGAGTCGCCGCCGCCGACGACGCTGAGCCCGTCGACCTCGGTGAGCGCCTGTGCGACGGCACGCGTGCCGGCGGCGAAGGGCGCGAGCTCGAACACGCCCATCGGGCCGTTCCAGAACACCGTCTTCGACGCGCGGATGTGCTCGGCGAACGCCGCAGCGGTCTCGGGTCCGATGTCGAGGCCGAGGCCGGCCGCCCCGAAGGGGGTCTCCTCGATCGCATCGGCCGCGGCGACCACGTGCTCGGCTTCGCCCGAGAACGACGCCGCGACGACGACATCCGTCGGCAGCACGATCGAGACGCCGCGTTCGGCGGCCTCGGCGAGGTAGCCCTTGACGGTCTCGATCTGGTCGGCTTCGAGCAGGCTCGAGCCGACCTTGTGGCCCTGGGCCGCCAGGAAGGTGAAGAGCATGCCGCCGCCGATGAGCAGCGTGTCGACCCGCGGGAGCAGGTGCGCGATGACGCCGAGCTTGTCGGAGACCTTCGAGCCGCCGAGCACGACCGCGTACGGGCGCTCGGGGTTCTCGGTCAGGCGGTCGAGCACGTCGAGCTCGGCGGCGATGAGCAGGCCGGCGGCACTCGGACGGAGCTCTTCGAGCTCGAAGACGCTCGCCTGCTTGCGGTGCACGACGCCGAAGCCGTCGGAGACGACGGAATCGGCGAAGCCCGCGAGCTGCTCGGCGAACGCCGTGCGCTCCGAGACGTCCTTCGAGGTCTCGCCCGGATTGAAGCGGAGGTTCTCGAGCACGAGGATCTCGCCGTCGGCGAGGGCCTCGACCTTGGCCGCGGCATCCGCGCCGACCGTGTCGGTCGCGAAGGCGACGGGCACGTCGACGAGTTCGCCGAGGCGGGCGGCGACCGGCGCGAGGCTGTACTTCGCGTCGGGTGCGCCTTCGGGGCGACCGAGGTGGGAGATCACGATGACGCGCGCCCCCTGGTCGGTCAGCGCGGTGAGTGTCGGAAGCGACGCGCGGACACGACCGTCGTCCGTGATGACCCCGTCCTTGAGAGGAACGTTGAGGTCACAACGGACGACGATGCGCGTACCGGCGAGCGAACCGAGGCTTTCGATCGTTCGCAGGGTCACGATGTCTCGCTTCAGAGACGTTCGGCGACGTACTCGGTCAGGTCGACGAGGCGGTTGGAGTAGCCCCACTCGTTGTCGTACCAGCTCGAGAGCTTCACCTGGTTGCCGATGACGCGCACGAGGCCCGCGTCGAAGATCGACGAGTGCGGGTCGGTCACGATGTCGCTCGACACGATGTCGTCTTCGGTGTACTTGAGGATGCCCTTGAGGGGGCCCTCTGCAGCGGCCTTGTACGCGGCCTTGATCTCGTCGACCGTGACCGGGGTCTTGGTCGTGACGGTGAGGTCGGTGATCGAGCCGGTGGGAACCGGCACGCGCAGCGCGAAGCCGTCGAGCTTGCCGACGAGCTCGGGCAGCACGAGGCCGATGGCCTTGGCCGCGCCGGTCGAGGTCGGGACGATGTTGATGGCGGCGGCGCGCGCACGACGGAGGTCGCTGTGCGGGCCGTCCTGGAGGTTCTGGTCGGCCGTGTAGGCGTGGACCGTCGTCATGAGGCCGTGCTCGATGCCGAAGGCGTCGTTGAAGACCTTGGCGAGGGGCGCGAGGCAGTTCGTCGTGCACGACGCGTTCGAGATGATGTGGTGCTTCTCGGGGTCGTACTCGTGCTCGTTGACGCCGATGACGAACGTGGCGTCCTCGTCGGTCGCGGGAGCCGAAATGAGCACCTTCTTGGCGCCGGCCTCGATGTGCTTGCGGGCGGCGGCGGCCTTGGTGAAGAAGCCGGTCGACTCGATGACGATGTCGACGCCGAGCTCGCCCCAGGGCAGGTTCGCGGGATCGCGCTCGGCGAACGCCTTGATCGCCTTGCCGTCGACGATGATGTTGTCGTCGTCGTAGTCGACCGTCGCGTCGAGGCGGCCCGTGATGGAGTCGTACTTCAGCAGGTGTGCGAGCGTCTTGTTGTCGGTGAGGTCGTTGACCGCGACGATCTCGAGATCTGCTCCCTGAGCGAGGGCAGCACGGAAATAGTTGCGGCCGATGCGGCCGAAGCCGTTGATGCCGATCTTTACAGACACGGATCTCTCCTGATTTGACGGTGCGCGAGCGCGCGATTTTTGGGAATGATCGGACGGCGGTGTCCCCGGACGATGCCCGAGGACACCGTCACGTTTACGACAGTAGCAGCAGCCCTGAGGTCTTCTCGTTTGCTGCAGTGAAGCGCTTCTGCACGTTGTCCCAGTCCGCGATCGTCCAGAACGCCTTCACGTAGTCGGCGCGGACGTTGCGGTAGTCGAGGTAGTAGGCGTGCTCCCAGACGTCGAGCATGAGCAGGGGCACGATGCCCGCCGGCAGGTTGCCCTGCTGGTCGAAGAACTGCACGATGATCAGGCGCTGGCCGAGCGAATCCCAGGCGAGCACGGCCCAGCCGGAACCCTGGACGCCGAGCGCGGTCGCCGTGAAGTGCGCCTGGAAGGCGTCGAACGAACCGAACTGGTCGTCGATGGCGGCTGCGAGCTCGCCCGTCGGCTTGTCGCCGCCGTTCGGCGAGAGGTTCGTCCAGAAGATCGAGTGGTTGATGTGGCCGCCGAGGTTGAACGCGAGGTCCTTCTCGAGCTTGTTGACGTTGGCGAGGTTGCCCGTCTCGCGCGCCTCGGCGAGCTGCGCGAGGGCGGTGTTCGCACCCGTCACGTACGCCTGGTGGTGCTTCGAGTGGTGCAGCTCCATGATCGTGCCGCTGATCGCCGGCTCGAGCGCCGAGTAGTCGTAGGCGAGATCGGGGAGGGTGTAGTCAGCCATTGCTTCTCCTTGTCAGATGCCGGGCGTTCCGGGCCTCTGCCCGGTGTTCCGCGGCTGCGCATTCGAGTCTATGCCCGCTGGTCGAGGCCGCGACCCGGGTTGACGCACGATGACGCGCGGCGGTCGAGCGGCGGCGAGGTCGACGAGGAGACGGATGCCGCGGCATCCGTCTCGCGCATCGCGCTCGACCCGTTCGGCCTAGACGTCGTCGAGGTCGGCGGGCAGGCTCGCCTCGGTACCGGGCACCCCGAGCGCGGCGGCACGGTTGTCGGCCATCGCCAGCAGGCGGCGGATGCGGCCCGCGACGGCGTCCTTCGTCATGGGCGGGTCGGCGTGGTGGCCGAGCTCGTCGAGGCTCGACTCGCGATGTGCGAGACGCAGCTCGCCGGCGTACTTCAGGTGCTCGGGGATGTCGTCGCCCAGCAGCTCCATCGCACGCTCGACGCGCGCGCACGCGGCGACCGCGGCCTGCGCGGAGCGGCGGAGGTTCGCGTCGTCGAAGTTCACCAGGCGGTTCGCGGTCGCCCGCACCTCGCGGCGCTGGCGCAGCTCCTCCCAGTTGCGCACGGTGCCCGTCGCGCCCATGAGCGAGAGCATGGCGCTGATCGCCTCGCCGTCGCGGATCACGACGCGGTGCACGCCGCGCACCTCGCGGGCCTTCGCCGAGATGCCCAGGCGGCCCGCAGCGCCGACGAGTGCCATCGCCGTCTCGTTGCCGGGGCAGGTGATCTCGAGCGCGGCGGACCGACCCGGATCGGTCAGGCTGCCCTGCGCGAGGAAGGCGCCGCGCCAGACGGCGGCCACCTCGTCGCGCGAGCCCGTCGTGAGCTTGTTCGGCAGCCCGCGCACGGGTCGGCGACGCGCATCGAGCAGGCCGGTCTGGCGTGCGAGCGTCTCACCGCCGTCGAGCACACGGAGCAGGAACTGGTTGGTGCGCCGCACGCCCGAGGGCGCGATGACCGACACGTCGGGGCGGACGCCGTACAGCTCGCCCAAGTCGCGCGTCACGCGCTTCGCCGTCGTCGGCGAGTCGAGCTCGGCCTCGATGGCGATGCGGCTCGAGATGATGTGCAGGCCGCCCGCGAAGCGGAGCACGGAGGCGAGCTCGGCCGCGCGGACACTCGTCTTCGAAACCTCGACGCGTGCCAGTTCTTCTTTCACATCCGCGGTCAATGCCACCTCGTGATCCTTCCTCTCGGTGGATGCGCGGGCATGGAGCCCCGCGCGTCATGGACAATTCTGACGCTCACTCGCGCCCGAGGTCGCGGTGCCGGACGCTGACGGCGATGTCGGGGAACGCGGCCAGACGCGCGGCGAGCTCGCGAACCATGGCGACCGAACGGTGCTTGCCTCCGGTGCAGCCGATCGCGATCGTCGCGTGGCCCTTGTTCTCGCGCTGATACCCGCTGAGCACGGGCTCGAGCGCCTTCACGTACGCGTCCACGAACTTCTGCGCGCCCGGCTGACGGAGCACGTAGTCGGAGACCGCTGGATCTTCTCCGGTGAGGTTCCGCAGTTCGCCGATCCAGAACGGATTCGGGAGGAACCGGGCGTCGGCGACCAGGTCGGCGTCGGTCGGGAGCCCGTACTTGAACCCGAAGCTGAGCAGCGTGACCCGCACGCCCGCACGGCCCTCTTCGGCGAAGGCGTCGGTGATCAGGTTCGCGAGCTGGTGGATGTTCAGTTCCGACGTGTCGACGACGAGATCCGCGGCCTCGCGGAGCTCGGCGAGCCGGGAGCGCTCGGCCCCGATGCCGTCGAGGAGGGTGCCGTTGCCCTGGAGCGGGTGCGGCCGGCGCACGGCCTCGAAGCGGCGCACGAGCACCGAGTCGGTCGCGTCGAGGAACACGACGCGCACGTTCACGCCGGTGCGGAGCGCCTGGATGATCTCGCGGAGTTCGGCGAAGAAGTCGCGGCCTCGGATGTCGACGACCGCGGCGATGCGAGGGAGCGAGGCCCCGGCGCGTTCCACGAGCTCGACGAGCGGCCGCAGCATCTGCGGCGGGAGGTTGTCGACCACGTACCAGCCGAGGTCTTCGAGGGCGTTGCCGACGGTCGAACGACCGGCCCCCGACATCCCGGTGACGATGAGCATCTCCTGCTCGACCTCGGTTGCCATCGCCTCGGTTCCCCTTCCCGCACGTCGAGAACCAAGCCTAGCGGGGTTGGGCCGGGGCACCGCTGCGGAGCTCCTGGTACACGACCGTGGCGAGCGTCTGGCCGAAGCCGTCGACGCTGCCGATCTCGTCGACGGATGCCGCGCGCAGGCGTTTCACGGACCCGAAGTGCCGCAGGAGCACCTTGATCCGGGTGGGCCCCAGTCCGGGGATCTCGGCGAGCACCGACGAGATGTCCCGCTTGCGCCGCTGTCGCTGGTGCGTGATGGCGAATCGGTGAGCCTCGTCGCGCACGCGCTGGAACAGGAACAGGGCGTCGCTGTTGCGCGGCAGGATCACCGGGAAGTCGGCGTCGGGCGTCCAGATCTCCTCGAGCCGCTTCGCGATGCCGCAGAGGTAGATGCCCTCGACGCCCGACTCCTCGAGCGCCCTCGCCGCGGCGGCGACCTGCGGCTCGCCGCCGTCGACGACGAGCAGGTTCGGCCGGTACGAGAACTTCGACCGGCGCGTGCCCTCGACCTGCTCCCCCACTCCTCCCCCGTCTCCGCCGACTCCGGCGTCGGCGTGGGCCGTGGGATCGGGCCGCCCCTCGGCGGAGCCGGACGGCGCGGCGAGGTACGCGAGCCGACGGGTGAGTACCTGGTGGATCGAATCCGTGTCGTCGGTGGACTCGGGAATCGTGAACCGCCGGTACTCGTCTTTGCGCGGCAGGCCGTCTTCGAACACGACCATCGACGCGACGATGTTCGTGCCGCTGAGGTGGGACACGTCGAAGCACTCGATGCGCAGCGGGGCATCCGCCATGCCGAGCGCTTCCTGGATGTCCTCGAGCGCTCGCGAACGCGTCGTGAAGTCGGCGCTGCGCCTCGTCTTGTAGAGCATGAGCGACTGCTTCGCGTTCTGCGTCGCCGTGGCGAGCAGTGCGGCCTTGTCGCCTCGCTGGGCGGCTCGCAGCCGCACCTTGCGTCCGGCGCGCTCGGAGAGCCAGGTCTCGAGGGCCGCCGCATCTTCGGGCAGCTCGGGCACCACGACCTCGCGCGGCGGCGAGAGCTGACCGCCGTAGGCGTTCTGCACGACCGAGTCGACGAGGTCGCCGATCGGGACGTCGAGCTCCTTGTCGACGGTCCAGGAATGGACGCCGCGCACCCTGCCGCTGCGGACGACGAAGATCTGCACCGCGGCCGCGAGTTCGTCGTGGTCGATGCCGAACACGTCGACGTCGACGTCGTCGCGGAGCACGACCGCGCTCTTCTCGAAGAACTCGGTCGCGGCCTGCAGCTGGTCGCGCCGGCGGGCGGCGGTCTCGTACTCGAATGCGGCGGATGCCTCGAGCATCTGCTGCGTGAGCTCGTCGACGATGCGGCGGTCCTGGTTCGTCATGAACGACACGAACCGATCGACGTTCGCCCGGTGCTCCTCGACGCTCACGTGGCCGGAGCACGGGCCGAAGCATCGGCCGATCTGTCCGGCGAAGCAGGGCCGCCCCGTCGCGATCGCGCGTCGGTAGTCGGAGTCCTTGCACGTGCGGATCGGGAAGAGCTTGAGCAGCAGGTCGAGGGTCTCGTTGACGGCCCAGACCTTCGGATACGGACCGAAGTACCGGGCACCCGGGATGCCGCTGCGGCGAGTGACGATCGCGCGAGGGGCCTCGTCGCCGAGGGTCACCGCGAGGTACGGATACGACTTGTCGTCGCGGTACTTCACGTTGAACGGCGGATCGAACTCCTTGATCCACGTGTACTCGAGCTGCAGTGCCTCGACGTCGTTGCCGACGACGGTCCACTCGACCGAGGTCGCCGTCATGACCATGCGGCGCGTGCGCTCGTGCAGCGTCCGCAGCGGCGCGAAATAGTTCGACAGCCTCGCACGGAGGTTCTTCGCCTTGCCGACGTAGAGCACCCGCCGTTCGCCGTCGCGGAACCGGTAGACGCCGGGCGCAGTGGGGATCTCCCCCGCCTTCGGGCGATAGGACAGTGCGTCGCTCATGCTCAGCTGGCGACTTCGACGCCCAGCCGGGCGGCGTCGAAGATCTCGCGCAGGAAGTACCCGGTGTGGCTGTCGGACACCGAGGCGACCTGCTCGGGCGTTCCGGTGGCGACGATCTGACCGCCGCCCGAACCGCCTTCGGGACCCAGATCGATGATCCAGTCGGCGGACTTGATGACGTCGAGACTGTGCTCGATGACGATCACCGTGTTGCCCTTGTCGACGAGCTTGCCGAGCACCTTGAGGAGCTTGCGGACGTCTTCGAAGTGCAGTCCTGTGGTCGGCTCGTCGAGCACGTAGACGCTGCGGCCGTTGGATCGGCGCTGCAGCTCGGTCGCGAGCTTGACGCGCTGCGCCTCGCCGCCCGAGAGCGTCGTGGCGCTCTGACCGAGCTGGACGTAGCCGAGGCCCACGTCGACGAGCGTCTTGAGGTAGCGGTGGATCGCGGAGATCGGCTCGAAGAACTCGGCCGCCTCGCTGATCGGCATCTGGAGCACCTCGGCGATGTTCTTGCCCTTGTAGTGCACCTGAAGCGTCTCGCGGTTGTACCGCTGACCGCCGCAGACCTCGCACGCGACGTAGACGTCGGGCAGGAAGTTCATCTCGATCTTGATCGTGCCGTCGCCCGAGCACGCCTCGCAGCGGCCGCCCTTGACGTTGAAGCTGAATCGGCCCGGCAGGTAGCCGCGCGCCTTCGCCTCGTTGGTCTCGGAGAACAGCGTGCGCACGCGGTCGAACACGCCCGTATAGGTCGCCGGGTTCGAGCGCGGAGTCCGGCCGATCGGGGCCTGGTCGACATGCACGACCTTGTCGAGCTGGTCGAGTCCGGTCACGCGCCGGTGCCGGCCGGGCAGCTTGCGTGCACCGTTCAGACGGTTCGCGAGCACCCGGTACAGGATGTCGTTCACGAGCGACGACTTGCCCGAACCGCTCACGCCGGTCACCGCAGTGAACACCCCGAGGGGGAACTGCACGTCGACGCCGCGCAGGTTGTTCGCCTCGGCTCCCTGGACGGAGATCATCCGCTCGGGGTCGATCGGGCGACGGCTCGACGGGATCGCGATCTCCTTGCGGCCCGAGAGGTAGTCGCCGGTGAGGGACTTCGTGTTCTTGAGCAGCTCGGCGTAGCTGCCGGAGTGCACGACCGTGCCGCCGTTGACACCGGCGCCCGGGCCGATGTCGACGATCCAGTCAGCGGTGCGGATGGTGTCTTCGTCGTGTTCGACGACGATGAGCGTGTTGCCCAGGTCGCGCAGTGCCACGAGCGTGTCGATCAGACGTCGGTTGTCGCGCTGGTGCAGGCCGATGCTCGGCTCGTCGAGCACGTAGAGCACGCCGGTGAGTCCGGAGCCGATCTGCGTCGCCAGTCGGATGCGTTGGGCTTCGCCGCCCGAGAGCGTCGCCGCCGCCCGCGACAGGTCGAGGTAGCTGAGCCCGACGCGGATGAGGAAGTCGAGCCGCAGCTTGATCTCGCGCAGCACCTGCGCCGCGATCGCCTGCTCGCGCTCGGTGAGCTCGAGGCGGTCCATGAACGCGCGAGCGTCGGTGAGGCTGAGGAGTCCGACGTCGGCGATGCTCGCATCGTGGATCAGCACCGAGAGCACCTCGGGCTTGAGGCGCTTGCCGTGGCAGACCGGGCACGGCACCTCCCGGAGGTACTCGGACCAACGGACGCGCTGCGCGTCGGTCTCGGCCTGGAGGTATTGGCGTTCGATGTACGGCACGACGCCCTCGAACCCGGACGTGTAGCTCATCTCGCGGCCGTAGCGGTTGCGCCACTTGACCTTGACCTCGAAGTTGTCGCCGCGGAGCACGGCATCACGTGCGGCCTCGTCGAGCTCCTCCCACGGGGTGTCGAGCGAGAAGCCGAGGTCGCGCGCCAGACCGACGAGGAGCTTCTCGTAGTAGTTGTAGAGGCTCTTGCCCTGCGAGGTCCAGGGGATGATGACGCCCTCGGTGATGCTCAGCGACGGGTCGCCGAGCAGCAGCTGCTCGTCGACCGCCATGCGGGTGCCGAGGCCGGAGCACTCGGGGCACGCGCCGAAGGGGGCGTTGAACGAGAAGGTCCTCGGCTCGATCTCGGTCAGCTGGATCGGGTGCTGGTTCGGACAGGAGAGCTTCTCGGAGAACGTGTCCCAGGCATCGGGGCCGGTCTCGTCGACGTAGTTGATCTGCACGAGTCCGTCGGTGAGGCGGAGTGCGGTCTCGAGCGAGTCGGTGAGTCGCCCGAGCACGTCGGGCCCGGCGACGAGTCGGTCGATGACGACCGAGATGTCGTGCTTGACCTGCTTCTTCAGCGTGGGCGGCTCGTCGAGTCGAATGAGCTCGCCATCGACCACCGCGCGCGAGTAGCCGCCCGCGGCGAGCTCGCGGAAGAGGTCCACGAACTCGCCCTTCTTCTGCGAGACGACCGGGCTGAGCACCTGGAAGCGGATGCCGTCTTCGAGCTGCATGAGCTGATCGGCGATCTGCTGCACGGTCTGGCGCTGGATGCGCTCGCCGCACACGGGGCAGTGCGGCACGCCGATGCGCGCCCAGAGCAGGCGCATGTAGTCGTAGATCTCGGTGATGGTGCCGACCGTCGAACGCGGGTTGCGGTTCGTCGACTTCTGGTCGATCGAGACGGCCGGACTCAGGCCCTCGATGAAATCGACATCGGGTCGGTCGACCTGGCCCAGGAACTGGCGCGCGTACGCCGAGAGCGACTCGACGTACCGTCGCTGGCCTTCGGCGAAGATCGTGTCGAACGCGAGCGAGGACTTGCCCGAGCCGGAGAGCCCGGTGAAGACGACCATCGCGTCGCGTGGGATCTCGACGTCGACGTCGCGGAGGTTGTGCACGCGGGCACCGCGGACACTCAGGTGCGAATGGGCATCGAGACGTGAAACAGGCACTCTTCGAGTCTAGGCAGACCCACCGACACGAACGCCGTGAGCGCACGCGCTCTCAGCGAACATATGTTCGATTCAGCCGAGGTGGCCGGCCTTCTCCATCTGGCGGAGCTCCCGCTTGAGCTCGGAGACCTCGTCGCGCAGCCGCGCGGCGAGCTCGAACTTGAGCTCCCCGGCCGCCACGAGCATCTGCTCGTTCAGATCGCGGATGAGCTCTTCGAGGTCGTTGGCACCCTCGGCTGCGATGCCCTGGCGTCGCAGGTTCGGCACGGGCGACTTCTTGCGGGCGTCACGACCCGAGAGCAGGGCCGCGGTGTCGGCCTCTTCGCGAGCCAGCAGCTGCGTGATGTCGGCGATGCGCTTGCGCAGAGGCTGGGGATCGATGCCGTTGACCCGGTTGTACTCGAGCTGCCGTTCACGGCGCCGCTCGGTCTCGTCGATCGCCGCTTTCATCGAATCGGTCAGCACGTCGGCGTACATGTGCACCTCGCCCGAGACGTTGCGGGCGGCACGCCCGATCGTCTGGATCAGCGAGGTCGACGAGCGCAGGAAGCCCTCCTTGTCGGCATCGAGGATGGCGACGAGCGACACCTCGGGCAGGTCGAGGCCCTCTCGCAGCAGGTTGATGCCGACGAGCACGTCGTAGACGCCGGCTCGGAGCTCGGTCAGGAGTTCGACGCGACGGAGCGTGTCGACATCGGAGTGGAGGTAGCGCACGCGGACGCCGGCCTCGGTGAGGTAGTCGGTCAGCTCTTCGGCCATGCGCTTCGTCAACGTGGTGACGAGCACGCGCTCGTCACGGTCGGCACGCACGCGGATCTCTTCGAGGAGGTCGTCGATCTGCCCCTTCGACGGCTTCACGACGATCTGCGGATCGACGAGACCCGTCGGACGGATGATCTGCTCGACGACGCCGTCGGCGATGCCCATCTCGTAGCGACCCGGGGTCGCCGAGAGGTACACGGCCTGCCCGACGCGGTTCTTGAACTCGTTCCACTTCAGCGGACGGTTGTCGAGCGCGCTCGGCAGGCGGAACCCGTGTTCGACGAGCGTGCGCTTGCGCGAGGAGTCGCCCTCATACATCGCGCCGATCTGCGGCACGGTGACGTGCGATTCGTCGATCACGACGAGGAAGTCGTCGGCGAAGTAGTCGAGCAGGCAGTGCGGAGCCTCCCCCGGCGCCCGACCGTCGATATGCCGCGAGTAGTTCTCGATGCCCGAGCAGAAGCCGATCTGCTCCATCATCTCGAGGTCGAAGGTCGTTCGCATGCGGAGGCGCTGCGCTTCGAGCAGCTTGCCCTCGCGCTCGAGCTCGGCGAGTCGTTCTTCGAGCTCGGTGCGGATGGTGCCGATGGCCCGCTGCATGACGTCGGTGCTCGCGACGTAGTGGGAACCGGGGAAGACCGGAACCGCGTCGAGCTTGGCCACGACCTGACCCGTCAGCGGATGCAGGCTGTACAGCGCCTCGATCTCGTCGCCGAACATCTCGATGCGGATCGCCAGCTCTTCGTAGATCGGGATGATCTCGATCGTGTCGCCGCGCACCCGGAAGTTGCCGCGCGAGAAGTCGACGTCGTTGCGCTGGTACTGCATCGACACGAACTTGCGGATCAGCCAGTCGCGATCGACCCGCTGGCCGACCTGCAGCGGCATCATCGCCTTCATGTACTCCTCGGGCGTGCCGAGGCCGTAGATGCACGACACCGTCGAGACCACCACGACATCGCGGCGGCTGAGCAACGAGTTCGTCGTCGAGTGACGCAGGCGCTCGACCTCGGCGTTGACCGAGGAGTCCTTCTCGATGAAGGTGTCGGTCTGCGGAACGTATGCCTCGGGCTGGTAGTAGTCGTAGTACGAGACGAAGTACTCGATCGCGTTGTTCGGCATGAGCTCGCGGAACTCGGTCGCCAACTGCGCCGCGAGCGTCTTGTTGTGCGCGAGCACGAGGGTCGGACGCTGCACCTGCTCGATGAGCCAGGCGGTCGTCGCGGACTTGCCGGTACCCGTGGCGCCGAGCAGCACCACGTCGGTCTCACCGGCGTTGATGCGCCCGGCGAGTTCGGCGATCGCCGCGGGCTGATCGCCGCTCGGAACATACTCGCTGATGACCTCGAACGGCCTGACGGAACGGGTGGCCTGCATGCCTTCCAGTCTAGGTTCGACCTCCGACACGACGGCCGGCGCGGCCGAATCCGCCGACGCCGACCACGAGGCCGGGCGTCCTCACGGCTCCCGTGCGGGTGCGAACCGCCAGGTCACGCCCGACGTGCCGCGCGCTCCTCTGCGATGCGCTGCCAGAGCGCGTCGGCCTGGCTCATCGTGTGCCCGAGGGTGCCGTCGGTGTCGATCACGACGTCGGCGACGGCGAGTCGTTCGGTGTTCGCCACCTGGGCGTCGACCCTTGCCTCGGCCTGCAACGGATCGAGGCCGCGGTCTTCGACGAGACGCTTCAACTGCGTGCGGCGCGGTGCGCTCGTGACGACGATGAGGTCGAACGGGTGATCGACGGATGCCTCGACCAGCAGCGGCACGTCGTAGACCACGACCGCGTCGGGGTCGGCCTCCTCGGCCTTCGCGAACAGCCTGGCCGAGAGCTCTCGGACCGCGGGATGGACGATCGCGTTCAGCTGCGCCCGTGCCTCGTCGTCGTTGAAGATCAGTTCGCCGAGCTTGCCGCGGTCGAGCGTGCCGTCGGGGCGGAGCACTCCCGCACCGAATCGCTCGACGATCGCGGCGAGCCCCGGCGTGCCCGGCTCGACCACGCGCCTCGCCAGCTGGTCTGCGTCGATGTGCACGGCGCCGTGCTCGTAGAGTCGCCGCGCGACCGTGGACTTTCCTGAGGCGATGCCGCCCGTGAGGCCGATCAGATACACAGCCCCACTCTAGCGAGGCGGCTCGCCCATCGAGCGACGGCCCGGCGATCCCCGTGGAACGCCGGAAGGCCGGCCCCCGAGGGGACCGGCCTTCCGTGTACGGAACGAATCCGAACTAGTTGCTCGAGAGCTTCTCGCGCAGTGCTGCGAGCGAAGCGTCGTCGGCGAGGGTGCCCGCGCCGGCCGTCTCGCTCGAGTACGACGCGGTGCCCGATGCGAACGAGTCGTCGGCAGCAGCAGCAGCGTTCGCCGAGGCGACCTGCTTCTTGTGCGCTTCCCAACGCTCCTGAGCGGCAGCGTAGTCCTGCTCCCACTTCTCGCGCTGGGCTTCGAAGCCTTCGCGCCATTCGTTCGTCTCGGGGTCGAAGCCCTCGGGGTACTTGTAGTTGCCCTGCTCGTCGTACTCGGTGAGCATGCCGTAGAGCGCCGGGTCGAACTCGGTGCCCTCGGGGTCGACGCCCTCGTTCGCCTGCTTCAGCGAGAGCGAGATGCGGCGACGCTCGAGGTCGATGTCGATGACCTTGACGAAGACCTCTTCGCCGACCGACACGACCTGCTCTGCGAGCTCGACGTGCTTGCCGGACAGCTCCGAGATGTGCACGAGGCCCTCGATGCCGTCTGCGACGCGAACGAACGCACCGAACGGAACGAGCTTGGTGACCTTACCCGGTGCGACCTGGCCGATCGCGTGGGTACGGGCGAACACCTGCCACGGGTCCTCCTGCGTCGCCTTGAGCGACAGCGAGACGCGCTCGCGGTCGAGCTCGACGGAGAGCACCTCGACGGTGACCTCCTGGCCGACCTCGACGACCTCGCTGGCGTGCTCGATGTGCTTCCACGAGAGCTCGGAGACGTGCACGAGACCGTCGACGCCGCCGAGGTCGACGAACGCACCGAAGTTGACGATCGACGAGATGACGCCCTTGCGGATCTGGCCCGGGTGCAGGTTGGCGAGGAAGGTCGAACGCGACTCCGACTGGGTCTGCTCGAGGAGCGCACGACGCGAGAGCACCACGTTGTTGCGGTTCTTGTCGAGCTCGAGGATCTTCGCCTCGATCTCCTGGCCGAGGTACGGCGTGAGGTCGCGCACGCGGCGGAGCTCGATGAGCGACGCCGGGAGGAAGCCACGGAGGCCGATGTCGACGATCAGGCCGCCCTTGACGACCTCGATGACCGTACCGGTCACGACGCCGTCGGCTTCCTTGATCTTCTCCACGTCGCCCCATGCGCGCTCGTACTGCGCACGCTTCTTCGACAGGATGAGGCGGCCTTCCTTGTCCTCCTTCTGGAGAACGAGCGCCTCGACGGTGTCGCCGACGCCGACGACCTCGCTGGGGTCGACATCGTGCTTGATGGAAAGCTCACGCGAGGGGATGACACCCTCGGTCTTGTAGCCGACGTCGAGGAGGACCTCGTCGCGGTCGATCTTCACGACGGTGCCCTCGATGAGGTCGCCGTCGTTGAAGAACTTCAAAGTCTTCTCGACCGCGGCGAGGAAATCGTCAGCAGATCCGATGTCGTTGATAGCGACCTGCTTGGGTGCCTTGGTCGTTGCGGTTGTCATGTAGTGAATGCTCCGTAAAGGACAGAATCGAGCCCATCGCGCGGTTGAGCGTTGTGTTGGTTCCGCGATGGGCATGCGGACAGGATCGTCACAGAAGTGACATTCAATCCTAGCGGACCGGAAGCGAAGTCGGCAACCCGGGCGTGTCGGACCTCGAGCTCACCCGAGAAGGCTCGCTCGGAGCGTGTCGAGGCCCACTCCCCCGAGGTCGAGCGCCCGACGGTGGAACGCCTTGATGTCGAACGCCGCACCTTCCTGGCGCTTCGCGTCGTCGCGCAACTGCTCCCAGATGCGCTGCCCCACCTTGTAGGACGGAGCCTGCCCAGGCCAGCCGAGGTAGCGGTTGACCTCGAAGTCGATGAACGCCTGGTTCATGTTGACGTTCTGCCCCAGGAACTCGAACGCGTAGTCGCCGGTCCACGCACCGTTGCCGTCTGGGCGCTGCTTGCCGAGATGCACGCCGATGTCGAGCACGACGCGCGCCGCGCGCATGCGCTGCCCGTCGAGCATGCCGAGGCGGTCGGCCGGGTCGTCGAGGTAGCCGAGGTCCTGCATGAGCCGCTCGGCGTAGAGCGCCCAACCCTCGGCGTGACCCGAGCTGCCGGCGAGCTGGCGTCGCCACGTGTTCAGCTTCGCGCGGTTCACGACCGCCTGGCCGATCTGCAGGTGATGCCCAGGGACGCCCTCGTGATAGACGGTCGTGAGCTCGCGCCAGGTGTCGAACTCCGTCACTCCTTCGGGCACGGCCCACCACATGCGGCCGGGCCGGGTGAAGTCGTCGCTCGGACCCGTGTAGTAGATGCCGCCGGACTGCGTCGGCGCGATCATGCACTCGAGCGTCCGGATCTGCTCGGGGATGTCGAACTGGGTGGCGCCGAGTTCTGCGACCGCACGGTCGCTGACTTCCTGCATCCAGCGCTGCAGCGCATCGGTGCCGTGCAGCTTGCGGCTCTCGTCGCCGTCGAGGTACGCGATCGCCTCGGCGACGGATGCCCCGGGCACGATCTCCCTGGCGATGGCCTCCTGCTCGGCGACCATGCGTCCGAGCTCTTCGATGCCCCACTCGTACGTCTCGTCGAGGTCGATCACGGCACCGAGGAAGTGGCGGGACTGGAGTTCGTAGATCTCGCGCCCGACGGCGTCGGCCTCGCCGGCGACCGGCAAGAGCTCGCCCTCGAGGAAGGCGGCGAGGCGCCCGTAGGCCTCCCCGGCTCCGCTCGCACGAGCGTCGAGGTCGCGGCGGAGCGACGGCGACGCAGTGTCCGGTGCACCGTGCACGAACTCCGTGAAGAACCCGTCGGCGCGCTCGAGCTTGCGGGCCTGGGCCGCCACCTCGCGCACCTGGCGCTTCGCCGGGACCGAGCCCCGCTCGATGCCGAGCCGCAACGTGGCGATGTACCCGTCGACGGCGCCGGGAAGGGCCTCGAGACGGGTGGAGATCGTGGCCCAGTCGTCGACGTCGTCGGTCGCCATGAGGTCGAACACGTCGCGGACCTCCTGCGCGGGGCTCGCGATCACGTTGAGGTTGCGAAGTGGGAGGCCGGCCTCATGGGCCTCGACGTCGAGTGCGAGCTCCGAGCGGAGGTCGGCGAGCGTCACCGCGTCGACGTCGTCGACGGGCGTCGCGGCGTCGAGCTCGGCGATCGCGCGGCGCTTCGCCTCGAGGGAGCGCTCCAGGCCCTCGGGCGAATAGTCGCCGAACCGGGAGTCGGCGTCCTTGCGTCCGATGTAGGTGCCGAGGGTCGGGTCGAGCTCGACGAGCGTGTCGACCCAGTCCTCTGCGATGCGATCGATGTCGGTGGGAGTTCGCTGCTCGCTCGATGCCATGACTCCGAGCCTATGACACCGGCACCGGCCGATGGCGGCCGTCGTGCGCCGCGGAGGATGCCCCGAACCGGATCGCTGCATTCGCCACGGCGGCACGCACGGGCGCCTCCCGCTCGTGCGTCGGCGCTCAGTGCGCCGCGTGCTCCCAGTCGCGACCGCGGCCGACGGAGACGTCGAGCGGGACGAGCAGGTCGGCCGCCGACGCCATGCGGTCGCGCACGACGGTCTCGAGGGTCTCGGACTCGCCCTCGGCGACCTCGAAGATGAGCTCGTCGTGCACGGTGAGGAGCATGCGGCTCGCCATGCCGCGCGAGGCGAGCTCGGCCTCGACCGTGGTCATCGCGATCTTCATGATGTCGGCCGCCGACCCCTGGATCGGCGAGTTGAGCGCCGCCCGCTCGGCGTTCTCGCGGTGCACGCGGTTCGGGCTCGTGAGGTCGGGGAACGGACGCCGCCGACCGAAGATCGTCTCGGTGTACCCGTCGATGCGGGCCTGCTCGACGACGCCGCGGAGGTAGTCGCGCACCGCGCCGAACCGCTCGAAGTACTCCTTCATGAGCTGCGTCGCCTCTGCACGATCGATGCGCAGCTGCTTCGAGAGGCCGAATGCGCTGAGCCCGTACGCCAGGCCGTACGACATGGCCTTGACCTTCGTGCGCATGAGCGGCGTGACGTCGACGGGATCGACGCCGAAGACGCGCGCACCGACGAAGCGATGCAGGTCTTCGCCCTCGTTGAACGCCTCGATGAGGCCGGGGTCGCCGGAGAGGTGCGCCATGATGCGCATCTCGATCTGGGAGTAGTCGGCGGTCAGCAGCTCGACGTACTCGGTGCCGTGGCGGAACGCCTTGCGGATGCGGCGGCCGTCTTCGGTGCGGGTCGGGATGTTCTGCAGGTTCGGGTCGTTCGAGGACATGCGCCCCGTGGCGGCCCCGATCTGCCCGTACGACGTGTGGATGCGCCCGTCGGCTGCGATCGCCTTGTCGAGCGACTCGACGATCTGCCGCAGCTTCGTCGCGTCGCGGTGCTCGAGCAGGTAGCCGAGGAACGGGTGCGGGTTGGACTCCTGGAGGTCGACCAGCGCACTCGCGTCGGTCGTGTAGCCGGTCTTCGTCGCACGGGTCTTGGGCATCGCGAGCTGGTCGAAAAGCACCTCCTGGAGCTGCTTCGGCGAGCCGAGGTTCACCTCCCGGCCGATCTCGGCGTACGCGGCCGCGGCGAGTGCCGCGGCGCGATCGCCGAGCTCGGCGGACAGCGCGCCGAGCTCGCCGTGATCGACCGTGACCCCGCGGAGCTCCATGGCGGCGAGCACCGGCACGAGGGGCATCTCGACGTCGGCGAGCAGCGTGCGGGTGCTCTCGGGCAATGCGCGGAGCACGACGGGGGCGAGGCGAAGCGTGTACCAGGCGTACTCCGGAGCACCGGCGTCGGACCCCTCCTCCGGCACGAGGAGCGACGGATCTGCCTGCGGCAGCTTCTCGCCGAGGTGCACGTCGACCAGGTCGGCGAGCGAGCGCTCGGTGAGGTTCGGGCGCAGCAGCCAGCCCGCGACGAGCGTGTCGAGCACGAGGCCGTCGACCTCGAGCCCCGACCGCGCGATGGCCTTCAGCTGCCCCTTCGCGTCGGTCATGATCTTCGGAGAGGCGCTCGCCAGCCATCGTGCGAACGGCGCGACGGCCTCGTCGTCGGCACGCCACGACAGGCGCACGCTCTCGTCGGAGGTCGCGATGCCCGCGCCGATGACGACGCCCTCGAGCACGTCGAGGCTGAGGCCGAGACCGGCCGGCTCCGCGACGACCGCTCGCTCGAGCCACTCCGCGAGGACATCGCCCGTGAGCGCCTGGGATGCGGGTGCCTGCGGGGCGCTGACGGCCGGCGCCTCGACCTCGGCGGATGCAGCGCCGGCGGCGCCGGCGGCGGGCGCGTCGACGAGCTTCGCCAGGCGCTCGAGCAGGGTGCGGAACTCGAGTCGCTCGAACAACGGCCGCACCTCGTCGATGACGATCGGCTTCGCCGCCAGCGAGTCGAGTTGCACGTCGAGCTCGACGTCGGTCACGAGGCGGTTCAGGCGCCGGTTGCGCTCGGCGTTCTCGCGCTGGTCGCGGAGGTTCTGCCCCACGACGCCCTTGATCTCGTCGGCGTGCGCGAGGATGCCCTCGAGGTCGCCGTAGAGCCCGAGCCACTTCACGGCGGTCTTCTCGCCGACCTTCGAGATGCCGATGAGGTTGTCGCTGGACTCGCCGACGAGAGCGGCGACATCGGGATACTGCTCGGGCCGGATGCCGTAGCGCTCCACGACCGCTGCCGGGTCGTAGCGCTTGAGCTGCGACACGCCCTGCGTGTTCGGGTAGAGCAGCGTGACGTCGTCGTTCACGAGCTGGATCGTGTCGCGGTCGCCGGAGACGAGCAGCACCCGGTAGCCGTCGGCCCGACCGCGTGCGGCGAGGGTCGCGAGGATGTCGTCGGCCTCGAAGTCCTCCTTCTCGAGCGTCGTGATGCCCATGGCCTGCAGCGCCTCCTGGAGGAGCGGCACCTGGCCCTTGAACTCCACGGGCGTCTCGCCGCGCGTGCCCTTGTACTCGGGGTACTCGCGGGTGCGGAACGAGGCGCGCGACATGTCGAACGCGACCGCGAGGTGGGTCGGGTTCTCGTTCGCGAGGAGCAGGAGCAGCATCGAGAGGAAGCCGTGGATGGCGTTCGTGTGCTGCCCGTCGCGCGTGGTGAAGCTGTCGACCGGAAGTGCGTAGAACGCCCGGAATGCCAACGAGTGGCCGTCGATCACGAGAAGGGTGGGCTTGTCTGCGTCTGGCACCCGCCAAGCCTACAAGCGGCCACCGACAGCGATTCACCCCGGAGACGGCGGATGCCGCGACGAGGCGTCTCGTCGCGGCATCCGTGGGTCGTGCGGGTGGTCTACTTCTTCGCGGCCAGCTGTTCGATGATGGCCTGCGAGACGTCCTTCATGGTGAGGCGACGGTCCATCGATGCCTTCTGGATCCAGCGGAACGCCTCGGGCTCGGTGAGGCCCATCTTCTCGTTCAGCAGGCCCTTGGCCCGGTCGACGAGCTTGCGCGTCTCGAAACGCTCGACGAGGTCGCCGACCTCGGCCTCGAGCGCGATGATCTGGGCGTAACGAGCGAGGGCGATCTCGATCGCCGGCAGCAGGTCGTTCGGCGTGAACGGCTTCACGACGTACGCGAGTGCGCCCGCCTCGCTCGCGCGCTCGACGAGCTCCTTCTGGCTGAACGCCGTGAGCAGCACCACCGGGGCGATGTGGCCCTTCGAGAGGCGCTCGGCCGCCGAGATGCCGTCGAGCTGGGGCATCTTGACGTCCATGATGACGAGGTCGGGGCGGAGCTCGGTGGCGAGCTGGACCGCAGTCTCTCCGTCACCGGCCTCACCGACGACTTCATAGCCGTTGTCGCGGAGGATCTCGACGATGTCGAGACGAATCAGCGACTCGTCCTCTGCCACGACGACGCGGCGAGGGGCCGACTGGGTCTGTTCCGTGTCTGTCACGGAGGAAAGCCTACGGTATTCTGAGCGAGGCCTCTGGCCGGTGTGGCGGAATGGCAGACGCGGAGCACTCAAAATGCTTTGCCCGAAAGGGCGTGTGGGTTCGACCCCCACCACCGGCACGTAGATGGCGCGACGACCCCTCGGTCGGTTCGTCGGGCACGCGGATGTCTCGGGCTGAGCGCACCGAGGCAGCACGGCTCCTCCTCCGATCAGCCGTCTCAACCCTGCGCGTCACCCTCCTTCGCCGGCGGATGATGCGTGCCGCGGTGGATCTCGTACACGCGGCTGTGCCCGGGCGAGTCGGGGTCGTCGACGATCGGCCGGTCGTGCATGAAGAGCCGGATCACGTTCGCCAGTTCGCCCGGATGGCTGAAGTTGATGGCGTGCGCCGCTCCCTCGATCCTCACCACGAGCACATGGTTGTCGGTCTGGCCCGCGACCTCCTGCACGCGCGCCGGCCCGGGCATCAGCGGGTCGCGATCGCCGAGCACCGCGAGCGTGGGGATCTGCAGTTCGAGCAGCCGCTCGACCGACGGGTAGGTCGTGAGCGCACGGAACATCCGCACGGTGCTGGGCACGCCGAAGCGCACGTAGTCGGGCGTGACCACGCGCATGAGGCGCGCGGGCTCACGTGCGCCGTCGCGACTGATCTGGCCCATGGCGCGGCGCAGCGGCTGGTTGAACAGCCCGCCCGCCGGCGACACCAGCACCGCCCGGTCGATGCGATCGGGATACCGGTACGCGAACTCGCAGATGACGGGGCAGCCCATCGAATTGCCCACCAGGGTCGCACGCTCCACCCCGCGATCGTCGAGGAACCGTACCGCGGCCCGCGCGAGATCGGGCACGTCGAGCGCATCGGCGACCTTGCCGCTCCGCCCGAACCCCGGAAGGTCGGGCACGAGCGTGTGGTACTCCCCCGCCAGCCGTTCGGCCGTCGGCAGGAGGTAGCGGCCCGACAACCCGAATCCGTGGACGTGGAGCATGACCGGGGCCTCTGGCGGTTGCGGGGACTCGCGGTAGAACACGTCGACTCCGTCGACGACCGTCCAGCGCTCGGCCAGGCTCGACGCCGGACGCCGTGGTGCGCGTCGCTCTCGCTTCGGCGACATCATCCGCCTCCCTCACCGAGGCGGGCGTCGACGTGGCAACAACGTGCACGGCACCCGGAATCGACCACCATGACGGCAGTCTGCCACTCCTCGCCTCACGGCACACCCTCGATTTCGGGGGTGTCGTCGGGGAGACGACGAAGGCCCGGTCGCTCCCGAGAACGGGAGCGACCGGGCCTCGGCGCTTCGCTCAGAGCACCTCGCCGACGACGTGCACGCGCACGTCGTTGGTGGTGCCGGGGATTCCGGGAGGGGATCCGGAGATGATGACGACCTTCTCGCCCTTCTCGGCGCGACCCGTGCGGCCGAGCGCCTCGTCGACCTGGCCGACCATCTGGTCGGTGTGGGTGACGCGCTCGACGACGAAGGACTCGACGCCCCAGTTCAGGGCCATGCGACGACGGATCGCGGGGTCGGGCGTGAACGCGAGGATCGGGATGTCGGAGCGCAGGCGCGACATGCGGCGCACCGTCTCACCCGACTCGGTGAACACGCAGAGGTACTTCGCCTCGACGAAGTCGGCGACCTCGACGGCGGCGAGCGTGATCGCGCCGGCCTGCGTGCGGGGCTTCGTGCCGAGCGGCGCGATGCGCTCGAGGCCGTGCTTCTCGGTGGACTCGACGATGCGGGCCATGGTCTGGACCGTGATGACGGGGTACTCCCCCACGCTGGTCTCGCCCGAGAGCATGACCGCGTCGGCGCCGTCGAGGATCGCGTTCGCGACGTCGGAGGTCTCGGCGCGCGTCGGCACCGGGCTGTGGATCATCGACTCGAGCATCTGCGTCGCGACGATGACCGGCTTCGCCAGACGGCGTGCGATCTCGACGGCGCGCTTCTGCACGATCGGCACGGCCTCGAGCGGCAGCTCCACGCCGAGGTCGCCACGGGCGACCATGATGGCGTCGAACGCCTCGGTGATCTCCTCGAGCGCCTCGACGGCCTGCGGCTTCTCGATCTTGGCGACGACGGGAACGCGACGGCCCACCTCGTCCATGATCTCGTGCACGCGCTCGATGTCGGCGGCGTTCCGCACGAAGGAGAGCGCGATGAGGTCTGCACCGAGCTCGAGGCCCCAGCGCAGGTCGGCCTCGTCCTTCTCCGACAGCGCGGGCACGTTGACCGCGACGCCGGGCAGGTTGATGCCCTTGTTGTTCGAGACGGGGCCCGCGACGATGACCTTCGTGGTGACCACGACGCCGTCGGTCTCGACGACCTCGACGCGCACCTTGCCGTCGTCGATGAGCAGGAAGTCGCCGGGCTTCACGTCCTGGGGCAGGCCCTTGAACGTCGTGCCGACCAGTTCCTTGGTGCCGACCACGTCTTCGGTCGTGATCTTGAAGATGTCGCCCTCGGCGAGATCGTGGGGGCCGTCGGCGAACTTGCCGAGGCGGATCTTGGGACCCTGCAGGTCGACCAGCACCGCGACGGCCTTGCCGCTGTCGTTCGCGGCCTTCCGCACGTTCTGGTAGACGCCCTCGTGCACGTCGTAGCTGCCGTGGCTGAGGTTCATGCGCGCGACATCGACTCCCGCATCGATGATCGCCCGGATCTGCTCGTAGCTCGATGTCGCCGGCCCGAGGGTGGCGACGATCTTCGCTCGTCTCATGTGGTTGTGCTCCAAGCTGTCTCCGCGCCGGGGCGCGGGTTGGGGGTGTTTTCGGGTGACGCGCTGGCGGCGCGACGTGATCAGATGGCGAACGCGCGAGCGGTCGCCGGCACGGGACTCGGCAGGTCGGTCTTCCCTTCAAGGTACCGGTCGACGGCGGATGCCGCAGCACGGCCTTCGGCGATCGCCCACACGATGAGCGACTGCCCGCGCCCCGCGTCTCCGGCGACGTAGACGCCCGGAAGCGAGGTCGCGTAGTCGGCGTTGCGCGCGAAGTTCCCGCGCGTGTCGGCGGGGATCGAGAGCTGCTCGTCGGTCAGCGCGGTCTCGGGCCCGGTGAAGCCGAGCGCGAGCAGCACGAGGTCGGCGGGGAGCTCGCGCTCGGTGCCGGCCTTCGGCACGCGGCGGCCGTCGACGAACTCGGTCTCGGCGATGCGGATCGCCCGGAGCTCGCCGTTCTCGTTCGCGAGGAACTCGACGGTCGAGGCGAGGTACTGGCGCTCGCCGCCCTCTTCGTGGGCGCTCTGCATCTCGAACAACGTCGGGTGCAGCGGCCACGGCTGGTGGTCGGGGCGGCTCTCGCCCGGCTGCTTGCCGATGGCGAGGTTCGTCACCGAGAGCGCACCCTGGCGGTGCGCGGTGCCGATGCAGTCGGCGCCGGTGTCGCCGCCGCCGAGCACGATCACGTGCTTGCCCTCTGCGGTGATCTGGTCGTAGACCTGGTCACCGGCGACGGCTCGGTTCGACTGCGTCAGGTACTCCATGGCGAAGTGCACGCCGGGCAGGTCGCGCCCCGGGATCGGCAGGTCGCGCGGCACCATCGCGCCCGTGGCGACCACGACCGCGTCGTAACGCTCGCGGAGCTGCGCCCACGTGATGTCCACGCCGATGTCGACGCCTGCACGGAAGCGCGTGCCCTCGGCGGTCATCTGCGCGATGCGCAGGTCGATGTGCTTCTTCTCCATCTTGAAGTCGGGGATGCCGTAGCGCAGCAGGCCGCCGATGCGGTCGTCGCGCTCGTACACGGCGACCGTGTGGCCTGCACGCGTGAGCTGCTGGGCTGCGGCGAGGCCTGCGGGGCCGGAGCCGACGACCGCGACGGTCTTGCCGGTGAGGCGCCCAGGAGGCTGGGGCTGGACCCAGCCGCTGCCGAACGCCTGGTCGATGATCGAGACCTCGACCTGCTTGATGGTGACCGCGGGCTGGTTGATGCCGAGCACGCACGCCGACTCGCACGGGGCCGGGCAGAGGCGACCCGTGAACTCGGGGAAGTTGTTCGTGGCGTGGAGGCGCTCGATCGCCGCGCGTCCCTCACCGCGGTACATCAGGTCGTTCCACTCGGGGATCAGGTTGCCCAGCGGGCAGCCCTGGTGGCAGAACGGGATGCCGCAGTCCATGCAGCGACCCGCCTGACGGCGGAGCTGGGCGGGATCGCCCTGCTCGTAGACCTCCTTGAAGTCCATGATGCGCACCGGCACGGGACGCCGCTTGGGCAGTTCGCGCTCGGTGACTTTCAGAAAGCCCTTCGGGTCAGCCACCCGTCACCTCCAGGATTCGTGTCCAGACCACGTCGCCGTCGGGGTCGAGCCCCTCGTCGACCGCGCTCTGGCGGGTGCGGAGCACTGCGGCGTAATCGCGCGGCAGCACCTTGGTGAAGCGTTCGAACGCGGCATCCCCTGCGGCGAGCAGGGCGGCGGCCACCGTCGAATCGGTGTTGGCGACGTGCTGTTCGAGCAGGTCGCGGACGATCTCGCGATCGGCGCTGCCGAGGGGGTGCAGTTCGAGCTCGCCGGTCTGCAGCGACTCGATGTTGACCCGCTCGGAGCGGAGGTCGTGCACGTACGCCGTGCCGCCCGACATTCCGGCGCCGAGGTTGCGCCCGGTGTCGCCGAGGATGAGCGCGAGGCCGCCGGTCATGTACTCGAGCGCGTGGTCGCCCACGCCCTCGACCACGGCGGTGGCACCCGAGTTGCGAACGAGGAACCGCTCGCCGACGATGCCGCGGATGAACATGCTGCCGCGCGTCGCGCCGTAGCCGATCACGTTTCCGGCGATGACGTTGCGCTCGGCGGCGAATCCGCTGTCGCGCGCGGGACGCACGACGATCTGACCGCCCGAGAGCCCCTTGCCGACGTAGTCGTTGGAGTCGCCCTCGAGTCGCAGCGTGATGCCGCTGGGCAGGAATGCGCCGAGGCTCTGGCCGGCGGAGCCGGTGAGCGTGACGTCGATCGATCCCGTCGGCAGGCCGTGCTCGCCGTGACGCACGGTGACCTCGTGGCCCAGCATGGTGCCGACGGCGCGCTCGGTGTTCTTCACGGGCAGCTCGATCTCGACCGTGCCGCCGTCTTCGAGCACGACCGCGCTGCGGCGGATGAGCTCGTTGTCGAAGTGCTTGTCGAGCTCGTGGTCCTGCGTGCGGAGGTTGCGACGCGGGTCGGCGTCCGAGAAGTCGGGGCCGACGAGCACGGGCGTCAGGTCGAGTCCGGACGCCTTCCAGTGGTCGACCGCGCGGTCGATGTCGAGCAGTTCGCGGCGGCCGATGATCTCGTCGATCGAGCGGTAGCCGAGCTCCGAGAGGTACTCGCGCACCTCCTGGGCGATGAACTCGAAGAAGTTGACGACGAACTCGGGCTTGCCCGTGAACCGCTTGCGCAGCTCGGGGTTCTGCGTCGCGACGCCCACCGGGCAGGTGTCGAGGTGGCAGACGCGCATCATGACGCAGCCCTGCACGACGAGCGGTGCCGTGGCGAAGCCGAACTCCTCCGCACCGAGCAGCGCACCGATGATGACGTCGCGACCGGTCTTCAGCTGCCCGTCGACCTGCACGACGACGCGGTCGCGCATCGCATTCAGCATCAGCGTCTGCTGGGTCTCGGCGAGGCCGAGCTCCCATGGCGTGCCGGCGTGCTTCAGCGAGTTGAGCGGGCTCGCGCCCGTTCCGCCGTCGTGGCCGGAGACCAGGATCACGTCGGCCAGCGCCTTCGCGGTTCCGGCCGCGACCGCGCCGATGCCCGACTGGCTCACGAGCTTGACGTGGACACGGGCGTTCGGGTTCGCGCGCTTGAGGTCGAAGATCAGCTGCTTGAGGTCTTCGATCGAGTAGATGTCGTGGTGCGGGGGCGGGGAGATGAGGCCGACGCCGGCCGTCGCGTGACGGGTGCGCGCAACCCACGGGTACACCTTGGTCGGGGGCAGCTGACCGCCCTCGCCCGGCTTCGCGCCCTGAGCGAGCTTGATCTGGATGTCGTCGGCGTGCGTGAGGTACATGCTCGTCACGCCGAACCGTCCGGAGGCGACCTGCTTGATCGCGCTGCGACGCTCGGGGTCGAGCAGCCGCTCGACGTCTTCGCCGCCCTCGCCGGTGTTCGACTTCGCACCGAGCCGGTTCATCGCGATCGCGAGCGACTCGTGCGCCTCCTTCGAGATCGAGCCGTAGCTCATCGCGCCCGTCGAGAATCGCTTGACGATCGACTCGACGGATTCGACCTCGTCGATCGGCACCGCGGGGCGCGTGCCGTTGCGCAGCGCGAAGAGACCGCGGATGGTCATCAGCTCTTCGGCCTGCGAATCGACGAGCGAGGTGTACTCGCGGAAGATGTCGTAGCGACGGTTGCGCGTCGAGTGCTGGAGTCGGAAGACCGTCTCGGGGTTGAAGAGGTGCGGCGAGCCGTCGCGGCGCCACTGGTACTCGCCGCCGGTCGAGAGCCGCTCGTGCGCACGCACGGCGACGTCTTCGGGGTAGGCGGCACGGTGGCGCGCGAGGTTCTCGGCCGCGACCACGTCGATGCCGACGCCGCCGAGCTTGGAGACCGTGCCGGTGAAGTACTCCGCGATGAAGTCCTGCGCGAGGCCGACGGCCTCGAAGGCCTGGGCGCCGGCGTACGACGAGATGGTCGAGATGCCCATCTTCGACATGATCTTGAGCACGCCCTTGCCGAGCGCGTAGATCACGTTGCGGACGGCCTTCTCGGGGGTGACGCCCGTGATGACGCCCGAACGGACGAGGTCTTCGCACGTCTCCATGGCGAGGTACGGGTTCACCGCCGAAGCGCCGAAGCCCACGAGGAGCGCGACGTGGTGCACCTCGCGGACGTCGCCCGCCTCGACCACGAGGCCGACCTCCATGCGGGTCTCGGAGCGGATGAGGTGGTGGTGCACGGCCGAGAGCATGAGCAGCGACGGGATCGGCGCGAATTCGGCGGTCGAGTCGCGGTCGCTCAGCACGACGAAGCGCGCACCGTCGGCGATGGCCTGGTCGGCCTCGACGCAGAGTTCGTCGAGTCGGGCACGCATCGCCTCGGGGCCGTCGTCGACCCGGTAGAGGCCCTTCAGCGTCTTGGTGGTGCGCGCACCGCCCGCACGGGGGTCGATGTGGACGATCTTGGCGAGCTGGTCGTTGTCGATCACGGGGAAGTCGAGCGAGACCTGCCGCGCGTGATCGGCGCCCTGCGCGAGCAGGTTGTGCTCGGGGCCGAGCGACGTGCCGAGCGAGGTGACGACGGCTTCGCGGATCGAGTCGAGCGGCGGGTTCGTGACCTGCGCGAACTGCTGCGTGAAGTAGTCGAAGAGCAACCGCGGGCGCTGCGACAGCACGGCCACCGGGGTGTCGGAGCCCATCGCACCGAGCGGCTCGGCTCCCGTGCGCGCCATGGGCGCGAGCAGGATCTTCACCTCCTCCTCGGTGTAGCCGAAGGTGCGCTGTCGTCGGTTCACGGATGCGGGCGGGTGCACGATGTGCTCGCGCTCGGGCAGGTCGGCCAGGCGGATCCGGCCCTCGTCGAGCCAGTCGGCCCACGGGGCGGATGCCGCGAGGTCGGCCTTGATCTCGTCGTCCTCGATGAGGCGACCGGCCTCGGTGTCGACGAGGAACATGCGTCCGGGCTGCAGACGGCCCTTGCGCACGACCTTGGAGGAGGCGACCTCGAGCACGCCGATCTCGCTCGCGAGCACCACGAGCCCGTCGTCGGTGACGACGTACCGGCCCGGGCGGAGCCCGTTGCGGTCGAGCGTCGCGCCGACGAGCGACCCGTCGGTGAAGACGATTGCGGCGGGGCCGTCCCATGGCTCCATGAGCATCGAGTGGTACTCGTAGAACGCGCGGCGCTCGGGCGAGATCTCGGTCTGGTTCTCCCAGGCCTCGGGCACCATCATCATGATCGCGTGCGGCAGGCTGCGGCCGGCGAGCGTCAGCAGCTCGACGACCTCATCGAACGACGCGGAGTCGCTCGCGCCGGGCGTGACGATGGGCAGGATCGGGTCGAGGTCGCCGAGCAGCTCGGACTCGAGCTGCGACTGGCGCGCCCGCATCCAGTTGCGGTTGCCCTGGATGGTGTTGATCTCGCCGTTGTGCGCGATCATGCGGAACGGCTGGGCCAGCGGCCACGACGGGAACGTGTTCGTCGAGTACCGCGAGTGCACGAGCGCGAGCTTGGACGCGAAGCGCTCGTCGGAGAGGTCGGGGTAGAACGGCTCGAGCTGGAGCGTCGTGACCATGCCCTTGTAGACCATGGTGCGGCACGAGAGCGACATGAAGTAGAGCTCGAGCTCGCGCTCGGCGCGCTTGCGCAGACGGAAGGCGAGCCGGTCGAGGGCGATGCCCGAGAGGCGGCGGCCCTTCTCGTCGGCCGCGGCCGACTGCACGAAGAGCTGGTGCACGGCCGGCATGGCCGCGCGGGCGAGCGTGCCGAGCTCCTCGGGGCGCACCGGCACCTCGCGCCAGGCGATGATGTCGAGCCCCTCGGACTCGGCGATCGCGCGCAGGCTCTGCTTGATCCTCGAGCGGAGGCTCGGGTCGATCGGGAGGAACGCGTTGCCGACGGCGTACGAACCCTCTGCGGGCAGCTCGACGTCGACGACGGCGCGCAGGAACTCGTCGGGGATCTGCGTGATGATGCCCGCGCCGTCGCCGGTGCCGGCGTCGGAGCCGATGGCGCCGCGGTGCTCGAGGTGGCGCAGCGCTTCGAGCGCCGTCGCGATGATGTCATGACCTGCGGTGCCGCGGAGGGTCGCGACCATCGCGAGACCGCAGGCGTCCTTCTCGGCGGCAGGGTCGTACATGCCCTGGGCTGCGGGGATCGAACCGAACCTCGCGAAGGGTGGAGTGAGCGACACGTGTGACCGTCCTCATCTACTAGGTGGCAGCGGGGGACGACGTCGGCCCAGCGGAGAGAGTGGCGACGCAAGGTGCGGCGTCGCTGCGGAGAACGAGGCGGAAGGCCTAGGGGGTGGTGGACCTGTGCGAGCTTGTGGCCGCGGTCTCGCCCTCGATGTTCTCACTCTCGACCTCGTTGTCGAGAGAGTCGGAGTCGGACTCAGTTTCGTCCGAGTCTAGCGCAGCGTCGGGGCCCTTCCATTCACGGCCCGGAACGTAGGGGGTGACCTCCGAACCGGTGTGACGGCGGTGCTGCACGATGAGCAGGATCACGCCGACGAGGATCGCGGCGAACGACGCCCAGACGTTGACGCGGATTCCGAGGAACATCTCGCTCGGGTCGAGTCGGATCGACTCGAGGAACGAGCGACCGAGGCCGTACCAGATGAGGTACACGGCGAAGGCGCGGCCCCAGCGCATGTTGAACGCGCGCTCGAGCAGCAGGATGGCGGCGACGCCCGCGAGGTTCCAGACGATCTCGTAGAGGAACGTGGGGTGGAACAGCGTGCCGTCGGCGAGGCCGGCGGGGAAGGCGGCGTTGTCGGAGGAGATCTCGAGACCCCACGGCAGGTCGGTGGGTGCGCCGAAGAGTTCGTGGTTGAACCAGTTGCCGAGTCGGCCGGCGGCCTGCGCGAGCAGGAGACCTGGGGCGAGTGCGTCGGCGAACGAGAGGAAGCGGATGCCGGTCAGGCGGCAGCCGATGAGCACACCCACAGCGCCGCCGAGGAGCGCACCGTAGATGGCGTTGCCGCCCTCCCAGATGTTCCAGATCGCGCCGGGTTCGAGCGGGTTCCAGACGTTGGCGCCCTCGTAGAAGTAGTCGCCGGGGTGCGTGAAGACGTGGTAGAACCGGGCGCCGATGATGCCGAGCGGCACGGCCCAGAGCGCGATGTCGATGACGACACCGGGTTCGGCCCCGCGCTTCGTCAGGCGCCGCGAGGTGACGATGACCGCCAGGATGATGCCCACGAGGATGCAGATCGCATACATGTGGATCGTGAACGGCCCCACCTGGAACGACTGCCACTCGGGACTCGGGCTGGGAATGCTCAGCGGTGCGATCACGCGGACTGCTGCCTTTCTTCGGGGGCTTCGGCCACTCGGGCCTCAGTCAGCGTACTTCACTCGGAACGCGTGCCGCGCGCGAGGTCGGCGGCCAGCGCGCCCGCCGCGGCGACCCCGCCCTCGGCCAGTGCCTTCACGAGCGCGGAGCCGACGATGGCGCCCTGCGCGTACTCGAGCACCTCGGCCACCTGCGCGGCCGTCGAGATGCCGACGCCGACGCAGCTCGCTTCGGCACCGGCCTCGCCCAGACGGGTGACCAGCGTGCGGGCGGCGGCATCGACATCCGATCGCGCACCGGTGATGCCCATGGTCGAGACGGCGTAGACGAACCCGCGGCTCGCCTCGATCGTGCGCACGAGGCGCTCGTCGGTCGAGGTCGGGGCGGCGAGGAAGACGCGGTCGAGGCCGGTGCGCTCGGAGGCAGCGATCCAGTCGGCGCCCTCGTCGGGGATGAGGTCGGGCGTGATGAGGCCCGCTCCCCCGGCCGCGGCGAGGTCGTCGGCGAACCGGTCGACGCCGTACTGCACGACGGGGTTCCAGTAGGTCATGAGCAGCACCGGGGCATCGACTCGCTCGGTGACGCGGCGGACCGCCTCGAACCCGTGCGAGAGCCGGAACCCGTTGGCGAGGGCCTGCTGGGTGGCGGCCTGGATGACGGGGCCGTCCATGACCGGGTCGGAGTACGGCAGACCGAGCTCGAGCACGTCGACGCCGTTCTCGACCAGCGCGACCGCGGCCTCGACGCTCTCGTCGAGCGTGGGGAACCCGACGGGCAGGTAACCGATGAGGGCGCCGTTCGCCTCGTCGTTGCGGCGGCGGATGACGGGGGCGACCGTTCTCACTTGGCGTCCTCCTGGTCGTAGAGCTCGAAGTACTTCGCCGCGGTGTCCATGTCCTTGTCGCCGCGACCCGAGAGGTTCACGAGGATCGTCGCCTCGGGGCCGAGCTCCCGGCCGAGCTCGAGCGCGCCGGCGAGGGCGTGCGCCGACTCGATCGCGGGGATGATGCCCTCGGTGCGCGTCAGAAGGCGCAGCGCCTGCATCGCGGCGTCGTCGGTCACGGGCCGGTACTCGGCCCGCCCGATCGCGGAGAGCCAGGAGTGCTCGGGGCCGACGCCCGGGTAGTCGAGGCCGGCCGAGATCGAGTGCGACTCGATGGTCTGGCCGTCTTCGTCTTGGAGCATGTAGCTGCGTGCGCCGTGCAGGACGCCGGGGCGGCCCTTGGTGATGGTCGCGGCATGGCGGGGCGTGTCGACGCCTTCGCCGCCGGCCTCGAAACCGTAGATCTTCACGTCGGTGTCGTCGAGGAAGGCGTGGAAGAGCCCGATCGCGTTCGAGCCGCCGCCGACGCAGGCCGCGATCGCCGTCGGGAGCGAACCCGTGAGATCGAGCACCTGCTGGCGGGCCTCTTCGCCGATGATCTTCTGGAAGTCGCGCACCATCTCGGGGAACGGGTGCGGGCCGGCGACGGTGCCGAAGATGTAGTTGGTGGTCTCGACGTTCGTGACCCAGTCGCGCATGGCGTCGTTGATCGCGTCCTTCAGGGTGCGCGACCCGGTCTTGACGGCGATGACCTCGGCGCCGAGCAGGCGCATGCGCGCCACGTTGAGCGCCTGGCGCTCGGTGTCGACCTCGCCCATGTAGATCGTGCAGTCGAGGTCGAAGAGCGCGGCCGCCGTCGCGGTCGCCACGCCGTGCTGGCCGGCCCCGGTCTCGGCGATCACGCGCGTCTTGCCGATGCGCTTGGTGAGCAGCGCCTGCCCCAGCACGTTGTTGATCTTGTGCGAACCCGTGTGGTTCAGGTCTTCGCGCTTCAGGATGATGCGGGCACCGCCGGCGTGCTTCGCGAAGCGCGGCACCTCGGTGATGATCGACGGACGCCCCGTGTAGCTGCGGCCGAGCTCGGCCAGCTCCTCGGCGAACGCCGGATCGAGCTTCGCGAGGTCGTAGGCCTCGCCGAGCTGGTCGAGGGCGGCGATGAGGGATTCGGGCACGAAGCGCCCACCGAAATCGCCGAAGTACGGACCGGTCTGCGCTCTGAGCGCCATGTCACACCGCCAGGAATGCTGAGAGGTTGGCCATCGGGTCGCCCGTGACGAGCGCTTCGCCCACGAGGACGGCGTCGGCGCCGGCCGCGCGGTAGTGCGCGACATCCGCCGCGGAGAGCACCGCGGACTCGGCGACGCGGATGGCATCTGAGGGGAATCGGTCGGCGAGCCGGCCGAAGAGGTCGCGATCGAGCTCGAAGGTCGAGAGGTCGCGGGCGTTGACGCCGATGAGGCGCGCGCCGATCGCCTTCGCACGCTCGAGCTCGTCGGCCGAGTGCGTCTCGACGAGCGGGGTCATGCCGAGCGAGGTGATGAGCGCGAACAGTTCGCGGAGCGTCGCGTCGTCGAGCGCCGCGACGATGAGCAGCACCAGGTCGGCGCCGGCCGCGCGGGCCTCGAACACCTGGTACGGCGTCGCGATGAAGTCCTTGCGCAGCACGGGGATCGACACGGCCGCGCGAACGGCCTCGAGGTCGTCGAGGGATCCCTTGAACTTGCGGCCCTCGGTGAGCACGCTGATGGCGCTCGCGCCGCCGAGCTCGTAGAGGCGGGCGAGTTCGGCGGGATCCTCGATGCTCGCGAGCGCACCGCGCGACGGGCTTGCGCGCTTGATCTCGGCGATCACCTTGACATGCGACGCCGGTTGCAGGGACTGCAGGGCGTCGAGCGCGGGTGCGCGATCGAGCGCGGCGCGCTCGACGACCTCGAGCGGCCGGAGTTCACGGCGCGCGAGAGCGTCGGCGACGGAGTTCGCCGTCAGATCGGCGAGCACGCGTCAGTGCGCCTTCGCAGCGACCTTGTCGCCGCCGACACCGTAGCCGGCACGCGCGAGCAGCCAGCCGACGATGAGCCCGATGAGGACGATGCCGGCCGAGGCCCACACGAGCCACGCGAGCTCGAACCAGAAGGCGAGCGTGCCGATCGTGAAGCCGATGAGCATGATGATGACGGCGGTCCATGCCGCGGGCGAGTGTCCGTGGCCGGGGTCTGCGGTCTCAGTGCTCATGTTGCTCCTTCGTGCTGGGGGGTTCGCCGCAAGTCTAGCGGCTGGGTTCGGTCGGGCTCTCACGCCCGTCGCGAGTGGCGCCATCTCCACCGGGCTCGACGGCGGACGCTGCGGGCGTCTCTGCGGCGAGGTCGTCGGTGGGGTCGTCGCCGCGGCTGAGTTCGTCCCACGCGTCGACGGCGCGGTCGGAGGCCCGCCGACGGGCGTCGGTCTCGGGCAGTGCGCGCTCGGCGGACGCCTCGGGCGCCTCGCCCGAGCCTCCGCCCTCGTGGGCGTCACCGACGGCGGCATCCGCGTCGGCGAGCTGCGTCGTCGAGTAGCGTCGCGACGAGCCGGGCCAGCGTGCGCCGGTGACGAGTGCCGCGATCGCGGCGCCCACGACGAGCACGCCGCCCGCGATCGCGATCCACGGCCACACGGTGGGCTCGACGGATGCCACGAGCTCCGCCGTCGGCCCTGCACCTGCGACGCCCGTGGCATCCGTCACCGCGGGCGCGACGGCCTTGACCGGGTCGCCGAGGGCGATGACGCTCGCGAGCACGATCGACCCGCCGAGGAGCACCTGGATCACCGCGAGGACGACACGGATGAACGGACCAGCGATCGCGAGCGCCGCGACGAGCGCGAGCCCCGCGAGGCCGAGCGCAGCGAGCGCCGGCGAGGCGATGCCGCCGCCGACCTCGATCGGCCGGCCGCCGCCCTGCGTCACCGGGTCGAGGATGCGAAGCTCGAACCACGTCTGGCTCCACGAGAGCAGTGCGAGTCCGGCGCCGACGAGCGCGAGCAGCAGCGTGATCGACTTGAGTCGCCCGCCGCTCACGGGATGCTCCGCAGGGCGTTCGCGACCGCGACGGCACGAAGCGGGGCCGCGGCCTTGTTGCGCGACTCCTCGAACTCGGACTCGGCGACCGAGTCGGCCACGAGCCCGGCTCCGGCCTGCACGCGCGCGACTCCCCCGCTGATGGTCGCGGTGCGGATCGCGATCGCGAGGTCGGCGTCGCCTCCGAAGCCGAAGTAGCCGACGACACCGCCGTAGAGGCCGCGCTGGGCGGGCTCCAGCTCGTCGATGATCTCGAGCGCGCGGGGCTTCGGCGCGCCCGACAGCGTGCCGGCCGGGAACGTCGCCCGGAACACGTCGACGGCGTTCGCCTTCGGCGCGAGGTCGCCCTCGACCGACGAGACGAGGTGCATGATGTGGCTGAACCGCTCGACGCGCATGAACTCGGTGACCTCGACCGAGCCGGCACGGCACACCTTGGCCAGGTCGTTGCGGGCGAGGTCGACGAGCATGAGGTGCTCGGCCTGCTCCTTGGGATCGGCGACGAGCTCCGCCTCGAACTCGGCATCGGCCTCGGGCGTGGACCCGCGCGGCTTCGAGCCGGCGATGGGATGCGTGAACACCCGGCCCTGCTGCACTTTGACGAGCGCCTCGGGAGAGGATCCGACGATGTGGATGGGCTCGCCCGCGGCATCCGAGACATGCACGAAGTACATGTACGGGCTGGGGTTCAACGTGCGCAGCACGCGGTAGACGTCGATCGGATCGGCCACGACCTCGTGGTCGAAGCGCTGCGAGACGACGACCTGGAAGACGTCGCCCTCGCGGATGTACTCGCGCGAGCGCTCGACCGCGTCGAGGAAGTCGGCCTGCTCGGTGCGGTGCGTCGGTGCGGCGGCCACCTCGAGGTCGATCGTCGCGAGATGCGCCTCGGACGGCCGCGAGAGGTCGCGCTGCATGCGATCGAGCCGCTCCTGCGCACCGACCCACATGGCGTCGGGCTCGTCGACGCCGTCGTTGAGCACGGATGCCACGAGCTGCACCGTGCCCGTGCGGTGATCGATGACCGCGAGCTCGGCGACGAAGCAGAACGCCTGGCCGGGCATGTCGAAGTCGGCCGGCGGACGGTTCGGCAGGTGCTCGATCTGGCGGATCGCCTCCCAGCCGATGAAGCCGACGAGACCGCCCGTGAGGGGCGGTGCACCAGGCACGTCGTCGGAGCGCCAGCGTTCGTACAGCGACTCCAACGCGGCGAGCGGCTCGAGGTCGGCGGCGTCGCCGAGGGCGCGGGCGGCGTCGAGGCCGTGACCGTGGTCGTCCCACTGCACCCGCCCGTCGTGCTCGGCGAGCACGCCGTACGACGAGACCCCGACGAACGAGTACCGCGACCAGATGCCGCCCTGCTCGGCGGACTCGAGCAGGAACGTGCCCGGCCGGTCTCGTGCGAGCTTGCGGTAGATGCCGACCGGCGTCTCGCCGTCGGCGAAGAGCTCCCGCACGACGGGCACGACGCGTCGGCCGGGCAGCAGGGCCCGGAACTCGTCGAACGTGGTGGTGGCTGTCACGCGGGCTCCTCGTCAGTCGGCGGGCGGGAAGCCCTGGACGACCTCGAGCGGGTCGCCCACGAAACAGGTGCGGGTGCCGGTGTGGCACGCGACGCCGATCTGCTCCACGGTCACGAGCAGCGTGTCGGCGTCGCAGTCGAGCGCGGCGGCGCGCACGTACTGCGCGTGGCCCGAGGTGTCGCCCTTGCGCCAGTACTCCTGGCGCGAGCGCGACCAGAACGTCACGCGACCCTCGGTGAGCGTGCGACGCATCGCCTCGCGGTCCATCCAGCCGAGCATGAGCACCTCGCCGGTGCCCTCCTGCTGGATGACCGCCGGCAGCAGTCCGTCGGCGTTGAACGCCGCCCGGTCGAGTGCGGTCTCGACAGCGTCGCTCATCGCACGATCCTTCCGTCTGCCGCGAGGGCGGCCTTCACCTCGCCGATGGTGAGCTCGGCATTGTGGAACACGGATGCCGCGAGCACCGCGTCGGCGCCGACCGCGACGGCCGGCGCGAAGTGCTCGACCGCTCCGGCCCCGCCAGAGGCGATCACAGGCACGGTCGACACTTCGTGCATGAGGGCGACGAGCTCGAGGTCGAAGCCCGCCTTGGTGCCGTCGGCGTCGATCGAGTTGACGAGCAGTTCGCCCGCGCCGAGTTCGATCGCCTGCCGCGCCCATTCGAGCGCGTCGAGGTCGGTCTCGGCGCGGCCGCCGTGCGTCGTGACGACGAACCCGGACTCGGTTCGCTCGGAGCGCTTCACGTCGAGCGAGAGCACGAGCACCTGCGCGCCGAAGCGGTCGGCGATCTCGCCGATGAGGGCCGGGCGCGCGATCGCGGCGCTGTTGACGCCGACCTTGTCGGCACCGTGGCCGAGCAGGCGCGCGACATCGTCGTTCGAGCGGATGCCGCCGCCCACCGTGAGCGGGATGAACACCTGCTCGGCGACGCGCTGCACCATGTCGTAGGTGGTGGCCCGATCGTCGACCGTGGCCGTGACGTCGAGGAAGGTGAGCTCGTCGGCTCCCTGCTCGCCGTAGCGCGCGGCGAGCTCGACGGGGTCGCCGGCGTCGCGGAGGTTCTCGAAGTTGACGCCCTTGACGACGCGGCCTGCCGCCACGTCGAGGCACGGGATCACACGGATCGCGAGCGACATCTCCGCCTCACAACCGCGCAGCGTGGATCGCGCTCACGAGGATCGCGCGGGCGCCGATCGCGTAGAGCTCGTCCATGACGTGGTTCATGTCGACGCGCGGGATCATAACCCGCACGGCGACCCACTCGGGGTCGTGCAGCGGCGACACGGTCGGCGACTCGAACCCGGGAGCGGCGGCCGTGGCGCGCTCGAGGTGCGCGAGGGGCACGTCGTAGTCGAGCAGCACGTAACGGCGGGCCACGAGCACGCCCTGCAGGCGCCGCACGAGCGTCGCGGTGCCCGGCTGCTCGGTCGGAGAGCTCACCAGGACCGCGCTGGACTCGAGGATGACCGGGCCGAAGATCGACAGGCCGGCCTTGCGGAGCGTGGTGCCGGTCTCGACGACGTCGGCGATCGCGTCGGCGACGCCCAGCCGGACCGCCGACTCGACGGCCCCGTCGAGCGGCACGAGCGTGGCGTCGACGCCGGCGTCGGCGAGGAACTTGCCGACGAGGCCGGCGTAGCTCGTCGCCACGCGCACGCCCTGGAGGTCGGACAGCTCGCGGAACCGGTCGGCGTTGCCGGCGAAACGGAAGGTCGATCGCGCGAACTCGAGCTCGGCGGTCTCGGTCGCGACCGATCCCGAGTCGATCAGGAGGTCGCGCCCGGTGATGCCGACGTCGAGCGCGCCCGAGCCGACGTACGTCGCGATGTCACGCGGCCGCAGGTAGAAGAACTCGACGCCGTTGCGGGCGTCGACCACGTGGAGCTCCTTCGTGTCGCGGCGGCCGGTGTAGCCGGCCTCGGCGAGCATCTCGGCGGCGGTCTCGGAGAGCGAGCCCTTGTTGGGCACGGCGATGCGCAGGAGCACTGGTGAATCGGTCATGAGGTGCTTTCGTTCGGAACGAGCAGTCGATGCAGAGGCGAACGTCAGAGATGTCGGTACACGTCGGCGGGCGAGAGCCCCTTCGCGAGCATGAGCACCTGCAGGTGGTAGAGCAGCTGCGAGATCTCTTCAGCAGCTTCGTCGTCGGTCTGGTACTCGGCGGCCATCCACACTTCGGCCGCTTCCTCGACGATCTTCTTTCCGATGGCGTGCACGCCTGCATCGAGCTCGCGCACGGTGCCGGAACCCTCTGGACGGGTGCGGGCCTTCTCGCTGAGCTCGACGAAGAGTTCGTCGAATGTCTTCACGCCTTCAGACTACCGGTGCCCGGGAGCGCCCCATGCCGATGTGTCGCCGCGAGGTCGCGGAGCGCGGTGATGCGCTCGGCCGGGACCTCGGCGCCGAAGACCGCCGAGCCCGCGACGAACGTATCGGCCCCCGCCTCGGCGGCGATGCCGATCGTGTCGAGCGAGATGCCGCCGTCGACCTGGAGCCAGACGTCGAGCCCCGCGGCGCGCACGGCGCCCGCCACCTGGCTGAGCTTCGGCATCGTCTCGCGCATGAACGACTGGCCGCCGAACCCGGGCTCGACGGTCATGATCAGGACCTGGTCGAACTCGGGCAGCAGGTCGAGGTAGGGCCCGGCATCCGTTCCGGGCTTCAGGGCGATGCCGGCACGTGCGCCGATCTCGCGCAGTCGACGTGCGAGCCGCACCGGCTCGTCGGTCGCCTCGGCGTGGAAGGTCACCGAGTACGCACCGAGTTCGGCGTAGCCCGGAGCCCAGCGGTCGACATCCGAGATCATCAGGTGGACGTCGAGCGGGATCGGGCTGACGTCCTGCAGACGGCCCACCATCTGGGGGCCGAACGTGAGGTTCGGCACGAAGTGGTTGTCCATGACGTCGACGTGCACGAGGTCGGCGCTCGCGATGCGCGCGAGCTCCGACTCGAGGTTCACGAAGTCGGCAGCGAGGATGCTCGGGTTGATCCGCGTCGTCATGCGCCCAGCCTATCGAGGCCCCGACCGGGGTCGGGCGCGTGTGCCGCGCGGCGCCCGCCCAGTGCGGTGCGGGGTGGCTCAGTGCGGCGCTGGGCGGCTCAGGCGGCCGGAACCCGTCGCACGAGCGCGATGAACATCGCGTCGGTGCCGTGCCGGTGCGGCCAGAGCTGCACGGCCGTCTCGCCCGCAGCCAGGTCGAGCGGATGCCGCGACACGCCCTGCACGACGGCGGCGGCGTCGAGCGACTCGGCCTCGCCGCCCCAACGGGCGAGCGCCGCACCGAGCGAACCGTGGGTCTCGGCCGTGTGCGGGGAGCAGGTCACGTAGGCGAGCACACCGCCCGGCGCGAGCGCTGCGAAGGCCGCGTCGAGCAACTGGCCCTGGAGGAGGGTGAGCTCGGCGACATCCTGCGGACGCTTGCGCCAGCGCGCCTCGGGCCGGCGGCGGAGCGCCCCGAGGCCCGTGCACGGCGCGTCGAGCAGGATCCGGTCGAAGCCGCCGGGTGCACCGAACGCGGCGGCATCGAGGTCGCGGCCGTCGCCGACGCGGACGTCGACCTCGAGCGGCACGCCGGCGATCGCCGAGCGCACGAGATCGGCGCGCACGGGCACGACCTCGTTGGCCGCGAGCACAGCGCCGCCCGCGAGCGCCTCCGCGGCGAGCACGGCGGTCTTGCCGCCCGGGCCCGAGCAGAGGTCGAGCCAGCGCTCCCCCGGTCGCACCGGCAGGGCGCGGCTCAGCGCGAGCGCTGCGAGCTGGGATCCCTCGTCCTGCACGCGGATGCGGCCGTGGCCGGCCTCGACCACCGGGATGGGGTCGTTCGCGGTCGCACCGATCGGCGAGTACTCGTTCGGGGCGAACCCGTCGACCTCCTGGGCGATGCCCTCGTCGACGAGACCGGGGAGCAGCGCGAGGTTCACGCGCGGCGACGAGTTGTCGGCCTGCAGGAGCGCCTCCAGCTCGTCGGCACGCCCCTCGCGCTCGAGTGCGGCGCGCAGTGCCCGCACGACCCAGGTCGGGTGGCTCTCGAGCCGGGCCAGGCGCTCGTCCTCGTTCGACGCGCCCTCGGCCACGAGCTCGCGCCAGGCGTCGGCATCGGTACGGGACACCGTGCGCAGCACCGCGTTGACGAACCCCGCCGCCTTCGGTGCGACCGAACGCGCGAGGTCGACCTGTTCGTTCACGGCCGCGTGGGTCGGCACGCGGGTCGCGAGCAACTGGTGCGCGCCGAGGCGCAGCACGTCGAGCACGGCCGGGTCGATCGCGTCGGCCGGGCGGTCGGCCGCGAGCTCGATCACGCGGTCGTAGTACCCCTGCCGACGCAGCGTGCCGTACGTCAGCTCGGTGGCCAACGCGGCATCCGCCTGGGACAGCCTCGCCCGTCGGATGCGTGCGGGGAGCAGCAGGTTGGCGTACGCCTCGTCGATGCGAACCGCCTCGAGCACCTCGAACGCCACGCGACGCGACGGCGAGATCTTCGGCGGGCGTGCTGCATCCGGTCGGCGGCGGCCTCCGCGCGCCTGACCTCGCTGCTCGCTCATTCGGCCACCACCCCGTCCCGTCCGGATCCGCGCCACCAGTCGGCGGCCGCCATGCCCGTGCGGCCGGCCGGCTGCACGCGTCGCACCTCGAGCGGCGCATCGGCCGTGCCGATGTGGAGACTCCGACCGCTCGCGGCGAGTTCGCCCGGGCGCAGGCCCGTGGCGGGTGCCGAGGCGCCTGCGGGCGAGAGCTCGAGCACCTTGACGCGCTGCCCGTCGATCGTCGTCCATGCGCCGGGCTCGGGCGTCACGCCCCGATGGCGTGCGAGCACCGCCGCGGCGGGCAAGGACCAGTCGAGGCGCGCATCGTCGATGCCGAGCTTCGGGGCGAACGACGGCTCGCCGACCTGCGGCGACGCTCCGGCCGAGCCGTCGGCGATGCCGTCGACGACGTCCGCGAGGAGCTCCGCACCCGAGACGGCGAGCTCGTCGAGCAGCGTGCCGGCCGTGTCGTCGGCCACGACCGGACGCCGGAGTTCGGCGAACACGTCGCCGGCATCCAGTTCGGGCACGAGCTGGAACACGGCCGCGCCGGTCTCGGACTCGCCCGCGATGAGCGCGTGCTGCACGGGCGCGGCGCCGCGCCACGCCGGCAGCAGCGAGAAGTGCAGGTTGATCCAGCCATGCGTCGGCGTCGAGAGCAGGGGCTCGCGCACGAGGCCGCCGTAGGCGACGATCACGCCGAGATCGGGTTCGGATGCCGCGATGCGCGCCGTGGCGTCGGCATCGAGCCGCGCGGCCTCGACGATCGGGAGCCCGAGCCGCTCGGCCGCCTGCGCCACCGGCGAGGGTGTGAGCACGCGCTTGCGCCCGAGCGGCGCGGCCGGACGGGTGACCACCGAGACGATCTCATGCCCGCTCGCGGCGAGCCGTTCGAGCGAGGGGACGGCGGCCGCCGGAGTACCGGCGAAGACGAGTCGGAGCTTCTGCACACTCCATTGTCGCCGACGGCGTGCGATCGGCGTGCGGATCGATGCTCGCACGGCATCAATGCTCGGCGATCCATGCGATACGAGCCGTCATCGATGCGTTCTGCACCGATCGGCGTGGATCGAACGGCATGCAGGCGAACCATGCGCGTGCTCGATCGGCCGACGCCACCGCCGAATCGACATCGAATGGGGCGGACGCATGCGGGAATCGCAGCCCCTCGGGTCGGCCTAGGGCACCTCGGGGTCGTCGAAGCGCACGCGGAGCACGGCGGGTCGACGCACCGGGCGACCCGCGACGGGTCGACGGCGCTCGGTCGCCACCCGGATCATCTCCGACCGCAGCTCGTTGGCGACCCGGCCGCCCGACGCGTAGTCGAACCGCACGAGGGCCCGCACGAGGCCGTCGTCGACCGGGACCGGCCCCAGCACGTCGACGCCGCCGACGGACTCGACGCCCGTGATCGCAGCGCCGACGTTCGCAGCGGAGGCGCTGACGCTCGCGACCCGGACCGCGGGCGGGAAGCGCAACGCACGGCGGGCGGCGAGCTCGGTCGACGCCCAGTCGGCCTGCCGCCAGGTCGTGAACGCGGTCGCCAGCGCGCCGCCGACGCCCACCAGGAACACGGGAGAACCCGGCGCGACCAGCGCCGCGGCGTTCGACCACCAGCGCAGGCAATCCTCGGCGACCCGCAGCGTCTCACGGAGCAGCATCCGCTCGCCGTCGAGGAGCAGCACGGCACGGTACCCGCCGTCGGCGATCGGCTCGGCGCCCCTGGTCGCGATCACCAGCGCCGGCTCGGCGCCGACGCGCAGCACGGGCTTCTCGCCGTCGGAGAGCACGACCCGGGTGTTCGGGAACGCTCGACCGAGCTCCTCGGCCGTACGGCTCGCACCGATCGTGACGGCCCGCAGCCGCGTTCCCTCGCAGGTCGGGCACACCCACCCCGACGCCGTCGTGCCGCAGAGCGAGCACGCCGCCCCTCCCCCGGACCGCGGAACGGCGAGACCGCCGCCGCAGGCCGTGCACCGTGCCGGCTCGCGGCAGCGATCGCACGCGAGCGACGGGGTGTTGCCGGGGCGGCCGACCTGCACGAGCACCGGACCCGAGCGCACCGCCTCCTGCGCCTGGCGCCACGCCGCCGAGGGGATTCGGGCGGAGCCGGTCTCGGGCGTGTGCTGCTGCTCGGTCGGGATCACGCGCGGTCGCGCCTGACCGGCGACCGGGATCTCGTGCATCCACCCGATCTCGACCAGGCGCTGCACCTCGAGGCTGCGGGAGTGCGAGAGCATGAGCAGCGCGGCCCCCGACTGCTCCTGGCGGATGAGCGCGGCGTCCCTCGGATGCACGCCGGGCGAGAGCTGCTCGTTCATGAGCGCATCGCCGTCGTCCCACATCGCGATCAGGCCCAGACGGCTCGCCGGTGCGTACACGGTCGAGCGGTTGCCGATGACGACGCGGGCCGCATCGCCGGTCGCGTCGAGGAAGGCGCGGAACCTGGCACCGCCGGCCTGACGCGCATCGGTGCGCAGCACTCTGCGAGCGTCGACGGTCGCCGCCAGCGCCGCCTCGAGCTGCTCCTGGTCGCGGTAGTCGGGGACGACCAGCAGGCTCGACCGGTCGGCCGAGAGCGCATGCGCGGCGGCCTGCGCCATCGTGAGCGCCCACGCCCCGACCCACACCCCTGTCGAGAGGCGCACCGGACGCGGATCGGCCGCCAGCGACATCCGCTCGCTCGCGGCGATGCCGGACTCGACGCGACCGGACGCTGCGCCGTGCACGGGCGCGGGATCGACCGGCAGCGGACCCGGATCGGGCTCGGCCGCGGCCCAGGCCCGCTCGACGCGCACATAGCGCGACGGCACGGCGAGCCTGAGCACGTCGCTCGCGTTGCCCGCGGCCCGATCGGCCGCCGCCCGCGCGAGCGCCCAGACCTCCGGCGTCAGCAACGGCACCTCGGAGACGACGTCTTCGAGATCGCTCAGACGGCCTTCGAACTCGCTCGAGTCGGCGAGCTCGACGAGCCAGCCGTTCGCGATGCGCCCGCCGGACCGGAGCGGAGCACGCACGCGCACGCCAGGCCGAACCTGCTCGCGCAGACGCTCGGGAACGCGGTAGTCGAAGAGCTGGTCGAGCTGCGGCAGCGGGGAGTCGAGCAGCACCCTGGCGACGGAGCCGCCCGCCATGTCAGAGCCCGGCGGTGGCGCGCAGGTCGTCGACGCGGTCGAGCCGCTCCCACGTGAAGTCGGGGAGCTCGCGGCCGAAGTGTCCGTACGCCGCGGTCTGCGCGTAGATCGGACGCAGCAGGTCGAGGTCGCGGATGATCGCGGCCGGACGCAGGTCGAAGACCTCGCGGATCGCCCCGATGATGCGCTCCTCGGGCACGTGGGCCGTGCCGAAGGTCTCGACGTAGAGGCCGACCGGGGCCGCCTTGCCGATGGCGTATGCGACCTGCACCTCGAGGCGGTCGGCGAGGCCGGCCGCGACCGCGTTCTTCGCGACCCACCGCATGGCGTACGCGGCCGAGCGGTCGACCTTCGACGGGTCCTTGCCGCTGAACGCGCCGCCGCCGTGGCGGCTGGCGCCGCCGTACGTGTCGATGATGATCTTGCGGCCCGTGAGGCCGGCGTCGCCCTGAGGGCCGCCGATCTCGAACCGACCCGTCGGGTTGATCAGCACGTTGAGCTCGGGTCGGGCGAGCTCGACGGTGTCGAGCACGGGCTTGATCACGAGCTCCTCGACCTCGGCGCGGAGCTGCTCGGTCGAGACCTTGGGCGAGTGCTGCGTGGAGAGCACGACCGTCTCGATGGTACGCGGCACCTGGCCGTCGTAGCCGACGGTGACCTGGGTCTTGCCGTCGGGGCGCAGGTAGTCGAGCTCGCCGCGCTTGCGCACCTCGGTGAGGCGCTCTGCGAGACGGTGCGCGATCCAGATCGGCACGGGCATGAGCTGCGGCGTCTCGCGGGTGGCGTAGCCGAACATGATGCCCTGGTCGCCGGCACCCTGCTTGTCGAGAAGGTCTTCGCTGGAACGCTCGCGCGACTCGAAGGCGTCGTCGACGCCCTGCGCGATGTCGGGCGACTGACCGCCGATCGACACGGAGACGCCGCACGAGCGGCCGTCGAACCAGACGTCGGACGAGTTGTAGCCGATCGACGTCACGCGCTCGCGCACGATCGCCGGGATCTCGACGTACCCCGAGGTCGTGACCTCGCCCGCGACGTGCACGAGCCCGGTGGTCACGAGCGTCTCGACCGCGACCCGGCTGTGCGGGTCGACGGCCAGCAATGCGTCGAGGATCGAGTCCGAGACCTGGTCGCAGATCTTGTCGGGGTGTCCCTCGGTGACCGATTCGGAGGTGAACAGTCGAAGCTGGCTCATGGTCGCGGTTCTACTTTCATCGGTGGTGCGAAAACTTCTCGGGCGTCGCCGCGGGGGTGATGCGGTCAGCCGGGCTCGTGCGTCTCCCTCAGCCGAGGGGCCGCGACATCGAGGATCTCGTGCGCCACCGACATCTTGCTCCCGATCGCACGGGCGAGCACACCTTCATTGCCGAGGATGACGACGCGGTTGTCGTCTCGGGCGAACCCCTCGGTCCAACCGACGCGGTTCACCACGAGCAGATCGGCGCCCTTCGCCTCGAGCTTGCCCGCGCCGAGCTCCAGCAGTCGTTCGTCGTCGGCCTCGGTCTCCGCCGCGAACCCGACCAGCAGCGTGCCGTCGTGGGGTGCATGGCCGAGCCCCGCCAGGATGTCGGGGTTGCGGACGAGTTCGAGCGTGAGCCCGTCGTCGCCGGGCTGCTTCTTGATCTTCGACTCGCTGATCGAAGCGGGCCGGTAGTCGGCCACGGCCGCTGCCATGACGACGAGATCGGCGCCCGACGCGGCCTCGGTCACGGCCGCCTGCAGTTCGAGCGCGGTCGACACCTCGCGGATGTCGCAGCCGCCGGGCGAGGCGACCTCGAGGTTCGCGGCGATCAACGTCACCTGCGCACCGCGCGCACGCGCCGCCTCGGCGATCGCGACGCCCTGCTTGCCGCTCGAACGGTTGCCGAGGAAGCGCACCGGGTCGAGCGGCTCACGGGTGCCGCCCGCGGTCACGACCACGCGTCGCCCGGCCAGGTCGCGGCGGGCGGATGCCTCGACGCGCGCCAGTGCGGCGGCGACGATGACGTCGGGCTCCTCCATGCGACCGGGACCGCTGTCGGTGCCGGTGAGCTGGCCGACCGCCGGACCGACGATCGTGACGCCGCGCTCGCGGAGCGTCGCGACGTTCGCGGCGGTCGCCGGGTTCAGCCACATCTCGGTGTGCATCGCCGGGGCGATGACGATCGGAGCCTCGCTCGCGAGCACCGTGTTGCCGAGCAGGTCGTCGGCGAGCCCGGCGGCGAGCTTCGCGATCGTGTTCGCCGTGGCGGGCGCGATCACGATCAGGTCGGCAGCCTGCCCGATGGCCACATGGCGCACCTCGGCCACGCCCTCGTAGAGGTCGACGTGCACCGGATTGCGCGAGATGGCCTCGAGCGTGGGCCGCCCGACGAAACGCAGGGCGCCGTCGGTCGGCACCACGTGCACGTCATGGCCGGCGAGCACGAGCGATCGGACGACGCCGACCGCCTTGTACGCCGCGATGCCGCCCGTGATGCCGACGACGATGTTGAGCCGCGACATCCGTGCGCCGTGCTTACTCGCCGAGGGGGCGGAGCACCAGCTTGTCTTCGTTGATCTCGTGCATCGCCACCGAGAGGGGCTTGTCGTCGATCGACGAGTCGACCAGCGGGCCGACGTTGTCGAACAGGCTGCCCTCGTGGAGGTCGGCGTAGTAGTCGTTGATCTGACGAGCGCGCTTGGACGCGAAGATCACGAGCTGGTACTTGGAATCGACCTTCGACAGCAGGTCGTCGATGGGCGGGTCGATGATGCCGGACAGCTTCTCAGCCATGGAGATACTCCTTCGAAACGAACATGCGCACCTCGCGTGCGCCGGAAAATCGTGACCCGGGCAGCTCAACGCCGCCCTGAACGGGGCCTCATCAAGTCTACGACCTTTTGCGCGGCCTCGGGCACGTCGTGATTGACGACCTGATGATCGAACTCGTCGACCGCCGCGAGCTCGACCTTGGCGGTCTCGAGCCGACGCTGCTGCTCGGCCGGAGATTCGGTGCCTCGGCCGACGAGCCGGCGCACGAGTTCGTCCCAGGTCGGGGGCAGGAGGAACACGAGCGTCGCCTCGGGCATCGCCCGACGCACCGAGCGTGCGCCCTGGATATCGATCTCGAGCAGCACGCTGTCGCCTGCGGCGATCGCCTGCTCGACCGGTCCTCGCGGCGTGCCGTACCGGTAGGCGTTGTGCACCGTCGCCCATTCGAGCAGTTCGCCGGCCTCGACCATGCGATCGAACTCGGCGTCGTCGACGAAGAAGTAGCTCTCCCCCTCGACCTCGCCCGGGCGAGGCGCACGCGTGGTCGCCGAGACCGACAGCTTGACGTCGGGGTGGTGTCGACGAATGTACGACGCGACCGTGCCCTTGCCGACGGCCGTCGGGCCGGCGAGCACCACGAGGCGATCACCGGTGCCGCCGTGCGACGCGACCCAGGATGCGACGAACTCGCGAAGGCGACGGCGCTGCAGGCGGCCGAGGCCGCCGAGACGCTTGGCGGTCGAGATCTCGAGCTCCTCGAGGATCCGGGCGCATTTCGTGACCCCGATCGCCGGGATCGACGTCAGGAACTCGGTCACCCGGAGGCGTCCCTCCGGCGAGTCGGCCTCGGCGAACGCCGCACGCAGCACGTCGAGGGGGCTCCGCAAGCCTGCGGCGATGTCGGCCTTGACGCTCGCGCGTGCGCGCCGTGCGGCGACCGCCGCACGGGATGCGGCGACGCGGTCGACCTCGGGCGGGGTGGATCTCGTGGTCTGCTCAGGCACCGGCGGCTCCGTACTCGTCGGCGCGGCGGGCGATCGCATCGGCGAGCCCGTCGGGGCCGGCCGACAGCAGCGAACGCGACTCGTTCGCGATGACGCCGGGAGCATAGCCGCCGAGCCGCACGCGAAGGTCGCCCGGCTCGGCGCCCTGGTGTCCGAATCCGGGCGCGAGCACCGGGAGGCCGGGGCGCGGCGGATCGACGTCGGTCGGGATTCCTGCGGCGCGGAGGTCGGTGGTGGCGCCGAACACGACGCCGATCGAGCCGAACGAGTTCGACGCGGCATCCGCCCGACCCTGGTTCCAGCTGATGACGCCCTGCGTGATCGCGCCCGCGACGGTGTGGCCCGCTCGGCTCGACTGCTGGAGCACGGCGCGCTGGATCGCCGCCGCTTCAGGGTTCGAGGTCGCGGCGAGCACGAAGAGGCCCTTGCCCGCGGTCTCGGCGGCGGCCATGACCTGCTCGATCGAACCGAGTCCCTGGTAGGCGCTGATCGTCATGGCGTCGGCTTCGAGGCTCGAGCCCCGACGGAGCCACGCCTCGCCGTACGCCTCGACCGTCGTGCCGATGTCGCCGCGCTTGACGTCGGCGATCACCAGCAGGCCGGCCTCGCGCGCCTCGGCGAGCAGCCGCTCGAGCACCGCGTAGCCCGCGGCCCCGTGACGCTCGAAGAACGCGATCTGGGGCTTCAGGATGCCGACGCGATCCGCGGCCGCCTCGATGACCCGCAGGCCGAACTCGCGAAGGCCCTCGGCCGAGTCGGGCTGCCCCCACCGCTCGAGGAGCGAGGCATGGGGGTCGAGCCCGACGCACAGCCGGCCGTAGGCGGCGAAGACGGAGGCGAGGCGTTCGCCGAAGGGAATGGGTTCGCTCATGCCGTTGCTCCGCGGCGGATCGCGTACTCCTGAAGGCTGGTCACCTCGAAGGGCTCGCCGCCCGCATCGATCGAGGCGACCGCGGCCGACAGCTCGGCGATGGTCGTGAACAGCGGCACGTCGGCCGAGACGGCCGCCGCGCGGATCTCGTATCCGTCGGCGCGCGCCGAACGACCGCTCGGCGTGTTCACGACGACGTCGACCTCGCCGCGGTGGATGAGCTCGACCACCGAGACCGCGTCGGCAGCGGACTTGTCGCTGTACTTCAGCACCTCGCGTGCGGCGATGCCGTTGCGACGAAGCACCTCGGCCGTGCCCTCGGTCGCGGCGATCTCGAAGCCGAGCTGCTGCAGGCGCAGGATCGGCAGGATGATCGAGCGCTTGTCGCGGTCGGAGACCGAGACGAAGACGGTGCCGCCGGTCGGCATTCCGCCGTACGCGGCCAGCTGGCTCTTCGCGAACGCCCGCGGGAAGTCGCGGTCGATGCCCATGACCTCGCCCGTGGAGCGCATCTCGGGGCCGAGCACCGAGTCGACGATGAGGCCTTCCTTGGTGCGGAACCGGTGGAACGGCAGCACGGCCTCCTTGACGGCGACGGGCGCGTCGAGCGGCACGCGCGAGCCGTCGACCGCGGGCAGCATGCCCTCGGCGATGAGCTCGGCGACCGTCGCACCGACCATGATGCGCGATGCGGCCTTCGCGAGCGGGATGCCGAGCGCCTTCGAGACGAACGGCACGGTGCGGCTCGCGCGCGGGTTCGCCTCGAGCACGTAGAGCACGCCGGCGCCGATCGCGAACTGCACGTTGAGCAGGCCCTTCACGCCGATGCCCTCGGCGATCGAACGCGTCGCCTCGCGCACCCGGTCGATCTCGGCGCGGCCGAGCGTGACGGGGGGCAGGGTGCAGCTCGAGTCGCCGGAGTGGATGCCGGCCTCCTCGATGTGCTCCATGACGCCGCCGATATAGAGATCGGTGCCGTCGTACAGCGCGTCGACGTCGATCTCGATCGCGTCGTCGAGGAAGCGGTCGACGAGCAGCGGATGCGTCGGGCCGACGATGCCCTGACCCTCGATGCGCGCGAAGTAGTCGGCGAGCGAGGGCGAGTCGTAGATGATCTCCATGCCGCGGCCGCCGAGCACGTAGCTCGGACGGACGAGCACCGGGTAGCCGATCTCCTCGGCGACCTGCACGGCGCCCGTGAGCTCGATCGCGGTGCCGTTGCGCGGCGCGAGCAGGCCCGCCTGCTCGAGGATGCCGGCGAACAGCCCGCGCTCCTCGGCGAGGTCGATCGCGTCGGGGGTCGTGCCGAGGATCGGCACGCCGGCAGCCTCGAGGCCCTTCGCGAGCCCGAGCGCCGTCTGGCCGCCGAGCTGCACGACGACGCCGACGAGTTCGCCCGACTGCGACTCGGCGTGGATGACCTCGAGCACGTCTTCGAGCGTGAGCGGCTCGAAGTAGAGCCGGTCGCTCGTGTCGTAGTCGGTCGAGACCGTCTCGGGGTTGCAGTTGATCATGACGGTCTCGAAGCCGGCATCCGACAGCGCGAACGACGCGTGCACGCACGAGTAGTCGAACTCGACGCCCTGGCCGATGCGGTTCGGGCCGGAGCCGAGGATGATGACCTTGCGGCGGTCGGACGGCGCGACCTCGGTCTCGAAGTCGTAGCTCGAGTAGTGGTACGGCGTGAGCGCGGGGAACTCCCCCGCGCACGTGTCGACGGTCTTGAACACCGGCCGGATGCCGAGGATGTGACGCACCTCGCGGGCATCTGCCTCGCCGAAGCCGCGGAGCTGGCCGATCTGCGCGTCGGAGAACCCGTGGTCCTTCGCGAGCAGCAGCAGGTCGGTGTCGAGGTTCTCGGCTGCGGCGACCTGGTCGGCGACCTCGTTGATCAGCACGATCTGGTCGAGGAACCACGGGTCGATCTTCGTGGCGTCGAACGCCTGCTCGATCGTGGCGCCCTTGCGGAGCGCCTGCTGCACGAGCACGATGCGGCCGTCGGTCGGGATGCGCGACTCAGCGAGCAGCTCCTCGACCGTGCGGGGCTCCTCGCCCCAGTGGAACGACGAGCCGCGCTTCTCGAGCGAGCGGAGCGCCTTCTGCAGCGCGGTCGCGTAGTTGCGGCCGATGGCCATGGCCTCGCCGACCGACTTCATGGTGGTCGTCAGCGTCGGGTCGGCGGCCGGGAACTTCTCGAACGCGAACCGGGGCACCTTGACGACGACGTAGTCGAGCGTGGGCTCGAAGCTCGCGGGCGTGACCTTGGTGATGTCGTTCGGGATCTCGTCGAGGCGGTAGCCGATGGCGAGCTTCGCCGCGATCTTCGCGATCGGGAAGCCCGTCGCCTTCGACGCGAGCGCAGAGGAACGCGACACGCGCGGGTTCATCTCGATGACGATGATGCGGCCGTCGGCGGGGTCGATCGCGAACTGGATGTTGCAGCCGCCCGTGTCGACGCCGACTCGACGGATGATGTCGATGCCGATGTCGCGGAGGTTCTGGTACTCGCGGTCCGTCAGCGTCAGCGCGGGCGCCACGGTGATCGAGTCGCCGGTGTGCACGCCGACGGGGTCGACGTTCTCGATGGAGCAGACGACGACCGTGTTGTCGGCCGTGTCGCGCATGAGCTCGAGCTCGTACTCCTTCCAGCCGAGGATCGACTCCTCGAGGAGCACCTCGGTCGTGGGCGAGTCGTGGAGGCCCTGTGTGACGATGCGCACGAGGTCCTCCTCGGTGTACGCGAACCCCGAGCCGAGCCCGCCCATGGTGAACGACGGGCGCACGACGAGCGGGTACCCGAGGTCCTCGGCGAACACCTTCGCGTCTTCGAGCGTCTTGGCCACGTGCGAACGGGCGACGCCGGCGCCGGCCTCGATCACGAGGTCCTTGAAGAGCTGGCGGTCCTCGCCCTTGCGGATGGCCTCCACCTTCGCGCCGATGAGCTCGACGCCGTGCTTGGCGAGGATGCCGGCCTCTTCGAGGGCGATGGCCGCGTTCAGCGCCGTCTGGCCGCCGAGCGTCGGCAGCACCGCGTCGGGCCGCTCCTTGATGATGATCGACTCGATGATCTCGGTCGTGATCGGCTCGATGTACGTCGCGTCGGCGAAGTCGGGGTCGGTCATGATCGTGGCCGGGTTCGGGTTCACGAGGATGACGCGCACCCCCTCGGCGCGGAGCACCCGGCACGCCTGGGTGCCCGAGTAGTCGAACTCGGCCGCCTGTCCGATGACGATCGGACCGGATCCGATGACGAGGACGCTGTTGATGTCGTCGCGCTTGGGCATCAGGCCTGGTTCTCCTTGCTCGCGATGACCATGTCGCGGAACCGGTCGAAGAGATAGTTGGCGTCGCGCGGGCCGGCCGCGGACTCCGGGTGGTACTGCACCGAGAAGGCGGGGATGTCGAGGCAGTTCAGGCCCTCGACGACGTTGTCGTTGAGGTCGACGTGGCTGACCTCGACACGGCCGAAGCCCTCGCTCGACTCGCTGATGCGGTCGATCGGGGCGTCCACCGCGAAGCCGTGGTTGTGCGCGGTGATCTCGACACGGCCGGTGGCGCGGTCGATCACGGGCTGGTTGATGCCGCGGTGACCGAACGGCAGCTTGTAGGTGCCGTACCCGAGTGCGCGGCCGAGGAGCTGGTTGCCGAAGCAGATGCCGAAGTACGGCACGCCGGCGCGCAGCGCGCTGCGGAGGATCTCGACATGGCGATCGGATGCCGCAGGGTCGCCGGGTCCGTTCGAGAAGAAGAGCGCGTCGGGCGCGAGCGCGAGCACCTCCTCGGCGGTGACCGACTGCGGCACGACGTGGACGTCGAAGCCGCGCTCGGCGAGGAAGTTCAGCGTGGAGGTCTTGACGCCGAGGTCGAGCACCGCGACGGTGCCGACGCGCTCGCCGGTCGCCGGCAGCTGGTACGCCTCGGTCGTCGACACCGCACCCGAGAGGTTGCGGCCGCTCATCTCGGCGGCCGTCTGCACGAGTTCGAGCTGTTCGCCGTGCGAGAGCGCGACGTCGTCGCCGGAGAAGACACCGGCGCGCATCGAGCCGGCCGAGCGCAGGTGACGGGTCAGTGCACGCGTGTCGATGCCGCTGATGCCGACGACGCCCGCCGAGGCGAGGTCGTCGTCGAGGCTCCGCTGCGAGCGGAAGTTCGAGACGACGCGGGAGGGGTCGCGCACGATGAATCCGGCGACCCAGATGCGCGCCGACTCCATGTCCTCGTCGTTCATGCCCGTGTTGCCGACGTGCGGCGCGGTCATCATGACGATCTGCCCGGCGTACGACGGGTCGGTCAGCGTCTCCTGGTAGCCGGTCATGCCGGTCGCGAAGACGGCTTCGCCGAGGGTGCGTCCGCGGGCGCCGTAGGCACGGCCCTCGTAGCGGGTGCCGTCCTCGAGCACGAGCACAGCGGGCTCGTGCAGGCGGGTGGTGGTCTCAGTCATCCGAGGCCTCGCTCTCATGGTGGGGCTGCGTCACGGTGCGTGCTGCAGCGATGTCGTTGACGGCGGCGATGATGCGCGCCGAGTCGCCCGGGTGACGGGCGCGGAGGTAGCTGTCGACGTACGGGGCGACCTGCTCGGGCTCGGCGTCGTGGAGGTCCACGATCCAGCTGAGCGCGACGAGTCCGCCCGGCTCGACGCCGCGGTCGATGGCGTAGGTCGCCTCGCCCGCCGACACGAGCCGTACGGAGGGCACGAACGAGGGCTGCTCGCCCGCGATGCGGAGCACGACGCCCTCGGGGAAGACCTCGATGCGTCCGGACCCGCGGAACGCGAGGCCCTGCACGGCGAGCCGCTCGAGCGGCGAGCCGATCGGCGTGGTCGCGACGTAGAGCACCTCGGTCTCGAGGAGCGGCTCGCTCTCGAGCTTCGGCAGCGGGTAGGCCGACAGGGTCGCGTCGCGCACCTCGCGCCTGCGCCAGGCGCGGTACGCGAGCCAGAGGAGTCCGCCCACGACGACGAGCGCGACGATCGCGCCGATCCACTTATCCACGGGCACCTCCGACGAGCGCGGCAGCGCGACGGGCGACCTCGTCGGCGGGCTGCACGACGCCGTCGAGCAGCGTGGCGTAGCCGGCGTGGAAGGTCGCGACGACGCGGCCGGGCAGCGCACGGCCGAGGTAGGGCGAGTTGATGCTGCGACCGGCGAGGCGGTCGAGCGCGAACTCGGATGCCGCCGACGGGTCGTAGAGCGTGACCTCGGGTGCCGCGCCCGCGACGATGCCCTGGCCCTGTCCGGCCAGGCGACCGATGCGGGCAGGCGTCGAGGAGAGCACGCGCGCGACGTCGGACCAGCCCAGCAGGCCGTTCTCGACGACCGAGGCGTGCACGACCGAGAGCGCGGACTCGAGCCCGACCATGCCGTTCGCCGCGGCATCCCACTCGCTCTGCTTCGCCTCGATGGGGTGCGGGGCGTGGTCGGTCGCGACGATGTCGATCGTGCCGTCGGCGAGGGCCGCGCGCAGCGCCTCGACGTCTTCGGCCCGACGCAGGGGCGGGTTCACCTTGTAGCGGGGGTCGTAGCTCGCGACGAGCTCCTCGGTGAGGAGCAGGTGGTGCGGGGTGACCTCGGCCGTGACGTCGATGCCGCGGGCCTTGGCCCAGCGGATGACCTCGACCGATCCGGCGGTGGAGACGTGGCAGACGTGCAGGCGGCTGCCGACGTGCTCGGCGAGCAGCACGTCGCGGGCGATGATCGACTCCTCGGCGACCGCGGGCCATCCGGCGAGTCCGAGCTCGCCCGACAGGGCGCCCTCGTTCATCTGCGCGCCCTGCGTGAGCCGGGGCTCCTGCGCGTGCTGGGCGACGACGCCGTCGAACGCCTTGACGTACTCGAGGGCGCGGCGCATGAGCAGCGGGTCGAACACGCAGAACCCGTCGTCGCTGAAGACGCGCACGCCGGCGCGCGAGCGGGCCATCGCGCCGAGCTCGGCGAGCTGCTCGCCCTTGAGCCCGACCGTGACGGCGCCGATCGGCTGCACCGTGGCGTAGCCGGCGGCGGTGCCGAGGCTCGCGACCTGCTCGACCACGCCGGCCGTGTCGGCCACGGGCGAGGTGTTCGCCATCGCGAAGACCGCCGTGAACCCGCCGGCCGCAGCCGCCCGGGTGCCCGTGAGCACGGTCTCGCTCTGCTCGTAGCCGGGCTCGCGCAGGTGCGTGTGCAGGTCGACCAGCCCCGGCAGCGCGATCAGGCCGTCGGCGTCGACGATCGTCGCGCCCGCGGCATCCGCGATGCGACCGACCTCGATGATGCGACCGTCGGCGATGCGGATGTCGGCGCGCTCGCCCGAAGGGAGCGTCGCGCCCGTGATGAGGAACGACTCGGTCATCGCAGCTCACCTCGCTCGCCCGAAAGCAGCAGATACAGGGCGGCCATTCTCACTGATACTCCGTTCGCGACCTGCTCCCTGACCGTGGACTGCGCGGAGTCCGCCGCGAGGGCGGAGATCTCCAGCCCTCGGTTCATCGGCCCGGGATGCATGACCATCGTAGTCGTGGGCAACTGGGAGAACCTGGCATCGTCGAGACCCCAGGTCCGTGCGTATTCGCGGCTGTTCGGGAAGAACGAGCCGTGCATGCGCTCCGCCTGGATGCGGAGCATCATCACCACGTCGGGCTTCGTCGCGAGCGCCTCGTCGAGGTCGAAGGCGACGGATGCCGGCCAGCCGGCGGTGTCGACGGGCACGAGCGTCGGCGGGGCGACGAGGGTGACCTCGGCGCCGAGCGTCGAGAGCAGCCACACGTTCGAGCGGGCGACGCGGGAGTGCAGGATGTCGCCGACGATCACGACCCGGACGCCGTCGAGGCCCTTGCCGCGGCTCGCGGCCCCGTGCAGTCGGCTGCGCATCGTGAACGCGTCGAGCAGCGCCTGCGTGGGGTGCTCGTGCGTGCCGTCGCCCGCGTTCACGACGCCGGCGTCGATCCAGCCGCTCGTGGCGAGCGTGTACGGCGCGCCCGATGCCGGGTGGCGGATCACGACGCCGTCGGCGCCCATGGCCTGCAGGGTCTGCGCGGTGTCCTTCAGGCTCTCGCCCTTCGACACGCTCGAACCCTTGGCGCTGAAGTTGATGACGTCGGCCGACAGCCGCTTCGCCGCGGCCTCGAACGAGATGCGCGTGCGCGTGGAGTCCTCGAAGAAGAGGTTGACCACGGTCTTGCCGCGCAGGGTCGGGAGCTTCTTCACCTCGCGGTGCTGCACGGCCGCCATGTCCTCGGCGATGTCGAGCAGCGCGATCGCCTCGTCGCGGGCGAGCCCTCTGGTGCTGAGCAGGTGCCTCATTCGGCGCCTCCCTCGATCGTGACGTGGTCGTCGCCGCCGTCGACCTCGGTGAGCCGCACGTTGATGCGCTCGCTCGCGGCGCTCGGCAGGTTCTTTCCGACGAAGTCCGCCCGGATGGGGAACTCGCGGTGGCCGCGGTCGACGAGCACGGCGAGTCGCACGGCGCGCGCCCGGCCGAGATCGCTCAGGGCGTCGAAGGCGGAGCGGATGGTGCGACCGGAGTAGAGCACGTCGTCGACGAGCACGACCGTCCTGCCGTCGATGCCGCCGGGCGGCAGCTCGGTGGGCGAGGGCATTCGGATGCCGCTGCGCGAGAGGTCGTCACGGTACATGGTCACGTCGAGCGACCCGGCCAGCTGCACGGGGGCGGACGGCTCGATGCGCTGGATGAGTTCGGCGATGCGACGGGCCAGAACGGTGCCTCGCGTCGGGATGCCGAGGATGACGAGATCGGTCGCGCCGCGATTGGACTCGAGGATCTCATGAGCGATGCGGGTCAACGCCCGCGATATGTCAGCGTGATTGAGCACTGTGCGCGCCATCAGACCGACTCCCTTCTCCGCCTCACGGGACGGCCTTAAAGGTTGCCAACTCCGCAAGCCTATCAGCCGCCTGATCGGCCTTCCGACGCGGAGAAGGGCCGCGCCGGATCCGGCGTGGCCCTTCTGCGTGCGGAGTCGTGGGGAGCGATCACCGGCGGATCGGGCGCTTCAGCGCGGTCGCGGCAACCACCATGGCTGCGGCGACGAGCACGACGTCCTTCAGGATGTACTGCGCGGTGAGCGTCGGGCCCGCCGTCGTGAAGAGCTCCGAGCCGAAGAACACGAGCGGCGAGAAGATGCCCACGAAGGTTCCGGCGAGGGCGAGGAGCCCGATGCGCACGAACACGCCGGTCACGAGCGTCAGGCCCACGAGGACCTCGAGCGTCGCCGTGAGCGCGAGGGCGGCGTAGCCGTCGATCAGCCCGAACGAGAGTGCGTTCCACGTCCGGGAGACGAGGCCCTCGACGGGGCTCACGCCGGGAAGGAACTTCAGGGCGCCGAAGACGAGGAAGACGAGGCCGAGCGCGACACGCAGGGACGGCACCGAGGTGCGAGCGAGGAAGCGCTGGGCGACGGCCTGCGCGGCCTCGGCGCGATCGAGGATCGTGTCGAGGGAGGCGGCGGTCGAGGTGCGACCGCTCACGAGGGTGGTGCTGGACATGCGGGGAGTTTCCTTCCGAGGAGGTGGCGTGCCGCGGAAGAGCATCCACGGCGGCCGCACGAGGCGACATCGCCAATCTCATCGGGAACCCGTTCACCGCACGTCGGGGCCTCCGCTGAACCCGGGTCGGTGGCATCGCTGAACGCGTCTCGGGGTCAGCACCGGGCCGCGGTTCCGCGGAACACGACGAACGGCGGCCGACGATGCATCATCGTCGGCCGCCGTTCGAGGTGGTGCCGTCAGGCCTTGGAGTGCGAGATGGCCGCAAGCAGGCCGTTCACGAACCCGGCCGAGTCGTCGGTCGACAGCACGGTGGCCGCTTCGACCGCCTCGGAGATCGCGACGGGGTCGGGCACGCTGTCGTTGTAGAGGATCTCCCAGGCGCCGATGCGCAGCAGGGCGCGGTCGACGGCGGGCATGCGCTCGAGGGTCCAGCCGCGCGAGTGCGTCGTGATGAGCTCGTCGATCTCCTCGCGGTGATCGACGACGCCGTCGACGATCTCGCGCGCGTACAGCCACGACTTCTGACGCTCGGGCTCGCCCGCCGCACGCTCGGCCTCGGTCACGAGCAGCTGCTCGACCGGAACCTGCCGCATGTCGGCGGAGTAGAGCAGGTCGAGGGCGCGCTTGCGCGCCTTCGTGCGTGCACTCACTAGTCGTTCACGCGCCCGAGGTAGGAGCCGTCGCGGGTGTCGACCTTGACCTTGGTGCCGGTCTCGAGGAACAGCGGCACCTGGATCTCGTAGCCGGTCTGGACGGTGGCGGGCTTGGTGCCGCCGGTCGACCGGTCGCCCTGCAGGCCGGGCTCGGTGTACGTGATCTCGAGCACGACGGATGCCGGCAGTTCGACGTAGAGCGGGTTGCCGTTGTTCAGGGCGATCGTCACGGCCTGGTTCTCGAGCATGAAGTTGGCGGCGTCGCCGACGACCGTGCCCGGAACCGTGATCTGGTCGTAGTCGGACGTGTCCATGAACACGAAGCCGTCGCCGTCGGCGTACAGGTAGCTGAAGTCGCGACGGTCGACGTTCTCGATCTCGATCTTCGCGCCCGCGTTGTAGGTGCGGTCGACGACCTTGCCCGACACGACGTTCTTCAGCTTGGTGCGCACGAACGCGCCACCCTTGCCGGGCTTGACGTGCTGGAACTCGATGACGCTCCAGAGCTGCCCGTCGATGGAGAGGACGACGCCGTTCTTGATGTCAGCGGTGCTTGCCATGAAGGTGATTCCGTTCGATTCGGTGAAAGTTTCGGGCGCACGACGAACGTGTGCGACTGATCGAGTGTAGTCGACTCACCCGAGCGAACGCAGAACGGCCTCGACGGCGAGGCGGTACGAGTCGGGGCCGAAACCCGCGATCACGCCCGTCGCGACACCCGAGATGACGCTCGTGTGGCGGAACGTCTCACGGGCGTGCGGGTTCGAGAGATGCACCTCGACGAGCGGCACGCCCGTCTGCTTCAGCTGCGCCGCGGCATCCCGGAGCGCGTAGCTGTAGTGCGTGAACGCCGCGGGGTTCAGCACCACCGGCAGCTTGCGGTCGACGGCCTCGTGGATCCAGCCGATGAGCTCGGCCTCGTCGTCGGACTGGCGGAGGTCGATCTCGACCCCGTCGGGCACGGATGCCGCGAGCCCGGCTCCGATGTCGGCGAGCGTCTCACTGCCGTACACCTCTGGTTCGCGTGTGCCGAGCCGGCCGAGGTTCGGGCCGTTCAGCACGAGGATCGTCGTCATGACAGGAAGCCTATCGGCGCGGCATCCGCCCCTCGCGCGGTGCGACGCCCCGCGACCGCCTGTGCGGGCTCAGGAACCGATCTCCTGATACGCCGCGAAGAGCAGCGACTGGTCGGGCGCCTGCATGACCGTCGGCTTGGCGAGGTCGTCGAGCACGATGAACCGCAGCTGCCCGCCGCGCGACTTCTTGTCGCGTTGCATGGTCGCGAGGAGCGTCGGCCACCGGCCCGCCGGGTAGCTCGTCGGCAGGCCGAGGAGCTCGAGGATGCTGCGGTGGCGGTCGGCGACCTCGTCGGAGAGCCGCCCGGAGAGGCGTCCGAGCTCGGCCGCGAACGCCATGCCCACCGAGATCGCCGCGCCGTGCCGCCACTGGTACCGCTCGGCGTGCTCGACCGCGTGGCCGAGCGTGTGCCCGTAGTTCAGGATCTCGCGGAGGCCCTGCTCGGTGAGGTCTTCGGAGACGACGTCGGCCTTCATCTGGATCGCGAGCTCGACGACCCGGCGGAACTGCGGCGTCGTCGGGTCGGTCGCCGCGTCGGGGTCGGCCTCGATGGTGTCGAGGATCTCGGGGTACCGGATGAACCCGGCCTTCACGATCTCGGCGAAGCCCGCGAGGATCTCGTTGCGCGGGAGCGTGTCGAGCAGATCGAGGTCGCACAGCACCGCAGCCGGCGGGTGGAACGCACCGACGAGGTTCTTGCCCTCGTTCGTGTTGATGCCCGTCTTGCCGCCGACGGCCGCGTCGACCATGCCGAGCACCGTCGTCGGCACCTGCACGACGCGCACGCCCCGGAGCCAGGTCGCGGCGACGAAGCCCGCGAGGTCGGTCACGGCGCCGCCGCCGATGCCGACGACCGCGTCGCTGCGCGTGAAGTCGGCCTGGCCGAGCACCTGCCAGCAGAACGCGGCGACCTCGATGCGCTTGCCGGCCTCGGCGTCGGGGATCTCGGCGAGCAGCACCTCGAAGCGATCGGAGAGCGCCTCGCGCAGGGCCGCGGCGCGCGCGCCGAGCGTCGCCGGATGCACGACGAGCACCTTCCTGACGGCGGGGCCGAGGGCGTCGCCGAGGCCGGCGAGCACGCCGTTGCCGATGACGACGTCGTAGCCGCCCTCTCCCCCGACGCGGATGCTCGTGCTTGGCGCGGCTGCGGTCATCGTGTTCCTCCGAAGCGCTCGGTGATCTGTTCGACGATGCGTGCGACCGAGCGGCGCGACGTGTCGATCTCGAGGTCGGCGAGCGAGGCGTAGACCGGCTCCCGCTCGACCTGGATGGCCTTCCAGCGTTCGATGCCGCCGCCTGCGAGCAGCGGGCGGTTGCCGCCGACGAGGCGCACGGCGACCGCCTCGGCCGTCACCGTCAGCCAGACCACGGCGGCATCCGCCAGATCGGCTTGCGTGTCGGGGTGCAGCACTGCGCCGCCGCCCAGCGAGACCACGGCGTGCTCGTTGAGCGCCTCCGCCACCACCTCGCGTTCGAATGCCCGGAAGGCCGCTTCGCCGTCGCGTGCGAAGATCTCGTCGATCGGGCCGTGCCGCTCCTCGATGCGCGCGTCGGTGTCGATGAACGGCACGCCGACGGATGTCGCGAGCCGTCCGCCGACGCGGGACTTGCCCGCGCCCATCGGGCCGATGAGCACGAGCGGGAGCTGCAGGGCGGGCGCCCCGTCGTCAGCCACGGACCGGTGCGGCGCCGGCTGCGACGACCTCCGTACGGAGCGCGTCGGGGATCGCCGCGAGGTAGGACTCGAGGTTGCGACGCGTCTCGCCGACGGAGTCGCCGCCGAACTTCTCGAGCACGGCGTTCGCGAGGGTGAGCGCGACCATCGCCTCGGCGACGACGCCGGCCGCGGGGACCGCGCAGACATCCGATCGCTGGTGGTGCGCGGCTGCCGCCTCGCCCGTGGCGATGTCGACGGTCGGCAGGGCGTGCGGGATGGTCGCGATCGGCTTCATGCCGGCCCGCACGCGCAGCACGGTGCCGGTGGACATGCCGCCCTCGGTGCCGCCCGCGCGATCGCTCGATCGCACGATGCGGCCGTCGGACAGGTGGAGTTCGTCGTGCGCGGCGGAACCACGGCGACGCGTGGTCTCGAAGCCGTCGCCGACCTCGACCCCCTTGATGGCCTGGATGCCCATGAGCGCTGCGGCGAGCTGCGAGTCGAGCCTGCGGTCCCAGTGCACGTGCGAGCCGAGACCCGGGGGCACGCCGTAGGCGAGCACCTCGACGACGCCGCCGAGCGTGTCGCCGTCCTTGTGGGCCGCGTCGACCTCGGCGACCATGAGCACCGAGGTCTCGGCGTCGAAGCAGCGCAGCGGGTCGGCGTCGAGCGCGTCGACGTCGGCCGGGAGCGGAAGGGGCCGACCCTCGGGCACGCGGACCGGGCCGATCGCGATCGTGTGGGCGACGAGCTCGATGCCGAGCTCGGAGAGGAAGCTGCGGGCGATCGCGCCGAGGGCGACGCGCGCCGCCGTCTCACGGGCGCTGGCCCGCTCGAGCACGGGTCGCGCCTCGTCGAAGTCGTACTTCTGCATGCCGACGAGGTCGGCGTGACCGGGGCGAGGGCGCGTGAGTGCGGCGCCGCGACCACGACCGAGCCGGGCGGGATCGATGGGCTCCGGGCTCATGACCTCCTGCCACTTGGGCCACTCCGTGTTGCCGACGCGCACCGCGATCGGGCTGCCGAGGCTGAGCCCGTGGCGCACGCCACCGGAGATCGCGAGCTCGTCCTGCTCGAACTTCATGCGCGCGCCACGGCCGTAGCCGAGTTTGCGGCGCGCCAGATCGGCACGGATGTCATCGAGTGAAACGGGGATACCGGCGGGAAGACCCTCGAGGATCGCGACGAGCTCAGGGCCGTGCGACTCTCCGGCAGTAAGCCAACGAAGCATGTGCTCTATCCTCCCACAGCCGCGTCAGAGGGATTCGCGCATGACGGCGAGCACGTCGTGCTCGTCGGGCAACGGCACCGTGGGGTCGCCGCCGACGAAGACGCGCACCTGGAGGAGCGCCTGGTGCAGCAGCATCCCGCTGCCGTCGATGACGCGACCGCCCGTTGCGAGCCACTGCGAGGCGAGCGGCGTCGGCCACGGCGCGTACGCGACATCGAGCAGCAGCGCTCCCCCGACGAGGGCGTCGGATGCCGCGACGCCGGCGTCGGTGCCGCCGGGCAGCGTGCTGACGACCACGTCGACGGGCTCGGCGCCGGCGAGTTCGCCGATGTGCTCTGGCGTGACCCGCACGCCGACCGAGCGACCGAGCTCGACGAGGGCGGCGCCTGCCTCCGGGCGTCGGAGCAGCAGCCGCACGTGGGCGACGCCGAGCTCGGCGAGGGCCACCAGTGCGGATGCCGCGGTCGCGCCGCCGCCGATCACGATCGCCGTGCGCGCCTGGTCGACGCCCGCCTCGCCGAGCGAGCGGACGATGCCGCCGACGTCGGTGTTGAAGCCGAGCCGCCGTCCGCTGTCGAAGAGCACGGTGTTCGCCGCACCCGTGATCCGGGCGATGGCGTCGAGCTCGTCGAGCACCGGGACGACGTCGTACTTGAGCGGCATGGTCAGCGAGAGCCCGCGCCACGAGTCGTCGCGACCCGTCACGAACTCGCCGACGCCGGCGCCGTCGACCTCGATGCGGTCGTACTGCCAGTCGAGGCCCAGCCGACGGTACGCCGCCCGATGCAGACCCGGGCTCTTCGAATGCGCGATCGGCTTGCCGAGCACCGCGAGACGCGTTGGCCGATCACTCACAGTAGGCCGCGTTCTCGTCGCTCGCCGCGCACCACTCCTGCAGCTGCGCGACCGCCGCGTCGTGCTCGTCGACCGTGGTCGAGAACACCGTCTCGCCGGTGGCGAGGTTCACCGGCACGAAGAAGAGCCACGTCCCGTCGGCGGGGTGCAGGGCCGCGTTGATCGCGACGTCGCCCGGGTTGCCGATCGGTCCGACGGGCAGGCCAGGGTTGGCGTACGTGTTGTAGAGGTTGCTCGCGTCGGCGCGCTCCTCGTCGGTGGTCCAGACGGTGTGCATGTTGCCCGTGCCGTACGCGACCGTCGCGTCGGACTCGAGGTTGATGCCCTGGTCGAGACGGTTCTGGAAGACCCTGGCGATCTTCGGGAAGTCGTCGGTGTTCGAGCCGGCCTCGCGCTGCACGATCGAGGCGAGGATCACGGTCTTCCACCGGTCCGCGGGCGCGACCCCCGCCTCGTCGAGCGCCTGGAACTGGCGGTCGACGAGCGTCTGCAGCACCCCGCGCGCATCGATGCCCGGATCGAGCGTGTAGGTCGCCGGGAACAGGAATCCCTCGAGCGTCTTCGCCTCCGCCGGGAGCCCGTACGACTGCGGCGATTCGGCCGCAGCGGCCTGCAGTTCCTCCAACGGGATGCCCGTGCCCTCCGATGCCGAGACGAGCACATCGGGCAGGGCGGTGCCCTCGGGGATCACGAACGTGTTCTCGAGCTTGTTCGCCGGGTCGGTCAGCGCGTCGAGCGCGGCCTGCGAACTCATCTGGTTCGCCAACCGGTACGCACCGGGCTGGAACTCGGGCTCGGGGCTCTGCGCGAGGAGCAGGTCGTAGAAGGCGTCGTACGACGCTACGACATCCTGCGCGGCGAGGTTCTCCGCGATGCTCGACCCGGTGTCGCCGTCGTGGATCATGAAGACGACCTCGCCCGTGCCGGCGCCCTCGTAGTCGGCGGCCGGCGTGAAATGCGCGATCACGGCCGAGATCGGACCCTGCAGGAAGAACGCGGCGCCCGCGACGAGCGCACCCACGATGAGCAGCCCGATGAGGCAGCCCCACGGACCACGGCGCTTCTTCTTCGGCTCGTGGTAGTCGTCGTAGGCGTTCGCTCGCCGATCGACGCGCGAGGCGACGAAGGGGTCGACCGGGGTCTCGGCACGGGCGGGCTCGTCGTACGGGCCCGCGCCGGCGGGCTGCTGACGCCCCGTCGCCTGAGCCGCGGCGTACTCGGGAACCCGGGACGGCTGCACGTCCGACGTCGGGGATCCGGCGGGTCGCGCCTGCGCGCCGGACGGCGCCTGCGCGGCCTGCGCCTCCTGGGCGCGCTGCTCGCGCTCGCGCAGTTCACGACGGGTCAGCGGCTGCGCCGGCTCGGCCGCCGCGCCGGCTGCGTCGACGGCGGCCTGCTGCGCGGTCTGCGCGGCAGCCGCCCGGCGCGCGGCATCCGCCTGGGCCTCGCCATTGAGCAGCGCGTGCCAGTCGGTGGCTGGACGCTGGGTGTTCGGATCACGGCGCTCTGGGGGGAGCTGAGTCACAGGGTGGACGGCCCTTCGTCGGGGTCGAGCGCACGCCCGGGGGGATTTCCGGAGGAGCGCTCGCTGTCGAGTGCGTGTTGCAGAATGATAACGGCCGCGACCTGGTCGACGACTGGACGTTGCGTGCGAGTCGAGCGACCCGAGGCTCTGAGCGCCTGCTGGGCGCTCACCGTCGAGAGCCGCTCGTCGACGAGTCGCACGACGGCGCCGCGGTCGGCGAGCCGTCGGGCGAACGCGACCGCGTCGTCGGTCGAGGGGGTCGCCGCGCCCGACATCGACAGCGGGTGCCCGACCACGAGTTCGAAAGCCGAGTACTCCTCGGCGAGTTCGAGGACCCGGCGGATGTCGGCATCGCCGTCGCTCGCACGAGGCACCGTCTCGATCGGCACGGCCATCATGCCCGCGCCGTCGCTGCGGGCGACGCCGATGCGCGCTCGGCCGACATCGATGCCGAGTCGCGCACCGGAACGCATCGGATCAGCCCGCGAACGTGCGGCGGACCGCGTCGAGCGCAGCTGGGATCGCCGAGAGGTCGCTGCCGCCGCCCTGCGCGAGGTCGGGCTTTCCGCCGCCGCCGCCGCCGAGCACGCCCGCCATGGCCTTCGCGAGCGCCCCGGCGTTCGCGCCGGCCTCGCGCGCGGCGGGCGAGGTCGCCACGATGGCGACCGGTCGGCCGCCGACCTCTGCGGTCAACGCCACGACGGATGCCGCGTCGCCCAGCTTGCCCCGCACCGCGGTCGCGAGCGAGCGCAGCTCGTCGCCGGAGCCCAGCGAGCCGACGGTCTCGGCCACGAGGAGCACGTCGCCCGTGCGCACCGCGTTCGCGGCGAGAGCCGGAACCCGGTCGGTGAGCGCCTTGGCCTCGAACTGCGCGATGCGCTTCTCGGCGGACTTCAGGTTCGCGACCAGGTCTCCGATGCGCTCGACGAGCTGGTCGGGGCGCGTCTTGAGGTTCGCGCTGAGCTCTGAGACGAGCGCGCGCTCTGCGGCGAACCGGCGGAACGCGTCGAGGCCCACGAGCGACTCGACGCGGCGGTTCGAGGCGCCGACCGAGGACTCGCCGATGATGTTGATCATGCCGATCTCGGAGCTGGAGCGCACGTGGGTTCCGGCGCAGAGCTCGCGGGACCAGGGCCCGCCGATGTCGACGACGCGCACGACGTCGCCGTACTTCTCGCCGAAGAGCGCCATCGCGCCGAGCGCCTTGGCCTCGTCGAGCGGCAGTTCGCGCGTGACGACCTCGAGGTTGTCGCGGACCGCGTTGTTCGAGATCTCCTCGATCTCGGAGCGGGTCTCGGACGAGAGCGCCTGGTTCCAGCCGTAGTCGAGGCGCAGGTAGCCGGCCTTGTTGTACGAACCGGACTGGTGCGCGTTCGGGCCGAGCACCTCGCGGAGGGCTGCGTGCACGAGGTGCGTGCCCGAGTGCGCCTGGGTCGCGCCCCGGCGGTACTGCTCGTCGACGACGGACGTCGCCGGCACGCCGACGCCGACCTCGCCCGAGAGCACCTTGACCGTGTGGCTGATCAGGCCCTTGACGGGCTTCTGCACGTCGAGCACCTGGAGCTCGAACCCGTCGCCGACGATGCGGCCCTGATCGGGCGCCTGACCGCCGGACTCGGCGTAGAGCGAGGTCTCGGCCAGGATGACCTCGGCCGTCTGACCGGCCACCGCCGCGGCGACGGGGTGCCCGTCGACGAGGAGGCCGAGCACGCTCGACTCCGTCATGAGCTCGGTGTAGCCCGTGAAGACCGTCTCGCCCTTGGCGCGGTAGTCGGCGTACACCGACAGGTCGGCGAGCACCTTCTTCTTCGACTTCGCGTCGGCCTTGGCACGGGTGCGCTGGGCCGTCATGAGCTCGTCGAAGGCGACGCGGTCGACGGCGATGCCGGCCTCGTCGGCCATCTCGAGCGTGAGTTCGATCGGGAACCCGTACGTGTCGTGCAGCAGGAACGCGGTGTTGCCCGCGAGCTCCGCATTGCCGGCCGCCTTCGTCTCGCCGACGGCGCCGTCGAGGATCGAGGTTCCGGCTTCGAGCGTGCGGAGGAAGATCGCCTCCTCGCCGAGTGCGAGCTGCTCGATGTGGGCGTAGTCGCGCTCGACCTCGGGGTAGGCGGCCTTCATCGCGTCGCGCGAGGCCGCGAAGAGCTCGCGGAAGGTCGGACCCTCGACGCCGAGCAGTCGCATCGCGCGGATGCTCCGGCGCAGGAGACGGCGCAGGATGTAGCCGCGACCCTCGTTCGACGGCGCGACGCCGTCGCTCATGAGCATCAGGGCCGAGCGGACGTGGTCGGCGATGACGCGCATGCGCACGTCGTCGTCGTGGTTCGCGCCGTAGGCGCGGCCGGAGAGTTCGGCGGCGCGGTCGAGGACCGGTCGGACCTGGTCGATCTCGTACATGTTCTCGACGCCCTGCTTGATGAAGGCGACGCGCTCGAGGCCCATGCCGGTGTCGATGTTCTTCTTCGGCAGTTCGCGCACGATGCGGAAGTCGGTCTTCGACTTCACGTCGTCGATCAGGTACTGCATGAAGACGAGGTTCCAGATCTCGACGTAGCGGTCGTCGTCGGTCGCCGGACCGCCGTCGATGCCGTACGCGGGGCCGCGGTCGAAGAAGATCTCGGAGCAGGGGCCTGCAGGGCCGGGCTGGCCCGTGTGCCAGTAGTTCGTGTCCTTGCCGAGACGCTGGATGCGCTCGTCGGGAAGGCCCGCGACCTTCTTCCAGAGCTCGATCGCCTCGTCGTCGTCTTCGTAGACCGTGACCCAGAGGTCTTCGGGTGCGAAGCCGTAGCCGCCGTCGGCCTCGGAGGAGGTCAGGAGCTCCCACGCCATCGAGATGGCGCCCTCCTTGAAGTAGTCGCCGAACGAGAAGTTGCCGTTCATCTGGAAGAACGTGCCGTGGCGCGGCGTCTTGCCGACCTCTTCGATGTCGTTCGTGCGGATGCACTTCTGCACGCTCGTGGCCCGAGGGTACGGCGCGGGCACGATGCCCGTGAGGTACGGCACGAACGGCACCATGCCGGCGACCGTGAAGAGCAGCGTGGGGTCGTCGGAGACGAGCGAGGCGGACGGCACGACGGTGTGTCCGCGGCGTGCGAAGAAGTCCAGCCAGCGCTGGCGGATGTCTGCGGTCTGCATGATTCCGTTCTGGGTTCTGCTGCCGGAGTCGCCCCCGGGTGGAAGGAAGTGAAGACGCCGGGTCAGTCGACGAGGTCGTCGGCGACGGACCTCAGCTCGGCCTCGCGCTCGTGGTAGCCGTCGGCGACGGCGCGCCCGAAGGCCTTGGCCTTGGCATCGACGGACGAGAAGAACTCGCGACCCTGCGCGGTCTGGTTCACCTGGTGCGCGACCACGAAGCCGGCGATGATGCCGACCGTGAACCACAGAATGCTCTTCACGAAGTGCTCCCTCGGGGTTGTCGTGCCGACGGGTCTCGGGCGATCGAACAGCCCGGCGTGCCGCCGCGTCTTCTGGATCAGTCTAGTGGCGGCGCGGATGTCGCGGGCCGACGCCAGATACGGCACAGGGGCCGTGGAGAGAACTCTCCACGACCCCTGTCGACGAACGCTGGATCAGCGAGCGGCGTAGTACTCGACGACGAGCTGCACTTCACAGGTCACGGGGACCTCGGCGCGCTTCGGGCGACGGACGAGCTTGGCCTGGAGCTTGTCGAGCTCGACCTCGAGGTAGCCCGGGGTCTTGGGGAGCACGTCGACGTGACCGCCGGCTGCTGCGACCTGGAAGGGCTCGGTGCCCTCGGAGCGTGCCTTGACGTGGATGAGCTGACCCGGCTTCACGCGGAAGGAGGGGCGGTCCACGAGCTGGCCGTCGACGAGGATGTGACGGTGCACGACGAACTGGCGGGCCTGCGTGATGGTGCGGGCGAAGCCGGCGCGCAGCACGAGCGCGTCGAGACGCATCTCGAGCAGCTCGACCAGGTTCTCACCGGTCTGGCCGGCGGTGCGCTTGGCCTCGACGTAGGCGATCTTCAGCTGCTTCTCGCGGATGCCGTACTGGGCGCGCAGACGCTGCTTCTCGCGCAGACGGACGGCGTAGTCGCTGTCCTGCTTGCGCTTGGTGCGACCGTGCTCGCCGGGAGCATAGGGGCGCTTCTCCATGTAGCGCGCGGCCTTCGGGGTCAGGGCGACACCGAGGGCGCGGGAGAGGCGGGTCTTGCTACGTGACTGGTTCGACACGAATGTCCTTTCGGAAGAATCTCAAGTGAAATCGCGGCGCGATCGTGCGCCGGAAACTGTGTCAGAGGGATTCGCCAAGGGTGGATCGGCTACAGATCGCACCCGTTCGCCGGTGACGCTCTCGCAGCCGCGCTCGAGCATCAGGCTTCAGGCCAGCGACCATCGTACCACGACGGATGCCGCGTGCCCGGCCCCGTGCGCCGCCGGCGAGTGCACTAGCGGCCCTTCGCTCCCCCGCGCACGATGCGCCGCAGCTTCGCGAGCCGCGCCGACACCTCGCGTTCGTTGCCGTGCTCGGTCGGCTCGTAGTAGACGGCGCCGCGCAACGAGTCGGGCAGGTACTCCTGCCCGACGACGCCGATCGGGTCGTCGTGGGGGTAGAGATAGCCCTTGCCGTGCCCGAGGCGCTTCGCGCCGGGATAGTGCGCATCGCGCAGGTGCTTCGGCACCCGCCCGGCCTTGCCGGCGCGAACGTCGGCGATGGCCTTGTCGATGCCCACGTAGGCCGCGTTGGACTTGGGTGCGGTGGCCAGGTGCACGACGGCCTGCGCGAGCGGGATGCGACCCTCCGGCATGCCGATGAACTGCACGGCGTCGGCTGCGGCGACGGCCACACCGAGCGCCGAGGGATCCGCCAGGCCGATGTCCTCGGACGCGAGCACGATGATGCGGCGCGCGATGAACCGGGCGTCCTCGCCCGCCTCGATCATGCGCGCGAGGTAGTGCAGGGCGGCGTCGACGTCGCTGCCGCGCACCGACTTGATGAACGCGCTGATGACGTCATAGTGCTCGTCGCCGTTGCGGTCGTACCGCAGCAGCGCGCGGTCGACGGCACGCGCCACGAGCTCGGCGGTGATGAGGGCTCGACGCGGCGACGCGGCATCCGCCCCCTCCGCCTCGGTCTCGTCGGCGTCGGTCTCATCGGCGTCGACTTCGTCGTCGTCGCCCGGGTCGTCCGCGCTAGCCACGTCGGCCGCGGCGGACTCGGCCTCGCGCACCTCGTCGGCGAGCACGCCGACCGCGGCGACGGATGCGGCTTCGAGCGCCGTGAGGGCGCGACGGGCATCGCCGGAGGCGAGTCGCACGATCGCCGCCCGCGCCTCGGGCTCGAGGTCGACGGCGCCGGCGAGCCCGCGGGGATCGGCGACCGCGCGGTCGACGAGCACGCCGAGGTCGTCGTCGGAGAGCAGCTCGAGCGTGAGCAGCAGCGATCTGGAGAGCAGCGGCGAGATGACCGAGAACGACGGATTCTCGGTGGTCGCGGCGACGAGGATCACCCAGCCGTTCTCGACGCCGGGCAGCAGGGCGTCCTGCTGGGCCTTCGTGAAGCGGTGGATCTCGTCGAGGAACAGCACGGTCGAGACGCCGTAGAGGTCGCGGCTCGACCGCGCCTCCTCCATGACCTGGCGCACGTCGCGAACGCCCGCGGAGACCGCGGAGAGTTCGACGAACTTGCGGCCCGACGACCGTGCGATCGCCTGCGCGAGCGTCGTCTTGCCCGTGCCGGGCGGCCCCCAGAGGATCACCGACACCGAACCCGACTCGCCGGTGCGGTCTCCGGCGAGGGCGACCAAGGGCGAACCCGGCGACAGGAGGTGCCGCTGCCCGGCCACCTCGTCGAGGCTCGTCGGGCGCATGCGCACGGCCAACGGCGTCGCGCCGGAGCGCAGGCCCTGCGCGGTGTCCACCATGCGATCAAGCGTAGCCGCGGCATCCGACAGCCGACCGCGCCGTCGCGACGTCGCGACACGTGCGGGCCCGCGATTGGTGCCGGAACCTGTGCTTGCGTAGAGTCTGCTCGCAGGAATCCCCAGAAGGAGCATGCGTGGTATCCAACGATCGTCAGGCGCGCGAGGAACGAGCGCGACTTCGCACCTACCAGGCACGACAGCAGGTCCACGAGGGCAAAGTGCGTCGACGCACGCGCGACAACGTGATCGCGGTCGTCGCGCTCGTCGTCGTCCTCGTGATCGCGACCGGTGCCCAACTGCTCTTCTTCAACGGCGGGCCGGGCACGCCCGAGCCCGTCGCGAGCCCCGAGGCCACGACCGCTCCCCCGACCGACGCGGCCGGCCAGAACACCGGTGACGTCCCCTCGTCGGACATCGCCGAGGGCCGCACCTGGACCGGCACGATGACGCTGAACGACATCCCGCTCGGCATCGAGCTCGATGGCGCAGCCGCCCCGCAGGCGGTCTCGAGCGAGATCAGCCTCATCCAGTCCGGCTTCTACGACGGCGTCGGATGCCACCGCCTGACGACGAGCGGCCTCTTCGTGCTCCAGTGCGGCGACCCGAACGGCGACGGCACCGGCGGACCCGGCTACAGCTACGGCCCGGTCGAGAACGACCCCGACGACGGCGTGTACCCCGCCGGCACGATCGCGATGGCCCGTCAGAGCGCCAACGGCTACAGCCAGGGCAGCCAGTTCTTCATCGTCTACGGCGACACGACGCTTCCGTCGGAAGACGGCATCGGCGGGTACACGGTCGTCGGCCGCGTCACGAGCGGGCTCGACCAGCTGCAGGCGCAGGTCATCGACGCGGGCGTCGTCGACGGCGGCACCGACGGCGCGCCGGTGGTTCCGGTGACCATCACCTCCGTGGCCGTCGAGTGACCATCGCCAGCACCGCCGCCCGGTGGCGGTGCAATAGGGTTGGAAGCGTCAACGCCGCCCGACGGGCGGCTTCCGAGCACGACAGGGTGAGGCCGTGACCGATTCAGCACAGCAGCCGTGGGGCCGCGTCGACGAGACGGGCACCGTCTTCGTTCGCACGAACGACGGTGAGCGCGAAGTCGGGCAGTACCCCGACGCGACCCCCGAAGAGGCACTCGCCTACTTCGAGCGCAAGTACGCAGATCTCGCCGGCCAGGTGAGCCTGCTCGAGCAGCGTGCACGACGCGGTGCTCCCGCGGCGGATGTCGCGAAGGCCGTCGAGACGCTGAAGACGTCCGTCGCCGGTGCGCACGCCGTCGGCGACCTCGAGTCGCTCTCGACGCGGCTCGAGGCGCTCTCCGGCACCACGAAGGAGCTGACCGAGCAGCAGCAGGCCGAGACCAAGGCCGCGCTCGCCGACGCCCTCGCCGAGCGCACGCGCATCGTCGAGCAGGCCGAGACCCTCGCAGCGCAGGATCCCGCGAAGACCCAGTGGAAGCAGACCTCCGCCGAGCTCGACGGACTCTTCGCCGCATGGCAGCGCCACCAGCAGGATGGCCCCCGCCTGCCGAAGAACGACGCCAACGATCTCTGGAAGCGGTTCCGTGCCGCGCGCTCGACCATCGAGACGCACCGCAAGGCGTTCTTCGCGGATCTCGACGCCTCGCACCGCGACGTCCGCACGCGCAAGCAGCGACTGATCGAACGCGCCGAGGCGCTCGCCCCGCGCGGCGCCGACGGCATCGGCGACTACCGGCTGCTGCTCGACGAGTGGAAGCAGGCCGGCCGTGCCGGCAAGAAGCTCGACGACGCACTCTGGGCGAAGTTCAAGGCAGCCGGCGACGTGCTCTTCGGCGCCAAGGCCGAGATCGACGCGCGCGACGACGAGGAGTACCAGGCCAACCTCACGGCCAAGCTGGCGCTGCTCGACGAGGCCGACAAGATCCTCGGCGAGAAGGACCCCAAGCAGGCCCGTGCGGCGCTCAACAAGATCCAGCGCGAGTGGGATGAGGTCGGGCGCGTTCCGCGCGACCAGGTCCGCCCCGTCGAGGATCGCCTCCGCAAGGTCGAGAACCACGTCCGTTCCCTCGAAGACGAGCGCTGGGAGCGTGAAGACCCCGAGAAGAAGGCACGCTCCGAGGGCATGCTCGGCCAGCTGCACGACGCCATCGCGAAGCTCGAGGCCGACCTCGCCGCTGCCGAGGCGGCGGGCGACGCTCGCGCCACGGCCGAGGCCCGAGAGGCGCTCGAAGCACGACGCGCCTGGCTCAAGGCCGTCGGCGGCTGACCGACGCCGCATCGTTCTCCGGCCCTCGGTCGCGACACCCTCGGGTCTCGCGACCGGGGGCCGTTCTCGTCGACGCCGTCGAGGCGTCGCCGGCCGATCGTGCGCGGTCCGCGAGTTCTCCACAATCGCGGTGGTGCCCGCAGCGGGTCCTGCGCGCAGCGCCATCATGGGGCATGGTCAAACTGCCCCCGGTGCTCGGCACCGACCACTTCTCGATCGCCGAGCTCTGCGCCGCCAGGATCGACGGCGATCTCGTCGCCATCGCCGGCGCGTGGGCCCCGATCGACGAACCCGACATCCCGTCGTTCCGAGCCCTCGTCGTCGCCCACGGCGCGCCGCGCTCGCTCATCATCGAACGGATGTCGGCCGCCTGGGTCCATGGAGCCGGTCTGGCCCCGCCCCGACGCGCGCAGTTCTGCGTCCCGATCGACGCGCGCATCTCGGTGATCACCGATCCGGGCATCGCCGTTCGCGAGGTGAAGATCCAGGAGGCGGAGATCGTCTCGTTCGGCCTGGTGCGCTGCACGTCGCTCGTTCGAACGGCATTCGACCTGCTGCGCGACACGTCGGCCGCCGACGGGCCGACGACCGACGTCGTCGGCTCCCTGCTCGCCGACCACGCCGAGCTCGAAGGCGCGGTGCGTGATCGCCTCGTTCGCACTGCCAGGTTGCCGCACAAGGCGCGCGCCCTCGCGAGGCTCGATGCGGCCGCAGCCGCGGTGACGGCCGGATTCAGCCGTCGCTGACGCGGTACACGTCGTAGACGGCGTCGATGCGACGAACCGCGTTGAGCACCCGGTCGAGGTGGGTGGTGTCCCCCATCTCGAAGACGAACCGGCTGAGCGCCAGACGGTCGGTCGAGGTGGAGACGCTGGCCGACAGGATGTTCACGTGGTGCTCCGAGAGCACTCGGGTGACATCGGACAGCAGCCCCGCACGGTCGAGCGCCTCGATCTGGATCTGCACCAGGAACACGCTCTTCGAGCTCGGCGCCCACTCGACGTCGATCATGCGCTCGGGCTCGCGCATCAGGGACTGCACGTTGTGGCAGGTGGACTGGTGCACCGAGACGCCGGAGCCTCTCGTGATGAACCCGACGATCGCGTCTCCGGGCACCGGGGTGCAGCAGCGCGCCAGCTTGACCAGGATGTCGGGCGCACCGCGCACGAGCACGCCGGAGTCGGAGTGCCGCTGCGTCGTGCGCGAGCGCGTCGGGATCGGCAGCTCGGGTTCGTCGCCCTCGTCGGCGTCGCGCACCAGCGCGACCACCTTCTCGAGCACCGACTGCGTCGACACGTGCCCTTCGCCGACCGCGGCGTACAGCGCCGACACGTCGTCGTAGCGGAGCTGCGCGGCCACCTCGGCGAACGAGTCCTGGCTCATCAGCTTCTGCAACGGCAGGTTCTGCTTGCGCATGGCACGCGCGATAGCGTCGCGGCCCTGCTCGATCGCCTCGTCGCGGCGCTCCTTGGTGAACCACTGCCTGATCTTGTTGCGGGCCCGGGGGCTCTTGACGAACCCGAGCCAGTCCTGGCTCGGACCCGAGTCGGGGTTCTTCGAGGTGAACACCTCGACCACGTCGCCGCTGGCGAGGGTGCTCTCGAGCGGCACGAGGCGCCCGTTGACCTTCGCACCCATCGTGCGGTGGCCGACCTCGGTGTGCACGGCGTAGGCGAAGTCGACCGGGGTGGCTCCAGAGGGCAGTCCGATCACGCGCCCCTTCGGGGTGAAGACGTACACCTCCTTCGCACCGATCTCGTAGCGCAGCGAGTCGAGGAACTCGCCCGGATCGGCGGTCTCGGCCTGCCAGTCGGAGATGTGCGCGAGCCACGCCATATCGGTCTCGTTGGCGCTCGCAGTGGCGGGATCGGCACGACCGGTGGCCATGCGCTCCTTGTACTTCCAGTGCGCGGCGACGCCGTACTCGGCCCGCTGGTGCATGTCGTGCGTGCGGATCTGGATCTCGACCGGGCGCCCCTTGGGGCCGATCACGGTCGTGTGCAGCGACTGGTAGAGGTTGAACTTCGGCGTGGCGATGTAGTCCTTGAACCGGCCCGGCACCGGGGTCCACCGCGCATGGATCGAGCCGAGCACGGCGTAGCAGTCGCGCACGGAGTTCACGAGCACGCGGATGCCGACGAGGTCGTAGATCTCGTCGAAGTCACGACCGCGCACGATCATCTTCTGGTAGATCGAGTAGTACTGCTTCGGCCGGCCGGCGACCTTGCCGCGGATGCGAGCACTCTTGAGGTCGTCGTTCACCAAGTCGATGACCTGCTGCACGAACTCCTCGCGCTGCGGCGTGCGCTGCTTGACGAGGCTCTCGATCTCGGCGTAGAGCTTCGGGTACAGCACCGCGAACGAGAGGTCTTCGAGCTCCCACTTGATGGTCTGGATGCCGAGACGGTGCGCGAGCGGCGCATAGATCTCGAGCGTCTCGGTCGCCTTGCGTGTCGCCGACTCCGTCGGCACGAAGCCCCAGGTGCGCGCGTTGTGCAGACGGTCGGCGAGCTTGATGATGAGCACGCGGATGTCCTTGGACATCGCGACGATCATCTTGCGAACGGTCTCGGCCTGCGTCGAGTCGCCGTACTTGACCTTGTCGAGCTTGGTGACGCCGTCGACGAGCATCGCGATCTCGTCGCCGAAGTCGGCACGCACCTGGTCGAGCGTGTACGCGGTGTCTTCGACGGTGTCGTGCAGGAGCGCTGCGGCGACGGTCTTCGACCCGATGCCGAGATCGGCGAGGATCTGCGCCACCGCGATCGGGTGCGTGATGTACGGCTCGCCGCTCTTGCGCTTCTGCCCCTCGTGCGCCCGCTCGGCGACGGTGTAGGCACGTTCGACGAGGGCCAGATCCGCCTTGGGATGGTGCATGCGCACCGTGCGGAGCAGCGTGTCGACCGCTCCGGAAGGCGTGGCCTTCGAGAAGATGCGCGGCACGAGCCGGCGCAGCGAAGCGGTCGAGTTGACCCCAGTCTCAGTCATGCGCACACCTCCGGAACTCAATTATCGTCGCTCCGGAGGGGTGCACATGCCGATCTCGCCCAGGGCGGACATTACGCGTTCGCGGGCTCCGCCTCCGAACCGGCGGATTCGCCGGCCCGCTCGCGGTCCTTCAGGACCTTCTGGTCGTGACGACGGATCACCGGCTCGCCCTCGCGGAGCTGCGAGTAGAGCGGCGCGGCGAGGAACACCGTCGACCACGTGCCGACGAGGATGCCGATGAGCAGCGCGAGCGAGATGTCGCGGAGCGTGTCGGCGCCGAGGGCACCCGCACCGATGAACAGGATGGAGGCCACCGGCAGAGCCGCGACGACGCTCGTGTTGATCGAGCGCACCAGGGTCTGGTTCACCGCGAGGTTGACCGACTCGGCGAACGTGCGGCGCGATTCGCTGCCGTCTTGCTCGGTGTTCTCACGGATCTTGTCGAAGACCACGACCGTGTCGTACAGCGAGTAGCTGAGGATCGTGAGGATACCGATCGTCGCGGCCGGGCTGATCTCGAAGCCGACGGCGGCGTAGAGACCCACGGTCACGATGAGGTCGGCGATGAGGGCCAGGATCGCGGCGAGCGACATCTTCCAGGTGCGGAAGTAGATCGCCATGATGATGCCGGCGAGCAGCAGGAACGCGCCGAGGCCGACGAGCGCCTGCCTCGTGACGTCCGCTCCCCAGCTCGGGCCGATGAACGAGGAGGTGACCTCGGACTCGGGCACGTCGTACGCCTCGGCCAGCGCCGAGCTCACGGCGAGCGAGTCGGACTGCTCGAGCTGGTCGGTCTGCACGCGGATGCCGTCGCCGCCGACGACCTGGACGGTCGTGGTCGCCTCGGGCACCACCGAGGCCACGGCCTCTTCGGCGATCGCGGGATCGGGGTTCGCGACATCCGCGATCTGGAACTGCGAACCGCCGCGGAACTCGATGCTGAAGTGCACGCCGCGAACCGCGGGCACCAGGACCGAGAGCACGATCAGCACGGCGGCGATGATGTACCACTTCTTGCGGCCGCCGACGAAGTTGAACGAGCGCTTGCCCGTGTAGAGGTCGTTACCGAATGTGGTCAGACGGCTCGCCATCAGGACTCCTTGCCTTCACTCGAACCGGCGCCGACCGTCGCGTTCGCCTTGCGCTCCGCGATCGTCTGACGACGCTGTGCTTCCTTCGAACTCGATGCCGCCTTGCCCGGTGACACCGCGACCGGCTTGCGGAACTCCGCACGGCCTCGGTAGACGGCGCCGAGCGCGGTCGGGTCGAGACCGGACCACGGATTGCCGCTCGAGAAGAACTTCGTCTGCGCGAGCAGCTGCAGCATCGGGTGCGTGAACAGGATCACCACGACGACGTCGATGATGGTCGTGAGACCGAGCGTGTAGGCGAAGCCCTTGACGCTGCCGACCGCGAGGATGAAGAGCACGACGGCCGCGAGCAGGTTGACGCCCTTCGACGCGAGCACCGTGCGGAACGCGCGCTTCCAGCCGGCCTCGACCGCGCCGACCAGTGGACGACCGTCGCGCAGCTCGTCTCGAACACGTTCGAAGTAGACGATGAACGAGTCGGCCGTGAAACCGATGGCCACGATCAGACCCGCGATTCCGGCGAGCGAGAGGCGGTAACCCTCGCGCCACGACAGGATCGTGATCATCAGGTAGGTGATCACACCCGCGATCACGAGCGAGGCGATCGTGACCGACCCGAGCGCGCGGTATTGGAACAGCGTGTAGATCACGACGAGGATCAGACCGATGAGACCGGCGAGCAGACCCGCCTGGAGCTGCGACGTGCCGAGCGTGGGCGAGATCGTCTCGGAGGACTGCACGCTGAAGCTGAGCGGCAGAGCGCCGAACTTGAGCTGGTCGGCGAGGGCCTTCGAGGACTCCTGCGTGAAGTTGCCGGTGATCTGCGGGCGACCGTCGGTGATCGCGCCGTTCATCGAGGGAGCGGTGAGCACCGCGCCGTCGAGCACGAACGCGAACTGGTCGCGCGGGGTCTGACCCGACATGCCGTAGAGACGCGTGCTGACCGAGGCGAAGTCCTTGGTGCCCTGGTCGTCGAACTGGATGTTGACGGCCCAGGTTCCGGTGCTCGCACCGGTCTGGGTCTGCACCTGTCCGTTGGTCGCGTCGACGATGTTCTCGCCGCTGGCCTCGACCGGGCCGAGCAGGTACTTGACCGTGCGGCTCTGGTCGCAGGTCACGAGCGGCTCGTCGGCCGGTGCCACGTTCGCCTCGACGTCGTCGATCGTCGAGCAGTCGAACGTGTCGAACTCGTTCTGCAGCGCGGGCGTGACCCACGAGAGATCGCTGCCGTCGGTCGGCTCGGCCGTCGGCGTCGACGAGAGGTCTTCGGCCGCATCGGTCGCGGTCGGGTCGTCGCTCGGGCTGATCTGCTGGTTGGTCGCCGCGTCGGAGAGCAGCACCGCGCGGAGCTCGAGCTTCGCCGAGGACTCGATGCGCGCACGCGTCTGGTCGTCGAGCTCACCGGGGATGCGGACGACGACGTTCGACCCCTCGGTGTTGATCTCGGGCTCGGCGACGCCCGAGGCGTCGACGCGCTGGCGGATGATCGCCACCGCCTGGTCGAGCTGCTCCTGCGTCGCGGACTGACCGCTCTCGAGCTGCGGCTCGAGGATGATCTGCGTGCCGCCCTCGAGGTCGAGCGCGAGCTTGGGCGTCCAGGAACCACCGCCCCAGATGACGCCCGCGGCGTTGATGGCGAACAGGCCGACGATGATGACGCCGAGCCAGGTGAGCGATCGCCAGGCCTTGCGTACGGACGCCGGACGCGACGACCGCTTGGAGGGTGCAGCCACAGGTTCTGCTTTCTTTGCAGGAGCCCACGCCGAATCGACGCGGGCCGTTCCTCGGGTGGGAGTGTTTAGTCGTCCGACTTCTTGGTGTCGGGGGTCGTGTCGCCGGGGGTCTCGGTGGTGTGCGCCTCATCGCGCTCGCCGAACTCGGGCTCGCCCTCGATCGCCTCGTGCGCGCCGGCCTCGTCGTCGGAGACGGCGGGCTCGACCACGCGGGCGACGGTCTGGCGGTGCACCGTCAGCACGGTGCCGGGCGCGACCTCGAGCTGGACCTGGTTCTCTTCCTCGTCGATCGACACGATGGTGCCGTAGACGCCGAAGTTCGTCATGACGCGTGCGCCGGGCTGGACCTTCGACTGCAGCTGCTGCGCCTCGGCCTGACGCTTGCGCGAGTTGCGGAACATGAAGAAGATCAGCACCGCCAGGACGGCGAGCATGATGATAGTGAACGGATCGAGCGTCATGAGGGGGTAGGACCTTCCGGAGTGCGGCGTACCGCACGAAGTCGACGGCGGCGAGGACGAAGCCTCATTGGATTATAGGTCATCGATCGGAAGCGCCGCGCCGCCCTGCGAGAGCCCGAAATGCCGCCATGCCGCGGGGGTCGCGACGCGCCCGCGAGGGGTGCGCGTGATGAGGCCGATGCGCACGAGGAACGGTTCGACGACCGCCTCGATGGTCTCGGACTCCTCGCCGACCGACACCGCGAGCGTGTTCAGCCCGACCGGCCCTCCCCCGAACCTGGTGAGGATGATCTGCATGACGGCCCGGTCGAGCCGGTCGAGGCCGAGCGCGTCGACGTCGTAGAGGTCGAGTGCGGCGTTCACGGTGGCGAGATCGGCCCGGCCCGTGTGCACGAGTGCGTAGTCGCGCACGCGCCGCAGGAGCCGGTTCGCGATTCGGGGCGTGCCGCGGCATCGGCCCGAGATCTCGACGAGTGCCTCGCGATCGACGTCGAGGCCGAGCATCGTGGCCGCTCGTGCGAGCACCTGCTCGAGCTCGGCGTCGTCGTAGAACTCGAGATGCGCGGTGAATCCGAAGCGATCGCGCAGGGGGTTCGGCAGGAGGCCCGCCCGCGTCGTGGCGCCGACAAGCGTGAACGGCGAGAGATCGAGGGGCACTGATGTCGCGCCGGCGCCCTTTCCGACCATGATGTCGATGCGGAAGTCCTCCATGGCGAGGTAGAGCATCTCTTCGGCCGAGCGCGCCATGCGGTGGATCTCGTCGATGAAGAGCACTTCTCCGGGCACGAGCGAGCTGAGGATCGCGGCGAGGTCGCCCGCGTGCTGGATCGCAGGCCCGCTGGACATGCGCAGCGGCCGCCCGCTCTCGTGAGCGACGATCATGGCGAGCGTGGTCTTGCCGAGTCCGGGAGGACCGGCGAGCAGGATGTGGTCGGGCGTTCGCTGCTGCAGCGTCGCCGCGGTGAGCAGCAACTGCAACTGCCCGCGCACGCGCGTCTGGCCGACGAACTCCGCGAGGCTGCGCGGCCGGAGCGCACCTTCGAAGGCGAGCTCGGCCTCGGACGCCAGCACCGGATCGGTCAGGTCGACGTCGGCGCCGTCGGCGCCGCTCATCGTGCCCGCCCCGCGGCCTGCGCGGGACCGAGGCGCGCGAGCGAGAGCCGGAGGACGGCCGGGATCGAGGCGGCATCGGTCGCGGAGGCCTCGGCGAGCACCTCGTCGACGGCCTCGACGGCCGCGCGTTCGGTCCACCCGAGTCCGGTGAGCGCGGCGAGCACGCTGTCGGCCACGCCGCGAGCCGCACCCGTCGCGGCGGGAACGTCGACCACGCTCGGCGCGATCAGCTTGCCCGCGAGCGAGACGGTGATGAGCTTCGCGGTCTTCGGGCCGATGCCCGTCACCTTGCGGAAGGCCGCATCGTCGTCGGAGGCGATGGCCGTGGCGACCTGCGCGGGCGACATCGCCGAGAGCACGCCCAACGCAGACCGCGGACCGACCCCGGTCACGCCGATGAGCAGTTCGAAGACGTCGAGTTCGTCGCGCGTGGCGAACCCGAAGAGGGTCAGGGCGTCTTCGCGCACGATGAGCGTCGTGTGCACGAAGAGCTCGTGGCCCTCGCGCGACGCGAGCACGAGCGCGGGCGTCGTGTGCACCTGGAATCCGACGCCGCCGACGTCGATGACGAGCGAGGTACCGGCGGCGACGAGCACTGGCCCGCGAAGGGAGGAGATCACTCCTTCACCCTACGGGCCGCCCCCGACACGGAGGCGGAGCGCTCGGCGGCGAGCCACGCGCGCTGCGCGGGCGTGAGGGCGGTCTGCGCTGCGGCATCGGGATTCGACGCATCGAGCACGGCCGCTCCGGCGACGCCGCCCGTGCGCCAGGCGTGGCAGATCGCCAGCGCGAGCGAGTCGGCGGCATCCGCCGGCTTCGGGACCGCGTCGAGACCGAGGATGCGGGCGACCATGGCCCCGACCTGCGCCTTGTCGGCCCGCCCGTACCCGGTGATCGCAGCCTTCACCTCGCTCGGGGTGTGCAGCGCGACGGGCAGCTTGCGCCTCGCGGCGAGGAGCATCGCGACCCCGGAGATCTGGGCCGTGCCCATGATCGTCGACACGTCGCTCCTGGCGAACACGCGCTCGAGCGCGACGGCCTGGGGGCGGTGCTCGTCGAGGATCGCCTCGAGCCCCTCGGCGATGCGCACGAGGCGGTTCGGGGTGTCGAGGTCGGCTGGCGTGCGCAGCACGACGACGTCGACCAATCGCGCCGTGCGGTTGGGCTCGACATCGACCACGCCCACCCCGCATCTGGTGAGTCCCGGGTCGATGCCGAGCACCCGCACGGCGATCGGCTTACTCGTCCGACTCGAGCTCGGCCTGGACCTCGGCCGACAGGTCGAAGTTGCTGTAGATGTTCTGCACGTCGTCGCTGTCTTCGAGCGCGTCGATGAGGCGGAACACCTTGCGAGCGGTCTCGGCGTCGATCTCGACCTTGAGCGACGGCACGAACGCGGCGTCGGCCGAGTCGTAGTCGATGCCGGCCTCCTGCAGCGCGGTGCGCGCGGCCACCATGTCGGATGCCTCGGTGATGACCTCGAAGGTCTCGCCCTCGTCGGTGACCTCTTCTGCACCCGCGTCGAGCACGGCACCGAGCACGTCGTCTTCGGTGAGGCCGGCGGTCTTCGCGACGACGATGACGCCCTTGCGTGCGAAGTTGTAGGCGACCGAACCGGGGTCTGCCATGGTGCCGCCGTTGCGGCTCATGAGCGTGCGCACCTCGGCCGCGGCACGGTTCTTGTTGTCGGTGAGGCACTCCACGAGCAGCGCGACGCCGTTGGGCCCGTAGCCCTCGTACATGATCGTCGCGTAGTCGATGGACTCGCCGGTGAGTCCTGCGCCGCGCTTGATCGCACGATCGATGTTGTCGTTGGGGACCGAGGTCTTCTTCGCCTTCTGCACGGCGTCGACGAGCGTCGGGTTGCCCGACAGGTCGGCTCCGCCCATCTTCGCGGCGACCTCGATGTTCTTGATGAGCTTCGCGAACGACTTGGCACGGCGCGAGTCGATGATCGCCTTCTTGTGCTTGGTCGTCGCCCACTTGGAATGCCCGGACATGCGTCTCCTGAATCGAATCCTCCGCGACCGATGCGTTCCGGTTCGCGCCACACCATTCTAGGTCAGGGCACGTTCAGCACGGGTTCACGCGAGCAGCTTGACGAGCGTGCGCAGGTTGCGGTTCGTGGTCGTCGGCTTGAACCGCGCCTTCGCCGTGATCTTGGAGAAAGCGCTGTCGATGCCGCGCTCGCGACGGTTGTGCCAGTAGAGCACCCCGTCTCCGGCACGCACCACGTCGTCGCCCGCGTCGAGGTCGACCGCAGCGGCCGCGAGCTCGGCCAGGTGCGCGGCGTCTGACCCGAAGAGCACGTACGGGTGCCAGCCGTCGCGCTCGGCGTCGAAGGGGAACGCCTCGACCACGCGCGCGAGCTCGGCGCGGGTGAGCAGCACGATCCAGGCCTCGTAGCCGAAGCGCTCGCCGAGCGCGCGTTCGATGCGGGCCTTCAGGGCTGCGGATGTCTCGGGGTCGCCGCCCCTGCCGGCCTCGACCCGCTCGAAGGCGACGTTGCCGCTCGCGAGCACGGTGCGGACCGAACCGAATCCCAACGACTCGAACAGTTCCTTGAGCTCGGCCGACTTCACGGTGATGCCGCCGACGTTGACTCCGCGGAGGAGCGCGATGTACTGGGTCACGTGGCCGAGGCTAGCCCTCGCCTCCGACATGCGGGGGCCGGATGCCGCGACGCGCGCCCGAGCCCGCGGGCCCGCCGCGGCATCCGCCCACCCGTCAGGCCATGGCCGGCTCGAGTCCCGCAGCACCGGCGCCGCCCAGGGCACCGCGATCGTTCGAACGGATCCGGCCGATCGCACGCTCGTACTGGCGGCGGCCGACGGTGCGGTAGGCGAAGCGGATCGGCGCCGGGAGCTCGTTCGCGATCCAGGCGGCGCGGTCCGCCTCCGGCACGCTGTCGATCATGAGGCCGAGCAGCACGAAGATCGGCATCGGCGGCTTGTGGCGTTGGGCATGCTTGTGGATGTGATCCCACTCGGCGTCCGACAGGATCGCGTCGAGCACCGGGAAGGCCTCGCGCTCCTCGTCGACCAGGTGCTCGACGAGCATCCGGTCGATCTCCTCGAGGGCCGTCGCGATGCGGACGGCGGTCCGGGCGTCGGCTCGGTACGCCCACCGGTCGACGAGCGCATCCGCCACGTCCAGGCGATCGGAGACGGCACCGTGCTGACGCCGCATGAGCTCCACATGGAGGCCGCAGGCGGGAGCGCGGTCGGTCATGACGTCCCAGAAGAACTCGTCCTCGGTGCGGTGGTGCACGTGCAGCAGCGCGATGACGGCGTGCAGGTGCTTCGCGACCCGCCTCGCGTGGGCGGTGTCGTCGGGGGCGACACCGCGCACGAGGGAGGGCGCCTCGGCGAACAGGCGGCGGAAGAGGCGGTGGATGACGACGACCTCGTCGCTGCGACAGGTCGTGCTGGGGGCGGCGGCGACGCGCTCGGGCGCGCCGGTGCTGGGAAGGCGAGTGGTCATGGCGGAAACGAAACCGGACCGCGGACCGGACCGCACCCGGGACAACCCGTTCATCCGATCAGGGAACGCCCTCGCGTGCGGCCCTGGCCAGCCCTGACCTGCTAGGCCGCGACCCGAGCGCGCACCTTCGCCAGGAAGTACTCGTGGAAGCGGTGCTCCCCCGTGATCTCGGGGTGGAAGCTCGTGCCGAGGAGGTTGCCCTGCTCGACCGCGACCACGCGGCCGTCGGCGAGCGAGGCGAGCGTCGTGGCGCCGGAACCGACCGACTCGACGACCGGCCCGCGGATGAAGACGGCGTGCACCGGATCGGCGCCGAGCGCCGGCACCTCGAGGTCGGTCTCGAACGACTGGTTCTGCGACCCGAAGGCGTTGCGTCGAACCTCGACGTCGAGTCCGCCGAGCGACTCCTGGCCGGCGATCGCGTCGAGCACCGTGTCGGCGAGCATGATGAGCCCTGCGCAGGTGCCGTAGACGGGCAGGCCGCCGGCGATCGCCGCGCGCAGCGGCTGCTGGAGGCCGAAGATGCGCGAGAGCTTGTCCATGACGCTCGACTCGCCGCCGGGGATCACGAGGCCGTCGATCGCCTCGAGCTCGTCGGGCCGGCGCACGAGCGACACGCGCGCCCCCAGACCCGCGAGCACCCTCGCGTGCTCGCGGAAGTCGCCCTGCAGGGCGAGCACCCCGACGCGGGGGCCGGCCGAGGCCGCACCACCCGCGTCGAGGGACTCGCTGCGGAGGTTCGTCGTCACCAGCCGCGCTCGGAGAGGCGGTGGGGTGCGGCGAGGTCGGCGACGTTGATGCCGACCATGGCCTCGCCGAGGCCGCGCGAGACCTCGGCGATGACCGAGGGGTCGTCGTAGAACGCGGTCGCCTTGACGACGGCCGCGGCGCGCGCCTCGGGGTTGCCCGACTTGAAGATGCCGGAACCGACGAAGACGCCGTCGGCGCCGAGCTGCATCATCATCGCGGCGTCGGCCGGGGTGGCGACGCCGCCCGCGGTGAAGAGCACGACGGGCAGCTTGCCGGTCTCGGCGACCTCGACGACGAGGTCGTACGGGGCCTGCAGCTCCTTGGCGGCGACGTAGAGCTCGTCCTTGGTCATCGAGCGCAGCACGTTGATCTCGGACCGGATCTTGCGGATGTGCTTGGTCGCCTCGGAGACGTCGCCGGTGCCGGCCTCGCCCTTCGAGCGGATCATGGCCGCGCCCTCGTTGATGCGACGGAGCGCCTCGCCGAGGTTGGTCGCACCGCAGACGAACGGCGTGTTGAACGCCCACTTGTCGATGTGGTTGACGAAGTCGGCGGGCGAGAGCACCTCGGACTCGTCGATGTAGTCGACGTCGAGCGCCTGGAGCACCTGCGCCTCGACGAAGTGGCCGATGCGGGCCTTCGCCATGACGGGGATCGAGACCTCGGCGATGATCGCCTCGATGAGGTCGGGGTCGCTCATGCGGGCGACGCCGCCCTGGGCGCGGATGTCGGCGGGCACGCGCTCGAGGGCCATGACGGCGACGGCGCCGGCGTCTTCGGCGATGCGGGCCTGCTCGGGGGTGACGACGTCCATGATGACGCCGCCCTTCAGCATCTCGGCGAGGCCGCGCTTCACGCGGCTCGAGCCCGTCTCGGATACGGTCACTGGGGAGTCCTTTCGGAGGTGCGCGGGGACGGTGCGCAATACTTCAGACAAAGAGAATGTTTGTCCTAGGCCAAAAGGTAGCATGGGCGATGAGGGGCCGCAGGCCCGAAGAAGGACGGTGACGTGATCGTCGAGATCGAGGGAAGCTCCGCGGCGGAGATCGCCGAGAGCCTCCGCACGCTCATCGAGCGCGGCGCGCTCCGACCGGGCGACGCGCTCCCGCCCGTGCGCGCGCTCGCCGAACAACTCGGCGTCAATCGCAACACCGCCGTCTCGGCCTACCGCCAGCTCACGAACGCGGGCGTCGTCGTCACGCTCGGCCGCGGCGGCACACGGGTCGCGGGCGCCTCCCCCGTGGCGCAGGAGGGCTTCGCGGCCGACACCGCGCTCCGCGACCTCGGCACGGGCAACCCCGACGCCTCGTACATCCCCGATCCGTCCGACGCCCTCGCGAGCATCGCCCGACGCCCGGTGCTCTACGGCGAGCCGGTCATCGACCCCGGTCTCGAGCAGGCCGCCCACGCGTGGATGAGCGCCGACCTGCCCTCGGGCACGCCCATGCGCATCACGGTCACGAGCGGCGCGGCCGACGCCGTCGAGCGGCTGCTCGCCCAGGCGCTCACGCGCGACGATGCGGTCGCCCTCGAGGACCCGTGCTTCCTGACGAGCATCCACACCGTGCGCGTGGCGGGCTACCGACCGGTGCCGGTGCCGGTCGACGACGAGGGCATGACCGTCGACGGGCTCCGTGCCGCCCTCGAGCAGGGCGTGCGCGCGGTCATCTGCACGCCGCGCGCGCAGAACCCGACCGGGGCGAGCCTCTCGGCCGAGCGCGCGTCCGACCTGCGCGCCGTGCTCGCCGACCACCCGTACGTGCTCGTGATCGAAGACGACCACTACTCGCTGCTCTCGCAGCAGCCGCACCATTCGCTCATCGGGCGGGAGCACCGGCGCTGGGCGCTCGTGCGCTCGGTCTCGAAGTTCCTCGGCCCCGACATGTGCCTCGCGGTCACCGCATCCGACCCCGAGACGGCTGACCGGCTCGCGATGCGGCTGACGCCCGGCACGACCTGGGTGAGCCACCTGCTGCAACGTCTCGTGCACGCGCTCGCGACCGACCCCGCCGTGCTGGCGGGCATCCGCGGGGCCGGCGAGCACTACGCCGCGCGCAACCGCGCGTTCGCCGACCTCCTGCGCGCCGAGGGCATCACGACCTCGCCCGGCGACGGACTGAACGTGTGGGTGCCGCTCGGGGCGCCCGCCCGCGCGGTCTCCGAGCAGCTCATGCGACGCGGATGGCTCGTTCGACCCGGCGACGAGTTCGCGCTCGGCGACAGGGCACCGTCCGATCGGCTGCGACTCACGGTGCACGACCTCGACGACGCCGACCTCGCGAAGCTCGCGTCCGACATCGGCGCCGCGGTCCGCACGGTGCGAGCGCAGCAGCGCCTCGCCGGCTGAGACGCCACGCGACCGCGGGCTGCGTCCGCCCGTCGGGCCGCGAGCCGAGCCGGCCGCCGGAGATGCGATGATCGAGCGGTGAAGATTCTCTCGATCCAGTCGGCGGTCGCGTACGGCCACGTCGGCAACTCCGCCGCCGTCTTCCCCCTCCAGCGCATCGGCGTCGAGGTGCTGCCGGTCTACACCGTCAACTTCTCCAACCACACGGGCTACGGCGCGTGGCGCGGCCCCATGATCAGCCCAGACGACGTGCGCGAGGTCATCACCGGCATCGAGGAGCGCGGCGCGTTCCCCCAGGTCGACGCGGTGCTCTCGGGCTATCAGGGCGGCGAGGGCATCGCCGACGTCATCCTCGACGCCGTCGCACGCGTGAAGGCGGCCAATCCCGACGCGATCTACGCCTGCGACCCGGTCATGGGCAATGCGAAATCCGGATGCTTCGTGGCGCCGGCCATCCCGATCCTCCTCCGCGATCGCGTGGTCCCCGCAGCCGACCTCATCACTCCGAACCAGTTCGAGCTCGGCTACCTCACCGACACCTCGCCCGACACGCTCGAGTCGACGCTCGCGTCGGTCGACCTCGCACGTGCGTCCGGCCCGTCGGTGGTGCTCGTCACGAGCGTCGAGCGGCCCGACCGCGAAGAGGGCACCATCGAGATGCTCGCCGTCGACAACCACGGCGCGTGGATCGTGCAGACTCCCCTGCTGCCCATGAAGGCCAACGGCTCGGGCGACGTCAGCGCCGCGCTGTTCACGGCGCACTACCTGCGCACGCGCGACGCGGCCGACGCCCTCGCCCGCACCACGTCGAGCGTGTTCGACCTGCTCGAGCGCACGCACGAGTCGGGCGAGCGCGAACTGCAGCTCGTCGAGTCGCAGGAGGCCTACGCGCACCCGCGCATGCAGTTCACCGTCCGTCAGGTGCGCTGAGCCCGTCGGCGCACGCCGTCCTCGTCGTGCGCCGAGCCGCGGCATCCGCGCGTTCGAATGCGGTCGAGCGGATGCCGCGAGCGGCGCATGCCGGTCGGCACGCCGGTCGCGGCTACTCGCCCGTCGCCGGCCAGGCCTCGGCGACCGCCACGCGCACCTCGCCGAGCAGCTGGGGCAGCGCCTTCGTGCGCGCGATGATCGGGAAGAAGTTCGCGTCGGACGCCCACCGCGGCACGATGTGCTGGTGCAGGTGCTCGTCGACGCCGGCACCGGCCACGGCCCCCTGGTTCATGCCGATGTTGAAGCCGTCGCAGCGCGAGACCTCGCGCAGCACGCGCATGCCGGTCTGCGTGAGCTCGCCGATCTCGGCGACCTCTTCAGCCGTCGCCTGGTCGTAGGTGGCGATGTGCCGGTACGGGCAGACGAGCAGGTGACCCGAGTTGTACGGGAACAGGTTCAGCAGCACGTACGCCGTGCGGCCGCGGTGCACGATCAGCCCGTCGGCATCCGACTTCTCCGGAGCCGCGCAGAACGGGCACGAGGCGCGCATCGCGTCGGCGCCCGCGTTGATGTACGCCATGCGGTGCGGCGTCCAGAGTCGCTGGAACGCGTCGGGCACGCCGGCAAGGGTCGCCGCATCGACGAGCCCCTCTGCTGCGGCATCCGCAGGTTCGGGGCTCGTCGTGCGGTCGGTCACGCGAGGTCCTCGGCCGTGTTCACGAGCTTGCGCTCGGAGATCGCGTCGAGGATGAGCGCCACGGCGTCGTCGACGGGCACGCCGTTGGTCTGGGTGCCGTCGCGGAATCGGAACGACACCGTGCCGCCCGCACGGTCCTGCTCGCCGGCGATGAGCTGCAGCGGCACCTTCTGCGTGGTGTGGGTGCGGATCTTCTTCTGCATGCGGTCGTCGGAGTGGTCGACCTCGGCGCGGACGCCCTTGGCGCGGAGCTTCGCGATGATCTCGTCGAGGTACTCGGAGAACTGCTCGGCGACCGGGATGCCGACGACCTGCACGGGCGCGAGCCAGACGGGGAACGCACCGGCGTAGTGCTCGAGCAGGATCGCGAAGAACCGCTCGATCGAGCCGAACAGGGCCCGGTGGATCATGATCGGCCGGTGGCGCTCGCCGTCGGACCCGGTGTACTCGAGGCCGAAGCGCTCCGGCAGGTTCGGGTCGACCTGCACGGTCGAGAGCTGCCAGGTGCGGCCGATGGCGTCGCGGGTCTTCAGGTCGATCTTCGGACCGTAGAACGCCGCCTCGCCGGGAACCTCGGTGAGCCTCAGCCCGCTCGCGAGCGCCACGTTGCGCAGCGCGTTCGTGGAGTACTCCCAGAACTCGTCGGAGCCGATCCACTTCGACTTCTCGTCGTCGCGCATCGAGAGTTCGAGCTCGAAGTCCTCGAGGCCGAAGTCGCGCAGCATCGAGACCACGAACTCGAGCACCCTCGTGGTCTCGGCCTCGAGCTGCTCGGGGGTGACGAAGAGGTGGGAGTCGTCCTGCGTGAAGCCGCGCACGCGGGTGAGGCCGTGCAGCGCGCCCGAGAGCTCGTTGCGGTAGACGGTGCCGTTCTCGGCGAGCCGCATCGGCAGGTCGCGGTAGCTGCGTCCGCGCTCCTTGTAGATGAGGATGTGCATCGGGCAGTTCATGGGCTTCAGGTAGTAGTCCTGGCCCTGCTTGGTGATGTTGCCCTCGGCGTCGCGCTCCTCGTCCATCACGATGGGCGGGAACATACCCTCCTTGTACGTGACGAGGTGGTTCGAGGTGAGGAAGAGGTCCTCCTTCGAGATGTGCGGCGTGTACACGTAGGTGTAGCCGCCCTCGATGTGGCGACGACGCGCGTGCTGCTCCATCTCGCCGCGGATGACGCCGCCCTTGGGGTGCCAGACCGAGAGACCGGAACCGATCTCGTCGGGGAACGAGAAGAGGTCGAGGTCCTTGCCGAGCTTGCGGTGGTCGCGCTTGGCGGCCTCCTCGAGGCGGTGCTGGTAGGCGCGCAGCTCGTCTTTGGTCGGCCATGCGGTGCCGTAGATGCGCTGGAGCTGGGGGTTCTTCTCGCTGCCGCGCCAGTAGGCGCCCGCAACGCGCTGCAGCGCCCAGCCGTTGCCGATCATGCGGGTGTTCGGCAGGTGCGGTCCGCGGCAGAGGTCCTTCCAGGCGACCTCTCCGGTCTTCGGGTCGACGTTGTCGTAGATCGTCAGCTCGCCGGCGCCGACCTCGACGGACTCGTGGTCGTCGCCGGTGCCCTTGCCGTGGCCGCCCGTGCCCTTGAGCCCGATGAGCTCGAGCTTGTAGGGCTCGCCCGCGAGCTCGGCGCGTGCCTCGTCGTCGGTCACGACCCGACGCACGAAGCGCTGGCCGGAGCGGATGATGCGACCCATCTCCTTCTCGAGCGCCTTGAGGTCCTCGGTGCTGAACGCCTCGGCCACGTCGAAGTCGTAGTAGAAGCCGTCGGTGACGGGCGGGCCGATGCCGAGCTTCGCCTCGGGGTTGACCGACTGCACGGCCTGCGCGAGCACGTGCGCGGCGGAGTGGCGCAGGATCGAGAGCCCGTCGGGCGAGTCGATCGTCACGGGCTCGACCTCGTCGGCGTCTGTCACCGTCGTGGCCAGATCCTTGAGCTCGCCGTTGACGCGCATCGCGACAACGGAACGATCGGTGAAGAGCTCGAAACCGTCGGCCACTGTGAACCACTCCCTGTGAGTTGAGATGAACCCTTCAACTGTAGTCGGGCGCGAGCACGCGGTTCGCCTGCTGACGGCAGCGACCGGCATCGACCGAGCCCCGGCCACGCTTGCGCCGCGTCTTGCAACGATCGCCCTGTCCCGTCCGCCGGATTGCAGGCGTTTACGCACAGATCTGCAAGAACTCGACATTCTCTCGACAATCCTCGATTGCGCCTTGTGAGCCGCGACGGCGCGGTCATACATTCGGCTCACTCGACGGGATCGCACCCGTGTCCGACGACGTACACATCACGAGAGGAATCGAGTCGATGACGACCCGCGCCAGTTCCGAATCCGCGCCACCGCCCCGCCGACCGCACTCGCCGCCCCTGAGACGAACGGCGTCGTTCGTCGCGATCGCCGCGCTCGCGGTCGGCGCCGCCGTGTCGGGCCCGCTCGCCGCATCCGCTGCCCCGAAGGCGCCGGCGCCGATCGTGACCCGGGCCGCACTCGATCCCGCACTCGTGCAGGGACGCGGCGCCGATGTGGCATTCCTCGAGCAGGAGGCCGAGAACGCGAAGACCACCGGCAGCGTCGTCGGGCCCGGTCGCGACGCCTACACGCTGCCCGCCGAGGCTTCCGGCCGACGAGCGGTGCAACTCGACCCGGGCGAGTACGTCGAGTTCACGCTGCCCGCGGCCGCGAACGCGATCACGGTGCGCTACAGCATCCCGGACTCCCCCGACGGCGGCGGCATCGACGCCCCGCTCGCCGTCTCGGTGAACGGCGGGCGCGCGCAGACCATGACGCTCACCTCGAAGTACTCCTGGCTGTACAACCAGTACCCGTTCACCAACGATCCGAAGGCCGGCCTGCTTCACCCCGACTGGTGGATCACCGAATGCGGGTGCGTTCCGGGAGCGGGCTTCGAGGTCGCCAAGCCGTTCCGCCCGATGCACTTCTACGACGAGCAGCGGATGCTGCTGGGCAAGACGTATCGCGCCGGCGACGTCGTGCGACTCACCGCGCCGAAGAACTCGAGCGCCGCCGTCACGACGATCGACCTGCTCGACTCCGAGCGCGTCGCCGCGCCGCACGTGCGTCTCAAGGCGGCGAACGTGCTCCTGTTCGGCGCGGATCCGTTCGGCAAGCGCGACGCGGCCGGGGCGTTCGATCGGGCCATCGCGTTCGCGAAGGCGCATCGCCTGCCCGTCTACGTGCCGCCGGGCGTCTACTCGGTCAGCCGGCACATCATCGTCGACGACGTCACGATCGAGGGCGCGGGCAACTGGTACACGATCATCCGCGGCCGCGAGGTCGCCCTCGCCACGCCGGCCCCCGACGGCTCGGTGCACACGGGCGTCGGGTTCTACGGGAAGGATGCCGCGGACGGCGGCAGTTCGAACGTGCACCTCTCGGGCTTCGCGATCGAGGGCGACGTGCGGGAACGCATCGACACCGATCAGGTCAACGGCATCGGCGGCTCGCTGAGCTCGTCGAGCATCCGCGGACTCCACATCCGGCACACGAAGGTCGGCATGTGGTTCGACGGCCCGATGCACGACCTCGTCATCGACGACAACATCATCGTCGACCAGATGGCGGACGCCCTGAACTTCCACACCGGCGTCACCGACTCGACGGTCTCGAACACCTTCGTACGGAACACGGGCGACGACGGACTCGCCATGTGGTCGGAGCACGTCGCGAACGCGGGCAACGTGTTCGACCGCAACACCGTGCAGTCCCCGTCGCTCGCGAACGGCATCGCGATCTACGGCGGCACCGACACGACCGTGTCGAACAACCTCGTCGCCGACCCCGTGCGCGAGGGCAGCGGCATCCACGTGGGTTCCAGGTTCGGCGCAGAGCCGTTCACGGGCGGCCTCGCGATCACCGACAACACGACCGCCCGGTCGGGCACGTACGAGCTCAACTGGAACATCGGACTCGGCGCGATCTGGTTCTACGCGCTCGACCGCTCGATCGACCAGGCCGACATCGTCGTGAGCGGCGACCACTTCCTCGACAGCACGTACAGCGCGATGATGCTGGTGACGGAGTGGGGCGTGAAGGACGTCTATCGCATCGATGGCGTGAGATTCCGCGACATCCGCGTCGACGGCACCGGAACGAACGTGATCAGCGCCCGGACGGCGGGCTCGGCGACCTTCGAGAACGTGGATGTCCGGGGCGTCGGCCACTGGGGCGTGAACAACTGCGGTGCCTTCACCTGGGACTGGGCGAACGGCTCCGAGTTCGCGCTCACCGACCTCGGCGACAACGACGGCGTCGACGCGAACGAGTACCACCCCGGAACCCCGTGGCTCGCGCCCTACCTGCCGAACCTCATCACGTGCAACGACCGGCCGCCGGTCACGGCTCCCCCGGCGCCCTCGCCCTGGTGAGCTGAGCGATACACCCTGGGGAACAGCGAACGCCCCGGCTCGCATGAGCCGGGGCGTTCGTACTGCGTGCGCGATACTGGGATCGAACCAGTGACCTCTTCCGTGTCAGGGAAGCGCGCTACCGCTGCGCCAATCGCGCGCGTCGAGATGGGATCTCGATGCGACAAACCGAAAACCCCCGGCGAACCGGGGGTTTTCGACAGTGGGCGATACTGGGATCGAACCAGTGACCTCTTCCGTGTCAGGGAAGCGCGCTACCGCTGCGCCAATCGCCCAGAATCGAGTTGGTGTTCTCGATCTGGAGGTGGATACGGGATTCGAACCCGTGTATACGGCTTTGCAGGCCGCTGCCTCGCCTCTCGGCCAATCCACCGTTTCTGGGTTCTTCACCAAAGAACAGGATCGAGGCGGGGCCTTGATCCTGATCCGAGCGGATGACGAGATTCGAACTCGCGACCCTCACCTTGGCAAGGTGATGCGCTACCACTGCGCCACATCCGCGTTGCTGTGCATTTCTGCGTGCAGAGAGACTCTAACCGATACTCGGATCGATTCACAAACTGAGCGGCGTTCACCCGCTGTTCAGCCCGGTCCGACGCGGAATCCGGCCGCGCATCCCGGGCGTGTCGAGGGTTTCGGGTCGCTCCGGGCGCCGTCACGCGGGCATCGAACGCGTCCCGACACGCCACGAATCACTCGATGTGCAATTGCGCGAAATGCTCGCTAGTATCGAATCCGCGCGGTCACCCCGGTGAGCCGCGAATCCCACATGGGCGATTGGCGCAGCTGGTAGCGCGCTTCCTTCACACGGAAGAGGTCGTCGGTTCGAGCCCGGCATCGCCCACGAACGCCCCCACTCCACTGGGGGCGTTCTTCGTTTAACGCCGCGTTCGTCAGCGCCAGCCGTAGCGGGCGCTCAGCGCCTCGGCGACCTTCAGATAGCGCTTCGCATCGAGGGATGCCGCTTCGCGCCGCATGCCGGCGGTGTGCACCACGAACACGCGATCGATGTTCGCCCAGCTCGGCCGGCCCGCGGCATCCCACGCGCCCGTGCCGAGCGGCACGAAGTCGCGTGAGCCGTCGTGCGCCTTGCTCGTCAGCTGCACGGCCAGGAACGCATCGGCACCGGATGCCGCGACGACCACGACCGGGCGGTCCTTGCCGCGCCCGTCGCGCTCCTCGTACGGCACCCAGGTCCAGACGATCTCACCGGGATCGGGCTGCCCGTCGCGCGACGGCGCGTACGCCAGGTCGACGCGCTTGAGGCTCCGAGGGTCGACCTCGACCGTCGCGGAGGTTCCCGCCTGTCCGGGCGACAGGAGGCCCGTCGAGACCGACGCGCGCCCCGCGGCATCCGACGCCCTCGACCCGCTGCGCGAGGCGCTGCCGGACCCGCCGAACATGCTGCGGAACGCACGACGAAGGGCGGTGAGGAAGCGGCCGGTGTCAGTCACACCCGCACACTACCCCACCGCCCTCGCGGTGGATCAGTGGAGTCAGACGGTCTCGAGCTTGTACGCGTCTTCGCCGTGGACGGCGGTGTCGACGCCCGCGAGCTCGTCCTCGTTCGTGATGCGGAAGCCGATCGTCTTCTCGATGACCCAGCCGATGCCGAAGGCCAGGACGAACGAGTAGATCAGCACGGTGAAGGCTGCGATCGCCTGCACGAGCAGCTGCGTGGCGTCACCGCTGTAGATGAGGCCGGTGCCGTTGGCGAAGAAGCCGAGGTACAGCGTTCCGATGAGACCGCCGACGAGGTGGATGCCCACGACGTCGAGCGAGTCGTCGAAGCCGAACTTGAACTTCAGGTCGATCGCCAGGGCGCAGACGGCGCCGGCGACGAGACCGAGCACGATCGCCCAGCCGGGGGTCAGCGAGGCACAGGCCGGGGTGATCGCGACGAGACCCGCGACCGCACCGGATGCTGCGCCGACCGAGGTCGGCTTGCCGTCCTTGATCTTCTCGACGAGGAGCCAGGCGAGCAGTGCGGCGGCCGGAGCGGCCAGCGTGTTGACCCAGGCGAGTGCGGCGGTGCCGTCGGCGGCGAGCTCGGAACCCGAGTTGAAGCCGAACCAGCCGAACCACAGCAGACCGGCGCCGAGGAGCACGAAGGGCGGGTTGTGAGGAACGTGCGCACCCTTCGAGAAGCCGACGCGCTTGCCGAGCACGAGCGCCAGGGCGAGCGCCGCAGCACCGGCGTTGATGTGCACCGCGGTGCCACCGGCGAAGTCGATGACGCCGACGCCGAAGGCCTCCTGCAGGCCGAAGGTGGTCCAGCCGCCGTAGGCGAACGAGCCGTCGTCGGCGAGGCCGAAGTTGAACACCCAGCTCGCGACCGGGAAGTAGACGATGGTCGCCCAGACGCCGGCGAAGATCATCCAGGCCCCGAACTTGGCGCGGTCGGCGATGGCACCGGAGACGAGCGCGACCGTGATGATCGCGAACGTCGCCTGGAAGCCGACGAAGGCCAGCGGCGGGAAGGCCGCGCCCTCCGGCGTCTCGAGGAGGCTGGTGAGGCCGATGGCCGACCAGTCGATGGACCAGGGGGCGACGAGGCCCTCCGAACCGGGGAACGCGATCGCGTAGCCGTAGAGAACCCACAGCACGCCGATGAGGCCGATCGCGCCGAAGCTCATCATCATCATGCTGATGACGCTCTTCGCCTTCACCAGACCGCCGTAGAAGAACGCGAGTCCGGGGGTCATGAGCAGCACCAATGCCGCCATGATCAACAGGAACGCGGTGTTGCCTTGATCCATCTCGAACCTCTCTCGGGGAAAACAGGCCGGGGAACCTGTGTCGCCAAGTTTCACGAGAGGACGTTTCGTGCGGGACCGTGTTCTGTTTCGCGAGTGTTACGTGCTGGGCGCCAACGTAAACAGCGCGTTTCGCGGCGCCATCCGATCGATGGGAAACGGCACGGAAACGGCCGTGATCAGTCGTGCGGCGGCAGCTCGCCGGTGGTGAGGGCGATCATTCGGCTCATCGCGCGCAGGTACTTCTTGCGGTAGCCGCCGGCCATCATGTCGTCGTCGAACACCTCGTCGAGCGCGAGGCCGCTCGCGATGATCGGCACCTCGGCGTCGTACACGCGGTCGATGAACGCCACGAGGCGCAGCGCGGCGTTCTGGTCGGAGAGCTCGTGCACCCCGCTCAGCGCGATGAACTCGACGCCGTCGAGGAGCTTCACGTACTTCGACGGGTGCACGGTCGCGAGGTGCGCGATGAGGTCGTCGAACGCGTCGAGCGAGACGCCGTGGCCGCGTGCTGCGAGCGCCTCCGCCTTGGCGGCGACATCCGCTTCGGAATCGAGCGTGGTGGAACGGCCCTCGGTGTCGCGACGTCGGTAGTCGAGCCCGTCGATGCGGAGGGTCTCGAAGTTCGAGGAGAGCGCCTGGATCTCGCGCAGGAAGTCGGCCGCGGCGAAGCGACCCTCGCCGAGCGCGTTCGGGGGCGTGTTGCTCGTGGCGGCGACGCGGGTGCCGCTCGCCATGAGCTCTCCCAGGAACCGGGTCATGAGCATCGTGTCGCCCGGGTCGTCGAGCTCGAACTCGTCGATGCAGATGAGCTTGGCACCGCGCAACAGTTCGACCGCCTGCGCGTAGCCGAGCGCTCCGACGAGCGCGGTGTACTCGATGAAGGTGCCGAAGTACTTCGGGCCGTGCGCGACGTGCCAGAGCGACGCGAGCAGGTGCGTCTTGCCGACGCCGAACCCGCCGTCGAGATAGACGCCGGGCAGCTCGATGCGCGCCGGGCGCTTGCGCGAGAAGAATCCGCCGGGTCGCTGGGCCGCGCGCCACGCGCCCGCGAACTGGTTGAGCCGGTCGAGGGCCGCCTGCTGCGAGTCGAAGTCGGCGTCGGGCCGGTACGAGTCGAAGGACGCGTGCGAGAACTGCGGCGGCGGCACGAGCTCCGACGCGATCTCGGCACCCGAGATCGACGGATTGCGCTCGACGAGTCGGATGAGGGCGTGGCTCGATGCCGTGGTCATTGCGTGGATGGCTCCCGTGTTGCACCGGATGACCGGAGAGGTGTCGTCGGCAGTCGCGCCGCGTAGATTCGACGTGGATCAGGTCAACAGCCTAGACCGCCAGCCCCGCGCCGCCGTCCGACCGGACGAACCGGACGATCTCAGGAGGTACAGATGCCCGCCGAACTCGATGCGACCGCCAAATTCGCCGAGTACGCCCACCCCGAACGGCTCGTGTCCACGCAGTGGCTCGCCGATCACCTGGGCGAACCGGGCCTCGTGGTCGTCGAGTCCGACGAAGACGTCCTGCTCTACGAGACCGGGCACATCCCCGGATCGGTGAAGGTCGACTGGCACACCGAGCTCAACGACCCCGTCGTGCGCGACTACCTCGACGGCGAGCAGTTCGCCGCGCTCCTCGGCTCGAAGGGCATCGCCCGCGACTCGACCGTCGTGATCTACGGCGACAAGAACAACTGGTGGGCCGCCTACGCGCTCTGGGTCTTCACGCTGTTCGACCATGAAGACGTGCGCCTCCTCGACGGCGGCCGCGACCTCTGGATCGCCGAAGGCCGTGACCTCACGACCGAGCCCACGTCGGTGACGCCCGTCGAGTACCCCGTCGTCGAACGCTCCGACGACGAGGTGCGCGCCTTCAAGGAAGACGTGCTCGCCCACTTCGGCAACCCGCTCATCGACGTGCGCTCCCCCGAGGAGTACTCCGGCGAACGCACGAGCGCACCGGCCTACCCCGAGGAGGGCGCCCTCCGCGCCGGACACATCCCGACCGCGGCATCCGTGCCGTGGGCTCGTGCCGCCGCCGGCGACGGAACCTTCAAGGACCGCGCCGAACTCGACGCGATCTACCGCGACGAGGTCGGCCTGAAGGACGGCGACGACGTCATCGCCTACTGCCGCATCGGCGAGCGATCGAGCCACACCTGGTTCGTGCTGACGCACCTGCTCGGCTTCGAGAACGTGCGCAACTACGACGGCTCCTGGACCGAGTGGGGCAGCGCCGTGCGCGTGCCGATCGCGACGGGCACCGACCGCGGCGAGGCGCCGACGCGCTGAGGCATCGCGCAGCGACGGGGGCTCGGGCAGCGCCGCCGGCTCGAGGTGGGAGAATGAGCGGGATGGATGCCACGGCCCTGCCCCCGCGTCTCGCGGAGACGCGCGACGACTTTCTCGCCCTCGAGGTCCGCGACCGGCTGCAACTGCTGCTCGAGTTCTCGAACGAGCTGCCCGACCTGCCCGAGCGGTACGCCGACCACCCGGACCTGCTCGAGCGCGTGCTCGAATGCCAGTCGCCGGTGTACATCTTCGTCGAGGTCGTCGACGGGCGAGCACACCTCTTCGCGACCGCACCGGCCGAGTCGCCGACCACCCGCGGGTTCGCGTCGATCCTCGTGCAGGGCATCGACGGGCTGACGATCGACGAGGTGCTGGCGATCCCCGACGACTACCCGCAGACCCTCGGCCTCGGCCAGGCCGTCTCGCCGCTGCGCGTGCGGGGCATGACCGGCATGCTGGCGCGCATCAAGCGTCAGGTGCGGGCGAAGTCGGCGTCGGCCGAGTAGCCTCCGCGACCTCGACGAGCCAGTCGCGCACGAGGCCCGACCAGCGCTCGGGGTCGTGATTCCAGAGCTTCGTGTGCCGCGCACCCGTGAACTCCTCGAACCGGATGAGGTCGGGGCGTGCCGCCGCGAGTCGGCGCGAGCCGTCGACCGGCACGAACCCGTCGTCGGCGCTGTGCATGAGCAGCATGGGCACCGCGAACTCGTCGGCGCGTGCGACCGGATCGAGGTCCTCGACGGAGACCGGGGCGGCCAGTCCGGTGAGTCCGCCGCTCCACGGCTCGCCGAGCACATGCGCCACGGCGTCGCCCAGCCCGGTCGGCAGGCCGAGCGCGCGCCCCTGGAACCTGAGGATGTCGACCCAGTCGATCGCGGGCGAGTCGAGGATCACGCCGACGAGCCGCTCGCGCACCTCCGAGGAGCGCAGCACCGCCTGCAGGGCGATCGAACCGCCCATCGACCAGCCCATGAGCACGATGCGCCGGGCGCCGTGCTCGGTCGCGAACCGGACGGCCGCCTCGACATCCGCCCACTCGGTTCCGCCGAGCCCGTAGCGGCGGTCGACGCTCTCGGGCGCCTCGCCGTCGTTGCGGTAGCTGATGAGGAGCGTCGTCCATCCGGCATCCGTGATCGGCTCGATGGCTCGGATGCCCTCGTGCCGTTTCGCGCCTCGTCCGTGCACCTGGATCACCCAGTCGGCACCCGCGCCGCCGTCGGACGCGATGTCTGCAGAGCCGACACCGGGCACGAGCCACGCCGGGGCCGACCCGAGCGCCGTCGGCACGATCACGTCCTGGTAGGGCCGATCGAGCTCCCACGGGCCGAGGCGGACCCACCCGCTCATGCGGCCGTGCGTCGCCCGGTCGAGACGACCGAAGTCGACGGCGTCGATGCGACGACGTACCACTCGGCCGTCGTCGTCGAGGACGTCGCCGAGACGGGCGTGTCCGGCATCCGTGTCGAACCAGAAGCCGTACGTGCCGCGCATGCGGGTCTCGTCGGTCGAGGCGAGGCTGATGGTGGCCCGCGCGAGGTCGACGCCGAGGATGCGCTCGACACCGCGCTTCGCCTTCGGTTCGGGCGTGACCACGCGCCTCGCGAAGACGACCGTGAGCACCGCCGTGACCGCGGCGAACACCGCGGCCGACGCGATGGCGACCCCGATCAGCCCGCCGATCGCCGTGACCGCCTTCGAACCTCGCCCCATGACCGCCCTCTCGCAGAAGCCGTTGCCGTTCGCGTGTCGCCGGGGGCGGCGTGCCGCCGCGGCGCACCCCATCGGAGACTCTAGTCTGCACTCGTGCCCGACTCCTCGACGCATTTCCCCCCAGAATTCGAGGCCGCACTCGCCTCCCTGCGTGCGGCCTCGCCCCGTGCCGAACTGCGCATGCAGGAGATCCCGGCGCCCGGCTCGCTCGCCCCCTTCGCCATCGCCCTGTCGGCGGATGTCTCGGCCGGCCGAAGCGGCCATGACGACGACTCCGACCTCGGCACCGGCCGCCTGGTGCTGCTCTACGACCCGACCGAGCCGGAGGCCTGGGGCGGCCGGTTCCGCATCGTCTGCTTCGCCCAGGCCCCGCTCGAGACCGACATCGGCCTCGATCCGTTCCTGGCGGATGTCGCGTGGTCCTGGCTCGTCGATGCCCTCGATGCCCGGGGTGCCGCCTACATCGCGGCGTCCGGAACCGCGACGAAGATCCTCTCCACCGGTTTCGGCGAACTCGCACGTCAGGGCGACGGCGCCCAGATCGAGCTCCGGGCCTCCTGGACGCCGCTCGACGCCGAGATCGGCCCGCATGTGGAAGGCTGGAGCGAACTGTTGTGCATGTTGGCAGGTCTTCCACCCCGCTCCGAAGGGGTGACCCCCCTGCCGAGACGGAGGACGAAGCGTGGATGAATTGCGGGTGATCGAGACACCCGCCGAGTACGACGAGGCGGTCCGTCGACTCCTCGAAGGCGAAGGACCCATCGCGGTCGACGCCGAACGCGCGAGCGGATTCAAGTACTCCCAGCGCGCCTATCTCATCCAGATGTACCGCCGCGGGTCGGGCACCTTCCTCTTCGATCCGCCGCAGATCCCCGATTTCTCGTCGCTGCAGAACGCCATCGTCGACGCCGAATGGGTGCTCCACGCGGCGAGCCAGGACCTCGCCTGCCTCCGCGAGGTCGGACTCGACCCGTCGCTGATCTTCGACACCGAGCTCGCGGCACGACTGCTCGGCATGCCCCGCGTCGGCCTCGCCGCCGTCGTCGAGGAACTCCTCGGCGTCCACCTCGCGAAAGAGCACTCGGCGGCCGACTGGTCGACGCGACCGCTCCCCCAGTCGTGGCTCACGTACGCCGCCCTCGACGTCGAGCTTCTCGTCGACGTGCGCGACGGACTCGTGCAGCGACTCGCCGAGGCCGACAAGACGTCGCTCGCCGCAGAGGAGTTCGAAGCGGTCCGCCTCCGCGAACCGAAGCCGGCCAGTGCAGAGCCCTGGCGTCGGCTGTCGGGAATCCATGCCATCAGATCGCCGCGCAACCTCGCCGTCGCCCGCGAACTCTGGCTCGCACGCGACGCCTACGCCTCCGAGACGGATGTCGCGCCGGGGCGTCTGATCCCCGATGCGTCGATCCTCGCCGTGGTCAAAGACCCGCCCCGCACCCGCAAGGGCCTCGCCGACCTCCGCGCGTTCAACGGGCGAGCGAGCCGCACCGAGCTGGATCGTTGGTGGGCCGCCGTCGAACGCGGCCTCGCCTCCGAGGAGCTCCCGGCGACCCGCGTGCCGAACGACGCGCCGCCGCCGCCGCGCGCCTGGGCCATGCGCAACCCCGAGGCCGATGCCCGGCTCCGCCTCGCGAAGGCCGCGGTCACCGAGATCGCCGAAGAGCTGACGATGCCCGTCGAGAACCTCCTGACCCCCGACCACCTGCGCCGACTCGCCTGGACGCCGCCCGCCTCGAACGACGCCGAGACCATCGGCGCCGCGCTCGCGACGATCGGTGCCCGGCCCTGGCAGGTTGCCGCAACGGCACAGAGAATCGGCCTCGCCTTTGTCGAGGCGTCACAAGGCGTCGACGACGCCGAGAAGCCCGCTTCGTAGGAACCGTCAAGCGATTCAGGCCGCGCAGGGCCGCTTCGTAGGATCGAACCATCCAGATCGAAAGTGAGCTGCAGCGTGGCACATCAAGCTGATGTCGTCTTCGTCGACGGAGTCCGGACTCCGTTCGGCAAAGCCGGTGAAAAGGGCATGTATTGGAACACTCGGGCCGATGACCTCGTCGTGAAGGCGATCGTCGGACTCCTCGAGCGCAACCCCAACGTCCCGAAGGATCGCATCGACGACGTGGCCATCGCCGCGACGACGCAGACCGGAGACCAGGGCCTCACGCTCGGTCGCACGGCGGCGATTCTCGCGGGCCTCCCGAAGACCGTCCCAGGGTTCTCGATCGACCGCATGTGCGCCGGGGCGATGACCGCCGCGGCCATGGTGTCGGGCTCGATCGGCTACGGCATGTACGACTTCGCCATCGCCGGCGGAGTCGAGCACATGGGCCACCACCCGATGGGATCGGGCGTCGACCCGAACCCCCGCTTCCTCAGCGAGCGCCTCGTCGGCGAGGACGCCCTCGTCATGGGAGCCACGGCCGAGCGCATCCACGATCGCTTCCCGCAGCTGACCAAGGAGCGCAGCGACCGCTTCGCCCTCGCCAGCCAGCAGAAGACCGCCGCGGCCTACGCGGCGGGCAAGATCCAGCAGGATCTCGTCTCGGTCGCGATCCGCACCGAGCAGGGCTGGGGCCTCGCCACGCACGACGAGGTCATGCGCCCCGAGACCACCCTCGAGGGCCTCGCCGCCCTGAAGACCCCGTTCCGTCCGCACGGCCGCGTCACGGCCGGCAACGCCTCGGGCCTCAACGACGGCGCGACCGCAGCGCTGCTCGCGTCGGGCGATGCCGCGAAGGAGTTCGGCCTCGCACCCAAGATGAAGCTCGTCAGCTTCGCGTTCGCGGGCGTCGACCCCGAGATCATGGGCATCGGCCCGATCCCGGCCACCGAGAAGGCGCTGCGCAAGGCGGGCCTGAGCATCGACGACATCGACCTCTTCGAGATGAACGAGGCGTTCGCCGTGCAGGTGCTCTCCTTCATGGACCACTACGGCATCGACGACGAGGACCCGCGCATCAACCCGTGGGGCGGTGCCATCGCCGTCGGGCACCCGCTCGCGTCATCCGGAGTCCGTCTCATGAACCAGCTCGCGAGCCAGTTCGCCGAGCGCCCCGAGCTCCGCTACGGCATCACGAGCATGTGCGTCGGCCTCGGCCAGGGCGGCACCATGATCTGGGAGAACCCGAACTTCGACAAGAAGGCGAAGAAGCGCGCATGACCGACTACTCGACCATCGACTTCGGCCCGCTCGTCGCTCTCGCCGGCGACGACGAGGTCGTCACGCACTCGTTCGTCCGCGACATCCGTCTCGCCTCGGGCAAGACCCTCGCGCTCGTGACCCTCGACAACGGCCGCGACCACACGCGACCGAACACGCTCGGCGCGGCATCGCTGCTCGAGTACGCCGAGGTGCTCGATGCACTCAAGGTTCGTGCTGCGGCCGGCGAGATCGACGCCGTGGCCGTCACGGGCAAGCCGTTCATCCTCGCCGCGGGCGCCGACCTGTCGAAGGTCGCCGAGATCCCCGACCAGGAGACCGCGAAGAAGTTCGTGCAGCTCGGCCACTACGCGCTCGCGAAGCTGTCCGACGTCGGCGTGCCCTCCTTCGCGTTCACGAACGGCCTCGCCCTCGGCGGCGGCCTCGAGATCGGGCTGCACGCCGACTACCGCACGGTCGACGCGTCCGCTCCGGCCCTCGCGCTGCCCGAGGTGTTCCTCGGACTCATCCCCGGTTGGGGCGGCGCGACCATCCTGCCGAACCTCATCGGCATCGAGAACGCCCTCAAGGTCGTCATCGAGAACCCGCTCAAGCAGAACCGCACGCTCAAGGCGCAGGACGCCTTCGAGCTCGGCCTCGCCGACGCGATCTTCCCGGCCGTGAACTACCTCGAGGACTCGCTGAAGTGGGCCGACGCCGTGATCAACGGCACGATCAAGGTCAAGCGCCCCAACGAGCCCGGCAAGCTCGAGCGCCTCGCCAAGTGGGACATCGCCATCAAGATCGCCCGCGACACGCTCGCCAAGCGCATCGGCACGGTGCCCCAGGCGCCGTACGCCGCGCTCGACCTCATGAAGGCGGCCAAGAGCGGAACGCGCGCCGAGGGCTTCCAGCGTGAAGACGAGGTGCTCGCCGAGCTCATCGCTGGCGACCAGCTGCAGGCGTCGATCTACTCGTTCAACCTCGTGCAGAAGCGCACCAAGCGCCCCGCCAGCGCCCCCGACAAGGCCATCGCCAAGAAGGTCACCAAGGTCGGCGTGCTCGGGGCGGGCTACATGGCGAGCCAGCTCGCGTTGCTCTTCGTGCGCCGCCTGCGCGTGCCCGTCGTCATCACCGACATCGACCAGGCGCGCGTCGACAAGGGCGTCGCCTACATCGCCGGCGAGATCGACGCGCTGCTCGGCAAGGGCCGCATCTCCCCCGACGAGGCGAACCGCCTCAAGGCGCTCGTCACCGGCACGACCGACAAGGCCGACTTCGCCGACTGCGACTGGGTCATCGAGGCCGTCTTCGAGGAACTCGAGATCAAGCAGGCCGTGTTCGCCGAGGTGGAGCAGTTCATCTCGCCCGAGGCCGTGCTCGCCACGAACACGTCCTCGCTCTCGGTCGAGCAGATCGGCGCGAAGCTCGCCCACCCCGAGCGTCTCGTCGGCTTCCACTTCTTCACGCCCGTTGCCCTCATGCCGCTGATCGAGGTCGTCAAGACCTCGCACACCGACGAGGCCACGCTCTCGACCGCCATGGTCACGGCGCGGAACCTGAAGAAGAACGCGGTCATCACGGCCGACACCCCAGGGTTCGTGGTGAACCGCCTGCTCGCCGTGCTGCTGGGCGAAGCGATGAAGGCCGTCGACGAGGGCACGTCGTTCGAGACCGTCGACAAGGCCATCGCGCCGCTCGGCCTGCCCATGGCGCCGTCGGCGCTGCTCGACCTCGTCGGGCTGAAGGTCGGCGCGCACGTGCTCGACACGCACCACGCTGCCTTCCCCGACCGCTTCTACCGCAGCGAGAACCTGCACAAGCTGGCCGAATACGGCACGCTGCTCGAGAAGGACGACAAGGGCAAGGTCAAGGGCTTCGACAAGGGCGCCCTCAAGATCGTCGCGGGCGGCAAGAACCCGCGCACGGCCGAAGAGATCCTCGTCGCGCTCGAAGACGGACTCGCCCGCGAGGTCAAGCTCATGCTCGACGACTCGGTCGTGGCCGCGCCCGAGGACATCGACCTCTGCATGATCCTCGGTGCCGGATTCCCGTTCCAGATGGGCGGCGTCACGCCGTACCTCGACCGCGTCGGCGCATCCGAGCGCGTGTTCGGGGGCACGTTCCACACGCCGCCGGTTCGCGGCGTGGGCGCCTAGCCGACAGCGCACCGCGAAGGGGCCGGATCCGCACTGCGGATCCGGCCCCTTCGTCATTCGCTGGTGCGATCCCGACGCCGGGGCGGCATGCGCGACCCGCATCGGCGGGCGGGAGTCTTCGCCCGTTCGGGGCGCGACGCACGACTCACGCCGGACGTGCGCCCCGACCGAGCTCAGCACGGGTCAGCCCAGCGGAGTCCAGTTCGGGTGCGCAACACCGCTCAGCGGTCGCCGGCGACGATCGCGGTCGAACCGGTGTCGCTGGAGACGCCCCGCGCGTGCGGCAGCTTGCTGCCGAGCACCATGCCCATGACATCCTGCGCGATGTGCTGCGGTGTCAGTCTGGTGCGCTCGAGGATCTGCGCCCGCGACGCGTGGTCGAGGAACTCGTCGGGCAGGCCGATCTCGGTCACGGCCGTGTCGACCCCCGCCTCGCGAAGGTCTTGACGGATGCGCGTGCCGATGCCGCCGACGCGGATGCCGTCTTCGATGCAGACCACGAGACGGTGCTCGGCCGACATGCTCACGACGCTGTGCGGCACCGGAACGACCCAGCGCGGGTCGACGACCGTCGCGCCGATGCCCTGGGCGGCGAGCCGCTCGGCCACCTCGAGACCGGTGCCCGCCATCGGGCCGACGGTGACGATGAGCACGTCTTTGCCGACGCTCTCGCGCAGCACGTCGACGCCGTCTTCGGTGCGGCGCACGGCGTCGTAGAACGCGCCGACGCTGCCCTTCGGGAAGCGCAGCGCCGTCGGCCCGTCGTCGACGGCGACGGCCTCGGCCAGCTCCTCCTCGAGTCTGGTCGAGTCGCGGGGCGCTGCGAGCCGGATGCCGGGCACCACCTGCAGGATCGCGAGGTCCCAGACACCGTGGTGGCTCGGGCCGTCTGGGCCGGTGACGCCGGCGCGGTCGAGCACGAACGTGACGCCCGCCTTGTGCAACGCGACATCCATGAGCACCTGGTCGAACGCGCGGTTCACGAACGTCGCGTAGATCGCCACCACCGGATGCATGCCGCCGAAGGCGAGGCCCGCGGCGGACGCCGCCGCGTGCTGCTCGGCGATGCCCACGTCGATGACGCGCTCGGGGAAGCGCTCGGCCATCTTGTGGAGCCCGGTGGGCCGCAGCATGGCCGCGGTGATGCCGACGATGCGGTCGTTCGCCGCTGCGAGCTCGACGAGCTTGTCGCCGAAGACGCTGGTCCAGCTGGCCGCGCCGCTCGTCTCGAGCGATTCGCCCGTCTCTGGGTCGATCTGGCCGACCGCGTGGAACTGGTCGGCGGCGTCTTTCAGGGCGGGCTCGTAGCCGCGCCCCTTCTCGGTGATCGCGTGCACGATCACGGGCGCGCCGTAGTTCTTGGCCTGCTCGAACGCCTCGATCATGGCCGAGACGTCGTGGCCGTGCACCGGTCCGATGTACTTGATGTCGAGGTTCGAGTACAGCGCCTCGTTGTTGGAGAAACGGGCGAGGAAGCCGTGGGTGCCGCCGCGGACGCCGCGGTAGAGCGCCCGACCCGGGCTGCCGAGACGGTTGAATGCTCGCTGGCTCGTCAGGTAGAGGTTTCGGTAGCTGCGCCTCGTGCGCACCCCGTTGAGGAATCGAGCCATGCCGCCGATGGTCGGGGCATAGGAGCGCCCGTTGTCGTTCACGACGATCACCAGACGACGGTTGTTGTCGTCGCTGATGTTGTTCAGCGCCTCCCACGTCATGCCGCCCGTGAGCGCTCCGTCGCCCACGACGGCCACGACGAAACGATCGTTCTGCCCGGTCATCGAGAACGCGCGCGAGATGCCGTCGGCCCACGACAGCGAGCTCGACGCGTGCGAGCTCTCGACGATGTCGTGCTCGGATTCGGAACGCTGGGGATACCCGGCGAGACCGCCCTCCTGACGGAGCGTGGAGAAGTCCTGGCGCCCGGTCAGCAGTTTGTGCACGTACGACTGGTGCCCGGTGTCGAAGACGATCGCGTCGCGAGGCGAGTCGAACACGCGATGCATGGCGATCGTCAACTCGACGACGCCGAGGTTCGGACCGAGGTGCCCGCCGGTCTTCGCGACGTTTCGCACGAGGTACTCGCGGATCTCGGCGGCCAGCTGCTCGAGCTGATCCTTCGAGAGAGCGTCGAGGTCGCGAGGACCTCCGATCGACTCAAGAAGGGACATCGAGACCACCTTTCACTTCTGCGGCGGATGGACCGGCGCATCACGACATTCTACGCGGTCGCCCCTCCGCCATTCCGACGCCGCGACGTCGAACGGACAGCGTCGCAGGCGCCGTACGGGCATTCCCCGGGCTGCCGGATGTCGGCCCCGGGACTCGGCTCCATGCGGAACGCCCGCTCCCCCGGCCGGATGATCCGGACCGGGGAAGCGGGCGTCTGGTCGGCGAACGCTCAGACGAGCGAACGCAGCACGTACTGCAGGATGCCGCCGTTGCGGTAGTAGTCGGCCTCACCGGGGGTGTCGATGCGCACGACCGCGTCGAACTCGATCGTCTGCTTGCCCTCGGGCGAGTGCTCGGTCGGGGCGGCGACGACGTGCACGGTCTTGGGCGTGACGCCCTCGTTCAGCTGCTCGAGACCCGAGATCGAGACGACCTCGGTGCCGTCGAGGCCGAGCGACGCCCAGCTCTCGCCGGCAGGGAACTGCAGCGGGACCACGCCCATGCCGATGAGGTTCGAGCGGTGGATGCGCTCGAAGCTCTCGGTGATGACGGCCTTGACGCCCAGGAGGCTGGTGCCCTTGGCCGCCCAGTCGCGCGACGAACCCGAGCCGTACTCCTTGCCGCCGAAGATCACGAGCGGAGTGCCCTGAGCCTGGTAGTTCTGGCTCGCGTCGTAGATGAACGACTGCGGTGCGTCGGCCTGCGTGAAGTCGCGCGTGAAGCCGCCCTCGACGCCGTCGAGCAGTTGGTTCTTCAGGCGGATGTTCGCGAAGGTGCCGCGGATCATGACCTCGTGGTTGCCGCGGCGCGAGCCGTAGGAGTTGAAGTCCTTGCGGTCGACGCCGTGCTCGGCCAGGTAGCGGCCGGCCGGGCTGTCGGCCTTGATGTTGCCAGCGGGCGAGATGTGGTCGGTCGTGACCGAGTCGCCGAGCTTCGCGAGCACGCGTGCGCCGACGATGTCGGCGACGGGGGTCGTCTCCATGGTCATGCCGTCGAAGTACGGAGGCTTGCGCACGTACGTCGACGCCTCGTCCCACTCGAAGGTGGAGCCGGTGGGCGTCTCGAGTCCACGCCAGCGCTCGTCGCCCTCGAACACGCTCGCGTACTGCGTGACGAACATGTCGGTGTTGATGGAGGTGTCGATCGTGCGCTGCACCTCGGCGGCGTCGGGCCAGATGTCCTTCAGGAACACGTCGTTGCCGTCGTGGTCGGTGCCGAGTGCGTCGGCCTCGAAGTCGAAGTTCATCGAACCGGCGAGGGCGTACGCGATCACGAGCGGCGGGCTCGCGAGGTAGTTCATCTTCACGTCGGGGTTGATACGACCCTCGAAGTTGCGGTTGCCCGAGAGCACCGCGGTGACGGCGAGGTCGGAGTCGTTGACCGCGGCCGAGATCTCGTCGAGCAGCGGACCCGAGTTGCCGATGCAGGTCGTGCAGCCGTAGCCGACCGTGTAGAAGCCGAGCGCTTCGAGGTCGTCGGTGAGGCCGGCCTTCTCGTAGTAGTCGGTGACGACCTTCGAACCCGGTGCCAGCGTGGTCTTGACCCACGGCTTGGCCTTCAGGCCCTTCTTCGCCGCGTTGCGGGCGAGGAGGCCCGCCGCGAGCATGACCGACGGGTTCGACGTGTTCGTGCACGAGGTGATCGCCGCGATCGCGACGGCGCCGTGGTCGAGCACGAAGTTCTCGCCCGAGGCGAGCGTGACGTCGGTCGGCTTCGAGACCGTCGCCGGAGCGTGGCTCCGGTGCGTGTGCAGGTGGTGCGAGTACTCGTCTTCGGGCGAGTTGCCCGGCGCGTCGGACGCCGGGAACGACTCCGAACCCTCGAGGTCGACGAGGTCGTGCTCGACCGTGGCGTAGTCGAGCAGGGCGCTCTCGAACGCCGACTTCGAGTCGGAGAGTTCGATGCGGTCCTGCGGACGCTTCGGGCCGGCGATCGACGGGACGACCGTCGAGAGGTCGAGCTCCATGTACTCGCTGAAGACCGGCTCGTTGTCGGCGTCGTGCCAGAGCTTCTGGACCTTCGCGTACGCCTCGACGAGGGCGAGCTGCTGATCGCTGCGGCCGGTGAGGCGCAGGTAGTCGATGGTGACGTCGTCGATCGGGAACATGGCGGCGGTCGAGCCGAACTCGGGGCTCATGTTGCCGATGGTCGCACGGTTCGCGAGCGGCACGGACGCGACGCCCTCGCCGTAGAACTCGACGAACTTGCCGACGACACCGTGCTTGCGCAGCATGTCGGTGATCGTGAGCACGACGTCGGTGGCGGTCACGCCGGTCGGGATCGCGCCCGAGAGCTTGAAGCCGACGACCTTGGGGATGAGCATCGACACGGGCTGGCCGAGCATCGCGGCCTCGGCCTCGATGCCGCCGACGCCCCAGCCGAGCACGCCGAGGCCGTTGACCATCGTGGTGTGCGAGTCGGTGCCGACGCAGGTGTCGGGGTATGCGCGCAGCACGCCGTCGACCGTGCGGTCGTAGATGACCTTCGCGAGGTGCTCGATGTTCACCTGGTGCACGATGCCGGTGCCCGGCGGGACGACCTTGAAGTCGTCGAACGCGGTCTGGCCCCAACGGAGGAACTGGTAGCGCTCGCCGTTGCGCTCGTACTCGATCTCGACGTTGCGCTCGAGCGCGTTCTCGGTGCCGAAGAGGTCGGCGATGACCGAGTGGTCGATGACCATCTCGGCCGGCGAGAGCGGGTTGATGCGGTTGGGGTCGCCGCCGAGGGCGACGACGGCCTCGCGCATGGTCGCGAGGTCGACGATGCAGGGCACGCCCGTGAAGTCCTGCATGACCACGCGCGCGGGCGTGAACTGGATCTCGGTGTCGGGATCAGCGGTGGGGACCCATGAGCCGAGCGCCTCGATCTGCTGCTTCGTGACGTTCGCACCGTCTTCGGTGCGGAGCAGGTTCTCGAGAAGAACCTTGAGGCTGAACGGAAGCTTCTCGTGGCCGGGCACCGTGTCGAGACGGAAGATCTCGTAGGATTCCTCGCCGACGCGGAGCGTGTCCTTCGCCCCGAAACTGTTCACTGCAGACACGATGTCCTCTCCTTCACGGATGCCGCGCGGATGACGCGCAACACTCCATCATCTCCGTCGAACATGGGGCGGTTCCAGCAAGGGTAACCTAAGCGCCACCGTGCCCGACAGGCTCCGCATCACCGCGGAAATTTATCTCGATGTCGAGATAACTGTATCACTCGGGAGTGCGCGCGGACGACGGGTAGACGGCCCGGACGACGAGCCAGGTGAAGACGAGGACGAGTGCATACAGAGGAACGCCCATGAGGAGACGGGTGAGCCCGAGCGCTGCGACGTTGTCGACGAAGTAGAGCGGCACCTGCACGATGAGGCGGGCCGCGAAGAAGCAGATCCAGACGATGGTCAGGAACTGCGCTGCACGCATCTTGCGCCGATCGGCGCGCCACGCGGTGCCGTCGCCCATCAGGAATCCGACGATGACGCCGATCGCCGGCCACCGCACGAGCAGCGAGACGAGCAGCGCGATCGCGTAGGCCGCGTTGGTGAAGAAGCCGAGCACGTAGTTGTCGCGTGCATCGCCCGACCACAGCGAGAGCGCCGCCGAGGCGAGGACGCCGATGAGTCCGGCGATCGCCTGCGTCGGCTGCCCCTTCGTCGCCAGGCGCGCGATCGTGAACACCACGGCGAGCCCGACGGACGCCCCCAGCGCGGGCACGAGCGCGTCTTGCGTCGCCCAGCCGAGCAGGCTCGTGAGGACCGCGTAGGTGACGAGGAACACGAGCCCGGGAAGCAGCGCCTCGAGCACGCCGCGGACTCCGCCGATCGCCTTGAGGAGGTCGCCGCCGCTCAGCTTCTCGTCGCGCGCGAGCGCGCCGAGGCCGCTTCGCTCGGCGGCCACGGCCATCTGCCGGGCGAACTCGCCCGAGGTCGCGTCGTCGGCCGCGGCATCCGCTCGCTCGTCGTTGCCGGACGGAGTCGCGTCGGGATCTGCCATCGCTACGCGGTCGGCGCGCCGGCGGAGGTGCTCGGCATGCGCAGCGGGATGAGGTCGCGGGGCGGCATCGGCGTCGAGCCGCGAACGACCACGATCGACCGGAAGAGGTCTTCGATCTTGGCGGCGGCAGCGGGGTCGACCGCCGCCTCGCCCGCGATCACGCCGCGAAGGAACCACCTGGGGCCGTCGACGCCGATGAACCGCGCAAGGCGCTGGTGGCCGGCCTGGCCCTCTGCCGCTGCGACGGGGATCTGGGCCAGGACCTCGGGGCCGAACGCGCCCTCGCGCACGGTCGTCGTGCCGCCCTGACGGGCGATCTGCTCGGCGATCTGCGATCGGATCTCGTGCCACAGTCCGCTGTTGCGCGGAGCCGCGAACGGCTGCACCTGCAGGGTCGAGTTCGCGTAGTCGAGGCCGATCGCCACGACCCGCTTGGTGCCCTCCTCGACCTCGAGGCGCACGTGGAGGCCCTCGCGCGGCAGGACCTTCAGTCCGCCGAGGTCGACGTAGGGGCGAACCGGATTCGCCTCGGACTCGTCGAACGGACCCTCGGACGCTCGGTCGTCGGGTGCGGACTTGGGGTGGTCGACCGGGACTTCGTCGACGTTCTCGATATCGCTCACGCGTTCTCTCCTGACTTGTGCTCACCGAATCCGGTGGAGCCGAATCCCCCCTCGCCTCGCTGGCTCCCGGGGAGCCGCTCGACTGCGACGAACCTCGCACGGCTCACCGGCATCACGATGAGCTGGGCGATGCGGTCGCCCACCTCGATCGCGTGCGGCTCACTCGCGTCGGTGTTCAACAATGCGACCTTGATCTCGCCGCGGTAGCCCGCGTCGACCGTGCCGGGCGCGTTCACGATCGTGATGCCGTGCTTGAATGCGAGGCCCGAACGTGGAACGACGAATCCGACGTAGCCGTCGGGCAGGGCGATCGCGACGCCGGTGCCGACGGTCGCCCGCTCACCGGGCTGGAGGACGAGCGCCTCCGAGGCGTGGAGGTCGGCGCCCGCATCGCCCGCATGGGCGTAGGCGGGAACGCGGTCTGCGGTGATGAGCACCTCGACGGAATCGGTCACCGTTCGAGGGTAGTGCAGAAGTCTGATCGAATAGAGCCATGCCCGTCTATCGCGAACGCCTCTGGCCGACCCCGTGGATCTACATCGCCACCCTGCTGCTCGTGCCCGCGAGCATCCTGGTGCTCGCCCCGGTGTCGATGCCGGCTGGAATCGTGACCGGCATCGTCCTCTACGGCGCGTGCGTCGGCACGCTCTCGCTGACCTCCCCCGTCGTGGAGGTGTCCGACGACGTGCTCCGCGCCGGCCGCGCCGAGATCGCGCTGAGCCAGACGGGCGAGGCCGTGGCGGCAGACGAGGCGCAGACGCGCGTCGAGATGGGCACCGGTCTCGACGCCAGGGCGTACCTCGTGACGCGCGGATGGGTGAAGACCCTGGTACGGGTCCCGATCGAGGACGTCGCCGACCCGGTGCCCTACTGGCTCGTGTCGAGCCGCCGGGCAAATGAATTGGCCGCCGCGATCAATGGATCGCGACGGCCGGAGCACGGGGAGCGCGTCGACTAGGCGGCGCACTCCTGGCAGATCGGTCCGAGCTTGGACTCGTGATCGATCTGCGAACGGTGCTTCACGAGGAAGCAGTTCACGCACGTGAACTCGTCAGCCTGCGGCGGCAGCACGACGACGTCGAGCTCGACGTCCGAGAGGTCGGCACCGGGCAGGTCGAAACCACCGGGGTTGTCGGCGTCTTCGACGTCGACCACACCGGACATCTTGTCAGGCACGCGCTCCTTGAGGGCCTCGATCGACTCAGAGTCGTCTTCGGTCTTCCGTGGTGCGTCGTAATCCGTTGCCATTCCCATCCATTTCGTCAGCGCCGAAGATTCGGCGGCCATAGTCTGCATCAAATCGAAGCCATTGGCAAACCTTTCGAGCTGGTCTACCATTTGCCTTCCTCAACTTGCGGCGCGCCCGGGGTATTCCCAGAGTCGCCGCGCTCGACATGGCATCCTTGGGCGGAGACAGAAGCACGGAAGGGCTTGTCGAGATGCAGGAACTCAAAGTAATCGGGGTCGAGAACGGCGCACTGCTGGCCGCATCCGACGATGGCGCACGATTCCGGATCGAGATCGACGAAGTACTGCAGTCCCGGATCCGTCAGGCGCAGCCCGAGGTGCACTCCGGGCCGAAGCCGTCGCCGCGCGAGATCCAGTCGCTGATCCGCTCCGGCCTCTCGGCCGAGGAGGTCGCCCAGGTGACCGGAGCGTCCGTCGACTACGTCCGCCGCTTCGAGGGCCCCGTCGTCGCCGAGCGCGAGCACATGGTCACGAGCGCGCTCGCGGTGCCCGTGCACGCCGTCATCGATCAGGACTCCGACGAACCCGTCACCTTCGGCCTCGCGATCCGCGACCGCCTGGCGAAACTGGGTGCGCTCGGCGAACGCTGGGCGAGCTGGAAGGACGAGGAGCGCGGCTGGATCGTCAAGCTCGAGTTCACCGCCGACAGCATCGACCACGACGCGCGCTGGGGTTTCGAGCCCCGCAAGCAGTCGCTGCAGCCGCTGAACTCCGAGGCGACCACGCTCTCGCAGCAGGGCGAGCTCAAGGGCGGGCTGATGCCGCGCCTGCGTGCGGTCGGCCCCGACAGCGAGGACTCGAGGTTCGACAGCGGCGCCTTCACGTTCGAGGAGCCCACCGACCCCGTGCTCGACACCGCGCCGCATCTCGAGCCGCTCCCCTACGCCCGCTCGACCCCTTCCGTGTCGAGCCCTGCCGCCTCTCGCGCCGCGATCAAGCGCGCCGACGAACCTGCTCAGGCACTCGGCGAGACCGCGGACCTGCTCGAGGCGCTGCGGCGACGTCGCGGCGAACGCGAGGCCGCGAGCACCGAGTCCGACCTGCAGCCCGAGCTCCCGCTGCCCGTCGACCCGCCGGTTGCCCCGTCCGCCTCCGCCGAAGAGGACCTGCCCGAGGAACGGCCGGCGAGTCCGGCTCGCTCGATCTGGGGCACGAAGGCGACCACGGGGGCGACGAACACCGCCGCGCCTCGCAACCAGAAGAAGGGCCGCGCGTCGATGCCGAGCTGGGACGAGATCGTCTTCGGCGCACGCACCGACGACGACCTCGCCTGACCGCAGTCCCCCGGGCCTCGACCGGTCGACACCGCAGCGACGTCAGGCGGTCTCGCGCACGCGGCGCGGGCGAAGCCACACGAGCAGCACCCCGCCGACGAGCAGACCCCAGAACGCCGAGCCGATGCCGACGACGGCGATGCCCGACGCGGTCACCAGGAACGTTCCGATCGCCGCGATCCGCGCGTCCGCCCGTTCGAGCGCGCTCGTGACCGCCGCGACGAGGGCGCCGAGCAGCGCCAGCCCGGCGACCGCGGTGATGATGATCGGCGGCGACGCCTGGACGATCGCGGCCTCGAGCCCGGCGGCGACGCCGAGCACGAGATAGGACACGCCCGCGGAGACCGTCGCGACCCAGCGCTTCGCGGGGTCGGGATTGGATTCGGGGCCGGCCATGATCGCGGCCGTGATCGCCGCGAGGTTGATCGCGTGCCCGCCGAACAGCGCGCTCCCCATACCTGCGACGCCCGAGCTCACCAGCACGGGTCTGGGCGGTGCCTCGTAGCCGAACGTGGACATCACGGCGAACCCCGGCACGTTCTGTCCGGCCATCGTGACGATGAACAGCGGCAGTCCGAGGCTCACGATCACCGCCGGGTCGAAGACCGGAGGCACGAACTCCAACGCCGGGGTGACGGTCGGCGCCTCGAGCACCGATGGGCCGGCGAGGATCGCGATGCCGACGACCGCGACGCCCATGGCCGCCGGGACGGCCCAACGCGGTGCGAGACGCGCGAGCAGCAGCCAGACGAGCACCATGGGCAGCGCGATCGCCGGCTGCTGGACCGAAGCGGTGACGGGGGCCAAGCAGATCGGGAACAGGATGCCGGCGAGCATCGCGCTCGCGAGCGGTTTCGGGATCGACGTGATCAGCCGTCCGAACGCGGGCCAGAGCCCGGCCACCACGATGAGCGCGCCACAGACGAGGAAGGCACCGGTCGCCGCGCCGAACTGCTGGGTGGTCGCGGCGGCCGAGACGAGCAGGGCGGCCCCCGGCGTCGACCACGCGAACGAGACCGGCATCCGGAGCATGATCGGCAGGACGATGCAGGTCACGCCGGTGGCGATGCAGAGCGCGAACAGGCCGGATGCCGCCTGCGAATCCGTCGCACCGACGGCGGTGAAGCCGGCGATGACCAGGGCGAACGAGCTGGCGAAGCCCGTGATGGCCGCGATGACGCCCGCGACGACCGTATGGAAGATGGCCGTGCCCTGGGTCAGGCGGACTTCTCGGCGCGGCGCGGCTTGTGCGGCACGATCGTCGGTGCCGCGTTGTCGAGCACCGCGGCCTTGGTCACGACCACGCGTGCGACTCCGGTGGACGAGGGCACCTCGAACATGATGGGCCCGAGCACCTCCTCCATGATCGCGCGGAGGCCACGGGCTCCGGTCTGGCGGAGCACGGCGAGGTCGGCGATCGCCTGGAGTGCGGCCTCTTCGAAGTCGAGCTGCACGCCGTCGATCTCGAACATGCGCTGGTACTGCTTGACGAGGGCGTTCTTCGGCTCGGTGAGGATCTCCATGAGCGCCTCGCGATCGAGCGGCGTCACCGTCGCGACCACGGGGAGTCGGCCGATGAACTCGGGGATCAGGCCGAACTTGTGCAGGTCTTCGGGCAGCACCTCGCTGAAGAGCTGCGCGTCGCTCTCTTTGTTGTGCAGCGGGGCGCCGAAGCCGATGCCGCGCTTGCCCGCTCGCGACGAGATGATGCTCTCGAGCCCCGAGAAGGCGCCGGCCACGATGAACAGCACGTTCGTCGTGTCGATCTGGATGAACTCCTGGTGCGGGTGCTTGCGCCCGCCCTGGGGCGGCACGGATGCGACCGTGCCTTCGAGGATCTTGAGCAGCGCCTGCTGCACACCCTCGCCCGAGACGTCTCGCGTGATCGACGGGTTCTCGGCCTTACGCGCGATCTTGTCGACCTCGTCGATGTAGATGATGCCGGTCTCTGCGCGCTTGACGTCGTAGTCGGCCGCCTGGATCAGCTTCAGGAGGATGTTCTCGACGTCTTCGCCGACGTACCCGGCCTCGGTGAGCGCCGTGGCGTCGGCCACCGCGAACGGCACGTTCAGCTGCTTCGCGAGCGTCTGCGCGAGGTAGGTCTTGCCGCACCCGGTGGGACCGATGAGCAGGATGTTCGACTTGGCGATCTCGACGTCGTCGTGTGCGCGGTCGGCAGTCGTGAGCGTGGACTTCGCGCGAACGCGCTTGTAGTGGTTGTAGACGGCGACGGCGAGGGCCTTCTTGGCAGCCTCCTGGCCGATGACGTACTCCTCGAGGAACCCGAAGATCTCCTTCGGCTTGGGGAGCTCGAACTCCCCCGCCTCGGTCTCGCCGGACTCGGCGAGCCGCTCCTCGATGATCTCGTTGCAGAGCTCGACGCATTCGTCGCAGATGTAGACGCCGGGTCCAGCGATCAACTGCTGGACCTGCTTCTGGCTCTTTCCGCAGAACGAGCACTTGAGCAGATCGGCGCTCTCTCCGATGCGTGCCATCGAACCCTCCCTGTCGACGAGTCTGTTCCGAGCCTAGCCCGAGATCAACGTCGTGCGGCCAGACGCGCCCGGAATGATCCGGGTGTCGTTTCGCGCGGGGCGAACGGGCTGCACGGTTTCATCTGCTCGAGCTCGCTGCAGACAGCAGGATGCCCCGGCGAACCCGCCGGGGCATCCTGCTCGTACTTCTTTCGACGCAGCGTGCGCCGATGACGTCAGCGCGTGATCGCCGGGAGCGCCTTGCGCGAGGTGAGCACCTGGTCGATGAGACCGTACTCGAACGCCTCCTGCGCGGAGAGGATCTTGTCGCGGTCGATGTCGGTGTTGACCTGCTGGGGCGTGCGGTTCGAGTGACGCGAGAGCGTCTCTTCGAGCCACGTGCGCATGCGCAGGATCTCGGCCGCCTGGATCTCGATGTCGGACGCCTGACCGTGACCGGCCTCGCCCATGGCCGGCTGGTGGATCAGCACACGGGCGTTCGGCAGCGCGAGGCGCTTGCCGGGCGTGCCCGCTGCGGCGAGCACCGCTGCGGCCGACGCGGCCTGGCCGAGCACGACCGTCATGACCTCGGGCCGGATGTACTGCATCGTGTCGTAGATCGCCGTCATGGCCGTGAACGAGCCACCGGGCGAGTTGATGTACATGATGATGTCGCGGTCGGGATCCATCGACTCGAGCACCAGCAGCTGCGCCATGATGTCGTCGGCCGACGCGTCGTCGACCTGCACGCCGAGGAAGATGATGCGGTCCTCGAACAGCTTGGCGTAGGGGTCCTGGCGCTTGTAGCCGTAGGCGGTGCGCTCCTCGAAGCTCGGCAGGATGTAGCGCGAACCGGGAGCCTGCACGCCGTTGAAGGCGGTGCCACCGAACGCGGGGCCACCGAAATTGGGTACTGACATTCGCTCGTTCTCTCTTCTCTCGATGCCTACGCCTGGGTTCCGCCGCCGCCGGCGACGTCGAGCGCCGACTCGCGGATGTGGTCGACGAAGCCGTACTCGAGGGCCTCCTGCGCCGTGAACCAGCGGTCGCGGTCGCCGTCGGCGTTGATCTGCTCGACGGACTTGCCGGTCTGCGCCGCGGTGATCTCGGCGAGGCGGTTCTTCATCGAGACGATGAGCTGCGCCTGCGTCTGGATGTCGCTCGCGGTGCCGCCGAACCCGCCGTGCGGCTGGTGCAGGAGCACGCGGGCGTTCGGGGTGATGTACCGCTTGCCCTTGGTGCCCGCGGTGAGCAGCAGCTGCCCCATCGAGGCCGCCATGCCGATGCCCACGGTCACGATGTCGTTCGGCACGAACTGCATGGTGTCGTAGATCGCCATGCCGGCCGTGATCGACCCGCCGGGCGAGTTGACGTAGAGGTAGATGTCCTTCTTCGGGTCTTCGGCGGCCAGCAGCAGCAGCTTGGCTGCGATCTCGTTGGCGTTCTCGTCACGCACTTCGGACCCGAGCCAGATGATGCGGTCCTTCAGCAGTCGATCGAAAACTCCGGTGCCGGGTGTCGCTTCGGCCATGTGTCGCTCCTTCTGCGGTTGTCGCGTTGTGTCGAATCTATCCGGTGCAACACGCAGGAACGCGGGTGTTCGCCCTCGGCGGATGCCGCGTCGCGCCGGGTTCGCCCACAGCGGAGCGACGGGCGCCAGGGCCTGCGTCAGTCGAGCAGTTCGCGAGCGTAGTTCGTCACCGATCGCGTGTATCTCCGCAGGTGGGGTGCGAGGGCGAGCAGGGCGACGGATGCCGCGCGCTCGGCGTCGCCGGAGCTCACGAGCGCCAGCGCGAGGAACGCGGCGACCTCGTCGCGGTACGGGGCTTCGGGGTGCTCGCGGAGCTCGGTCTCGAGCAGTTCGAGGGCCCGTGCGTTGTCGCCGAGGTTCCGGATGCTGCTCGCCATCTGGATCACGGCCTGCGGTCGGTTCTCGTCGTCGAGCCCGAGGCTCAGCGCGCGTTCGTACAGCGGCACGGCATCATCGGGTCGCCCGGCGGAGTCGCGTGCGCCCGCGCGTTCGAGCACGGCCTGCGCGTCGTCGTCGCCCCGCTCCGCGGCGATCGCATCGATGCGCGAGATCAGCTCGTCGTCGACGAGCGTGCCCGACGCGTCGTTCCAGATCGCGTCGATGCGCTGCTGCCAGTCGTCCATGCGCTCCTCCCGGAGACGACGCAGGGCCGGACGCGGTGGCGTCCGGCCCTGCGGTGATCGATCGACCGAGTTACTCGGCGTCGGCCTTCTTCGGCGCGCGCTTGCGAGCCGGCTTCTTCTCTTCGGCGGCCTCGGCCGGAGCCTCGGTCTCGGCCTCGGCGGGTGCCTCGGCAGCAGCCTTCTTGGTCGCGCGCTTCTTGGGGGCCGGAGCCTCTTCGGCTGCGGGGGCCTCGTCGGCTGCGGGAGCCTCGTCGGAGGCCTCGTCGTCGGCGACCGCGGTGAACTCGGAGAGGTCGACGGGCTTGCCCGCGGCATCCGACACCTTGGCCTTGCCGAGCGCGATCGCGAGCGCCTTGTTGCGCGCGACCTCGCCGACCATGGCGGGGATCTGGCCCTGCTGGCTCAGGATCTGCACGAACTCGTTGGGGTCCATGCCGTACTGCGCGGCACCCTGCACGAGGTACTGCGTGAGCTCCTCCTGGCTGACCTTGACCTGCTCGGCCTCGGCGATCGCGTCGAGCACGATCTGCGTCTTGAAGGACTTGGTGCTGGCCTCGGTGACCTCGGCGCGGTGCTCGTCGTCTTCGAGGCGGTTCTCGCCCTCGAGGTGGCGGTGCACCTCGTCTTCGATGACGGCGTCGGCGACGGGGACCTCGACGAGCTCGAGGAGCTTCTCGACGAGGAGGTCGCGGGCCTGCGTGCCCTGACCGAACGACTTGTTGCGGGCGACCTGCTCGGTGAGGCTCGCGGTGAGCTCGTCGAGCGTGTCGAACTCGCTGGCGATCTGCGCGAAGTCGTCGTCGGCCGCGGGGAGCTCGCGCTCCTTGACGGCGCCGACGGTGACCGAGATCTCGGCGGTCTGGCCCTCGTGCTCGCCGCCGAGCAGCTTGGATGCGAAGGTCGTGGACTCGCCGGCGGTCAGGGAGTCGAGCGCCTCGTCGATGCCCTCGAGCAGCTCGCCGGAGCCGAGCTCGTAGGAGATGCCGTTGGCCGTGTCGACCTCGACGCCCTCGATCGTGGCGACCAGGTCGAGCGTCACGAAGTCGCCCTTCGCGGCCGGACGGTCGACGGTGACGAGCGTGCCGAAGCGCGAGCGCAGGCGCTCGAGCTCTTCGGTGACCTCGTCGTCGCCCACCTCGACGGAGTCGACGGTGATCTCGAGGCCGTCGTAGGCGGGCAGCTCGATCTCGGGGCGGACGTCGACCTCGATCGCGAGGAGGAGGTCACCGGAGAAGTCCTTGTCGCTGGGCCACTCGACGATGTCGGCCTCTGGGCGGCCGAGGGGGCGCAGCTCGTGCTCGGCGACGGCCGCACGGAAGAATCCGTCGAGGCCCTCGTTGACGGCGTGCTCGAGCACGGCGCCCTTGCCCACGCGCTGGTCGATGATGGGCGGCGGCACCTTGCCCTTGCGGAAGCCGGGCACGTTGACCTGCTCGGCGATGTGCTCGTACGCGTGGGCGATGCTGGGCTTCAGCTCCTCGGGCGTCACCGAGATGGTGAGCTTGGCGCGAGTGGGGCTCAGCTTCTCAACCGAAGTGGTCGGCATGTGAAGATCTCCTGTTTGGTGGAAGTTCGTGTCGAGTCTCACGACCCGTCGGGGCGACAGGATTCGAACCTGCGACCTCCCGCTCCCAAAGCGGGCGCTCTAGCCAAGCTGAGCTACGCCCCGAGTCGTTGACTCAACTCGTCTGTCCACACGCCGAGGCACGCCGAAACGCGCATCAACACGCGTGGACCCCGGAAAGTCTACTGTACGAGCGGCACGCGAACCTGCGCCGTGACGCACGGCCGACGAGCCGGTGCACGAGCCGGTGCTCGCGATGCATTACGATGATCCAAGTGCCCGCAAGCGGGTCACGGGGATGTAGCTCAATGGTAGAGCCTCAGTCTTCCAAACTGATCACGCGGGTTCGATTCCCGTCATCCCCTCCACACGACGCCCCGCCCGGCCTGCATCCGGCGGGGCGTTCGCCGTTTCCGGCGCTCCGCTGCGGGCCCTCGCGGTGGTCGAGCAATGCGCCTCGATGCGACGGACGGATGCCGCGGCATCCGCTCATGGCGAACAGGAAGGCCGGATCAGCCGAGCCTTCCCTTCCTTGAAATACTGGCGATGCCGCGTAGCGTTGTACCTGACAGTCGAACAGAAGCTTCAGGGAAGGTGGACCAGATGACCGACATCCAGACCGCACCGCAGACGGGATCCACGGCCGATGTCGCCGCCGGGGCCGCACAGTTCCTCACGCCCGTCGTGCACGAGCTCATCGCGCTCGCCGTGAACGGCAAGCAGGCGCACTGGCACGTTCGCGGGGCGAACTTCATCGCCGTGCACGAGCTGCTCGACACGGTCGTCGACCACGCCCAGGACTGGTCCGACACGGCTGCAGAGCGTGTCGTGGCACTGGGCCTGCCGATCGACGGGCGTCTCGAGACCGTCGCCGCGAAGACCGCCGGCGCGAACCCCAAGCTCGGCTTCCAGCCGTACGAGCAGGCCATCGCCGACGTCGTCGCGCAGATCGACGTCGTCACGCAGCGCGTGAACGCGGCGATCGAGGGGCTCGCCGAGCTCGACCCGGCCAGCCAGGACGTCGTCATCGAGATCCGCCGCGGTCTCGACAAGGACCGCTGGTTCCTCTCCTCGCACGTCGCGGTCGCGTAACCGCGACGCTGGCGGGCTGACGGGCCCGGGTGCAGAATGCCGCTATGACGGCCGATGCACCCGGGCCCGTTCCGTCGTCTGCGGATGCCGCGGACGAGCGCCCGGCCGCGGCATCCGGCGCTCCCCCTCCCCCGGCCGAGCGCGACGCGGCCGCGTTGACCGACGCGCAGAAGTCGTTGCGCGCGCAGATGCTCGCCACCGAGCACTGGAGCCTGCTCGCCTCGCGCAGCACGACGCAGAGCGAGGTGCTGACGCGCATCGCGATCTTCCTCACGCTCGTCTCGGCGGGGCTCGTGACGCTCGGCGTGCTCGGCAACGCGACCGGGTTCCGCGGCTGGTTCGGGCTCGCGGCGATCGGCGTGCTCGTGCTGCTGGTGCTGCTCGGACTCGTGACGCAGATCCGCGTGTTCAACACGGCGACCGAAGACCTGGCGTACGTGCTCGCGATGAACCGCCTGCGGGGCGCCTACCTCGATCTCGACCCGGGCATCGCGCCGTACCTGCTCATGGGCACGACCGACGACGGCCCGGGCATCGACCGCACCTACTACCCGTTCGCACGGCGCGACCGTTCGCAGGTGATCGGCAGCTCGATGATGGTCATGCTCGTGGTGAACACCGCACTGGGCGGCCTGCTCGCGGGTGCCGTCGTGTTCGCCGTGACGGCGTCGCCCGGCTGGGCCCTCGGCGTCGGTGCGGGGGTCGCCGTCATCGCCTTCGTGCTGTGGATGATGTGGGGCTATCGCGGCTACGTGCACGTCATGCGCGTGCACGTGCCGCTCCGTCGAGCGCCCGACGCGTAGCGGGTCAGCGCTGCAGCCACGCGAGCACGGCGAGCACGCGGCGATGGTCGGTGCCCGAGTCCTCCAGTGCGAGCTTCTGGAAGATCGACGTGACGTTCTTCTCCACCGCGCCCACGCCGATGAAGAGCTGCTTCGCGATGCCCGCGTTCGTCCGGCCCTCGGCCATGAGCCCCATGACCTCGCGCTCGCGCGGCGTGAGCGAGGCGAGCGGGTCGCCGCGGCGGGCGAGCAGCTCGCGCACGACCTGCGGGTCGAGCACCGTGCCGCCCTGGCTCACGCGCTCGACGGCGTCCCGCAGTTCGTCGAGCGAGGCCACCCTGTCTTTCAGCAGGTAGCCCATGCCGCCCTCGCCCGATGATAGGAGCTCGTTGGCGTACGTGCCCTCGACGTACTGGCTGAGCAGCAGCACGCCCACCCGCGGCATCCGTCGCCGGATCTCGATCGCCGCACGCACGCCCTCGTCGCGGAAGGTCGGCGGCATGCGCACGTCGAGCACCGCGACATCGGGGGCCGTGGCCTCGAGATCGGCGAGCAGGGCCTCCGCGTCGCCGTAGGCCGCGGCCGTCTCGAACCCGGCCTCGCCGAAGAGCCGCACGAGGCCCTCGCGCAGCAGCACGGAGTCTTCGGCGAGCACGATGCGGAGCGGGGGGCGCGTGGCCGGGTCGGTCATGCGCCCACACTATCGAGCGCCGGTCCCGGGTCTCGAGACGAGCCTGCCCCGCCCCGCGCATCGGCGTGCGATCAGGCGCGCTCGGATGCCGCGAGCGCGACGTACGGGATGTGCGCGCCGATCGAGGTCGGCCCGCCGACCGGGCTGTCGACGACGAGCACCCCGTCGAGCCCGCGCACGCGCTCGTCGAGCCCGGCGAGTCCGTGGCCGGGCACCGCGGATGCCCCGCCCCGCCCGTTGTCGGTGACCCAGAGGTCGATCCAGCGCCCCGTGGCCCCGGTGTCGCGCAGGCTCACGCGCAGGCGGATGCCACTCGCCTCGGCGTGCTTGACCGCGTTCGTCAGCAGCTCGGCGGCCACGAAGTACACGTTGCGTTCGATCGAGGCCGGCAGCGCGGCATCCGCCGGCAGGTCGATCTCGACCGTGACCGGGACGACGCTGCGCGCCGCGACCGACTCCAGCGCGACGGCGAGCCCGCGGTCCTGGAGGATCGGCGGCGCGAAGCCGCGCGACAGCGCGCGCAGTTCGTCGAGCGTCTCGCGGGCCTGTTCACGGGCCTCGCCGAGCATGCCGCGGGCGACCTCGGGGTCGCGGTCGAGTGCACGCTCGATGCTCGCGAGGTCCATCTGCAGGCGCACGAGGCGTTGCTGCGGCCCGTCGTGGATGTCGCGCTCGAGCCGACGCAGCGACGCGTCTTCGGCCTGCACGGCGGCGCCGCGCGACGCGGAGAGCCGGGTGACCTCCGCCTCGAGCATCTCGCTGCGCCACGCCCCGAGCGTGCCGCGGGCGATGAGGTCGTGCAGCACGGTCAGCCCGCGGAACACGAACGGCAGCGTGCCGAGGAAGATCAGCCCGACGACGAACTCGAACACCGTCTCGCCGAGCCACGGCTCGATCGCGAAGGCGTTGTTCGGGAACAGGTAGTCGAGCACGACCTCGTGCAGCCAGAGGTCGCGATCGTACTCGGGGATGAATCCGCGCCAGATCCAGCTCGTCGTGCCGCCGAGCGCCGCAGCGATCCAGGTGATCGTGAGGCTCCAGGTCACGATGCTCACGATCGGATTGATGATGACCGTGTGCAGCAGGTACAGCCAGTAGTGCCCGTCGACGAACGGGGTGAACAGCGACCGCCAGAACCCGGTCTCGCCCCCGTTGCGGTTCCAGACCGGCTGCGCGATCGGCGGACGGCCGGCCCCCCGGAGCCGCAGGAGCTCGAGCACGCCGAACCCTCGCGCCGTGCCGAGCGCGGCGACGACGAGGAAGATGCCGAAGACGAGCGCGATGGTGCCGATGCCCGTGAAGAACAGCGTCGAGACGACCACGAGACCGAGGATCGCGATCGGCATGGTGAGGATGAGGAACCCGAGCTCGCGGGGCACGCCCGCCCAGAGGCGCCAGTAGCCGCGGCGGCGCGGTGCGGCATCCGTCGCCGTCGGTGCGACCTCGCTCGCGGCGCGGTCGGCGGGAATCGTCTCAGTGCTCATGGTGGGGTCCTTCGCTCATCGTCGCACGCTGACCGGGCTCGACGACGGCGAACTGCCCCATCATGCCCTGATCCTCGTGCCACAGCAGGTGGCAGTGGTACATGTACGGCGTGCTCGGGTCGGCGTAGTCGTCGAAGCGCATGAGCAGCTCGTAGCTCGTCTCGGGTTCGGCGAAGATCGTGTCCTTCCACCCCGCGAGTTCGGGCGGCGGCGCGGCGCCGTCGATCGTCGCGATGCGGAACTGCACGTCGTGCACGTGGAAGCTGTGCGGCACGGCGTTCGAGTTCTCGACGACCCAGCGCTCGAGCGTGTCGACGGTGACGGTCTCGTCGATGCGGTCCATGTCCATGGCCTCGCCGTTGATCTCGAAGCTGTCGCCGAGCTCGAACGTGCGGGTGGTCACGACCTCGGCCGGGTCGAAGTCCTCGATGGTCGCGAGCCGGGCCGGCACGGATGCCGCGGGCGCGAGCTCGTCGCCGGCGCGCACCTCGAGCACGTCGAAGGCGTCGACTCCCCCGTTCATCGAGGCGACGACGGGCTCGAGGCCGGCGATCTCGGCGGTCATGCGCGACTGCAGCACGACGCGCTCCCCCGGAGCGACGCGCAGCAGCACCTCGGCGCGCTCGCCGGGCGACAGACGCACCTGGTCGAGGGCGACGGATGCCTCGAGCAGCCCACCGTCGGTCCCGATGAGCTCGACCGGGCGGCCGTCGCTCCATGCGAAGGCGTAGGTGCGCGCCGGCGACGCGTTCAGCAGCCGCAGGCGCACGAGCTCGGTCGAGATGTCGAGGTACGGACCGCGCGTGCCGTTGACCAGGAGCTCGTCGCCGAGCCCGCCGGCGTATCCGCGCTGCGTGTCCTCGCGAACGCCCTCGGCCGAGAAGCCGGCGTCCTGCACGATCACGGGGATGTCGTCGACGCCGTACTCCTCGGGCAGGCCGAGCGACCGCTCGGCGTCGTCGTGCAGCAGGAACATGCCCGCGAGGCCCTTCGCGACGTGCGACTCGGTCTCGCCGTGCGGGTGCGGGTGGTACCAGAGCGTCGCGGCGGGCTGGTCGACGATCCACTCCGGGGCGAAGGATCCGCCCGGCGCGATCATCTGGTGCGGGCCGCCGTCCATCGCGGCGGGCAGGTGCATGCCGTGCCAGTGCACGGTCGTCGCCTCGTCGAGCGAGTTCGTGAGGTCGACGCGCACGCGCTCGCCGCGGTCGGCGACGAGGGTCGGGCCGAGGTAGCCTCCGTCGAACCCCCAGGTCTCGCTCGCGACACCCGGGGCGAACTCGGTCGTGCCGGCCTGCGCCTCGAGGGCGAAGACTCTGGTGCCCTCGGCATCGACGTGCGACTCGGCGAGGGGCGGGATCGCGAGGGGCGTCTCGAAGTCGACCTCGCCCACGGTGTCGACCGGACCCGGGGCGACGAGGCCGCAGCCGGCGAACGAGAGGGCGACGAGGCCGCCGGCGGCGAGGGCGGCCATGGCACTGCCGAGCGTGGCGGCGGGTCTGCGCAGGCGGGTCTGGAGCATGGATCCAGCCTCGCGAACCGCGCGGCGCCGCCCCAGCAGGCGGGCGCCCGGATCGAGGCGGGGGTTTTCCCCCGCCCCGACCTACCCGAGGGTCGAGTGCGTGACGCGACCGCCGAGCAGCGTCGCGGCGACCGGCATCGTGCGCAGCGCGTCGGCGTCGGCCGCGAACGGGTCGAGTTCGATCACCGCGAGGTCGGCCGCGGCCCCCTCGCGCACGGCGGCGCCCGCGCCGTTCGTCGACGACGCGAGTGCGATCCGCGCCTCGATCGCCTGCTCGGGATGCCACGGCTCGCGTCCGTCGCGCGCACGGCCGACCGCCGCGGCGATCGCGACCCAGGGGTCGAGCGGCGCCACGGGGGCGTCGGACCCGAGCGCGAGCTCGACGCCCGCGGCGGCGAGTTCCGCGAGCATGAACGCGCGATCGGTGCGCCCCGCCCAGTAGCGCTCGGCGACGTCGCGGTCGTCCATGGCGTGCTCGGGCTGCACGCTCGCGACGACGCCGAGCGCGGCGAAGCGCGCGACATCCTCGCGGCGGAGCAGCTGGGCATGCTCGATCGACCCGCAACGGGCCCACCCGGCGCTGCCGAGGGCCTCGAACGCATCGAGCACGCGCGCGTTCGCGTGGTCGCCGATCGCATGCACCGCGGGCGTGAGGCCCGCCTCGGACGCGCGGCGCATGAGCGGCACGAGGTCGTCGAACGGCACGGTCGAGAGTCCGTACGGGTGCTCGTGCCCCTCGAGACCCGGGTAGGGGTCGAAGCACCACGCAGTGCGCGTGTTCAGCGACCCGTCGGTGATGACCTTGTAGCCGCCGACGCGCACGAGCCCGCCGGTGCCGTCGATCGCCTCGCCCGTGCGCAGGCCGTCGGCGATCGCGCGGTCGAGATGCTGCGTGTAGACGCCGAACGACACCCTGAGCGAGCGGATGCCGCGGGCGGCCCGCCGGGCCCAGTCGTCGCGGTTCCACCGCATCTCGTAGTCGGTGATGCCGACGACGCCGCGCGCGGCGGCGCGTTCGGCCGCCTCGCCCACCCACCCGTCGAGCACGTCGTCGGCGATGTCGTCGAGTTCGCGCACCAGCGCGAAGCAGTCGTCCTCGCGCAGCACGCCCGATGTGCCGGCTGCGTCGAGGACGCCGTGGCGTCGGGCTGCGGCCGAGTTCAGCCAGCACGCGTGCAGATCGGCCGAGACGAGCACGACGGGCACCTCGCCCGAGGCCGCGTCGAGCTGTGCGAGCGTCGGGAGGTCGGGCCAGAGTCCGTCGCGATAGCCGAAGCCGATCACCTCGGTCGTGCCCTCGTCGACGGATGCCGCGACCAGCGCCGCGACCGCCGCCGCGGATTCGGCCGAGGCGAGGTCGAGTCGACGCGACACCATGGCCCACTGCGAGGCGTGCACGTGGCGGTCGTGCAGGCCGGGCACGACGAACAACCCGTCGAGCTCGAGGCGACGAACGGCGGCGCGATCGTCGGCACGCGGCTCGACCGGGTGGCCGGACGGCCGGATCGACGCGATGCGGCCGTCGACGACGTGCAGGTCGACGGGCTCGGGCGAGCCGGGAAGGCGCGCACCGGCGAGGAGCAGCGGCGCCGCGGCATCCGTCGCCGATCGGTTCGTCATGCCTGGCACCTCGGGCACCAGTAGAGCTTGCGGGCGCCCATCTCCTCGAGCACGATGTTCGTTCCGCAGACGCGGCACGGCTGGCCCTCGCGCTTGTAGACCCAGTGCCGGTCGTCGCGGCTCGCCATGGCGGCCCGGTAGGCCTCGGGATCGAGGTCGTCCATGGTCATCATCTGCCCGGTCTCGACGCCGATCGCGAGCAGCTTCGCCCAGTCGCGCCACAGGTCGCGCACGACCTCCTCGGGCACGAGGCGACCGGGGGTGTGCGGATTCAGGCGAGCCCGGAACAGCAGCTCGGCGCGATACACGTTGCCGATGCCGGCGACCACGTTCTGGTCCATGAGCAGCAGGCCGATCGGCGTCGGCTTGCGACGCACGACGCTCGTGAACCGCTCCTCGGAGTCGGGCCCAGGGTCGAGCAACGGGTCGGGGCCGAGCTTCGCGACGACCGCCTCGACCTGCGCCGGATCGAGCACCTCGCAGGCCGTCGGCCCGCGGAGGTCGGCGCACACCGTGTCGGTGAGCAGGCGCACGCGCACCTGGCCGATCGGCTCGGGCGGGAACGTCTCGAGGCGCGCGCCCTCCTTCTCGGACTCGGACATGCGCAGGCGCGTGCGCCGCGGCGCCCCGATCGAGGTGATGGAGTTCTCGCCCGCGGTGTCGAAGACGACCGCGTCGGGATTCTGCTTGTCGAGGAACGTGCCGCGCTGGTTGGTGTGCCCCATGCGGCCGTTCGCCGACGCGATCGTGGCGTCCATGAGGATGTCGCCCGCGAAGTCCCACGCACCGTACATGCCGAGGTGCACGCGCAGCCACCGGTCGCCCTCGAAGCCGAGGAACATCTGCTTGCCGACGGCGCGCGCGTCGGTCACGCGGCGGCCGTCGAGATCGGCCGCCCCCTGCGCGAAGCGGCCCTGCGGGCTCGAGGCGCGCACGACGTGCCCGACGAAGTTGCGCTCGAACTGCCGGGTGATGCGGTGGACGGAATGCCCCTCGGGCACGCTGCGCCTACGCCTCGGTCGGCGCGGGGCGGTTCACGCCCTTGCCCGCGATGTCGCCCGTGGTCTCGTACTCCGCGAGCTGTGCGATGCGGCGCACGTGCCGCTCGTCGCCCGAGAACGGCTCGGCGATGAACGCGTCGATGTACCGGATCGCCTCTTCGACCGTGTGCTGGCGCGCGCCGATCGAGATGACGTTCGCGTCGTTGTGCTGGCGCGCGAGGATCGCCGTGTCCATGCTCCACACGAGGGCCGCGCGGATGCCGACGACCTTGTTCGCCGCGATCTGCTCGCCGTTGCCCGAACCGCCGAAGACGATGCCGAGCGCCTGCACGCCGGCCGACTGGTCGGCGGCCACGGCGAGCGCCGCGTTGATGCAGAACGCCGGGTAGTCGTCGAGGGCGTCGTACTCGGTGGGGCCGTGGTCGAGCACCTCGTGACCGGCGTTGGTCAGGTGGTCGACGAGGGTCCGGCTGAACTCGAGGCCGGCGTGGTCGGTCGCGATGTGGATGCGCATGCGCCAAGTCTAGGGATTCGGCGCCCACGTGAGCGCCCGCCCGTGCGGCTGCGCCCACGCGAGCTGCACCCCGTCGAGGGCGAGCACGAGGTCGCTGGACTCGTCGGGCAGATCGTCCCGCAGCCGGATGCCTCGGACGACCCGCCGGCCCTCGACGGAGAGCCAGTGGCCGGGCAACGCGTCGACCTGTCCCACGAAGCGCTCACGGCCCTCGTCGTCGAGGTACATGAGCACGGCGGTGTGGAAGACGACGAGCGTCGCATCCGACGGGGCGGCTGCGGCGAGCGCGGCGAGCTGTTCGTTGAGGTCTCCGCCCACGAGGCGCGGCGGGTCTGCGGCGGCGATCGCGGCGGCGGCCCGGAGCCGAGCCCGCCGGTCGTCGTGCTCGGGCCAGACCAGCGCGTCGAGCCAGTCGACGTCCGCCTGCGAGCGCACGTCGAGCGGGTTGAGGTCGATGCCGGCGCGCCAGACGATCTCGGGCATGCGTGCGGGAATCGGCACGGGCGTCGTGCCCCTCACCGCGCAGTCGAGCACGACGGCGCTCGGACCGTCGACGGGGTCGAGCCGCGCGGGGCCCGCGCCGGTGTCGCCGGTGTACCGGTAGCCGTACCGGTCGGGGTACAGGCAGAGGCCGGCAGAAGCGCCCACCTCGAGCAGGGCGATCGGCCCATCGATGCCGGCGAGCACGGGCAGGTGCAGCGCGCAGCGGGCCGCTTCGTTGGTCTGCGTCGCATGGGTGAGCGCGACCTCGCGCACCGCGCTCCAATGCTCGGCGAGCCAGTCGGCGAACTCGGGGTAGGCGCCGGGTTCGGCGCCCAGCAGGCGCGCCGCCGAGAAGACCAAGTTGGGCTGTCGCTTCGGAGACGGCAGCTCGTCGATGAGGGCCTGCACCGCGGCATCCGTCGCCACCCCTCGGGCCCACGCCTCGTAGGTGGCGGACATGCCTCGCGCCTCGACCTCGGCGAAGACGCGGTACCGCTCGGCCGTCGAGGCCGTGGCATCCGTGCTGGTGCTCATACGGTCACGCTACTCCGGGGGCGGATGCCGCGGCGGGCCGTGGATGCGGCCGGGTCGCGCCCGCGGGGCGACGAGCGCTGCGCCGAGCGCGCCGCACACAGGCAATGGTCGGACGACACGCCGTAGAATCAGCGGATGCCCTCCGCCGACCACGCCGACTCCAGCGCGCCCAAGATCGACGCCGCCGACCTCGAGGCGACGCTGCGCGTGCTGGCCTCGCTCAGCGAGCTCGACGAGAGCGACCCCGACTTCGAGACCGTGCGTCACGCGACGGCCAAGATGTTCAAGTCGGTCAAGGCCGCGCGGCGGCTGGTCAAGCGCAAGGTCATCCAGGACGCCGATCGCGCGGTCATCGCCGCGACGGCGACCGGCGCGCCGACGCGCATCGACGACGAGACCCGTGGCGCCGACCTCGTGAGCGGCACCGACGCGCGCACGGCGGGCGAACTGCTCGTCGCCCGCCCCTGCTACATCTGCAAGCAGCGGTACACGCTCGTCGACGCGTTCTACCACCAGCTCTGCCCGACCTGCGCGGCCATGAGCCACGCCAAGCGCGATGCGCGCACCGACCTCACTGGCAAGCGCGCCCTGCTCACGGGCGGCCGGGCGAAGATCGGCATGTACATCGCGCTGCGCCTCCTGCGCGACGGCGCCCACACCACGATCACCACGCGGTTCCCGCGCGACGCGGCCCGGCGGTTCGCGGCGATGCCCGACGCCGACCAGTGGCTGCACCGTCTCCGCATCGTCGGCATCGACCTGCGCGACCCGGCGCAGGTCATCGCCCTCGCCGACGACGTCGCGGCGCAGGGCCCGCTCGACATCCTGATCAACAACGCGGCGCAGACCGTGCGCCGCTCCCCCGGCTCGTACTCGCCGCTCGTCGAGGCCGAGTCCTCGCCGCTGCCCGACGGGCCGATGCCCGAGCTCGTGAGCTTCGGCCACACGAACGACGCGCACCCGCTCGCGCTCGCCGACTCGGTGTCGAGCCACCCCGTGCTCTCGTCAGGCCTGTTCGCGGGCACGATGACCGCCGACGACCTCACCGCGCTCGCGCTCGCACCCGGGTCGAGCTCGCTCGCCCGGCTCGCCGACCGCACGGCGATCGACGCCGGCGGGCTCGTGCCCGACCTCCACCACGAGAACAGCTGGAGCGCGGTCGTGCAAGACGTCGACCCCCTCGAGATGCTCGAGGTGCAGCTCTGCAACACGACGGCGCCGTTCATCCTCGTCAGCCGGCTGCGCGCCTCCTTGGCCGCGTCGCCCGCCCGTCGAACCTACGTCGTCAACGTCTCGGCCATGGAGGGCGTGTTCAGTCGCGGCTACAAGGGACCGGGTCACCCGCACACGAACATGGCGAAGGCGGCCATGAACATGCTCACGCGCACGAGCGCGAAGGAGATGCTGGCCGACGGCATCCTCATGACGAGCGTCGACACCGGCTGGATCACCGACGAGCGTCCGCACCCGACCAAGGTGCGGCTCGCCGAGGAGGGGTTCCACGCCCCGCTCGACCTCGTCGACGGCGCCGCCCGGGTGTACGACCCCATCGTGCGCGGCGAGGCCGGCGAAGACGTCACGGGCGTGTTCCTGAAGGACTACGCACGCTCCGACTGGTGACGTGCCTGAGCCGATGACGCGCCCCCACCGCTGGGGGCCGCGGGCGGTCGCGCCCCGGGCGTAAACTCGCCTGCGCGACTGTGCTCGCGCGGGATCGAGGCCGCATGCTCCTCATGATCGTGTGCGGGGTGCTCGTCGCCGCCGGCATCGCGATCGCGGTGCGGTGGTCGCGCGAGCGCCTCATTCCGCCGCTGCGACCCGCCGCCATCGCGCGAGCGTCCGATGCGACATCCGATCGCGCCGGATGGATGCCGCGTCATGCCGCCGGGCTGAGGGTCTACGTCTGGTGGGCGACGGTGTTCACCGCGGTGGGCACCCTCTCCGGCCTCGTCGTCACCGGTGCGGGCGGACGACTCGTCATGCGCCTGCTCGCCGCGACCTCGCCGGACGCGAAGGGCCGCATCACCGAGGCGCAGGCGATCGTGGGCGAGATCTCGCCGCAGGGCACGCTGGCGTACCTCGTCTTCGGCGCGTTGCCGTTCGCCTTCGCCTCGGCCGCGCTCTACCTGCTCGTCGAGCCGTGGCTGCCGCGCGGACGGCTCGGCGGACCGGTCTTCGGCCTGCTGCTGCTCGTCGGCGTCTCGCCGTTCGTCGACCCGCTGCGGCCGGAGAACGTCGACTTCGACGTGGTCGGACCCGGATGGCTGTCGGTCGCGGCGTTCGCGGCGCTCGCGGTGCTGCAGGGGGCGTTCCTCGCGGCGGTCGCCGGCCGGCTCTCACGGAGCCTGCCGCTCGTCTCGCGCGAACGCTGGGCCGGCCCGCTCGCCCCGCTGATCGCCGCGGTCGTGCTCTTCCCGGTCGGCGTCGTGCTCGCGGTCGGCGCGCTCATCGCGTTCGCGCTGCCGCGCCTGCTCCCCTGGTTCCTCGAGCTCCGGGCGTCGCGGCGCGGAGTCCTCGTCGGGCGCGTGCTGCTCGGCCTCGCCGTGCTCGCCGCGCTCCCGGCGTTCGTGAGCGCGGTGTTCTCGATCGTGCAGCGCTGACGGCGGCGTCGCTGGACGGCGCCGTGCGCTCGACGTCGGGCCGCGGCATCCGCACGCCCCGATCACCGTGTCGGGAACGCCCTCGCTGCGGGCGAACGCGCCGTGCCCGCGCCGGTTGCGAGGGCTAGGCTGGAACGCGTTGCCCGCGGCCACGAGCCGCGCAGATATCCGCGAAGGAGCCCACGTGCCTGGAGAGAACCTCACCCGATCCGAAGCCGAGGAGCGCGCGGCGCTCGTCACCGTGCACGACTACGACGTCGTGCTCGATGTGACCACCGGCCCCGAGGTCTTCAAGACCACGACGACGGTCCGGTTCGACGCCACCGCCGGCGCCTCGACCTTCATCGACGCCATCACCGCCGCCGTGCACCGCGTCACCCTGAACGGGGTCGAGCTCGACCCCGCCGAGGTCAGCGACGGCGTGCGCATCCAGCTGCCGAACCTCGCCGCGCAGAACGAGCTCGTGGTCGAGGCCGACGGCACCTACATGAACACGGGCGAGGGCCTGCACCGCTTCGTCGACCCCGTCGACGGCGAGGTGTACCTCTACACCCAGTTCGAGGTGCCCGACTCGCGCCGCATGTTCGCCGTGTTCGAGCAGCCCGACCTGAAGGCGGCGTTCCGCTTCACCGTCACCGCGCCCGCCCACTGGGAGGTGGTGTCGAACTCGCCGACCCCCGAGCCCGTCGACGCCCACGATGGCGCGAAGACCTGGGCGTTCGAGCCCACGCAGCGCATCTCGAGCTACATCACGGCGCTCATCGCCGGCCCCTACGCGGTCGTCCGCGACGAGCTCACGAGCGCCGACGGCCGCGTGATCCCGCTCGGCGTGTTCAGCCGCAAGAGCCTCTCGCAGTACCTCGACGCCGACTACGTGTTCGAGAAGACCAAGCAGGGCTTCGAGTACTTCGAGGCCAAGTTCGGCGTGCCCTACCCGTTCCCGAAGTACGACCAGCTCTTCGTGCCCGAGTACAACGCGGGCGCCATGGAGAATGCGGGCGCCGTCACCTTCACCGAGGCGTACGTGTTCCGCTCGAAGGTGACCGACGCGATCCGCGAACGCCGCGTCGTCACGATCCTGCACGAGCTCGCGCACATGTGGTTCGGCGACCTCGTGACCATGAAGTGGTGGAACGACCTGTGGCTGAACGAGTCGTTCGCCGAGTGGGCGTCGACCATCGCCACGGCCGAGGCCACCGAGTGGACCGAGGCATGGACCACGTTCAACTCCATGGAGAAGAGCTGGGCCTACCGCCAGGACCAGCTGCCCTCGACGCATCCGATCGTCGCGACGATCAACGACCTCGAAGACGTGCTCGTCAACTTCGACGGCATCACGTACGCCAAGGGCGGCTCGGTGCTGAAGCAGCTCGTGGCGTGGGTCGGCATCGACGCGTTCTTCGCAGGCGTCTCGGCGTACTTCCAGAAGCACCAGTGGGGCAACACGACCCTCGCCGACCTGCTCGTCGAGCTCGAGGCCGCCAGCGGTCGCGACCTCTCGGAGTGGTCGAAGCTCTGGCTCGAGACCTCGGGGGTCAACACGCTGCGCCCCGAGATCGCGACCGACGCCGAGGGCACGATCACCGCGTTCACGGTGCTGCAGTCGGCTCCGGCCGACTACCCCACGATCCGCCCGCACCGCCTCGCCATCGGCTTCTACAACCTGGTCGGCGGCAAGCTCGTGCGCGAGCACCGCGTCGAGCTCGACGTCGACGGCGAGCGCACGGAGGTCGCCGAGCTCGTCGGGCTCGCACGCCCCGACCTCGTGCTGCTGAACGACGACGACCTCGCCTACGCGAAGATCCGCCTCGACGAGGCCTCGCACGGCGTCGCGCTCGCGAACCTGAGCGAGATCGAGGACCCGCTGGCCCGCGCCCTCGTGTGGAGCTCCGTGTGGGACGCCACGCGCGACGGCGAGACCCGGGCGAGCGACTACCTCGCACTCGTGCTCGGAAACATCGCGAGCGAGACCGAGTCGACCACGCTCCGCATCGTGCTCGCGAACGCGGCGCTCGCCGCGGGCGCGTACACCGAGCCGTCCCGTCAGGCCGACGCCCTCCGCGCGGTCGCCGACGGGTTCTGGCGCCTCGCGCAGGAGGCCGTCGCCGGCAGCGACGCGCAGTTCCAGTTCGCGACGAGCTTCGCCGGCCTCGCCGAGCACGGCTCGCACGTCGACGACCTCGCAGGGCTCTTCGCGGGCACCGTGCAGCTCGACGGCCTCGAGATCGACACCGACCTCGGATGGCGCCTGCTCATCGCGCTCGTCGCGGCCGGGCGCGCGGGCGACGCCGAGATCGACGCACGCCTCGCCGACGACAACACGGCGACGGGTCAGCAGTCGGCCGCGCACGCGCGTGCCGCGATCCAGACCGTCGAGGGCAAGGAACGCGCCTGGGCCTCGCTCATCGACGTCGACACGGCCACGAACACCGTCGTACGCGAATCGGCGGCCGGCTTCGTCCGTGCGACCGACCCGGCGCTGCTCGAGGCGTTCGTCGAGCGGTACTTCGCGATGCTCGAGCCCGTCTGGGAGTCGCGCAGCTACGCGATCGCCGAGAAGCTCGTCGACGGCCTCTACCCGTCGCCGCTCGCGAACCGGGCACTCGCCGACGCGAGCCGCACCTGGCTCGAGACGCACCCCGACGTTCCGGCACTCCGACGCCTCGTCGTCGAGCGCCTCGCCGGCGTCGACCGCGCCCTCATCGCCCAGGAGCGCGACGCGCAGCAGGCGTAGCGCACGAGGCACCGCCGAGTCGGGGCGGGCGGGCGTGGTCCTCGAGGACCAGGCCCGCCCGCCCCGAATCATTCTCCAGACGGATGTCCCGCCGCCGCGCCGCCCATAGCGTTGAAGGATGATCACGGCAGAAGGGCTCGTCAAGCGCTACGGCGCGAAGACGGCCGTCAACGACCTCAGTTTCACCGTCCGACCCGGACAGGTCACCGGATTCCTCGGGCCGAACGGCGCGGGCAAGTCCACGACCATGCGCATGATCGTCGGCCTCGACCGACCGACCGCCGGAAGCGTCACCGTGAACGGCAAGCCGTATGCGGCGCACCGGGCGCCCCTCCACGAGGTCGGCGCGCTCCTCGACGCGAAGGCCGTGCACACGGGTCGCTCCGCGTACAACCACCTGCTCGCGATGGCCGCCACGCACGGCATCGGCGCGAGCCGCGTGCGCGAGGTCATCGAGCTGACCGGCCTCGAGTCCGTCGCCCGCAAGCGCGTCGGCGGCTTCTCCCTCGGCATGGGCCAGCGCCTCGGCATCGCGGCCGCCATGCTCGGCGACCCCGCGACCCTCATCCTCGACGAGCCCGTCAACGGCCTCGACCCCGAGGGCGTGCTGTGGGTCCGGCAGTTCGTGCGCCACCTCGCCTCCGAGGGCCGAACCGTCTTCCTGTCCTCCCACCTGATGAGCGAGATGGCGCTCACCGCCGACCACCTCATCGTGCTCGGCCGCGGCGAGATCATCGCCGACGCACCCGTCGCCGACATCATCGCCGGTGGAACGCGATCGCGCGTGCTCGTGCGCTCGCCGCACGCGTCGCAGCTCGCAGACCTGCTCACCGCCCCCGAGGTCGCCGTCATCCGCTCCGAGGCGGGCGTGCTCGAGGTGACCGGCATGCCGGCATCCGGCATCGGCGACCTCGCCGCGCAGCACGGCCTCGCGATCCACGAACTCACCCCCCTCAGCGCCTCCCTCGAAGAGGCGTACATGGCCCTGACGGCCGACGCCGTCGAATACCGCACGGAGGCCGTCCGATGACCGCGCTCACCACCCCGCCCGCAGCGACGGCCACGCCGGCCCGCGCGACCAGACTGAGCTTCGCGGGCGTGCTCCGCTCCGAGTCGATCAAGCTCCGAAGCCTGCGGTCGACCACCTGGTCGTACCTCATCGTCATCGCGATCTCGCTCGGCATGGCGCTCATCATGTCGCTCAGCATGGTCTCGATGATCGAGGGCGACGCCGGCATCGCGCCCGCCGACCAGCAGGGCGGCATCCTGCTCCAGTCCTCGGTGTTCGGCGTCTACTTCGGGCAGCTCGTCGCGGGCGTGCTCGGCGTGCTCGTGATCAGCGGCGAGTACACGACCGGCATGATCCGGTCCACGCTCACCGCGGTGCCGAAGCGACTCCCTGCGCTGGCCGGCAAGGCCGTCGTGCTCTTCGTCGCCACGTTCGTCGTGGGCCTCGTGGCGAACCTCGCGGCGTTCGCACTCTCGTCGGCCATCTTCGCCGGCATCGGCGTCTCGGCGAGCCTCCTCGAGCCCGCCGTCATCCTTCCGCTGCTCGGCGGTGCGCTCTACCTCGCGCTCGTCGCGGTGTTCGCGCTCGGCGTCGGCACCATGCTCCGCAGCAGTGCGGGTGGCATCGCCGCGGTGCTCGGCCTGCTGCTGCTCCTGCCGACCGTGCTGCAGCTGATCCCCGCCGACTGGGCGCACGACCTCATCCCGTACCTGCTCTCGAACGCGGGCATGAACATGTTCACCTCGACGACCGCCGAGGCCACGGCCGACGGGCTCGGCGTCTGGCTGAACCTGCTCATCGTGCTCGGGTGGGTCGCCGCCTCCGCGGTCGGCGCCGCCGTGCTGCTGAAGCGACGCGACGCCTGACCTCCCCGGCCGAAGGCACGACACGCCCCCGATCCGCCGTCCTGGTGATCGGGGGCGCGTCGCGTCGTCGAGCACGCGACAGCCACGATCCGCGCACGCCGACTCAGTAGGCTGGCGTGTCTACGACCACACGGAGGCCCTGCACATGCCCGCTGCCGATCTGACCCGCATCGAAGCCGAGGAGCGCGCGGCGATCGTCGCCGACGTGTCCTACGAGGTCGAGCTCGACCTCACGGGCGACGGCGAACGCTTCGCGTCCACGACGGTCGTGCGCTTCACGGCGGTCGCGGGCTCCGCGACGTTCATCGAGGCGACGACGCGCGAGGTGCACGAGATCACGCTGAACGGGCGCAGCATCGACCCGGCCGCGGCATCCGACGGTCGGCGCATCGCGCTCGACGGGCTCGAGGCCTCGAACGAGCTGCGCATCGTGAGCACGTGCTCGTACACGAACACGGGTGAGGGCCTGCACCGCTTCGTCGACCCCGTCGACGACGCCGTCTACCTCTACACCGAGTTCGCCGTCGCCGAGGCCAACCGCGTCTACGCGGTGTTCGACCAGCCCGATCTCAAGGCCGCGGTGCGGTTCACGATCACGGCCCCCGCGTCGTGGGTCGTGCTGAGCAACGCGCCGACGCCCGCGCCGGTCCCTGCCGCATCGAGCACTCCCTCGACCACGGATTGCGCGGTCTGGGCCTTCGAGACCGGCCCCGTGATCTCCAGCTACATCGTCGCGATCGTCGCGGGCGCCTACGCCGAGTGGCGCGGCACCGCGACGAGCACCGACGGCCGCGACATCCCGCTCGGACTCTTCACGCGCGCCTCGCTCGCGCAGTACGCCGAGCCCGAGGTCATGTTCGAGACCGTGCAGGCGGGGCTCGCGTTCTACGAGCAGGCGTTCGGCGTGCCCTACCCGTTCGGCAAGTACGACCAGATCTTCGTGCCCGAGTACAACTGGGGCGCCATGGAGAACGTCGGCGCGGTGACGTTCAACGAGAACTACCTGTTCCGCTCCCGGGTCTCCGATGCGCGGCGCGAGCAGCGAGCGATCGTCGTGCTGCACGAGCTCAGCCACATGTGGTTCGGCGACTCGGTCACGATGCGCTGGTGGAACGACCTGTGGCTGAACGAGTCGTTCGCGACCTGGGCGTCGACGCTCGCAACCTCGCAGGTGACCGAGTTCACCGGCGTCTGGGCGACGTTCGCGAGCGACGAGAAGACCTATGCCGCCGAGCAGGACCAGCTGCCGTCGACGCACCCCATCGTGGCGCCCATCGAGTCGCTCGCCGACGTCGAGGTGAACTTCGACGCGATCACGTACGACAAGGGCGCGTCGGTGCTGAAGCAACTCGTCGCCTGGGTCGGACTCGAGGCGTTCCAGCAGGGCGTCGGCGCCTACCTGCTGGCGCACGCGGGCGGCAACGCCACGCTCCGCGACCTGCTCGACGAACTCGAGCGCGCCAGCGGGCGCGACCTCACCCGCTGGTCCGAGCTGTGGCTCGAGACCGCTGGTGTCAACACGCTCCGGGCGGTGCTCGAGACCGACGACGCGGGCACGATCACGGCCGCCGTCGTCGAGCAGACGGCCGCCGACTCGCATCCGACGCTCCGGCCGCATCGTCTCGCGATCGGCTGCTACTCGGGCGACGCCGCCGACGACGGGTCCGGCCGGCTCGTTCGCACGCACCGGTTCGAGATCGACGTCGACGGCCCCTCGACGCCGGTGCCCGAACTCGTCGGCCTCACCCGCCCCGACCTGCTGCTCGTGAACGACGACGACCTCACCTACGCCAAGGTGCGCCTCGACGACGTCTCGTTCGCCACGGCGATCGAGCGGCTCAGCGACCTCGGCGACCCCGTCGCCCGTGCGGTGATCCTCGGCTCGGCCTGGGACGCCGTGCGCGACGCCGAGTTCGCCGCGACCGACTTCGTTCGGCTCGTGATCGGCAGCGTCGGCCACGAGAACCAGTCCTCGGCGCGCGGGCTCGCCCTCACCCGCCTCGAGACGGCGCTCTCGCGGTACCTCGCCGACGAGCACCGCGAGCGCATCGCCGCCGAGGCCGGCGACGCGGTCTGGGCGCTCGCCGAGCTCGCCGATCCCGCCTCCGACGCGCAGCTCCAGTTCGTGAAGGCGTTCACGCAGCTCGCGAGCTCCGCCGCGCACGCCGACGTGCTCGGCAGCCTGCTCGACGGCTCGATCAAGCTCGACGGGCTCGACGTCGACCTCGACCTGCGCTGGGAGATCGTGATCGCGCGCGCCGCGCTCGTCGCGGCATCCGATGAGGTGATCGACGACGAGATCGCCGCGGCGCTCGCACTCGACGACACGGCGAAGGGCCGCCGACTGGCCGAGACGGCGCGAGCCGCGCGACCCGATCAGGCGGTGAAGGATGCCGCGTGGCAGCGTGTCGCGACCGAGGCCGACCTCTCGAACGACCTCGCCAGGGCGCTCGCCGACGGCTGGCGTCGCACGTCGACGCCGGCGCTGCTCGCCTCGAGCGTCGACGCGTACTTCGCGATGCTGCAGGGGGTCTGGGCCGAGCGGAGCTTCACGATGGCCTCGCTCGTCGTGAAGCGGCTGTTCCCGGCCCCGCTCGTCACCGACGAGGTCGCCGATGCCGCCCGCGCCTGGCTCGCCGCGAATCCGGCTCCGGCGCCCCTGCACCGGCTCGTGTCCGAACAGCTCGACGAACTGGAACGCGCGCTGCGCGCCAGGGCGCGCGACGCGGAGTCGCTCGGCTGACTCCCGGACGACGCTGCGTAGACTCGCTTCGATGTTCGACAACACCCTTCCCCGAACCCCGATCGCCCACCGAACCGAGGTGAGCGCCCGATGAACGTCTGGACCGATTTCACCTCGTACTGGGCCGAGAACTGGGGCACCGTGGTCGGCACGACGATCCGGATCGTCGTGATCATCGCGGTCGCGCTCCTCGTCCGCTGGATCCTGCACTTCGTCATCGAGCGCGTCGTCGGCCAGATCGTCTCGGGCGTCAAGCGCAAGCAGGACGTCACCGACACGCAGGCCCTGCAGGCCTCGCCGCTCGCGGCCGTCCGCGTCGTGCAGCGCACCCGCACGCTCGGGTCGGTCTTCACCAACGTCGTCAACGTCACCCTGTTCATCATCGTGACCCTCATGATCGTGAGCACCATCGACCCGGGCATCCTCGGCTCGTTCGCACTGCTCTCGGCCGCGATCGGCGCCGGCCTCGGTTTCGGCGCCCAGAACATCGTGAAAGACGTCCTGAACGGACTGTTCATGGTCGTCGAGGACCAGGTCGGCGTGGGCGACGTCGTCGATCTCGGACCAGCGACCGGCATCGTCGAAGAGGTGCAGATCCGCATCACGAAGGTGCGCGACGTCAACGGCACGCTCTGGTTCGTGCGCAACGGCGAGATCCTCCGCGTCGGCAACATGTCGCAGGGTTGGGCGCGCGTCATCGTCGACCTCGCCGTGCCGTACGACGCCGACGTCGACGAGGTCGAGTCGGAGCTCCTGAAGACCGCGAACGAGTTCGCGCAGTCGAGCAAGTGGCGCGCCCGCATCCTCGAACGCCCCGAGATCTGGGGCCTCGAGTCGATCTCCGACGACGCCATGGTGCTCCGCGTGGTCGTGAAGGTGCGCACCTCGTCGAAGGACGACGTCGCCCGAGAACTTCGCGTGCGACTCAAGCACGCCGTCGACGGCATGGGCCTGAAGCTGCCGAGCCTCGGTTCGGTCGTGCTCACCGGGTTCGACGGGGCCACCCGAGTCAAGGGTGCGAAGCCGCCGAAGACCTCGCCGAACGCCGTGCTCACGAACGAGGCGGTCAAGGCGTCGACCGCCAAGGCCAAGAAGGCCCAGCGCGCGAAGGTCGCCCCGAAGCCCCCGACCCTTCCCCCCACCGACCCGCCGAAGACCCCCGGAGCCCCATCGTGACCGACGACGAGCGCGTGCCACCGACATCCGTCCCCGTCTCCGCCGTGCCTCCCGCCTCGGTGCCGCTCCGGGGCAGCGAGCACGGCTCGGCGTTGGGGGCCTCGTTCTACGAGACCGTCGGCGGCAGGCCCACGTTCGAGAAGCTCGTCCACGTGTTCTACGAGGGCGTCGCCGACGACCCCGTGCTCCGCCCCATGTACCCCGAAGAGGACCTCGGCCCGGCCGAGGAGCGACTGCTGCTCTTCCTCGAGCAGTACTGGGGCGGACCGGGCACCTACAGCGAGCAGCGCGGACACCCGCGCCTGCGCATGCGGCACGCCGGGTTCAAGGTCAACCCCGACGCGCGCGACCGCTGGCTGGCGCACATGCGCACGGCCGTCGACGCGCTCGACCTGCCGCCGCTCGCCGAGGAGACTCTGTGGGATTATCTTCAGCGTGCGGCGTTCGCGATGGTGAACACGTTCGAGGAGTGACCCGACCCTCGAGCGCCCGAGCCGCACACGAGTGAGACGAAGGAGTCCCCCAGTGCCCGCAACCCCCGCCGTGCGCCCAGAACCCGCTGGCCGCCCCGAACCCGCCGCGATCGTCGTCGGAGCGGGGCTGTCCGGTCTCGTGGCCGCCGCCGAGCTCGTCGATGCGGGCAAGCGCGTGCTCATCGTCGACCAGGAACCCGAGGCCAGCCTCGGCGGGCAGGCGCACTGGTCCTTCGGCGGCCTGTTCCTCATCGACTCCCCCGAGCAGCGCCGCATGGGCGTCAAGGACTCGATCGACCTCGCACGGCAGGACTGGGACGGCACCGCGGGCTTCGACCGCGACGAAGACGAGTGGGGCCGCAAGTGGGCCGACGCGTACCTCGACTTCGCGGCGGGTGAGAAGCGCGCATGGCTGCACCAGAAGGGCGTGCGCTTCTTCCCGATCGTGGGCTGGGCCGAACGCGGCGGATACAACGCCATCGGCCACGGCAACTCCGTGCCCCGCTTCCACATCACGTGGGGCACCGGGCCGGGCGTGCTGGCCCCGTTCATCGCACGCGTGAAGGCTGGCGAGGCGGCCGGCCTCGTCGAGTTCAAGCACCGGCATCGCGTCGACGAGCTCGTCGTCGAGTCCGGCGCGGTCGTCGGGATTCGCGGTGCGGTGCTCGCTCCCGATGCTGCGGGGCGCGGCGAATCGAGCAACCGCGACGTCGTCGGCGACTTCGAGCTGCGAGCCCCGGCCGTGATCGTCGCCTCGGGCGGCATCGGCGGCAACCACGACCTCGTGCGCGAGGCCTGGCCCGAGCGTCTCGGCACGCCGCCGTCGCACATGCTGTCGGGCGTTCCCGCCCACGTCGACGGGCGCATGCTCGGCATCAGCGAGCAGGCGGGCGCGCGGCTCGTCAACGGCGACCGCATGTGGCACTACACCGAGGGCATCACGAACTGGGATCCGATCTGGCCGATGCACGGCATCCGCATCCTGCCAGGCCCCTCGTCGCTCTGGTTCGACGCGTCGGGCAAGCGGATGCCGGTGCCGCTGTTCCCCGGATTCGACACGCTCGGCACGCTCGAGCACATCCAGACCACCGGATACGAGCACACCTGGTTCGTGCTGACGCAGAAGATCATCGAGAAGGAGTTCGCGCTCTCGGGCAGTGAGCAGAACCCCGACCTCACCGGCAAGGACCTCAAGCTGCTGGCGCAGCGCCTGGGCTCGGGCGCGACCGACCCGGTCGAGGCGTTCAAGGAGCACGGCGTCGACTTCGTCGTCGCCGACACGCTCGACGAACTGCTGGCGGGCATGCGCGGGCTCTCGCCCGAGGTCGAGCTCGACACCGCCAACATCGAGCGCGAGATCGTCGCGCGCGACCGCGAGGTCGACAACGAGTTCACCAAAGACCTGCAGCTGACCGCGGTGCGCGGCGCCCGCAAGTACCGCGGCGACAAGCTCATCCGCGTGGCGACGCCGCACCGCATCCTCGACCCGAAGGCCGGGCCGCTGATCGCGGTCAAGCTGCACATCCTCACGCGCAAGAGCCTCGGCGGAATCCAGACGAACCTCGATGCGCAGGCACTCGACGCCTCCGGCGCCCCCGTCCCGGGCCTCTACGCCGTCGGCGAGGCCGCCGGATTCGGCGGGGGCGGCGTGCACGGCTACCGCGCCCTCGAGGGCACGTTCCTCGGCGGGTGCCTCTTCACCGGGCGCACCGCCGGCCGCGCGGTCGCCAGAGGCTGACCCGTACGCCGTCGGTCGGTTCGCTCTCGGGCGAGTCGATCGACGGCCGCCGCTCGCGCTACGCCTTGAGGGTCCAGGGCTTGCGACGCACGAGCACGTGCCCGCGCCGCGAGCTGAGGCGGGTCCAGGGGCCCGTCTCGAAGAGGCGCACCTCGTCGTCGCCCAGGAAGCCGAGGCTGAACGCCGCGAAGGCGGCGCCGGTCGGGATGTACTCGATGCCGTCGACGCCGCGCCCCCAGACCTCCGAGCGCACGCGCTGCACGAGCTGCTCGCCCGTGCCGGCCGGGATCGCCGCGGCGACCTCGTCGATGCCGGCGCGGGCCGCGGATTCGAGCGTCGCGGCATCCGTCTCGCCGAGCGGACGCCACCCGCCACGGGGCGGGGAGATGCCCGCCCACGTGACCGTGTTGACCTCGGGCGGGCGCGACATCGTGACGGGGCGCGACTCGTCGTCTTCGCCGAGCTCGCCGCGAGCCCGCACGATGCGATCGACGAGCGACCGCATCGGCACGACCGAGTCGAAGTCGTCGGTGTCGACGAGTGAGAACGTACGGAGCCCGAGCACCGTCGGGCTCTCGTCGAGGATGCCGCGGGGGTACAGGATCGCCGTGTACACCGCGAGGATGCCGGAGCCGGCGATGAGTCGTACCGACCCGTCTTCGACCCGGCCCGCGCGTTGCAGGTAGGTGTGCAGATCGCCGAGCGAGAGGCTGTCGGCAAGCGTGAATTGAGAGACCATCTGCTGTCTAAACTACCAATTGCGCGCCGCGTGCGGTTCCCACGCGCCCGACGGATGCCGCAGCCAGCGTTCGAGCGATATCGGAGACCCCATGAACGGACCCATCGACGGCCTGCTGAGCACGCTCCGCCTGACGAACACCGGCGCTCGTACGACGGAGGACATCTTCACCGGGCCGTCGCAGTGGATGCCGCTCGGGCGCGTCTTCGGCGGGCAGGTGCTCGCGCAGTCGCTCATCGCCGCGATGCACACCGTCGACGAGGCTCGGGTGCTGCACTCGATGCACGGGTACTTCCTGCGCCCCGGCGACGTCGACCACCCGATCACCTTCTCGGTCGACCGCCTGCACGACGGGCGGTCGTTCTCGACCCGGCGCACCCACGCCTACCAGAAGGGCGAGCCGATCCTCTCGCTCATCGCGTCGTTCCAGACCGAAGACGAGGGCGTCGAGCACCAGGTCGACATGCCGACCGACCTGCCCGACCCCGAGTCGCTGCCCTCGACCGCCGATCTCATCGGCCACCTCGACAACGCCATGGCCCAGTTCTGGTCGTCGGAGCGGGCGTTCGACGTGCGCCACATCCCCTCGCCCATCTACCTCAGCGTCGAGGGCGAGCAGGTGCCTCGGCAGGCCGTCTGGATGAAGGCGGTGGGCCGTCTGCCCGACGACCCGAAGCAGCACCGCGCAGCGCTCGCCTACGCGAGCGACTACTCGATCCTCGAGCCCGTGCTGCGCGCGCACGGCATACCGTGGGCGACGCCCGGGCTCCGCGTCGCGAGCCTCGACCACGCCATGTGGTGGCACCGCGACGCGCGCGTCGACGAATGGCTGCTGTACGTGCAGGAGTCGCCGTCGGCGCAGGGCGGCCGTGGTCTCTCGATCGGTCGCATCTACACCCGCGACGGCGTGCTCGTCGCGAGCGTCGCGCAGGAGGGCATGGTGCGCGCACCCGGCGGGCACTGACGTCCGCAGCATCGCGCCCGCACCCTCGCATCCGCTCCCCGAGGCTCGGGATTCACTCGACGGCCGCGCGCCGACACTCGCTTCCGGCGGGGTTCCGTTCCACAATGGCTGGAGCGCGAAGTCGCGCGACGTGGAGCGAACGAGGAGTCCTCATGGCGGATGTCACCGAACCGACCCGACGCACGATCCTCACCCTCGGAGCGACGGGGGCCTTCGGCGGCGCCCTCGTGCTCGCCGGCTGCGCGCCCTCGTCACCGCCGGCCTCCTCTCCGTCCGTGGCGCCGTCCGCGTCCACGCCGACGACACCCGAGGTCACGAACGAACCGCCGGCGGAATCGACCGGGCCCGACGAGCCCGCGACGGGTGCCGACATCGCGGCCCTCGCCGACGTCCCGGTCGGCGGGAGCCTGGCCGCCACGCTCGACGGCGAACGCGTGCTGCTCGCCCAGCCCACCGCGGGTGCCGTGGTGTGCTTCAGCGCGATCTGCACCCACCAGGGATGCCCGGTGAATGCGGCCGGAGCGGAGTTCGACTGCCCCTGCCACGGCTCCCGCTTCGATGCGGCCACGGGCGAAGTGATCCACGGGCCCGCGATCGATCCGCTCACACCGATCGCGGTCGCCGTCTCGGGTGATCGCATCGTCGCCGCGTCCTGAGCATGGACGGCGTCGACTACGTCTTCCAGGGACTGCCGCTGCACGTGCTCCTCGTGCATGCGGTGGTGATCGCCGTTCCGGTGATCGCGCTGCTGCTCGTGGTGCTCGCCGTGTGGCCGGGTGCACGCCGCGTGCTGTGGATCCCGTCGCTCGTCGCCGCCGTGCTGCTCGTGCCGCTCGGCCTCGTGACCGTCGAGGCGGGCAAGTGGCTGCAGGCGCGGGTGCCCGAAGCGCCGCTCATCGAGGCGCACACCGCGCAGGGCGAGGACATCGTGCCGTGGTTGTACGCGGTGCTCGGCGTCGCCGTGCTCGTCTCCGCGTGGCAGGTCTTCACGATGCTCGCGCGACGCCGTGCCGCCGCCTCCGGCTCCGAGTCGGCCCCAGGAGCGCGCGGCGCTGCCGGCGTGAGCCGCACCGCGACCGTCATCGTGGGGGTCGTGCTGACGCTGGCTGCGGTGATCGTCGCCGTCGGCGCGATCTGGACGGTCGTGCGCATCGGCGAATCGGGCAGCCGAGCCGTCTGGGAGGGCTCGTACAGCGACACCCCGCTCGAGAAGTGACGGAGCTCGACGGCGGTGGACGGCGGTCGAACGACGTCGCGCCCGGCTCGAGGTGATCGCGTCCCCGAGCTGCCGCGGCTCAGCGCCGGCGGAACGAGACGGGCGCCTCGAGGTACGGCGTCCACGCGTCGCGCTCGACCGCGGTGATGCGTCGAGGACGTTCGGATGCCGCGTCGACGAGCACGATCGTCGTCGCGGCCCGGGTGTGCAGCACGCGCGGCTCGACGCCCACCGGCGAGAACACCTCGTAGCAGACCTCGAGGCTCGCGCCGCCGAGGTTGCCGATCCACAGCTCGATGTCGAGCGGCAGTCGCTGGTACGGGATCGGCGTGAGGTACTCGACCTCCTGCCGGGCGATCAGCGACAGCGTGCTCGATCCGGGCGTCGCGTCGATCACGGCCGTCGATGCGCCGACGGCGTGCTCGGCGGTGCCGTCGTCGTTGACCCAGAACGCCTGGATGCGAGCCTCCTCGAGGAGGCTCAGCATCCGGGCGTTGTTGACGTGCCCGTATGCGTCGAGATCGCTCCAACGCAGCGGGGTGGGCACATGCAGGCGCATGATCGGCCGATCAGTCGCGCGTGAGCTTGCGGTACGCCGAGCGGTGCGGCTTCGCCGCGTCGGGGCCGAGTCGATCGACCTTGTTGGCCTCGTACGACTCGAAGTTGCCCTCGAACCAGTGCCAGTACGACGGGTTCTCCTCGGTGCCCTCGTAGGCCAGGATGTGCGTCGCGATGCGGTCGAGGAACCACCGGTCGTGGGTGATGACCACGGCGCAACCGGGGAACTCGAGCAGCGCGTTCTCGAGGCTCGACAGGGTCTCGACGTCGAGGTCGTTGGTGGGCTCGTCGAGGAGCAGCAGGTTGCCGCCCTGCTTGAGCGTGAGCGCGAGGTTCAAGCGGTTGCGCTCACCGCCCGAGAGGATGCCGGCGCGCTTCTGCTGGTCGGGGCCCTTGAAGCCGAAGGTCGAGACGTAGGCCCGGCTCGGGACCTCGGTCTTGCCGACCTGGATGTAGTCGAGCCCGTCGGAGACGACCTCCCAGAGGGTCTTGTTCGGGTCGATGCCGCCGCGCGACTGGTCGACGTACGAGATCTTGACCGTCTCGCCGAGCTTGACGTTGCCGGCGTCGCTCGGCTCGAGTCCGACGATGGTCTTGAAGAGCGTCGTCTTGCCGACGCCGTTCGGGCCGATGATGCCGACGATGCCGTTGCGCGGCAGCGAGAAGCTCAGGCCGTCGATGAGCGTGCGGTCGCCGAAGCCCTTCTTCAGGTTCTTCACCTCGAGCACGATGTCGCCCAGACGCGGACCCGCGGGGATCTGGATCTCCTCGAAGTCGAGCTTCCTCGTGCGCTCCGCCTCGGTCGCCATCTCTTCGTAGCGGGCCAGACGCGCCTTGGACTTCGCCTGACGGCCCTTCGCGTTCGAGCGGACCCAGTCGAGCTCCTCGGCGAGGCGCTTGGCGAGCTTGGCGTCCTTCTTGCCCTGGACGGAGAGACGCTCCTGCTTCTTCTCGAGGTAGGTCGAGTAGTTGCCCTCGTAGGGGTAGAGGCGACCGCGGTCGACCTCGCAGATCCACTCGGCGACGTGGTCGAGGAAGTACCGGTCGTGGGTGACGGCGAGCACGGCGCCGGGGTACTTGGCGAGGTGCTGCTCGAGCCAGAGCACGCTCTCGGCGTCGAGGTGGTTGGTGGGCTCGTCGAGCAGCAGCAGGTCGGGCTTCTGCAGCAGCAGCTTGCAGAGCGCGACGCGGCGCTTCTCACCACCCGAGAGCACAGAGATCTGCTCGTCGCCCGGGGGGCAGCGCAGGGCGTCCATCGCCTGCTCGAGCTGGGAGTCGAGGTCCCATGCGTCGGCGGCGTCGATCGCCTCCTGGAGGGTGCCCATCTCGGCGAGCAGCGCATCGAAGTCGGCATCGGGTTCGGCCATCGCGAGCGAGATCGCGTTGAAGCGGTCGACCTTCGCCTTGATCTCGCCGACGCCCTCCTGCACGTTCTCGAGCACCGTCTTGGTCTCGTCGAGCACGGGCTCCTGCATCAGGATGCCGACCGAGTAGCCGGGGGTGAGCTTCGCTTCGCCGTTGGAGGGCTGGTCGAGTCCGGCCATGATCTTGAGGATCGTGGACTTACCGGCACCGTTCGGGCCGACGACGCCGATCTTGGCCCCTGGGAGGAACGCCATCGTCACGTCGTCGAGAATGACCTTGTCGCCGACCGCCTTGCGGGCGCGCACCATCGAGTAAATGTAATCCGCCATGTCGCCTACCAGTCTATGGGTCGTGTCTGCCCGATGAGACAGCCGCCCGTGCCGAGGGCGGGCTTCACGAGTCCGTGGTAGCCGCCCGACTTCGGGCCGTACTGTCCGACGAGGCATTCGTCGTTGAAGAGCACCGAGAACTGCACCGAATCGGCGGGCGTGCCGAGGGTGGTCTGATCCGACGTGACCTGCATCGCCGCACGATCGAACCCGGCCGCGACGAGCGCGTCGATGAAATCGCGGCCCCCTGCTGCGGCGTTCGCGGCGACGACCTGCTGGTTCACCTGGTCGAAGAACGGCAGGTTGTCGGCGGCCGGCAAGTCGGGGTGCAGGCCGACGGGCGCCGTGGTCGCCTCACCGGTCGGTTGCGGACGCGACGCCGACGGGCTCGGCGTCGGCGTCGGCGACGCGGTGCAGCCGGTCAGCACGGCGACGAACAACGCGGCCCCGGCGATCGCCAGGGCCGCGGAAGCGCTGTGCCGTGCCATCGTTCCCCCATCGGGATGCCTCGGAAGCATCCGAAGGCGAGTCTAGGCGCTGCGGGCGGTTCGATGCCGGTCAGAACGGGAGGGCGACAGCACGCTCGTCGACCGGCGCTTCGAGGTCGCGATCGCCGTCGGCGTCGTCGTGTTCCGCCTCGCGGTCCGAGGCGAACGCGGCCGCCGCCCGCTCGTCGGCATCGCCCGCGACGTCGGCGGGATCGGTCGGCCACCCCTCGGCGATGCCGGTCGACGAGGCGGCCGCCGCGGCATCCGCACCGCCGGACGCACCCGATGCGCGCGTCTTCGAGAGGGTCGTGGTGCCCCAGGTGAGGTCGTGGCCGACCGCCTCGGCGTCGATCTCGATCGCGGTGCCGGACTTCTCGCCGCTCTCCCATGCGCGGAGGCGCAGCCGGCCGTGCACGACGACGCGGTCGCCCCGCCGGATCGAGGACGACGCGTTCTTCGCGAGCTGGCGGAAGGTCGAGACCGTGTACCAGTTGGTGTCGCCGTCCTCCCAGGTGCCCTTCAGGCGGTCGAAGATTCGGCGCGTCGAGGCGAGGCGGAACGAGGTGATCGTGAGCCCCTGTGCGGTCGTGTGCACGCGCGGGTCGCTGCCCACGGCTCCGATCACGGTGATGTTGTCGGTCATGTCTGCTCCAGTTCGATGATGCGGATGTCGGTGGCACGGGCGGCGATGGTGCGAGAGGTCGAGCGGCCCGGGCGAGGCCGGGCCGCGGCATCCGGATGCCTCGTGCCGTTTCAGGTCCGGATGCCGCGTGGCCCAACCCTCGCCGGATCGGGTCGCCGGTCGATGGGCTGAGCGTCGATCTGTGCCGATCTGCGCGCACGGCACCGTCGGGGAGGACGAGTCGTCGGCGGCCGCGAATAGAGTCGAGGCATGACCTATCTGGCAGCACCGACGCGCTACGACACCATGCAGTACAACCGAATCGGCCGCAGCGGGCTGAAGCTGCCCGCGCTCTCGCTCGGCCTCTGGCACAACTTCGGCCACGACCGGCCGCTCGACACGCAGCGCGCGATCGTGCGCCGCGCGTTCGACCTCGGCATCACGCACTTCGACCTCGCGAACAACTACGGCCCGCCCTACGGCAGTGCCGAGGAGAACTTCGGTCGCATCCTCGCGACCGACCTCGCGCCGTATCGCGACGAGATCATCGTCTCGTCGAAGGCCGGGTACGACATGTGGCCGGGCCCGTACGGCGACCACGGCTCGCGCAAGTACCTGCTCGCGTCGCTCGACCAGAGCCTCGGCCGCCTCGGGCTCGACTACGTCGACATCTTCTACTCGCACCGCCCCGACCCCGAGACGCCGATCGAAGAGACCATGGGGGCGCTCGTCAGCGCCGTTCGTCAGGGCAAGGCGCTCTACGTCGGCATCTCGAACTACTCCCCCGAGCAGACGGCCGCCGCAGCAGCAGCGCTCGCGGCCGCGAACGTCCCGCTCCTCATCCACCAGCCGCGCTACTCGATGTTCGACCGCCACATCGAAGAGGGGCTCTTCCCCGTCCTCGAAGAGGTGGGTGCGGCGAGCATCGTGTTCTCGCCGCTCGCGCAGGGCCTGCTGACCGACCGCTACCTCTCGGGCGACGTGCCGGCCGACTCGCGCGCCGCGACGAGCCGCTTCCTCTCCCCCGACCGCATCAGCGCCGAGTACCTCGAGCGGGTTCGCGGCCTGGCCGAGATCGCCGACGAGCGCGGGCAGAGCATCGCGCAGCTCGCGCTCTCGTGGGTGCTGCGTCAGCCGCTCGTCGCGAGCGCGCTCATCGGCGCCTCCAGCGTCGCCCAGCTCGAGCAGAACGTCGCGACCCTCGAGGCGCCCGCCCTCACCGAAGACGAGATCGCCCGCATCGAGCCGTTCGCCGCGCACGGCACCAGCCTGGGCTGAGCGCTCCGTCCGTCGATGGTGCGCCCGCGGAGAACCCGCGGCGCACCATCGGGCGCGCCGACGACGATGACGGGCGGATGCCGCGGCAGCCGTTAGCCTCTGCACATGCAGTGGTGGAACGATCTCATCTCATGGCTCACCTCGAGCGAGGCGGAGTCGACCGTCTTCACGGCCGCCGTGCTGGTCTTCGCGGTCGTGGTCACGGCGTTGCTCAGCGCGTGGATCGCGACGAGCGCCGTGAAGCGGCTCGTCGCGCAGCGCGACCGCGAAATCAAGACCGCGGCCATCGCGGCGCTCGTCGACGCGGCGACCGAGGCCTCCGTCTGGAACTCGCTCACGCCGCAGGAGCAGGTGCTCGCCGACCGCACGGTCGGACAGGCCGACATCCACGTGCGTCTCCTGCCGATCCGCGGTTCGGATGTCGCGGCGAACTGGGCTGCGCACCAGCTCCACGAGCTGAAGCGCGCCTCGGCGACGTTCGGCTACCAGCTCGACCCCGCGGTCGCCGAGTTCCGCGACCGTCTGCTCGACTGGCAGCGGCACCCGTCGCGTGCGCGCAAGCAGTTCCAGAACGACCTCGTGCGCTGGCGTGCGCAGCGGCAGGAGCCCGAGCAGACCGCGCTCGAGGAACAGGACACCTGGGTCGCCGAGCAGCACCACGAACGGTACCGTTCGGCCACCGAGATCTCGACGCCTGCCGAACCGGCTCGCGACACGGCACCGACTCCGACCCAGTCGGGTGCGCAGCCCGCGACGCAGCCGCTCGACGACGCGCGCGCCTGAGCGCCCACGACCACCACGGCTGAGGCCCCACCCGGATCGGGTGGGGCCTCGGTCATGTCACCGGCGCAGTCACCGGCGGTCGGGCGGGGCGCAACCGTGCCTCAGCGCCACCACTCGTCGAACATCGAGACGGGCACGGTGCGCTTGTGCCGGGTCTGCAGGAACCGGGCCTCGATGCGCTCTGCGACGGCGGCGTCGATCTCCTCGCCCTCGAGGAACGCGTCGATGTCGGCGTACTCGAGGCCGAGGTTCGCCTCGTCGGCCTGCCCGGGGTCGCCGTCGAGCAGGTCGGCCGTCGGCGTCTTCAGGTAGAGACGGTCGGGCGCTCCGAGGTACTGCAGGAGGGCGCGGCCCTGACGCTTCGTGAGCCCGGTCAGCGGCAGCACGTCGGCTCCGCCGTCGCCGAACTTCGTGAAGAACCCGGTCACCGCCTCGGCCGCGTGGTCGGTGCCGACCACGAGCAGTCCGCCCTCCCCCGCGAGCGCGTACTGCGCGACCATGCGCAGACGCGCCTTGACGTTGCCCTTGCCGAAGTCGCTGATCGGCGTGCCGGCGGCATCCGCGAAGTCCGCTGCGAGGCCGTCGACGCCCTGGCGGATGTTGAAGGTCACCGTCTCCTGCGGCTCGATGAACTCGAGGGCGAGCGCGGCATCCGCCTCGTCGTGCTGGACGCCGTAGGGAAGACGGACCGCGACGAACCGCGACGGGAGCCCCTCGGCCACGAGTTCGTCGACCGCGATGCGGCAGAGCCGACCGGCGAGCGAGGAGTCCTGGCCGCCCGAGATGCCGAGCACGAGCCCGGAGGCGCCGGTCGTGCGCAGGTAGTCCTTGAGGAACTCGACGCGGGCGCGCACCTCCTCGGCGGGCTCGACGGACGGCTTGACGTTGAGTTCGGCGATGATGCCCGCCTGAAGGTCTCGCATGCGACGACGATACCGCCGGCGTGTTTCGACGGCGCTACGCACAGCGCCCCAGAGTCCGTCGCGCCGAAGGCCGGTGCGTCCGCACCCGTTGGATAGCATCGGGCGGGGGTGCTCACGGCCCCCGCGACGAGGGGGTTCACGTGGAGATCTCGATCGGCACCATGGTGCTCATCCCACTGGTCGCGGTCGCCGCACCCCTGCTCGTGCGGGCGGTCGGCATCTGGGTCGCCGTGCCGCTCGTCGTGTTCGAGATCGTGCTCGGCATCCTGCTCGGGCCCGCAGTGCTCGACTGGATCGAGCCCGACGACTTCGTCAAGCTCCTCTCCGACCTCGGGCTCGCCATGCTCTTCTTCCTCGCGGGCAACGAGATCGACTTCCGGACGATCCGCGGCCGACCGCTCACGAGGGCGGCGATCGGCTGGATCGTCTCGCTCGCCGCTGGGTTCGGCATCGCCGTGCTGCTCGCGCCCGACCTGCCCGCCGCCGCGTTCATCGGCATCGCGCTCACCTCGACGGCATTGGGCACGGTCATGCCGATCCTCCGAGACGCCGGCGACCTGCGCACCCCCTTCGGCCTCTCCGTGATCGCACTCGGCGCCATCGGCGAGTTCGGTCCGCTGCTCGCGATCTCGCTCTTCCTCTCGGGAAGGGACCCCGGCATCTCGGCGATCGTGCTGGTCGTGTTCGTGCTCATCGCCGGCATCGCGATCTACGTCGCGGCCAAGGGCCACGGCAATCGCCTGCACGTGGTGATCACCGCGACCATGCACACGAGCGCCCAGTTCGGCATTCGCCTCGTGATGCTCGTGCTCGTCGCCCTGCTCGCGCTCAGCATCGTGCTCGACCTGGACATGCTGCTCGGCGCCTTCACCGCCGGCGTGCTCTACCGCGTGCTCATCTCGGGTGCTCCCAAATCCGACCGCACACTCCTCGAGACGAAGGTCGAGGCGATCGGCTACGGATTCCTCGTGCCCGTGTTCTTCATCATGACGGGGGTGACGTTCGACCTCGAGGCACTCGCCGACCCCGCGACGCTCGCCCTGGTTCCGGTGTTCCTTCTGCTGCTCCTCGTCGTGCGCGGCCTCCCGTCGATCCTCGCCGCACCGGTCGGCGCCGACCGCTGGACCATCGCGGCGACCGCGCTGTTCGGCGCCACGGGCCTGCCGATCATCGTGGCCGTCACCGCCATCGGCGTCGACACCGGCGATCTCGATTCCGGCACCGCCGCCGCACTGGTCGGCGCCGGGATGCTCTCGGTGCTCATGTTCCCGCTCGTCGGACTCGCGCTCAGGAAGCGGGCTCCGGATGCCGCGGCACGCCGGCTCGACGACGACACCGAGGTGCCCGTCGAGGGGTAGCACCACGAATCCCGGTAAGCTTGGCGAACCGGCCCCCGTAGCTCAGCGGATAGAGCAGCAGCCTTCTAATCTGTCGGTCGCAGGTTCGATTCCTGCCGGGGGCACCGAAGCACGACCCGACGTGCGCCGCGAACGCGCGTACGCGGCATCCGCCCGTGTCGGAGCGCACCGGTAGACTCGCGGGCATGGCAACAGCGAGCGACCGACTGGTCTGGATCGACTGCGAGATGACCGGCCTCGACCTCGAGGTCGACGAGCTCGTCGAGATCGCCGTCGTGATCACCGATTACGATCTCAACCCCGTCGACGAGGGTCTCGACATCGTGATCCGACCCGACGCGAGCGCACTCGAGAACATGGGCGACTTCGTGCGCAACATGCACACCGAGTCGGGTCTGATCGAAGAGATCCCGAACGGCGTCACCGTCGCCGACGCCGAGTACCAGGTGCTCGAGTACGTGCTGAAGCACATCCCCGAAGAGCAGAAGGCGCCGCTCGCCGGCAACTCGATCGGCACCGATCGCGCATTCCTCGCCAAGCAGATGCCGCGCCTCGACGGGCACCTGCACTACCGCAACGTCGACGTCTCCTCGATCAAGGAGCTCGCACGCCGCTGGTACCCGCGCGCGTACTTCCAGTCGCCCGCGAAGAACGGCGGACACCGCGCCCTCGCCGACATCCTCGAGTCGATCCGCGAGCTGCGCTACTACCGCCGCGCGGTCTTCGTGGCCGACCCCGGACCGACGAGCGCAGAGCTCCATGACATCGCCGAGGCCGTCGTGAACGAATTCGACGTCAAGGTGTAGTAAGCTCGTCGAGTTGCCTGATCGCGAGTCGAACAGGCGCATGGTGGGTATAGCTCAGTTGGTAGAGCGCCTGGTTGTGGTCCAGGAGGTCGCGGGTTCAAGCCCCGTTACTCACCCCAATGAATGCGGATTCACTGCGATTCGCAGTCGAAGGTCCGCCGCCGTCGATCGGAGCCGTCCGTGCAGCTCGATGCCGAAGCCTTCGAAGCCCTCGTCGTCGATGAACTCGACGAACTGCCCGACGACATGATCGACGGGCTCGAGAACGTCGTGTTCGTGGTCGAAGACCGCCCCGAAGACGGTTCGCTCGATCTGCTCGGCCTCTACGACGGCTACGCGCTCACCGAACGCGACCGCTACGGCATGGGCGAGATGCCCGACCGCATCATCCTGTACCGCGAGCCGTTGCTCGCGATCTGCGACGATGAAGACGAACTCCGCGACGAGATCCACATCACGCTCGTCCACGAGATCGCGCATTTCTACGGCATCGACGACGACCGGCTGCACGAGTTGGGCTGGGCGTGACGTGGGCGCCAGTACGCTGAATCCATGAGTTCCCCCGCTCGCGTGATCGGCATCGTCATCGGCGCCTTCGCGATCCTCGGCATCGGCGTGTACGCGCCCGCGATGCTGCTCGGCCCCCTTCCCGCGGTCACCGTCGAGACCGTCGCCGGTGCCGCAGAGCTTCCGGCGTCCGCGCCGCTCACCCTGCCCGAGTCGGGCGCCAGCGCGCTCGCGGTGCTCGATGACGGCGGCGAGGCGAGCGTGCTCGCGACCGCTGGCGACGAGGCCGTCGTGCCCATGGGCGGCGCGGCCAAGCTCGTCACGGTGCTGGCGACGCTGGAGTCGCTGCCGCTGCCCGCGCCCGGTGACGGCGAGGGCCCGCTGATCAAGATCGGGCCGGCCGACTACACCGACTACCTGCGCTACGAGGCCGACGGGTCGCGCGCCCTGCAGGTCTCCCCCGGCGATTCGTGGAGCGAGCGCGACGTCGTGCGGGCGATCCTGCTGACGTCGAGCAACAATCACGCCGACACGCTCGCCCGCTGGGCGTTCGGCACCGTCGACGCCTACGTCGAGGGTGCGAACGCGTGGCTCGCAGACGCGGGCTTCGAGTCGACGACGGTCGCCGACACCACGGGGCTCTCGGGCGACAACGTGACGACGACCGAGGAGCTCGCCAGGCTCACGGCACTCGTGCTCGACGACCCGAGCCTCGCGGCGATGCTCGACGACCCGGGCAAGGCCGTGCTCGGATCGCACAGCGCGCCCGACCTCGTCGACCGCGACAGCAGCGACGGCGTGCGCGAGATAACCCGGAGCTACACCGACCAGGCCGGCCTCTCGTCGGTGTTCACGACCGAGATCCGCGTCAACGGAGCCGATGCGCCGACTCGCGCCATCGGCGTCATGCTCCTCATGCCCGACTACGAGACGCTCGATCCGGCCATCGAGGCGGCGGTGGCCTCGCTTTCGGCCTCGGCCGCGCCCGTGACCGTCATCGCTCAGGGAACTGCCTACGCGACGGCGACGTCGGCGTGGGGCACCTCGTCCGACCTCGTCGCGACGGTCGACCGCGCCGAGGCGCCGTGGGGTTCGTCGATCGGCGAGGCGAGCATCAGCGTCGAACCGTTCACCACGTCGTCCAGCGCTCGCGACGTCGGCCGAGTGACGGTCGCCACGGGCGCCGACGAAGTGTCCTCGCCACTGCGGCTGTCGACCGAGATCCGCGATCCCGGTCCGATCTGGCGCCTCACGCACCCGTTCCCGGTCATCAACGCCTTCATCGAGGCGCAGGGCTGAGCGAGGGCTCCTGAGAGACCCGCTCAGCGCATCCGCACCCTGATCACCGGGGCGGAGGTCGGCGCCATGCGGTGCAGGTATCTGCGCCACTGCGCTTCCCAGAGATCCCAGTAGGGGTCGTAGGCGCCCGCGTCCCGCGCGAGCGCGCGTCGGCGCCGCTCCGAGTACGGTGCGTCGACCCAGACGCGCACCGGCGTGCGCGCGCCGGTCTCGACGGCGAGGCCGGCCACGGTGCCGAGGGCACCGCACCCCTCGATGACGAGCGCACGGCCCGGGCGCAGCGAGGTCACCGCTCCCGGGCTGTTCGCCGCCCAGTCCCAGCCGCGACGGCGCCCGGGCGCCCCCCGAAGCCACGGCGCGACGAGGTCGCGCCGAAGCGCGCTCACCGCCGGATCGAGGCCGTGCCACCCGGGGTAGACGTCGTCGAGACGCACGAGATCGGGCGTGGGCCCCGACCAGTCGGCCACGAGCAGGTCGGCGAAGGTCGACTTGCCCGCGCCGCTCGGCCCGTCGACGAGCACGATCGGCCGGTGGATGCCGCGGACGGCCGCGCGAACGGCCTGCACGGCCGCGCCCGGCGGTCGGCGCTCCGCGCCGACCGGGTCACGACCAGACGACATTCCAGCTCCCCGTCGTGACGGCGACCGTCGCCGACACCGCGGCGACGACGCATCCGACCACGATGACGATCCATTCGACCCGGCCGAAGTGCGCCGCCCTCGCCCAGGTGCGCTCGGTGTCGGCGCCGAAGCCGCGAGCCTCCATGGCCGTCGCGAGGGTGCCACCCCGGCGGATCGAGAGCACCAGCATCGCGAACGCCTGCCCGAGCGAGCGCCGGAGAACCCCGCGATCGGCGATGCCGCGCGCACGCCTGGCGAGGTGGAGCGTTCGCCAGTCGTCGATCGACGATCCGACGAGGCGGAGGGCGGCGAGGGCCCCGAGGACGAACCGGGCGGGCAGGCGGAGGGTCTGGGCGAGGCCGTCGGCGAGATCGGTGGGGTCGATCGTGAGGAACAGCACGACCGCGGGCAACGCGATGGCGATCACGCGGGCCGTCGTGGCGAGTCCGATCTGCACGGAGCCCTCGGTCACGTGGATGAGCCCGAACTCCCAGAGGACGGCGCCCGACGGCGCGCCGTAGAGCACCATGCTGACACCGGTGAGCGGTGCGGCGATCCAGACGGGCAGGGTTCGCGGCGACCAGAGCAGACCGCCGAGCCCGACGAGCGTGAACACGAGGATCTCGCACACGATCGCGACGCTCGCCGAGACGACGTCGAGGGTGAGGATCAGCACGATGCTGAGCGGCACGGTTGCGGCCACCTTGGCCACGGGGTTGACCCGGGCGAGCGGCAGACCCGGCCGGATGCTCGCGATGCTCATCGGCGCGCACCCCTTCTCGCACCGGCGGAGGGGGCGGAGGTCGACGCGTCGGCGGCCTGCACGCGCAACTCGAACCGCTCATCGGAGATCGCGTCGACGAAGACCTCGTCGTGCGTCACCGCGACGAGCGCCACACCGTCGTCGCGCAGCCCGACGAGGAGCTTCGCGAGCTCGCGCCAGGTCGAGGCGTCCTGCCCGAACGTGGGCTCGTCGAGCACGAGCAGTCGTGGTCGCGTCGCGATCGCGGTGGCCACCGAGAGTCGTCGCTTCTCGCCGCCGCTCAGCGTGAACGGGTTCGCTCCCGCGAGGTGCTCGAGGCGCAGCGCCTCGAGCAGTTCGTCGACGCGCGCGCGTCGCTCTGCCTCGCCGAGCTTCAGCGCCCGCGGACCCACCTCGAGCTCGGCCCGCACCGATCCGGCCACGAACTGGTGCTCCGGGCTCTGGAAGACCGTGCCGATGCGGGTGAGCAGCTCGCGCGAGCGCCAGCGCCACGGCTCGCTGCGCAGACCCCGTGCCACCAGGTCGGATGCCGCGAGCCGCCCGTCCTGCGGCGGCAGCAGGCCCGCGAGGGTTAGCGCCAAGGTCGACTTGCCCACGCCGTTCGGACCGACGATCGCGAGCACGCGGCCGGCGTCGACCCGCAGGTCGACCCCGCGCTGCACCGCGACCCCCGCGACCCGACCGATGTCGAGGTGCGAGGCCTCGAGCAGCGGATGCCGCGTGCCGGCCGTCGACTCGGGGGCGCGCCACGGCACGTCATGGGGCAGCCAGACGCCCGCCGCACGAAGATCGTCGGCCCGCTCGGACAGCACCTGCTCCGGTGGACCGTCGGCGAGCACGCCGCCCGCGGCTCCGAGTACGACGACGCGGTCGACGACCGGCAACCACGTCGAGACGCGATGCTCGACGACGATGAGCGTGGCCCCCGTGGCGACGGCGACCGCTCCGACCGCGTCGCGCACCTCGCGGACCCCATCGGGGTCGAGGTTCGCCGTCGGCTCGTCGAGCAGGATCAGGCCCGGACGCATCGCGAGCACGCCGGCGAGGGCGAGCCGCTGACGCTGCCCCCCGGACAGCTCGGCCGTGGCATGGTCGAGCGGCAGGTTCAGACCGACGGCGTCGAGTGCGGCGCGCACGCGCGGCCAGATCTCGTCGCGCGCGACCCCGAGATTCTCGAGACCGAACGCGACGTCGTCGCCGACCCGGGCCATGACGACCTGCGCATCGGGATCCTGGAGCACGAGACCTGCGCGGCCGCGAGCCGCGGCAGGGTGCCGACCGTCGAGCAGCAGCTCCCCGAGCGTCTCGCCCTCGTCGTCGCCCCCGAGGACGCCCGCCAGACCGTGCAGCAGGGTCGACTTGCCCGCCCCGGACGCGCCGAGGAGCAGGACGCGCTCCCCCGGCCCGATCGCGAGGTCGAGATCGCGCACGGCGGGGTGGCGCCGACCGCCGTGACGCCACCCCCATCCGCGTGCGCGAACCGACACGGCGGGCGCGGACGCTTCGCCGCGCACGGACACTAGACCGTCCGCAGCTCGCGCCCGGCGGCGAACCGGTCGAGGGCGCCCGCACGTGCGAGACCGCGGACCGCGAGCCACGCCAGGCCGCCGGCGATGAGCGCACCGCCGATGACCGCCGAGACCGTGTAGACCGTTGCGAACAACGGCGCGGCACCCGCGTACCAGAGCACGAGGTCGTTGATCGCCATCGCGAGGCCTGCGCCGGCGCCGGCGAGCAGCGCCACGGGGAACCGCCAGTTGCGGTAGAGGAAGATCGCGAAGACCAGCTCGGCGCCGAGGCCCTGGACCAGTCCCGCCTCGATGGTGAGCAGGCCGCCCCACTGGCTGCCGATGAGCGCCGAGACCACCGCGGCGACGAGCTCGGTATAGAGCGCGGCGCCCGGCTTGCGGATCACGAGCCCGCCGAGCACGCCTGCGATGACCCACACCGCGGCCGGCGCGGCCTGAAGGCCGGGCAGGAGCGCCTCGATCGGGGCCGAGATCGGGCCCCAGACGACGCCCCAGGCCCAGAAGACGACGCCTACGGCGACGCCGATGACGCTCGCCACGACGATGTCGACGACCCGCCAGCGCAGACGCGGCGAGGTCGTGACGAAGGTTCCGGATGCCGCGGCGACCGCGGCGGAATCGGTGGAGGTGTTGTGCACTGGCGTGCCCTTTCATTGGAAGGAAAGCGGCACGGGATTGTTGAGATGTGGATGCCTCCCTGCGCTGGCATGATCCAGATCAGGTTCGACGGTCGAAGGTTGAGAACCTTCCTCTCAGCCCGGCTCACCGGACTCCCGTGTTCGTGCACCAGCGTACACGCACGGGCCGTCGGCGTTCACGCTCGACGGACACCGCCGTCGTCGACGACGAGCGCTCAGCCTTCTCGGGTCGGAGGCGAAGCCGTTCAGCGCTTGAGCGCGCGGATCACCGACTTGAGCGCGTGGCCGACGACGAACACGAACGGCGTCGCGACCAGCACCAGTCCGATGAGGTTCGCCTCGAACTTCACCCGCCCGCCGTCGCCGACGTAGGCGCCGAGGGGCACGGACAGACCGCCCCCGCCGCCGCCGCTCCCGCTGCCCGTGAAGTTCGACGTGGCATCGCCCGTGCCGTTGCCCCCGCCGAACGCGTAGTAGCCGAGCGCCACGGGCACCACCTCGACGCCTTCGATCTCGATCTTCTCGCCGTATGCGGTCTTCACCCCGACGCCTGCGACGCGATCAGCCAGGTCCAGTACGAGTTCAGCCATGCGGCAACGCTACCCGTGCCGCGCCGCGGCTACCAGCCCCATCCGGCCGCCGTCGGGTCGAACGGCTCGTCGCCGTCGCCGCCCCGGCGACCGGGGTTCGGCTGCGCAGCGCCCTCGGATGCCCCCCTCGCCGCGGCGGACGCGGCCCGTGCGTCGCGTCGTTGCTGCCGATCGCGCTCGCGTTGCACGAGTGACGCCGGACGCAGCGCTCCCCGGCCGAACTTCGCAGAGACCTGGTCGATCGTGCGCTCGGCGTCGCGCCACTCTTCGTCGGGATCCCAGAGCATGGCACCCGATCCGGACTCGCGGAGGTTCTCGGCGCGCACGCCGATGAGCCGCACGCGCTGGCCGTCGCCGATCAGCCCGACGAGCGCCTCGGATGCCTCGTCGTAGACGCGGCGCGCGACATCCGTCGGCTCGCCCAGAGTGCGCGAGCGCGTGAGCGTGCGGAAGTCGCCGTAGCGGAGCTTCAGCGAGACCGTGCGCGCGACGAGCCCGGCCTTGCGCAGGCGCACGGCGACGTTGCCCGACAACTGCAGCAGCTCGCGCCGGATCTCGACGGGATCGACCAGGTCGTGGCCGAACGTCTGCTCGTGCCCGATGCTCTTCTCGACGCGGGTCGTGTGCACGGCGCGGGGGTCTTCACCGCGCGCGAGGTGCGTGAGCCTGGCCGCGAGTGCTGGACCGACCGCCCGCTCGAGCACGTCGGGCGGCATCGCCGCGACCTCGCCGACCGTGCGGAGACCGAGCCGCAGCAGCGACTCCTCGGTCACACGGCCGACGCCCCACAGTGCCGACACGGGCAGCGGATGCAGGAACTCCACCGTCTCGTGCGCGGGTACGACCAGCATGCCGTCGGGCTTGGCACGGCTCGACGCCACCTTCGCCACGTACTTCGTGGCGGCGACCCCGACGGAGCACGTCAGCCCGGTCTCGGCCTGGACGCGTTCGCGGATGGTCCACGCGATCTCGGCGGGCGTGCCGTGGAGTCGGCGCGCGCCCGAGACGTCGAGGAACGCCTCGTCGATCGACAGCGGCTCGACGAGCGGCGTGATCTCGCCGAAGATCTGCATGACGCGCTTGGAGTACGTCGAGTACGACGGGTAGTCGCCCTGCAGCACGATCGCGTTCGGGCACCGCTGCAGGGCGACCGACATGGGCATGGCCGAGTTCACGCCGTAGCGGCGGGCCTCGTAGCTTGCCGCGGCGACGACGCCTCGACCGGCGGTGCCGCCGACGAGCACGGGCTTGCCACGCAGCTCGGGCCGCGAGAGCAGCTCGACCGAGACGAAGAACGCATCCATGTCGACGTGGAGGATCGGGGTCGCCGAATCATCGACGGGCCCCGTGGTGACCTGCCTCGACGAGCCGTCCTGCTTGCTCACGTTGCGACCATACCCGCAGCCACCGTCATGCGGCCGACGGGAGGTTCGGGACCGCGCTCAGAAGCCGAAGTCCCCGCCGAAATCGCCGCCTCCGAGATCGCCGCCGAAGCCGCCGTCGGCAGATGCGTCGGCGCCGCCGTCTGCCGAACCGGCACCGCCTTCGCCCGCGACGTCGCCGCCGAAGTCTGGCCCGGGCAGGAACGCCTGCGCGATCATCGAGCCGACCACCACGCCGGCCACGGTGCCGAGCATCGAGCTGCCGACCATCGAGCCGAACGAGGGCCCGCCGTAGGCCAGGCGGCCGTTCGCGGCATCCGTCGCCTGGAACGTGCGCTCCATCGTGCCGGGCGCGCGCAGCTCGGCGCGCGTCGCGGCCCGCGCGAGCGCCGACGGCTCATCGGAGAGGACCCGCTCGCCCGGGGGCGCCTGCTCGGCCAGCGCGCGGTAGACCTGCGCGCGCTGCTCGGGCGTGAGCTTCGCGAACGCCTCGGCGTGCACCGCCTCGATCGACTCGGGCGGTGCGGTGCGGAGGAGGTATCGGTAGCGCTCGACGGCGCGCTCGTCTTCGGACTGGGGCCGGGCCCGCGGAATCGGCCGCGGGGGCTGCGAGGTGCGGTCGTCGGGTGCGCCGAACAGTCGATCGAAGAATCCCATGTGTGCCCGCCAATCGTTCAGGGGACGACCAGCCTAGGGTTCGCAGCCTCGAACGCGCTGGGAGTGCGCGCGATGCTCCACCGTCGGCGGGAATGACGACAGAGCGACGAGCAGCGACGAGCCACGGATGCCGCGGCGAGCGGCGGATACCGCAGCGAGCGGCGGATGCCGCGGCGAGCGGCGGATGCCGCGGCGAGCCGCCTCGACGACGACGGGCGGTGCCCGACCGGAGTCGAGGCACCGCCCGCACGTTCGAGCGGCGGCGAGCCTACTGCGCGGTCGCCCGCTCGAGCACGAGCTCGCGCACGCGCGCGGCGTCGGCCTTGCCCTGCATGGCCTTCATGACGGCGCCGATGACCGCGCCGGCGGCCTGGACCTTGCCGTCGCGGATCTTCTCGAGCACATCGGGCTGCGAGGCCAGCGCCTGGTCGATCGCGGCGATGAGCGCGCTGTCGTCGGAGACGACGGCGAGGCCGCGGGCGTCGACGATCTGCTGCGGCGAGCCCTCGCCGGCGATGACGCCCTCGAGCACCTGGCGGGCCAGGCGATCGGTGAGCGTGCCGGCTTCGACGAGACCAGCGAGCTCGGCGACGTGCGCGGGCGAGGCGAGCGAGGCGGCATCGACGTTCTGCGCGTTCGCGATGCGGGCGAGCTCACCCGTCCACCACTTGCGCGCGGCCGCGGGCGTGGCACCCGCGGCGACCGTCTCGGTGACCTCGACGAGCAGGTTGCTGTTCACGACGCCCTGGAAGTCGATGTCGGTGAAGCCCCACTCGGCCTTCAACCGGCGACGTCGGGCCGCCGGCGGCTCGGGCAGCTCGGCCCGGAGCTGCTCGATGAGCTCAGGCGAGGGCACCACGGGCAGCAGGTCGGGCTCGGGGAAGTACCGGTAGTCGTCGGCGTCGGACTTGGGACGGCCCGCGCTCGTGGTGCCGGTGTCCTCGTGCCAGTGACGCGTCTCCTGCGTGATCGAGCCGCCGTCGGCGAGGATGGCAGCCTGGCGCTGGATCTCGTAGCGCACCGCGCGCTCGATCGAGCGGAACGAGTTCACGTTCTTCGTCTCGGTGCGCGTGCCGAGCTTCTCCGCACCGCGAGGGCGCAGGGAGACGTTCGCGTCGCAGCGCAGGTTGCCGCGCTCCATGCGAGCCTCGGAGATGCCGAGCGAGAGCGCGATGTCGCGGATGATCGACACGTACGCGCTCGCGAGCGCGGGGGCGTCGGCCTCGGCACCGAAGATCGGGCGCGTGACGATCTCGACGAGCGGCACGCCGGCGCGGTTGTAGTCGACGAGGGAGTACTCGGCGCCCTGGATGCGCCCCGTGGCACCGCCGATGTGCGTCAGCTTGCCCGCGTCTTCTTCCATGTGGGCACGCTCGATCGGCACCTGGAAGATACGGCCGTTCTCGAGCTCGACCTCGACCTCGCCGTCGAACGCGATCGGCTCGTCGTACTGCGAGATCTGGTAGTTCTTCGCGAGGTCGGGGTAGAAGTAGTTCTTGCGGGCGAACCGGCTCGACTCGGCGATCGAGCAGCCGAGCGCGAGGCCCAGCGAGATCGACGAGCGGATGGCCTGCTCGTTCACGACCGGCAGCGACCCGGGCAGGCCGAGGCACACGGGCGTGATGAGGGTGTTCGGTGCTGCGTCGTGGAATGCCGAGTTCGCCGGGTTCGGCGCCGACGAGAACATCTTGGTCGTCGTGTTCAGCTCGACGTGGACCTCGAGACCGATGACCGGTTCGAAGAGCTCCAGCGCCTTGTCGAAGTCCATGAGTGCTGCGCGGGCCATCAGAGCGCACCTTCCTCGGCCGCAGCCATCTCGTGCGAAGACAGATCGGGTGCGCGGCTCAGCAGCGGCGCCCCCCACTCGGCCTCGAGCAGGCGCTCGAGCGCACCGCCGACGTTGTAGAGGCGCGCGTCCTGGCGCGCCGGGGCGAGGAACTGGATGCCGACCGGCAGGCCGTCTTCGGGCGCGAGGCCGGCGGGCAGCGAGATGCCGGGAACGCCCGCGAGGTTCGCGGGAATCGTCGCGACATCGTTGAGGTACATCGACAGCGGGTCGTCGAGCTTCTCGCCGAGCTTGAACGCGGTCGTCGGCGCGGTCGGCGTGGCGAGCACGTCGACCTTCGCGAAGGCGGCGTCGAAGTCGCGCTGCACGAGCGTGCGCACCTTCTGGGCGCTGCCGTAGTAGGCGTCGTAGTAGCCGGCCGACAGCGCGTAGGTGCCGAGGATGATGCGGCGCTTGACCTCGGGCCCGAAGCCCGCCTCGCGCGTGGCCGCCATGACCTGCTCGACCGTGCCGCCGCCCTCGGGCGTGACCCGGAGGCCGAAGCGCACCGAGTCGAACTTCGCCAAGTTCGAGGAGGCCTCGGCCGGAAGGATCAGGTAGTAGGCGGCGATGGCGTACTCGAAGCTCGGGGCGTCGATCTCGACGATCTCGGCGCCGTTGCGCTCGAGGAGCGCGAGCGCCTCGTGGAAGCGCGAACGCACGCCCGCCTGCACGCCGTCGGAGTCGAGCTGCTTCACGACGCCGATGCGCACGCCCGCGACATCCGCCCGCCGGACCGCGTCGGCCATGGACGGCCAGGGCTCGGCGATCGAGGTGGAGTCGTGCGGGTCGTGGCCCGCGATGACGTCTTGCAGCAGGGCCGCGTCGAGCACGGTGCGCGTGACCGGGCCGATCTGGTCGAGGCTCGAGGCGAGCGCGATCGAGCCGTAGCGGCTCACCGCACCGTACGTGGGCTTGACGCCGACGGTGCCCGTCACGTGCGCGGGCTGGCGGATCGAGCCACCCGTGTCGCTGCCGAGCGCGAGTGGCGCCTCGAAGGCCGCGACGGATGCCGCCGAGCCACCGCCCGAACCGCCGGGGATGCGATCGAGGTCCCACGGGTTGTGGGTCGGGCCGTAGGCCGAGTGCTCGGTGGAGGAGCCCATGGCGAACTCGTCCATGTTGGTCTTGCCGAGCGGGATCATGCCCGCCTCCCGCACGAGGCGCACGGGGGTCGCGTCGTAGGGCGGGATCCAGCCCTCGAGGATGCGCGAGCCGGCGGTCGAGGGCATGCCCTCGGTCACGAGCACGTCCTTCACGGCGATGGGAACGCCGGCCAGCGGGCCGAACGCCTCACCTGCGGCGCGGCGACGGTCGACGTCGGCGGCGGCGGCGAGCGCACCCTCGGCGTCGACGTGGAGGAACGCGTGCACCGCGCCGTCGACGGCGGCGATGCGATCGAGGTGGGCGCGCGTGGCCTCGACGGAGGAGACGTCGCCCGCGGCGATCTTCGCGCCGAGCTCGGCGGCGGTCAGGCGGATGATCTCGCTCACTGCTCCTCCCCCAGGATCGCCGAGACGACGAAGCGCGAGCCGTCGGCCTCGGGCGCTCCGGCGACGGCCTGCTCTGCGGTCAGCACGTCGGCGCCGACGACGTCGGCGCGGAACACGTTCTGCAGCGGGATCGGGTGGCTGGTCGGCGGCACGTCGGGCGTGGCGACCTCGCTGACCTTCTCGACGGCCTGCATGATCTGGCCGAGCTCCGTCGTGAGGTGCGCGATCTCTTCTTCGGTGAGCGCGATGCGGGCGAGGTTCGCGAGATGCGCGACCTGCTCCGCAGTGATTTCGGACATGCTGCTCCGTCGTCTCGTGGTGGGGATGCTTCGATTCTATCGGCGGCGGGGCGCTGGGCGCGTCGGGCCTAGCCCTGCACGCCGAAGAGCCCGTCGCCGTACTTGTGGAGCAGCCGGTAGGCGTCGGCGTACGTCTCGGGCTCGGGCTCGTCGGCCTGCCCGAACCGGGCCAGCAGCATGCCGAGCAGTCCGCGCGCCGGCGGGCTCAACGGCTTGTCCTTGTGCACGTGCGCCGGATGCGGCGGCGTGGCCTGCGGGTTCGGCGGCAGGTACTGCGGCGTGGTCGAGGGCCAGGATCCCGGATGCCGCGGCGCATCGAGGTTGACCGCGTTGAAGAGGTTGTTCGCCCCGGCGTCTCGCCTCGTGAGCGGCTTCAGTCCATGCAGCCTGGACAGCGTCGCGATGACGGCGGCGTGGTGCATCTCGTCGTGGACGACGGTTCCCGCCCGGGTGTAGGCGGAGACGGCGATGGCCGGCACGCGGCATCCGAGTCGGTCGAAGGTGAAGCCCATCTCGCCGGGGTCGGCGTCTTCGTGGGGCGGCGTGCCCGCAGGCGGCGGAACGTGGTCGTAGGTGCCGCCGTGCTCGTCGAACGTGATGAGCAGCAGTGTGTTGAGCGCGTTCGAACCGCCTTCGGTCGCGCTCGCCTTCACCGCCTCGTAGATGCGGTGCACGAGCAGCTCGCCCGCCCGCACGTCGGAGACGGCGCTGTCGACGATCTCGGTGCCGTCGAAGTCGGACTCGCGGAGCTTGCCGAACGGCGGGTGGAAGTCGTTGTGGTTGTAGACCATGCGCGGCTCGACGAACGCGTAGGCGGGCAGCTTGCCCGTGCTCACGTCGGTGTAGAACTGCTCCATGGTCGCGAACCGCTCGGTGCGCCAGTACTGCTCGAGCACGGGTGCGTGCAGCACGCCCGTGAACGACACGAGCTGCAACTCGTCGAAGTAGATGCGCCAGCTGATGCCGGCCTCTTCGAGCCGGTTGAAGATCGTGGGCGTCGCATCGGCGTCGAGCCACTTGCGGTATCCGCCGCCGTGCTTGTTCGTCACGAACCCGTGCGACGTGGACGCGTGGAAGAACGAGCGGTTGCAGAAGGTCTGCGACGGCACCCCGCAGTGCCATGCGTCGTACACGGCGAAGTTCTTCGCGAGCGTCGAGAGCACCGGCAGCATCTCGGGCGAGAACGATCCCATGATCTGGTTCGCCTCGTCGGCCGTCGGTTCCTTTCCCTTCTTCAGCCGCTCGTAGTTGATGACGTAGTCGTCGAGGAAGCCCTTCATGGTCGGCTTCTGGCCGGGCTTCGGCGCGTTGTACGGCGCGTCCATGTCGCCGACCTCGACGTCGGAGTTCGACGACGGGTCGACGATGCCGAAGAGCTGGGTGTTGACGTGCGGAAACTCTTCGCCCGGGTCGGGGTTGGGCTTGCCCATGATCTCGTCGGTGGTGCCCTCGTACACGTGCACGGCCACCTCGGCGCCGTCGAGCCCCGTGTTCGAGTAGTCGCCGAAGGCGAGTCCGTCGAAGCTCTGCCCCACCGGAAGGTCGTCGGGTGAGTAGAGCCAGCCCAGCAGGTTGTCGAACGAGCGGTTCTCGCCCATGAAGACCACGAGGTGGTCGAAGCCGGCCTTCTCGCGCGGCGTGAGGGTCGCGAACTCGTCGGAGCCCTCGGCGAAGCCGCGGGCGTGACCGACGGCGAGACCGGCGGCGGCACCCGCCCCGCCCCCGACGACCGCACCGGCGGCCGCCGCTCCGCCGAGCTTCAGGAAGTCACGGCGCGAAGCCCCGGCAGCGGCCGAGGTGCCGTCGACGGATGGAGCGCCGACGACGGGCGAGGCGCCCTCGGCGCGGTCGGGCGTGGACTCCCCCGATCGTGCGTCGTCTGCCATGCGCTCCCCCATCTGCCGTTCGGTGTCGATCGGGGGCCCTCCCGCCCGATCGTCGACCCGCCCATCACTCGTCGAGTGCGGCGGGCCCCTGAGTCACGAGTATGGCGAACTGCGCGGCGTCGAGCACGCGGATGCCGAGTTCTTCGGCCTTCGCGAGCTTCGAGCCGGCGCCCGGACCGGCTGCGACGAAGTCGGTCTTCTTCGAGACGCTCGATGCGGCCTTGCCGCCGGCGTCGATGATCGCCTCTTGGGCGCCGTCGCGCGTGAATCCCTCGAGCGAGCCGGTCGCGACCACCGTGAGTCCTGCGAGCACCCCGCCGGCCGCGGCCGCAGCGCCGGGACCCGGATGCCCCGGCGTCGTCCACTGCACGCCCGCGGCCGTCCACCGGTCGATGATCTCGACGTGCCAGTCGACGGCGAACCAGTCGATGAGCGAGTCGGCGATGATGCCGCCGACGCCGTCGACCTCGGCCAGTTCGTCGCGCGTGGCCGCGCGGATGGCCTCGAGCGAGCCGAACCAGTCGGCGAGCGCCCGTGCGGCGACCGGGCCGACGTGGCGGATGTTGAGCGAGACGAGCAGGCGCGACAACGGCTTGGTCTTGGCCTTCTCGAGCTCGGCGAGCAGCTTGGTCGCCGCCTCGGACGGGCCGACCTCGCGGAAGTCCTTCCTGATGCCGGCGGCGCGCCGTTCGGCGGCCGTCAGCTGCTCGGCCCCCGGCGGGTAGGTGATGCGCGACTTCTGGAAGGGCGCCCGCTTGACCGGCTCTCCGGTCGCCTCGTCGAGCTTCGGTTCACCGGTCTCGGCGTCGCGCACGACGACCTCGATGGGCACGAGCTCGTCGATCGTGAGCTCGAACAGGCGGGCTTCGGTCGCGAGCGGCGGCTCAGCAGGGAACGAGGGCTGCGTGAGTGCCGCGGCAGTGACCTCGCCGAGGGCCTCGATGTCGAGGCCGCCGCGCGAGCCGATGTGCTCGACCCGACCGCGCACCTGCGCCGGACAGGACTTCGCGTTCGGGCAGCGAAGGTCGATATCGCCCTCTTTCATGGCCCGGAGCGGAGTGCCGCATTCGGGGCAGAGTTCGGGCATGTGCCACTCGACCTCGGTGCCGTCGCGCAGCTGTTCGACCGCGCCGAGGATCTCGGGGATCACGTCGCCAGCCTTGCGCAGCACGACCGTGTCGCCGATGAGCACGCCCTTCGCGCGGACGACCTGCTGGTTGTGCAGGGTCGCCTGGCGCACGGTGGACCCCGCGACCTTGACGGGCTCCATGACGGCGTACGGCGTGGCCCGACCGGTGCGGCCGACGCCGACGACGATGTCGAGGAGCTTCGTGTGCACTTCTTCGGGCGGGTACTTGTAGGCGATCGCCCACCTCGGGGCCCGACTCGTCGCGCCGAGCTCGTCGTGCAGCGCGAGCTCGTCGATCTTCACGACGATGCCGTCGATCTCGTGCTCGACGTCGTGCCGGTGCTCACCGCGCTCGGCGATGTAGCCCGCGACCTCGTCGACCGAGGCGAACACGCGGGAGTGCGGAGAGACGGGCAGCCCCCATGAGGCGAGCACCTCGTAGATGCCCGACTGGGTCGTCAGCTCGGGGTGGGCCCACGCCCCGATGCCGTGCAGGTAGAGCGAGAGCCGCCCGAGGCGCTCGCGCATGAGCACGAGCTCGGCCTCGGACTTGTTGTCGCGCCGCTGCCGCAGGCTGCCCGCTGCGGTGTTCCGGGCGTTGGCGAACTCGGCGTACCTCGTGGGGATCGCGTCGGCATCGCGACCACGGGCCACCCACTCGGTCTCGAACGCGGCCTGCAGTTCGTGCTGGCGCTCGTTCAGCGCCTCGAAGTCGGTCGTTCGCAGGAACACCTCGCCGCGCACCTCGAAGAAGTCGGGGTATCCGGTGCCTTCGAGCCGCCGCGGGATGACCGGGATCAGGTCGACGTTCTCGGTGATGTCCTCACCGACCCGGCCGTCGCCTCGGGTCGTCGCGGTCTCGAGCACGCCGTCGCGATAGGCGAGGCTGATCGCGAGCCCGTCGATCTTGAGCTCGGAGAGCCAGTGCACCGGGCGCCCGGCGGCGGCCTGCGCCTTCGCCGCCCACTCGCGGAACTCGTCGATCGAGAAGACGTTGTCGAGGCTCAGCATGCGCTCGGCGTGCTCGTGCTCGGGGAAACCGGCCGACACGATCGCGGCGCCGACCTGCTGGGTCGGACTGTCTTGACCGGCGAGTTCGGGGAATGCGCGTTCGAGCGCCTCGAGGCGGTGGAAGTCGGTGTCGTACTCGGCGTCGGACAACGGCGACTCGCCGTCGCCGTAATAGGCGAGTCGCGCACCCTCGATGCGCGCGGTGAGGGCGTCGGCCTCGGCGCGCGCCGCATCGAAATCGGTCGGAAGGTCGGTCTCAGCCGGGGTCTCGCTCACATCGCAATCCTACGAGCGCCCACCGACGAGGGCGCGGCTCCCGGCACGCGTCGTCGAGCGGATGCCGCGGCGAGACCATGAAGCCCATGGCGGCCTCGTTCAGGTCGCGTCCCACAGCGCCCGGTAGTAGGCGATGCGCCGCGCGTCGGGCACGACCCCGTAGGCCTCGAAGAACGCGGGCTCGTGCCCGTCGCCGAAGTTCCACTCGAGGCTCCAGCTGCCGACGGCGAGATCGGCCCAGCGGTCGGCGATCCCGAGCCTCGCCACGTCGACGATGCCCGCGAAGGCTCCGTGCACATCGATGAGCGTGTTCGGCGCGCACGGGTCTCCATGGCAGACGACGAGCCGGTCGACGGGCGGCGGCACGCGCAGGCCGTCGGGCACGACGGTGCCGGATGCCTCGGCGACCGCGATGCGCTCGGCGACCGACCAGTCGAACGGGCAGTCGGCGGGGTCGAGGGCGTCATGCAGGCGACGCAGGCCGATGCCCATGGCGCGTGCCGCGGCATCCGCACGGCTCGTCCAGGCCGGCGCCACGGCGGATTCGGCGTCGATCGCCGACGTGGCGAACCATTCGCCGAGCCCGTCACGGCCGGACGCCACGACCCTGGGCACCGCGAAGCGGCCGCGCAGCCACTCGAGGCGTCGTTCCTCGTCGGCGAGCGACTCCCCCGAGCCGCTCGGGTTCCACTTCACGAAGCAGCCGCCGCCGGCGGCCACGGGGAGGTCGACGCGGAAGGTCAGCCCGCCGACGCCGTTGCGCCAGACCGGCGTGATCGGCGCACCGGCCGCGAAGGCGGCGACCGCGTGCGGCACCGGAGTCGGCACGACTGGAACGCCGGCGAGCTCGCGCGTCATGCGAGCTCACCGGCGTTCCGGTCGAAGATCGTGCCGATCAGCCCTCCTCGACGAACCCGGCACGGTCGACGCGGCGGTGGTAGCGCGTGCCGGACATGCCGCCGAGCACCGCTCCGGCGAGGCTGGCGACGAGCACGACCGCAGCGATGGCGAGTCCGGCGAGCGTGAACTCCTCGGGGCTCATCTGGATGCGCGGGTACAGGTTCGCGTTCGCGAGCACGTCGACCTGGCTGCCGATGATGACGCTCACGAGCGACACGACGATCGCGATCACGAGCGCCCAGACCCAGACGGCGAGTCCCTGCACGGCGCCGTTGAACCGCGCCATGCGCGCAGCGACGTAGCCGCCGCACCAGTACGACACGAGGAGGATCGCCGCGAGCACGGCCACCGCGACCCACCCGACGCTCTCGGAGGCCACGCCCGTGAGCACGGCGGCTCGACCGGCCGTGTCGACGCCGAGCGCCGTGGCGGCTCCGGCCACGGTGCCGGTGAGGATCGCCGCGGTGCCGGTGGCGGTCAACCAGCCGAACAGGGCCGAGCCGAGCTTCACGCCGCCGAACGCCTCGCGCTGGCGGGCGACCACGGCGCGGCGGGCCGCTGCGCCGTAGGGTGCGGACTCGCCGTGCTCGGCGGACGCCGACGCGGCAGATGGGTCGGATGAGCCGGATGCATCGACCGGACGCGAGCCGACGGCGTCGACCGGTGCGGTCCGAGCGTTCGCTCCGGCCGCGACGGTCGGGTACGCGACGGTCTCCTGCTGGTCGGCGCGGCGAACCTCGGCGCGGTCGGCGCGGTCATCGGTGCGCTCGTCGATCACGGCGGTGCCGGATGCCGGCGTGCGGGCGGGGACAGGTGCGGGCTGCGTGGCGCTTCGTTCTTCGGGAACTCGGGGGGTGGTCACGTCGTCCTCCTCGGGATGCGCCGCTCGGTCGAGCGACGTCCGCACGAATCTAGTGAAGCCGAGCACGGGCTGCGGGGCCTTGACACCGCGCCCGACGAACCGCTATTCCACGCGTGAGCAGGGCGCATCGAGACGTCGACGCGCGTCGGGCGGACGCCGCGGCGAACGGTCGGTGAACGGCTCAGGCCCCGACGGGCACCGCGCTCACCGTGCGGTCGATCGTGAACTGCCCGAGCACGCGCGTGCCGACGTAGATCACGGCGGTCTGCCCAGGAGCGACCCCGTCGAGCGGGATCTCGGGGGTCACGACGAGCTCGGCCGCGCCCGCGGCATCCGCGACCACCTGGGCGACGGCCGGAACGGGATCGGCGTGCGCGCGGATCTGCACCTCGCAGGCGAACTCGCTCGTGGGGTCGGCGGGCGCGAGCCCGGCCCAGGTGAACCGCGACCCGGCGACGAGCGCGGTCGCGAGCGCCTCCTTCGGGCCGACGACGACGGTGTTCTCCTTCGGACGCACCTCGAGCACGAAGCGCGGCTTGCCGTCGGCGGCCGGCGTGCCGAGGCGCATGCCGCGGCGCTGGCCGACCGTGTAGGCGTGCGCGCCCTCGTGGGTGCCGACGACGGCGCCCGTGCGGTCGACGATGTCGCCGGTCGCCGTGCCGACCTTGTCGGCGAGCCAGCCCTTGGTGTCGCCGTCGGGGATGAAGCAGATGTCGTACGAGTCAGGCTTCTGCGCGACGCTGAGCCCGCGGCGGGCCGCCTCTTCGCGCACCAGCGCCTTCGAGGGCGTGTCGCCGAGCGGGAAGTACGCATGCGCGAGCTGCTCGGCCGTGAGCACGCCGAGCACGTAGGACTGGTCCTTCGCCTCGGCGCTCGCGCGGTGCAACTCGAGCGCACCCGATGCACCGGGGAGGACCTTGGCGTAGTGGCCCGTCGCGACGGCGTCGAAGCCGAGCGCGAGCGCCTTCTCGAGCAGGGCCGCGAACTTGATGCGCTCGTTGCAGCGCATGCACGGGTTGGGGGTGCGGCCGGCCGAGTACTCGGCGATGAAGTCGTCGACGACGTCGGCCTTGAACCGCTCCGAGAAGTCCCACACGTAGTACGGGATGCCGAGCACGTTCGCGGCGCGCTGGGCGTCCATCGAGTCCTCGATGGTGCAGCAGCCCCGGCTGCCCGTTCGCAGGGTGCCGGGCATGCGGCTGAGCGCCAGGTGCACGCCGACGACCTCGTGCCCCGCCTCGACGGCGCGCGCGGCCGCGACGGCGCTGTCGACGCCACCGCTCATCGCTGCAAGAACCTTCACCACTCCAGTGTAGGCAGGGCCTCCTGAGCGGATGCCGCGTGGCGGCGTTCCGGCGTGCGGATGCCGCGGCGAGCGCAGCGCGTTCGGCTCGGGGTCAGCGGTCGAACGAGGTGGCTCGCGCGGCGAGCCCGGCCTTCACGGCCTGCGCGTGCGCGGCGGGCAGTGCGGCGAGGAACGCGTCGACGTCGGCGTCGGTCGAGTCGTGGCCGAGCGTGATGCGCAGGGCGCCGCGGGCGTCGGCCTCGGTGCGGCCCATGGCCATGAGCACGTGCGAGGGCTCCGGCACGCCGGCCTGGCATGCCGACCCGGTCGACACGGCGACTCCGGCGGCGTCGAGCAGGAAGAGGAGCGAGTCGCCCTCGCATCCGTCGAACGAGAGGTGCACGTTGCCGGCCAGCCGACCGGCGGCGTCGGGGTCGCCCGAGAGGTGCACGCCGTCGACCGCGGCGAGCGCGCCCGCGATGAGCCGGTCGCGAAGGGCGGTCATGCGCGCCGCATCGTCGGCGAGGTGCGCGTGCACGGCCTCGGCGGCGGCCGCGAATCCGGCGGCGGCGGCGACGTCCTGCGTGCCGGAGCGCACCTTGCGCTGCTGCCCGCCGCCGTGGATGAGCGGTTCGAGCGCGGCCGACCGGTCGAGCACGAGCGCGCCGATGCCGGTGGGCCCGCCGATCTTGTGCGCCGAGACGCTGAGCGCCACGAGTCCGGCGCCGCGCGGCGCGTTCGTGACGCGACGCAGCGCCCGCACGTCGATCGGCACCTGTCCGTACGCCGACACGGCGTCGACGTGCAGCGGCACTCCGGCCGCGGCCGTCAGGCGCGCGACCTCGGCGACCGGCTGGATCGTGCCCACCTCGTTGTTGGCCCAGAGCATCGTGACGAGGGCGACGGATGCCGCGTGCTCGGCGAGCAGCGCCTCGAGCACGTCGAGCCGCAGGCGTCCGACCTCGTCGAGCGGCACCTCGTCGATCACGGCGCCCTCGTGGGTCGCGAGCCACTCGACCGTGTCGACGGTGGCGTGGTGCTCGCCCGCGGGGACGATGAGGCGCGGGCGCGCGGCATCCGCCTGCCTGCTCCACCAGAGGCCCTTGATCGCGAGGTTCACGGCCTCGGTGCCGTTGCCCGTGAAGACCACCTCGATGCCGTCGACGCCGAGGGTCGCGGCGATGCGCTCGCGGGACTCCTCGAGCACGCGCTTGGCCTGCTGGCCGGCGCTGTGGATCGAGGCCGGATTGCCGACCAGCCGCATCGCGTCGACCATGGCGTCGATCGCCTCTGCCCGCATGGGCGTGGTCGCCGCGTGGTCGAGATAGACCGGCATGCAACCTCCGTCCGTGATGTGGTTCTACTCTAGAACGCATGTCTGAGAGCGATCCCCTGCACGACCTCGGCGCCAGCACTGGCGCCGACGGCGGCACGGTCCGAGTGTGGTCGGCGAACGCGACGTCGATCGAGCTCGAGGTGTTCGATCGCGCCGACGCGGGCTGGGCGACCGACCGGGTCGACCTCGTGCGCGACGAGCACGGCGTGTGGCAGGGGTTCTCGTCGGCGCTCGTGCACGGCGCCCGGTACGGGTTCCGCGTCGACGGGCCCACGGGCGTCGAGCACGCGTTCAACCCCGCGCAGACCCTGCTCGACCCGTACGCGCGCGGCCTCGCGGCCGTCGGCGGCGGATCGTGGCACGGCGTCGCCCTCGACCGGGTGACCGAGGCGCCCGCGGCCGACGGCGAAGAGCGGTTCTCGTGGAACGGCGTCGCGAAGCCCGGAGTGCCCCTCGACCACACGGTGGTCTACGAGGCCCATGTGCGCGGCTTCTCCAAGCTGAACCCGGCCGTGCCGGAGGCGCTCCGCGGAACCTACGCGGGTCTGGGCCACGATGCCTCCCTCGAGTACCTGACCGGGCTCGGGGTCACGACGGTCGAGCTGCTGCCCGTGCACGCGTTCCTCTCGGAGCACCGGCTGAAGCGCCAGGGGCGCACGAACTACTGGGGCTACAACACGCTCGGGTTCTTCGCGCCGCACGCCCCGTACGCCACGGCTGCGGCGCGCGCGAAGGGCGCAGGGGCGGTGCGCCGCGAGTTCGCCGAGATGGTGCGGAGCCTCCATGCCGCCGGCCTCGAGGTCGTGCTCGACGTCGTCTACAACCACACCGCCGAGGAGGGCCGCGAAGGGCCGACGTACTCGTTCCGCGGCATCGACAACGCGTCGTACTACCGCCACGACGCGCACGGCCGCTACGTCGACACGACCGGATGCGGCAACACGCTCGACTTCGGCCGCGACGAGCCGTCGCGCCTCGTGCTCGACTCGATGCGCACCTTCGCCGACGAGCTGCAGGTCGACGGGTTCCGCCTCGACCTCGCCGCGACCCTCGGACGCGACGACCACGGCGCGTACACGCCCGACCACCCCCTCCTGCAGGCGATGCTCGCCGACCCTGTGATCGGCGCCACGAAGCTCATCGCCGAGCCGTGGGACGTCGGCCCCGGCGGCTGGCAGACTGGCAACTTCCCGCGCGGCTTCATCGAGTGGAACGACCGCTACCGCGACCGCATGCGCGACTTCTGGCTCGGCGACCTGCGTCGCGAACGCCAGACGGGCGACGCCGGGAGCGGCATCGGCCGTTTCGCCACACGACTCGCGGGTTCCTCGAACACGTTCAGCCTCGAACGCGGCCCGCTCGCGAGCCTGAACTTCATCACCGCGCACGACGGCTTCACGCTCGCCGACCTCACGGCGTACGACGTCAAGCACAACCTCGGCAACGGCGAGCAGAACCGCGACGGTACCGACGGCAACAACTCCTACAACCACGGGGTCGAGGGCGACACCGACGACGCCTCGGTGCTCGCGGCGCGGCGGCGCAGCATCCGGAACCTGCTCGGCACGCTGCTGCTGTCGGCCGGCGTGCCCATGCTCACTGCGGGCGACGAGTACGGGCGCAGCCAGCGGGGCAACAACAACGCCTACTGCCAGGACTCCGACCTCACCTGGCTGTCCTGGAACGCCGACGACCGCGACGCGGGCCTCGAGGCGACCGCCCGCCGACTCGTGCACCTGCGCCGCGACAACCCGGCGATCCGGCCCGTGCGCTTCGGCGTCTTCGGCGAGACGACGCCGAGCGCGTCGCAGATGGACTGGTACAACGCCGACGGCGAGACCATGACCATCGACGACTGGAACGATCCGGCCGAGCGCACGCTGCAGTACCTCGCGGCCTCGACGCCCGAGGTCGAGGAGTTCAACCGCATCCTGCTCGTCGTGCACGCGCACGAGGCGCCTGCCGAGGTCGTGCTGCCCGAGCACGACGGCGTCACCGGCTACATGCTGCTCTGGGACTCGTCCGACGAGCACCCGGTGACCGAGTCGAGCGAGCACCTGCCCGGCGAGCGCGTGGGCGTTCCGCCGCAGTCGATGCTGCTCTACCGGGCCCTCGGCGAGGCATCGAGCGCGGCCTCGGATGCGACGGCCGTCATCGATCCCCCGACCGGCGACGACCCGGTCGCCGACGCTCGGGTCGGCGGCTGATGGCGAGACGGTCGGATGCCGCGGCCGGCACTCCGGCGACGCTCGCGCTGACCCGGGCGGGCGTGGCCTTCCGGGCTCACGCGTACGAGCACGACCCCCGCGCCGCCGCATACGGCCTCGAGGCCGCCGAGAAGCTCGGCCTCGATCCCGAGCGCGTGTTCAAGACGCTGCTCGCCGTGGTCGACGGCTCGCTCGCGGTCGCGATCGTGCCTGTCGCGATGCAGCTCGACCTCAAGGCGTTCGCCCACGCGATCGGCGGCAAGCGCGCCGAGATGGCCGACCCCGCCGTCGCCGAGCGCAAGACCGGGTACGTCGTGGGCGGCATCAGCCCGATCGGGCAGAAGACGTCCCTGCCGACGGTGCTCGACGAGTCAGCGATCCTCTGCGAGGCCGTCTACGTCTCGGGCGGGCGCCGGGGACTCGATCTCGAGCTCGCACCCGACGACCTGCTCGCCGTCACCGACGGGCGGTACGCGCCGATCGCCCGCGCACGCTGACCCTTCGGGCCCGCCGAGCGGCTCGGTGCGGCGGCGCCCCTCGGACGCCGCCGCACCGCCGCTCAGCCGGCGACCGCGACGAGGCCGAGCTCTGCAGCCGAGACGAGCAGCGGATGCCGCGGCACGACGCGCACCGTGTACCCGAACGACCCGGCCCTGGCGAGCACGATCGTGCCGGTGTAGAGCTGTGGACCCGGGGCGGCGGCTCCGGCATCCGTTCCGCTGATCGCCGGGGTCAATGGGGTCAGGCGCGCATGCTCGATGCGCTCGTCGGAGCGGCTGCGCCCGTGCACGGCCTCGACCGTGACGTCGTCGACGGAGAGCCCGCCGAGATCGACGTGCGCCCGCAGCTGCAGCTCGTCGCCGACGTGCGGCGCCTCGACGCCGCCCGACTCGACATGCCGCACCTGCACGCGCGGCCAGGCCTCGCGCACCCGGTCGGCGTAGGCCGCGAGCTCTTTCGCGCCGCGGTCGTTCTCGGCGGCGACGCGCTCGGCCTGCTCGGCGGCCGGGCGGTAGAGCTCGTCGACGTACTGCCTGACCATGCGGTCGGCGCCGAGCTCGGGCGCGAGCACGCTGAGCGTCGTGCGCACGCGACGCACCCACTCCACGGGCACGCCGTCGTGGTCGCGCTCGTAGTACCTGGTCGCGACGCGGTGCTCGAGCAGTTCGTAGAGGGATGCCGCCTCGAGCGCGTCGCGTTCGCCGGCGTCGCCCGCGGCATCCGCCGACGGAATGACCCAGCCGTAGTCCTCGCCCTCGTACTCGGCCCACCAGCCGTCGAGGATCGACAGGTTCAGCGCGCCGTTCATGGCGGCCTTCATGCCCGACGTCCCGCACGCCTCGAGCGGCCGGAGCGGGTTGTTCAGCCACACGTCGCAGCCGGGGTAGAGCAGCTCGGCCATGCCCATGTCGTAGTCGGGCAGGAAGACGATGCGCTCGCGCAGCTCGGGCTGCGCGGCGAACTGCACGAGCTTCTGGATGAGGCGCTTGCCCTCGTCGTCGGCGGGGTGCGACTTGCCGGCGATCACGAACTGCACCGGACGGTCGGGGTTCGTGAGGATCGACTTCAGGCGCTCGGGGTCCTGCAGCATGAGCGTGAGGCGCTTGTACGTCGGCACGCGCCTGGCGAACCCGACGGTCAGCGTGTCGGGGTCGAGCACCCGGCCGACCCACTTCGGAGGTTGTGCGCCGGAGTGCTGCTCGCTCCAGGCGGCGGCGAGGCGACGACGCGCGTCTTCGACGAGCTGGAGCCGCATGCGACGCTTGACGCCCCAGAACTCCCCGTCGGAGACCGCGGCGCTGCGCCAGTCGGCGTGCTCGGTGTCGCCGGTGCCGAGCTTCTCCTCGGCGAGCGCGACGAGGGCCGGGTCGGTCCACGTCGGCGCGTGCACGCCGTTCGTGATCGACGTGATCGGCACCTCCTCGGTGTCGAACCCGGGCCACAGGTCGCCGAACATGCGCCGGCTCACCTCGCCGTGCAGCTTGGACACGCCGTTCGCGTGCTGCGCGAGCCGGAGCCCCATGACGGCCATGTTGAACGCACTCGTCGCCGGGTCGGCTCCGGGCTCGACGCCGAGCGCGAGCGCGTCGTCGAGTTCGACGCCCGGCAGCAGCGACGAGGTGAGGTAGCGCTCGACGAGGCCGCGATCGAACCGGTCGATGCCGGCGGGCACCGGGGTGTGCGTCGTGAAGACCGTGCCGGCCCGCACGAGCTGCAGCGCCTCGGCGAACGAGAGCCCCTCGCCGATGTGCGTCGAGATTCGCTCGAGCCCGAGGAACCCCGCGTGACCCTCGTTCATGTGGAACACGTCGGGCGCCGGACGCGACGCGAGCTCGGTGTAGAGCTTGACCGCGCGGGCGCCGCCGACGCCGAGGAGCAGTTCCTGGAGCAGCCGGTGCTCGCCGCCCCCGCCGTAGAGCCGGTCGGTGACCGAACGGAGCGCGTCGGAGTTCGACGGGATGTCGGTGTCGAGCATGAGCAGCGTGATGCGTCCCACGGCAGCCGTCCAGACCCTGGCGTGCAGCGACGCGTCGTCGGGCAGCGCGAGCGTGATCTGCACGGGCGAGCCGTCGGGATGGCGCAGCATCGAGAGCGGGAGCCCGTCGGGGTCGAGCACCGGGTAGCGCTCCTGCTGCCAGCCGTCGTCGGTGATCGACTGCGAGAAGTAGCCGGCCTTGTAGAACAGACCGACGCCGATGAGCGGCACCCCGAGGTCGGAGGCCGCCTTCAGGTGGTCGCCCGCGAGGATGCCGAGACCGCCTGAATACTGCGGCAGCGCCGCCGTGATGCCGAACTCGGGCGAGAAGTAGGCGATCGTGCGAGGGACCTCCGCGCCGAGCGACTGGAACCATCGCGGCTGCTCGAGGTACTCGCGGAGTCCGGCGCGTTCGCGCTCGGCCCAGTCGACGTAGCCGCCGTCGGCGGCCAGCTCGTCGAGCCGCTCGGGGGCGACCTCGCCGAGCAGCGTGACGGGGTCGCGATTGGAGGTCCGCCAGAGCTCGGGATCGATGGCTTCGAACAATCGGCGCGTCGGCTCGTGCCACGACCAGCGCAGGTTGGCGGCCAGCTCCTCGAGTGCGGAGAGCGGGGCCGGGACGACGGCACGGACGGTGAACTTGCGAATCGGCTTCACGGCACCAACCTACGTGCCGTGCATGTCGAATGTGTGAACGTCGAGGCGCTCGGGCGGGGCATTCCGCGCTACGGTCGTTCACGTGAGCACCCGTACCGTTCGCGCCGGCCGCATCCCCGTCACCCGGCTCTCGCCCGCCGTGCCCGATCCCCGCTGGCATCCGAAGGCGTTCGACGGCGAGGTCGTGCCGTTCAGGGCGAACGTGTTCCGCGAGGGCCACGACCAGGTCGGCGCGATGCTCGTCGTCACCGCGCCCTCCGGCGTCGAACGGCGTGAGCGCATGACCCTCACCGCGCCCGGAACCGACCGCTGGGAGGCGAAGCTCCTCCTCGACGAGGTCGGCGAATGGCGCTGGTTCGTGACCGGCTTCGACGACGAGATCGGAACCTGGCGTCACGATGCCGCGCTGAAGATCGACGCCGGCGTCGACGTCGAGCTCATGTTCGAGATCGGCGCGCGGCTGCTCGACCGGGCCGTCGCCGAGCGGTCCCGCCCCGCGCCCGCCCGCAAGCGCCTGACGGCGATCGCCGCGCAGCTTCGCGACCCCGCGGCATCCGTCTCGAAGCGTCGCCGACTGGTCGACGATCCCGCGTTCGCCGAGTTCGAGACCCGACCGCTCGCCCTGCTCTCGAGCGACTCCGACGAGCACACGATCCTCGTCGAACGTCGTCGAGCGGGCGTCGGCTCGTGGTACGAGTTCTTCCCCCGTTCCGAGGGTGCGCGGCGCCTGAAGAACGGCGCCTGGAAGTCGGGCACCTTCCGCTCCGCGATCAAGCGCCTCGACGGCGTGGCGGCCATGGGCTTCGACGTGCTGTACCTGCCGCCCATCCACCCGATCGGCGTGACGAATCGCAAGGGGCCGAACAACACCCTCGACCCCGCGCCCGGCGACCCCGGCTCGCCGTGGGCGATCGGCGGCCCCCAGGCCGACGGCACGCCGGGCGGCCACGACGCGGTGCACCCCGACCTCGGCACGCTCGCCGACTTCCGTGCGTTCGTGCGCCGGGCGAACGCGCTCGGCATCGAGGTCGCGCTCGATCTCGCGCTGCAGGCCTCCCCCGACCACCCGTGGGTCGCCGAGCACCCCGAGTGGTTCACGGTGCTGCCCGACGGGAGCATCCGCTTCGCCGAGAACCCGCCGAAGAAGTACCAGGACATCTACCCCGTCAACTTCGACCTCGACCCCGAGGGCGTCTTCGTCGAGGTCGAGCGCATCGTGCGGCACTGGATGAAGCAGGGCGTGCGCATCTTCCGCGTCGACAACCCGCACACCAAGCCCCTCGCGTTCTGGGAGCGGCTCATCGGGGCGATCAACGCGACCGACCCCGACGTGGTGTTCCTCGCCGAGGCGTTCACCCGCCCGTCGATGATGCAGGCCCTCGCGATGGCCGGGTTCCAGCAGTCGTACTCGTACTTCACCTGGCGCAACACGAAGGAGGAGCTCGAGGAGTTCCTCACGAGCGTCACGCAGGAGACCGCCGACTTCATGCGCCCGAACCTCTTCGTGAACACCCCCGACATCCTCACCGAGTACCTGCAGTTCGGCGGTCCTGCGGCGTTCACCGTGCGCGCGACCATCGCCGCGACCGCCGCGCCGAACTGGGGCGTCTACTCGGGCTTCGAGCTCTTCGAATCGGTCGCCAGGCCCGGCGCCGAAGAGGCCATCGACAACGAGAAGTTCGAGTACAAGCCGCGCGACTTCGCCGCGGCCGAGGCCGAGGGCCGCTCGCTCGGCCTGTATCTCGGCATCCTGAACGGCATCCGCTCCGCTCACCCCGCGCTCGGGCAGCTGCGCAACATCAGGTTCCACACCAGCGACGACGACGCCGTGCTCGTCTACTCGAAGCATCTCGAGGGCCGATACACCCCCGACGGCGTCGACGACACGATCATCGTCATCGCGAACGTGGACCCGCATTCCGTGAGGGAGACCACCGTGCACCTCGATCTCGAGTCCATCGGCATCGCGCCGGGCGCGCGTTTCGTCGTCGAAGACCTGGTCACCGGGCATCGCTGGGACTGGGGCGATGCGAACTACGTGCGCCTCGACGCGTTCACGCGCCCCGCTCACGTGCTCCACGTCGTGCGGGTGCCCAATGCCTGAGCCGATGCCGGTGGCGGGCCCGACCGTGCCCGACGACGTGCTGCTGGCCGTCGCCGAGGGCCGCCATGCCGACCCCCACTCGGTGCTCGGGCAGCACCCGCTCCCGACCGATCCGGGGCGAGCGGATGCCGCGGCCACCGTGATCCGCACGCTCCGCCCGCTCGCCGACTCGGTCGAGGCCGTCTTCGGCGACGCGCCCGCGCTGCCGCTCGCGCACATCGGCCACGGGGTGTGGGCCGGCGTCGCCGACGGTGCTCCGCGCGACTACCTGATCCGCGCCGTCTACGGCGAGAACGACTGGACGAGCGACGAGCCGTACCGCTTCGCGCCGAGCATCGGCGAGCTCGACCTGCACCTCATCGGCGAAGGACGGCACGAGGAGCTCTGGCGCGTGCTCGGCGCCCACCATCGCGAGCACTGGGGCATCTCCGGGGCCGTCGCCGGCACCTCGTTCACGGTCTGGGCCCCGCGTGCGCAGGCGGTGCGCGTCGTCGGCGGGTTCAACCGCTGGGACGGCACCTCGCACGCCATGCGCAGCATGGGTTCGTCTGGCGTCTGGGAGCTCTTCGTCCCCGACGTCGAGGCCGGCTCCACCTACAAGTTCGAGATCCGCACGCCCGCCGGCGACTGGATCATGAAGGCCGACCCCATGGCCAGGCAGGCCGAGATCGCGCCCGCCACCGGCTCGATCGTCTCGACCACCTCGCACGAGTGGGGCGACGGCGAATGGATGTCGCAGCGCGCCCGCACCAACGCGCACGAGGCGCCCATGAGCATCTACGAGATGCACCTCGGCTCGTGGCGCCCCGGCCGTTCGTACCGCGACGTCGCCGACGAGCTCATCGAGTACCTCGGCTGGCTGGGCTACACGCACGTCGAGTTCATGCCGCTGGCGGAGCATCCGTTCGGCGGATCGTGGGGGTACCAGGTCACGGGCTACTACGCCGTGACGAGCCGGTTCGGCTCCCCCGACGACCTCAAGTACCTGATCGACCGGCTGCATCAGGCCGGCTACGGCGTGATCATGGACTGGGTGCCCGGCCACTTCCCGAAAGACGAGTGGGCGCTCGCGCGCTTCGACGGGGAGGCGCTCTACGAGCACCCCGACCCGCGGCGCGGCGAGCAGAAGGACTGGGGCACGTACGTCTTCGATTACGGCAACCCCCGCGTGCGCAACTTCCTCGTCGCGAACGCCCTGTTCTTGCTCGAGGAGATGCACATCGACGGCCTCCGCGTCGACGCGGTGGCCTCGATGATCTACCTCGACTACTCGCGCGCCGAGGGCGAGTGGCTGCCGAACGTCCACGGCGGCCGCGAGCACCTCGAGGCGATCGCCTTCCTCCAGGAGGCGACCGCGACGGCGTACAAGCGCAACCCCGGCGTCGTGATGATCGCCGAGGAGTCCACCTCGTTCCCCGGGGTGACCGCCGCGACCTCGAGCGGCGGCCTCGGCTTCGGCTACAAGTGGAACATGGGCTGGATGCACGACACCCTGCAGTACATCTCGAAGGACCCGATGTACCGCTCGCACCACCACCACGACCTGACGTTCTCGTTCCTCTACGCGTTCAGCGAGCACTTCGTGCTGCCGATCAGCCACGACGAGGTCGTGCACGGCAAGGGCTCGCTCCTCCGCAAGATGCCCGGCGATCACTGGCAGCAGCTCGCGAACGTGCGGGCCTACCTCTCGTTCATGTGGGCGCACCCCGGCAAGCAGCTGCTCTTCATGGGGCAGGAGTTCGGCCAGCTCTCCGAATGGAGCGAGGAGCGCGGCCTCGACTGGTGGATCCTCGAACAGCCCAGTCACAAGCAGCTCGCCGAGTTCGTCGGCGCCCTGAACCGCGCCTACCGCGAACAGCCGGCGCTCTGGCAGCTCGACGACGACTCGGCGGGCTTCGAGTGGATCGAGGGCGGCGCGGCGCACCTGAACGTCGTCGCGTTCCTGCGCTACGACCGCGAACGCCGGCCGCTGCTCTGCATCGTGAACTTCGCGGGCGTGCCGCACGAGCGCGTGCGACTCGGCCTCCCGGTCACCGGGCGCTGGCGCGAGATCCTGAATTCGGATGCCGCGCAGTGGGGCGGATCCGGCGTCGGCAACCTCGGCGGGGTCGACGCCACTGCGACGCCGTGGGCCGGCCGCCCGGCCTCGGCCGAATTCACGCTGCCCCCGCTCGGCGCCGTCTGGTTCACGCTCGAGTGAGACACCTCGGGCCCCGCTGATCAGCGGGGCCCGAGGTGTTTCTCCGTGTTCCGCCCGACTCGGCGGACCGGGATCAGAACAGCAGGTTGGTGAGGCGTCGACGCGCGACCACGACTCGCGGGTCGTCCGTGCCGACGACCTCGAACAACTCGACCAGTCGCTCGCGCACGAGCTTCTTCTGATCGGCGTCGAGCTTCACGAAGAGCGTGAGCAGCCGGTCGAACGCGTCGTCGACGTGACCGCCCGACAGGTCGAGGTCGGCCACGTCGAGCTGCGCGGTCAGGTCGTCGGGGTTCGAGGCCGCCGCGTTGCGGATCGCGTCGAGGGTCTTGCCGTTCAGGCGCCCGAGCAGGTTCGCCTGCGCGAGGCCCGCGACCGCCATCTGGTCGCGCGGGTCCTGGGCGATCGCCTTGCGGTAGGTCGCGGCCGCCGTGTCGAAGTCGCCGCGCTCGATCGCGTCGTACGCCTCCTGGTGCAGCGGCGGCAGCGGCGGCTCGACGGGCGCCTGCGCCTCGGCATCGGGGTCGCCCGCGGCATCCGTCGCCTCGAGCGACCCGGTCACGCCGTGCTGCGAGGCGAGCTCGAGCAGCTGGTCGAACACCTGGTCGATGACGTCGTCGGGCTGGGCGCCCGCGAAGAGCGGGACCGGCTGGCCCGCGACGACGGCCACGACCGTCGGCACGGACTGCACCTGGAACGCCTGCACGAGCTGCGGGCTGCGGTCGGCGTCGGCCGTCGCGAGCACGAGGCGACCCGAGCGCGCACGGACGAGCCGGTCGAGCGTCGCGACGAGCTCGACCGAGGGCTCGCTCCACGAGCCCCACACGGCCACGACGACCGGAACCGTGCGCGAGAGCTCGAGTGCGGCCGGAAAGCCCTGGTCGTCGGTCGCGAAGACGACCTGACCCGGTGCCGGCGCGGCCGGTGCGGATGCCGCGGGTCCGCCGGGCTGCGGCGGACGCTGCACGAGCGACGAGAGGTCGACGGCGCCGCGAAGCGCGGCGTGCGGAGTGGGGTCGGTCACGGTACCTCCGATGCGCCGACGAGTCCCTCGGACCACCCGAGGAGTCGGATCTGTTCGTCTGAGCCGACGGCCGGAACGTAGAACACCATCTGGATGCCGATGATGCGCTGCACGCCCTTCGCGCTCTTGCCGGTGAAGCCAGAGAGGGCGGCACCGGGCGCGCCGTCCTGGAAGCCGATCGTGCCGCCGTCGTTCGGCGTCACCTTCTCGGTCTGCTCGATCGTCGCGGTCACGAGCGCGCCGGAGTCGTTCGTCGCGAGCGCGATGGTCGGGCCGTCGCCGACGGCGTTCGAGAACGCGATGTCGGCGGTCGGCGACGTCGCGTGCAGGTCATCGCGAATGACCTGCTGACCAGCGACGCCGAGCTGCTCGCGCAGCAGGTCGCCGTCTGGCTCGAACATCGCCGCGTAGGCGGAGTCGTCGCCCTTCAACAGCACGTCGGCGTAGGCGGCCGCCACCTCGTCCGGCTGCATCACCAGGCCCTTGAACTCGGGAGAGATCAGCGGGGCGCCGATGCTCGCGGGCGCGACCTCCGGAACGTCGGCGTCGGGGGCGAGTGCCATCGCGTACACGATCTTGTAGTTCTCGCGCGGCGAAGCCTGCTGCAGGTAGAGCGCCGTCGGAGCGACGGTGGGGTCGTCGGACGCCTTCTCGATGACGAGCACCGTACGACCGCCGGCCGGCCACCCCGCGACCTGCTGCGGGAGGATCAGCGTCGGCGTGGTCGCCGGAACGGGCACCGGCCCGGCCTGGTCGGGGAGCGTCTTGCGGATCGAATAGTTCGCACGCCGTGCCTCGAGCGCCGGACCGATGAACCGGTCGGCGGCGAGGTCGCCGTCGAGCGCCTCGTCGGCGGCCGCGGCGCTCTCGGCCACGCGGGCCATGATGAGCTCCATCTGCGGCACGGTCACCGCAGGGACGAGCGGTTCGGCGATGGGCTCATCGGCGTCGGGGTCGTCGGTCGCGGGCGGCTCGACCGGCGGAGCGGTGGTGGCCGGTGCCGTGGTGGCGGGCGGCTGGTCGAAGCTCGGCCAGTAGTCGGGCGAGCACGCCGTGAGCGCCAACGCGGGAAGCAGCAGCACCGGAACGAGCGCGACGCGCTTCGAACGGCCGATCGCGCGGCGTCCGCCGCCCATCGGGCCGCGACGGAGTTCGGCGGGCTTCGGCCCGCTGCCGGCTCGGCCCTTCGGCAGGTTGCGGCGCGGTCCGCGCGAACGGCGGTGGTGGAGGAAGCCCGAGATCACCAGGGCGATGCCCACGAGGAACAGGATGCCGCCGCCGAGCAGCAGCGGACCGGCCCACGGCGTCGCGTTGTCGAGCGGCCACGTGAGCGTGACTCGCGACGGCGCCGGGTTCGTGCCGTCGGAGGCGATCAGCACCGCGATGTCGTCGGGCACGTCGATCGTCGTCGTCACGGTGCGCTCCCCCGAGAGCTCGTCGAGCCACAGGTCGGAGCCCACCGGCGAGTTCGCGGGATCCACTTCGATCGACTCGTCGTCGGAGGCCGCATCGCCCGCGGCCGGCGTGGGTTCGGGCGTCGGGGCCGGCGTCTCGCTCGGCGACGGACGAGAGGTCGCATCGGTCGCACCGTCGCCCTCGTCGGTCGAGCCGTCGCCGCTGCCCGCCTCTTCGCCCTCGACGTCGCGCGAGTCGGTCGCGACCAGCTCGTCGGAGTCGGCGTCATGGGTGATCGACACGTGCGGCGCGTCGCCGATCCACGACTCCACGTCGCTCAGCCGACCATAGGCGAGGAAGACCGTGTCGGCTCCGGCCGCGGTGAGCGTCTGCTTGCCCGGGTGCGCGGCCAGCGCCCCCGGCTCGACGACGACATATGCGGCATCCGATTCGACCGTCGACGTCAACGAGACGCGGTCGGGCTCGAGGAACACCGTGCGCTGCGCGATGCCGAATCCGATCATCACTGCGGCGGCGGCGAAAGCCAGGATGGCGAAGACGAATCGCACGTTACCTCCGGTACCGCTCCGGGCGGCATTGAACAAAGACATCCAAGCCTACCGACATCAGCCTGTGAGTCGCCTCCGCCGCGACGCATCCCCGATCGACGCGTCTCACCGCGTCACCGTCGCCGAACCTGTACCCGAGTGCCCCGCACGCACCCGTAGAATCGTTGAATCCCGCACGAGCCCCCACGAACGCGGGACAGAGCCCGGAGGAAGAATTGGCCGTCGAAGAGACCGAGTTCACGCAGGTTTTCCGTGGATACGACAAAGAAGAAGTCGACAAGTCCATCAACGGACTTCGTCGTGACGTCATCACCGCGAACAACCAGCTGACCGAGCAGTCGAAAGAGAACAAGCGACTGCTCGCGCGCATCGAAGAGCTGAGCGCAGAGCTCGAAGAGGTCGGCAGCCCGACCTTCTCGGGCCTCGGCACCAAGCTCGAGAACACGCTGCGCGTCGCAGAAGAGCAGTCCACCCGCCTGATCGCCCAGGCCGACATCGACGCCGAGAAGCTGCGTCGCGCGGCCGACGACGAGGTGCACCTGCTCCGTTCCGACGCGAACGAGCTGGCCGAGCGCACGCTCACCGAAGCCCGCTCGCAGGCCGCACGCCTGCTCGAGAACGCGCGCTCCGAGGCCGACGACATGGTCTCGCGCGCCCACGAGTCCAGCGAGCAGCTGCGCAACGACGCTGCTCGGGATGCCGCGGCCATCCGCGGTGCGGCAGCCACCGAGGCCGCCGACCTCCGCTCGAGCGGCAAGCGCGATGCATCCGCAGCCGTCGCCGGCGCCGAGCGCAAGGCATCCGAGATCCTCGTCTCGGCGAACAACGAGGCCTCAGAGGCCCGTGCCACCGCCGCCGGCCTCACCCAAGAGACCGAGCAGACCCGTGCCGAGGTCGCGATCGAGCTCGACCGCGCCCGCGCCGAGCTCGCCAAGGAGACCGAGCAGGCCCGCATCGACCTCGCCTCCGAGACCGACCAGGCCCGCATCGACCTCGAGCGGGAGACCGCCGAGGCGCGCGCCGCCCTCGAGGCTGAGATCACCGAGCGTCGCGCAGCCCTCGTGCACGAACTCGAGCAGGCGCGCACCGACCTCGACCGCGAGCTCGCGACGAGCCGTGCCGAGCTCGAGCAGCAGCGCGAGCAGACGACCGTCGACCTCACCCGCGAGGCCGAGCTGGCCCGGGTGAAGCTGCAGAGCGAGCTCGACCGCCTTCGCGCCAAGCACGCGGCCGACCTCGAGCAGATGCGCGCCGACCTCCTGCTCGAGCAGGAGCAGGCGCGTGCCGACTTCGACGCCGAGTCCGAGCAGTCCCGCATCGACCTCGACAACCAGCTCACGTCGATGCGCAAGAAGACCACGCACGAGGTCAACCGCATGCGTCGTGAGATCGAGAAGGCGCACCTCGACCTCGAGGCCGAGCTCGCCGCCAAGCGCGACGAGGCCGAGCAGGAGCTGCTCGCCAGCCACCAGGAGGCGACCTCGCAGACGCAGAAGTTCCTCGAGGACGCCAACACCGAGCTCGCCGAGGCGACCGCACGCACGGCCGAGAGCCGCGCCGAGGCCGACCGACTCGAGACCGAGGTCCGCGGCGAGATCGCGAAGCTCCGCGACAAGGCCGACGAAGAGGCGCGCGAGCGCATCGCCGCCGCCCACACGCAGGCCCGCAAGCTCATCGCCGACGGCGAGGAGCGCACACGCGCCCTCGTCGCCGACGCAGAGGACCGGCTCTCGCAGATCAAGATCGAGCGCGATGCGGTGGCCGGCTACTTCGAGAGCCTGCGCGGAGTGCTCACGCAGGCCGAGCAGGTCGCTGCGGCCAGCCGCGGCTGACCCACCGCCAGTCGCGCAGTCGGCGAGGTTCGATGAAGATCCAGAACGCGTTCCGCATCGGCCTCGCCGGCACGCTCGGCGTCGGTGTGGGCATCGTGATCCTCTCGTCGATCGCGAGCCTGTCGACGGTGCTGACCTACGTCGGCGCCGCACTCTTCCTGGCCCTCGGCCTCGAGCCGGCCATCGGCTGGCTCGAGCGCCGGGGGCTTCCCCGTTGGGCGTCCATCCTCATCGTCATGACCGGGGTCGGGCTGCTCATCGCGGCGCTCGTGCTCGCGGTGGTGCCGATCGTCGTCGACCAGGTCGGCCAGCTCGTCGAGGAGATCCCGGCGATCGCACTGCGCGTGCAGTCCACCGACTGGGTCGAGGAGCTCTCCCAGCAGTTCCCGCAGGTCCCGATCGGCGACATCACCCGTCAGGTCACCGCGTCGATCACCGATTTCTTCACCAACCCCCAGCAGCTCAGCGAGCTCGCGGGCGGCGTGCTCCAGGTGGCGTTCGCCCTCGGAGCCGGCATCTTCGCGATCGTGATCGTGTTCATCCTCACGCTGTACTTCTCGGCCTCGCTGAGCGCGATGAAGCACACCGCGTACCAGCTCGTGCCCGCGTCACGTCGGGCCCGATTCGCCGATCTCACCGAGCAGATCACGCAGTCCGTCGGCCGCTACGTGCTCGGGCAGGCGAGCCTCGCCGCCTGCAACGGCGTCGCGAGCTTCATCTTCCTGTCGATCATCCAGGCGCCGTTCCCGGCGGTGCTCGCGTTCCTCGCCTTCGTGTTCTCGCTCGTGCCTCTCGTCGGCACGCTCTCGGCGTCGGTCATCATCGTGCTCGTCTGCCTGATCCCCGGACTCGGGTCGCCGTTGACGGCACTGGTCGCGGCGATCTACTACCTCGTCTACATGCAGGTCGAGGCATACGTGCTGAGCCCGCGCATCATGAACCGCGCCGTGCGGGTTCCCGGAGCCCTCGTCGTGATCGCCGCGCTGGCCGGCGGCACCCTGCTCGGTCTGCTCGGCGCACTCGTCGCGATCCCGGTCGCCGCATCGTTCCTGCTCATCATCAAGCAGGTCGTCATCCCTCGGCAGAACGAGCTCTGAGCGCACGCGCACGTGGCATCCGGCCGGATGTCACGTGGTGGCGCGATTGCGTCAGCGGCGGGTCACACGGCGTCGGCAGGCGGCCAGGTCGTCGGCAGGGGCAGCGCCGACGGGTTGACCGCGGCGACGATCTCGTCGAGCACGCGACGGGTCTGGCTCTCCCCCACCCACAGGTGCCGCCCGCCCTCGACGTCGATGCGGGCGATCTTCGGCGCGACCGCGAACCGCTCGGCCGCGGCATCCGGACGAAGGAAGTCGTCGAACTCGGGAATCAGCGCGACGACCGGCACCGTGACGTCGTTCCAGCGACGCAGTTCTTCGGCCGACGTGCGGTGGAGGGGCGGCGAGAGCAGGATCGCGCCGGCGATGTCGTGCTCGAGACCGTACTTGAGCGCGAGCTCGGTTCCGAACGACCAGCCGACCAGCCACGGGTTCGGCAGGCCGCGCTGGGCGACGAACGCCATCGCCGCCGCGACATCCTCTCGCTCCGAGATGCCCTCGCCGAACGAGCCGTCGCTCGTTCCGCGCGGAGAGGTGGTTCCGCGCGTGTTGAAGCGGAGCACGGCGAGGTTCGCCAGCGCCGGAAGTCGTGCCGCGGCCTTGCGGATGATGTGGGAGTCCATGAAGCCGCCGGCGGTGGGCAGCGGATGCAGCGTGACGAGCGTCGCGACCGGCTCGCCCCCGACCGGGGTCGCGAGCTCGCCGACCAGCGTGAGGCCGTCGGCCGTGTGCAGCCGAACCTCCTCGCGGACGGCCGGGAGTTCGACTGCGGCGCGGATCTCGACCGGCGCGGATTCAGGACTGCTCATCGGGTTCCGATCCTCCAACAGTGCTGATGCCAGTGACGCCGGGCCGAGAGGTCGGCCGCATCGCCCAGCACGCCGTCGGCGCGCCAGACGACGAGATGCGCGACACCCGGAGCGACGTCGAGCCCGCACGCGGGACACACGTAGCGCTTGACGGCCTGCGCCTCCGAGACGGGCTGCACGTTCCACTCCCGACCATCGCGCGACTCGGTGCGGCGCCAGCCAGCGCTCAGCCGATCGACGTCGAGTTCGGGGTGCGGTTCGCGAGCCTTCGCGGCGCGACCATGGGAACGGTTCGAGCGCGGCATGACCACAAGTCTAGGGTCGGATGCCGCATCCGCGGGTCAGCTCGGAGCCATCGCCGGGCCGAGCGGCCGGGCGCGTCGGCGCCGATCGCCAGGACCGGGCTCTCAGTACCACCCGATGGACTCGGAATGCGCCCACGCCCCGCACGGCGTGCCGTAGCGCCCCTGCACGTATCCGAGACCCCATTCGACCTGCGTGGCCGCGTTCGTCTCCCAGTCGGCGCCGGCGGAGGCCATCTTCGAGCCCGGGAGCGCCTGCGGGATGCCGTACGCGCCGCTGCCGGCGTTGTAGGCGTTGACCCGCCAGCCGGACTCCTTGTTCCAGAGCGCCACGAGGCAGTCGAACTCGGTGGTGGCCCATCCGCGAGCGGCGACGGCCGTCGCGGCATAGGCCTGCGCCGAACCGGGATCGGGCGTCACCGCGGGCGGTGCCCAGCCGCTGGAGGCGCTCGTGGATGCCGGCTCGACGTACGCGGGCTTCGCCTCGACGGCGTAGCTCTCCTTCGAGGCGTCGATCGTGTAGTCGCCGTCGACCTCGAGGGCCTGGATCGCGGCGCCGCCGAACCGGTCGACGGTCACCCTGTCGGGTGTGGCGGTGGCGCCCGCATTCGGGTCGACCAGGTTGATCGCGACGAAGCTCAGGGCTGCGCAGAACGCGAAGACGACCGTGACGCCCTGCTTGACGGCGCTGCGCGTGCCCGTCGCCGTACGAGCGGTGTTCGCGGGCGCTGCGCCCTGCTCGATGCCTGTATGCCTGCCCACGATTCGTCGAGTGTATCCGAGGTCCGCACGCTCGAGCGAACGGCGTCCTCGCGGCTGCCCGCTCAGCGGACGGCCTGCATGACGTCGACGACCGCGTCGAGCACGAGATCGACCTGCGACTCGCGGTATCCGCCGCGTTGCGTCGAGAAGACGACACTCCGGACGTCGTCGATCGAGATCGGCCAGCCGTCGCGGAAGTAGCGCGTGAGCTTCTCGGCGAACTTGTCGACGTCGCGCACGCGATACCCCAGTGCGAGCGGACTCATGCGGTCGAACCGGTGGCCCTCGGGCCTGGCGAGTCGGTTGGAGATCACCTGGGCCGTCGTTCGGGCCTCGGCCAGCCAGACCTCGTCGCCGTGCAGACGCGCGGCGACCTGGCGCTCCTCGATGGCGAACGCGTCTTCGAGTCGCTCCATGGCGGCATCGACGTCGGCCGTCGCGTACCCGCCCTTCTGCAGCGCGAACGCCGTGAGTCGGATGCGCTCGGAGTTCAGCGGCGGATCGGACGGGAGGGCGGAGCCGTCGTACGCGCGGCGAGCGATCTGGAGGAACTCGTCGACCTGATCGGCGTTGTAGCCGCGCTGAGGCTTGCGGGTGCGGGGGAAGGTGGAATCCACCGACCCATTATCTCCGAGCTTCACCCGAAGATGCGGAACGCCACGAACGCGACTGCCGCGGACGGCAGGATCGAATCGAGCCGGTCGAGGAATCCGCCGTGACCCGGCAGCCACGAGCTCATGTCCTTGATGCCGAGATCGCGCTTGACGAGCGATTCGGCGAGGTCGCCGAGCGTCGCCGTCAGGAAGATCGCGACACCGAAGATGAGTCCGAACCACCACGTGTTCTCGAGCATGAAGAGCGAGAGCAGCACGCCGGCGAGCACGCTGGCGAGAGCGCCTCCCGCGAAGCCCTCCCACGTCTTCTTCGGGCTGATGATCGGCGCCATCGGATGCTTGCCGAACATGAGTCCCGACGCGTACGCGCCGGTGTCGGCCGAGATCGCGACGATCACGAACGCGAGGGTCCACCACTCACCGCCGTCGGCCGCGGTGAGCACCACGGCGAAGGTCGCGAGGAAGGTGACGTACCCCTGCACGAAGGCGCCGGCACCCAGGTCGCGCAGCAGCATGCGCCCGGAGGTGCGCCGGCCCGCCGACAGCTGCTCGAAGAGCCGCCACGCCGAGACGAAGGCGACGCCGACGAGCACGGCGATGACCTGCCCGCCGGCGCCGCCGAAGTAGGCGAACGGCACGACGGCCACCGCTGCGACGACCGTCGGGATGCGGGGAACGTCGAATCGTCCCTTGCGAAGCGCCTGTGCGAGCTCGTAGCTCGCGAACCCGACGAGGGCGACGGCGAAGACCAGGAAGAGTTCCTTGATCACCAGCAGGCTCAGCAGCAGGGCTGCGCCGAACCCGAGTCCGATGAGGATCGCGAGGATCAGGTTGCGGCCCGTGCGGGCGTTGATCTTCTCCTGCGCCTGATCGAACTGCGCCTTCGAAGCCTCGAGCTGGCGCTCGATATCGACGCGCTTGGCATGCACCTGCGACCGGAACTCATCACGAGCGTTGCGGTCCCGCCCACCGGCGTCCGCATCGTCATGTTCAGGGACGCCCGACATCGTCTTCCCTCAGACCTCGAGGAGTTCGGCTTCCTTGCGCTTGAGCGCGTCGTCGATCGCGTCGATGTTCGACTTCGTGACCTGCTCGAGCTCCTTCTCGCCGCGGCCGACCTCGTCGTCTCCGACCTCGCCCTTCAGCGCGTCGAGGTCGTCCTTCGCCTTGCGGCGGATGTTGCGGACGGAGACCTTGGCGTCTTCGGCCTTGGACTTCACGATCTTGACGAACTCGCGCCGACGTTCCTCGGTGAGTTCGGGCAGGGTCACGCGAACGATGTTGCCGTCGTTCGTCGGGTTCGCGCCGAGGTTCGGGGTGTCGCGGATCGCCTGCTCGATGTCGCGGATGGCGCTCTTGTCGTAGGGCGTCACGACGAGCGTGCGGGCCTCGGGGTTCGCCAGCGACGCGAGCTGCGCGAGCGGGGTGGGGGTGCCGTAGTAGCTCACCAGGATCTTCTGGAAGAGCTGGGGGTTGGCACGGCCGGTGCGGACGGACGCGAAGTCGTCCTTGGCGACCTCGACCGCCTTCTGCATGCGTGCATTGGCATCGGACAGTACATCCGCGATCACGGGGGCTCCTTCGTTCGCTGCTCGGAACAGTCTATCGAGTGGTCGGGGTCTCGCTGTTGCTGACGATCGTGCCGAGGTCGGCGCCGAGGATCGCCGCCGTCACGTTGCCGCCCGGCTCCATGCCGAACACCTGCATCGGCATTCCGTTGTCCATGCACAGGCTGAACGCCGTCGAGTCGACCACCTTGAGGCCGCGCTGGAGCGCCTCATGGTAGGTGATCCGATCGATCTTGTGCGCATCGGGGTTCGTACGGGGGTCGTCGGAGTAGACGCCGTCGACGCCGTTCTTCGCGACGAGCACGACCTCGGCATCGATCTCGAGTGCGCGCTGCGCGGCCACGGTGTCGGTCGAGAAGTACGGCAGTCCGGCGCCGGCGCCGAAGATGACGACGCGGCCCTTCTCGAGGTGGCGCTCGGCGCGGCGCGGGATGTACGGCTCGGCGACCTGGGTCATCGAGATCGCGGACTGCACGCGCGTCTCGGCGCCGGCCTGCTCGAGGAAGTCCTGCAGGGCGAGCGAGTTCATGACCGTGCCGAGCATGCCCATGTAGTCGGCGCGCCCGCGGTCCATGCCGCGCTGCGAGAGCTCCGCGCCGCGGAAGAAGTTCCCGCCGCCGACCACGATCGCGATCTCGACCGTGCGGGCGGCATCGGCGATCTCGCGCGCGAGTGCGCTCACCACGTCGGGGTTCACGCCGAGCGCGCCTCCGCCGAACGCCTCGCCCGAGAGCTTGAGCATGACCCTGCGTCTACGTTCCGTCATCCCCGAACCGTTCCTTCCCCTTGGGAGTCAAAGTTAGTGCCTCCCGTGTCTTCGGCGCAGCGGCGCAACACGGGTCTTTCCGCGACGGATCCGTCGGCGGAGGTCCGGAGCAGTCCGGACACAGCAAAGGAGTCCGGATCGCGAGGCGATCCGGACTCCTTCACAACGACTTACGCCGTGGCCTTGAAGCGGGCGAACGACGACACCGTGATGCCTGCGTCTGCCAGAACCTTCTGGACCTGCTGCTTGTTGTCGCGAGCGTAGTCCTGCTCGAGCAGGGCGACCTGCTTGAAGAACGAGGTCAGTCGACCGTCGATGATCTTCGGCAGGGCCGCCTCGGGCTTGCCCTCGTTGCGGCTGATCTCGGTGACGATCTCGCGCTCCTTGTCGACGACGTCGGCCGGAACCTCGTCGCGCGTCAGGTACGTGGGGTCGAACATCGCGATGTGCTGCGCGATCGCACGGGCGGTCTCCGCGTCGTCTCCCGTGTAGGACACGACGACGCCGATCTGCGGCGGGAGGTCCTTCGAGGTCTTGTGCAGGTAAACCGCGAACTGGTCGCCCGGCAGCGTGACGGCGCGCGTGAGCGCGACCTTCTCGCCGAGGATGGCGGCCGACTCGTCGATGACCTCGCCGACGGTCTTGCCGTCGAGCGGCGCCGCGAGTGCGGCGTCGACATCGGCGGAACCGGCGGCGGCGACCGCGTCGAGGACGCGCTCCGACAGGGCGACGAACTTCTCGTTCTTCGCCACGAAGTCGGTCTCGCACGCGAGCTGGATCAGGGTGTAGCCCGCGGGCGACTCCTTGGCGGCGACGAGGCCCTCGCTGGTGGAGCGGTCGGCACGCTTCGCGTTGCCCTTCGCACCCTTGAGGCGGAGGATCTCAGTGGCCTTCTCGAGGTCGCCGTCGGCTTCCTCGAGCGCCTTCTTCGTGTCGACCATGCCCGTGCCGAGCTGCTCGCGCAGGGCCTTGATGTCGGCGATGCTGATTGCCATTTCCGGCATTCTCCTTTGAGTTGAAGTGGAGCGGCTGAATTACTCGGCAGCAGCCTCGGTGGCGGCCTCTTCGACGACCTCGACGGCCTCGGGAGCGGCAGCCTCTTCGACGACCTCTGCAGCCTCGACCTTGGCCTCGGCCTCGGTCTCGGCGACCTTCTCGGTCTCAGCGGAAGCCTGCTCGGGCGTGGTGGCGGAACCGGCCTGGAGGAGCTCCTGCTCCCACTCGGCGAGCGGCTCGACGGCCGAGACGTTGCCGGCCTCTTCAGGCTTCTGGTGGCGCTCGATGAGGCCCTCGGCAGCAGCGTCCGCGATGATGCGGGTCAGCAGCGCGACGGAACGGATCGCGTCGTCGTTGCCCGGGATCGGGTACTGGACCTCGTCGGGGTCGCAGTTGGTGTCGAGGATGCCGATGACGGGGATGCCGAGCTTCTTGGCCTCGTCGATCGCCAGGTGCTCCTTCTTGGTGTCGACCACCCAGAGCGCCGAAGGGGTCTTCGTCAGGTTGCGGATGCCGCCGAGCGACTTGTGCAGCTTGTCGAGCTCCCGCTTCTTGATGAGGAGCTCCTTCTTGGTGAAGCCGCTCGTGGTGCCCTCGAAGTCGAGCTCCTCGAGCTCCTTCATGCGCGCGAGGCGCTTGGAGACCGTCTGGAAGTTGGTGAGGAGGCCACCGAGCCAACGCTGGTTGACGTAGGGCTGGCCGACGCGGGTCGCCTGCTCGGCGATGGATTCCTGAGCCTGCTTCTTCGTGCCGACGAAGAGGACGGTGCCGCCGTGGGCGACCGTCTCGCGGACGAAGTCGTACGCCTTGTCGATGAAGGCGAGCGACTGCTGCAGGTCGATGATGTAGATGCCGGAACGCTCGGTGAAGATGAACCGCTTCATCTTCGGGTTCCAACGGCGGGTCTGGTGCCCGAAGTGCACGCCGCTGTCGAGCAGCTGGCGGATGGTGACGACGGCCATGAGCCGTACTCCTTTGTTCTCAGTTGACGCACCGACCGGCGGTCGGAGCCCTGGTGCCCGGCACGGCTCCGCCGCCTTCGCGCTCGTGAGAGCTGAAGTCGGACCGAGTGGAGTCGTCTGCCGAAATGGCACGCGTAGTCACCCCGACGCGCGGGGTGCTCTCGAAAGTCTAGCACCGGCACCGATCCTCCCCAACCCGGTGCCGGTCGTCGGGCACCCGGATGCCGATCGTCGCGCCGATCGCGAGCACGATGTCGCAGAGCATGTGGGGATGACCATCCCCCGACGTGCGGTGCGCACGAGACCCAGCTCCGCCTCCGGTCGATCGCGCCGAGCGCTCGATGCCGCGGTGCGCGTCGCAGTGGCGCTGACGCTGGCGGCCGCGATCGCCGTGCAGGGCGGAGGGGCCGCGGCCGCCGACCGGTTGCTCGTGCTGGCCGACTGGACCTGGCCGACGTCGCCGCCGATCCGCGTGCTGGCTCCGTTCCGCGCACCCGCGACCCCGTACGCCGCCGGTCATCGGGGCGTCGACCTGCGGGCCTCGCCCGGCGAGCCCGTCGCCGCGCCCGCCGACGGCGTGGTGTCGTTCGTCGGCATGGTCGCCGGCCGGCCGGTCGTCTCGATCGACCACGGCGACGGGCTCGTGAGCTCACTCGAGCCCGTCGAGGCGATCGCTGCAGAAGGCGAGAACGTCAGGGCGGGCGATCGGCTTGGGTCGGTCGGTTCCGGCGGTCACTGCGAGGATCGATGCGTGCATCTCGGCGTGCGCCTGGACGGCGAGTACGTCTCGCCGATGCGCTACCTCGGCGGGGTGCCGTGGGCGGTGCTGCTCCCCCGATGAAGCCGACGCGCAGTGCGAGGTCGGTTCAGGCCCGAGGGTGCGCCGTGCGGTAGCTCTGCTTCAGCCGTTCGGCCGAGACGTGCGTGTAGATCTGCGTGGTGCCGAGACTGGCATGCCCGAGGAACTCCTGCACCGCGCGCAGGTCGGCGCCGCCGTCGAGCAGATGCGTGGCAGCGGTGTGGCGCAGGGCGTGCGGCCCGCTCGGACCGGTGCCCGGGATCTCGGCGAGCATTCCCGCGACGAGACGGTGCACGCTGCGCACGCCCATGCGCGCACCGCGGGCACCGAGGAACACGGCCTCGGGCCGCGCCGGCCCGCGGCGATTCCCGACCCCCGCGATCTGGTCGTTCCGCTCGGTCGCCCCGCCCCGATCGAGTCGCTCGGTCGCCGCGGCGGCGATCGCAGGTCGCGCGTGCTCGACATACCGATCGATCGCCCGCGCGGCCGGCGCCCCGTAGGGCACGACGCGCTCCTTCGAGCCCTTGCCCATGACCCGCACCACTCGACGCTCCCGGTCGACGTCGGTCAGGTCGAGGCCGACGAGCTCGGAGACGCGCAGGGCCGATGCGTAGAGCAGTTCGATGATCGCGACATCCCGTTCGGCGATCGGATCGCCCTCACCGGCGCGCGCCTCGAGACGCGCGATGGCGGCCTCGAGCGCGGTCTGGGGCACGACCCTCGGCAGCGTTCGCAGCGCACGCGGCGCCTTGAGCCTGGCACCCTGGTCGATCTCGACGAGTCCTCGGCGGGCCAACCACGCGGTGAAGCCCCGAGCGGATGCCGCGCGCCGGGCGATGCTGGCTCGCGCGAGGTCGCGCTCGGTGGCCGCCCACAGCCAATCCCGCAGGAGCGCGAGGTCGATGCCGTCGGGGCCGCCGACCCCCCGCGACTCGGCGAAGGAGACGAGATCCGCGAGATCCGCCGCGTAGGCGGTGATCGTGTGCTCCGAGTACCCGCGCTCCGTCTTGACGTGCGCAAGGTAGTCCGCGAGGACGAGGTCGAGACTCATCACGCCTCCAGCGTGCTCTCATCCACGACGAACGCGCCCCGAGGCGCGCCCATGGCGCGAATCAGAATGGGCGTTTCCGTGAGAAGCGCTCGAGCCGTTCGGCCGGGCCGAGCGACTCGATCTCGTCGAGGAAGGGCGCATCGAATCCGGCGATCGCCGGATACGGGCCCACCGGAACGGTCGAGGTCACGACGTCGGTGTCGAAGAGGTGCACGAGGTTGAACGAGCGCCCGCCGTCGACGCCGACGAGTTCGCGATCGGGTGCCGAGACGTCCATCGTGTAGGCGGTCGCCCCGGCCACGGAGACCGGGATGCCGGCGAAGGTCCCGTTCGTGGCGTAGTGCAGGTGCCCTCCGAGGATCAGGCGCACGTCGCTGCCGCGGATCACGCCGGCGAGTTCGTCTTGACCTCGGAGTTCGAGCACGTCCATGAGCGCGATCGGCGTAGGGATCGGCGCGTGATGCAGCGCGAGCACCGTGCCGTGGTCGGCCGGCGTCGCGAGCACCGCTGCGAGCCATTCGAGGGTCGCGTCGTCGAGCGAGCCATGGTGATACCCGGGAACGGTGGAGTCGAGCGAGACGACCCGCACGCCTCCGACGTCGACCACGTGGTTCACCGGCGCATCGCCCGCCGGTGCCTCGTCGAGCAGGCCCACGCGGAACGCATCTCGCTCATCGTGGTTGCCCATGACCCACACGAGCACGGCGTCGGCGGCGTCGGCGAGCGGTTCGAGGACGGCGCGGACCCGTGTGTACGCATCGGGTTCGCCGAGGTCGGCGACGTCTCCGGTGACGACGATCGCGTCGAGGGCGGTGCCGAGCCGCGACAGCTGGGAGGCCGTCTGCGCGAGCGCCTCGACGGTGTCGGCCTTGCCGCCGAGCGGTGCACCGCCGTCGAGCAGGTGCGTGTCGCTGACATGCGCGATGACCTGCCTCGCTGCCGGATATCTGCCGAGCTGTACTCCCATGGGCACCTCCGTGCGAAAGCCTACGGCCTGCCCCTGTCACGACGGCGGAGCCTCACGTCGCCCGTCGACGACGGCGGACCCATCCGTCGACGCGGTACGCCACGACGTCGTCGAGTTGGAGCACCCCGAGCACCGCCATGACCTCACCGGCGCCGAGGCCGGCGCGACGCGCGAGGTCTGCGACGTCGCGCGGCGCGCGTGTGCTGAGCGCGTCGAGCACCCGAACCTCCTCGGGCGTGGCCTGCGGGGCGGAAGCCGCTCGGCCGCCGCCTGCCGCGGTCTCGGAACCGCCCCCGGTTTCGACCCGGCCGATCAGCTCGACCACCTGATCGGCGTTCACGACGCACACGGCGTCGAACTCCCGAAGCAGGCGGTGGCAGCCGGCCGATGCGGGACTCGTGACCGGACCGGGCAACGCCCCGAGCGGGCGTCCGAGGGTCGCGGCATGGCTCGCGGTGTTGAGCGAGCCCGACCGAGCCCCGGCCTCGAGGACGACGGTGGCGTCGCTCGCGGCGGCGATCAACCGATTCCGCTGTCAGAACCTAGGCTAAGTACATGACCCTTCGTGCCGCGATCTACGTACGTCAGTCCGTCAATCACGCCGAGGGTATCGACCGGGCCGTAGCTAGGTGCGAGCGCCTCGTAGAGGCCCGCGGCTGGACCCTCGTCGACACGTTCAAAGACAACGACGTCAGCGCCTCCAAGTCCCGAGCCTCGACTCGATGGGCCGATCTCCTCGACGAGATCTCGACCCGCCGCGTCAACGTCGTCGTCGGGATCGACGTCGATCGCCTCGTCCGCTCGATCCAAGATATCGGGACACTGATCGACCTCGGCGTCCGAGTGCTCACCGTCGACGGCGAGATCGACCTCACGACCGCAGACGGAGAATTCCGAGCGACGATGCTCGCGGCGATCGCCCGATTCGAGGTCCGGCGCAAGGGCGAGCGCCAGAAGCGAGCGAATGAGTATCGAGCGAGCACGGGCCGCCCCACGCCCGGACGCCGCCGGTACGGCTACGAGTCCGACGGAATTACCGCTCGCGAGTCCGAAGCGGCCGTAGTGCGTCGCATGTTCGCGCATATCGCTGACGGCGGTTCGATCCGGTCGATCGCTCTCGCGCTAAGGAACGAGGGCGTCGACCCGGCGCCCGGCCGCTCATGGTCGACCGGCCGCGTCCGCTACATCGTCCAGAACCCAACGTATGGCGGCTACGTCGTGCGGAAGGGCGAAGCCACCCCCTCGGATGTCGTCGCCGCGATCGTCGACCCTGAACTCGCCGCCGAGGCGCGGGCCGTGCTCGCAGACGAGAGCCGCCGCACGACGCCGGGCCCGACCCCGAGGCACCTTGGCTCGGGCATCGCGGCGTGCGGCGCGCCGGACTGCGCCGCCTTCCTGATGAACCTCGCGGGCGCGTACCGATGCAAGCTCGATTCTTCCCACCCGACGATCACGAAGGACCGCCTCGACACCCGGCTCCGGCGTGAGGTCGCTCGGGCCTTCCTTGAGCTCGGCGACGCCGTCGGCGGCGAGTCGGCGCCAAGCCGCCGGATCGCTCCGCTCGTCGAAGCCCTGACCCGGAACGAGGCCGCGGCGAAGGCAACCGTCGAGGATCGCGACGAGGGCCTCCTCCCGGCAGCTGCGGCCCGCGAGCGTCTCGTCGAACTCCGCTCCCAGCGCGAGGCGATCGAAGCGGATATCGAGGCCGCCCGCTCGGACCGTTCGGCGTCCGCCGTCCTCGCCGAAGCAGCGCGGGAGGCCCTCGCGGGCGTCCCGTCGTCGTTCTCGATGTCCGCCTACGCCGACATGGTCGACGCGGTCGCGTCCCGCTTCGCGGCGCTGGAGCTCGACCGTCAGCGCGAGGTAGTCCGCGCCCTTCTCGACGTCACGGTTCACCCCGGCCGGGACGCTCGTCGCGTCGAGGTCTGGCACCTTGCGGCGACCCGCCTCAACCCCGATTACGTCGACGCCGCGACGTTGGGGCTCGACGAGGAACTCGCCGACGTCGGCTGACCGCTCTCGCGCCCGTCTCCTGGCCCCTCCCGAGTGTTCTCGGCGAGGGGCTTCGTCGTACCGTGCCGCTGGCCCTCTTCTTCTACAAAGGCCCTGTGACGGATGTCTCCCGCCGTCGGCCCTCTTCTTCTACAGAGGCCCCATATGTAAACAGTGCTGGCCCTCTCCTACTTCAGAGGCCCTGTGACCAATGTCTGACCCCGGCAGGCCTCTATGCATATGTGCCCAAGAGGCGCACGTTTCTTCCGCCCCGCGGCCATCATGCCGCGCCTCCGCGAGCTGCGACCGTCCCCTTTCAACGGCCCCAGCTCGCACCCCGCGGCGTCCCTTCTGTGGTCGACGGGACGCCGCCCGGCGGCCCCGTCGCTCGTGCTCCTGTCGCGAGCGATGGGGCCCGCCTCACTTTGCTCCCGTCCTGCTCGCGCCTATCGCGACGCTGCCGACGGTCCGCCGAGGATCTCCTCGGCGCGGCGCTTCGTCACGCCTTCTCGCACCCGTTCAGGCAACGGGCCGCGGTTCGGCTACCGGAGCGCTTCCCATCGACTGACGCCGACCGGCAGGCTCCGGGATCGGCCGAGGTCCGCATAGATGCGACGGGACTCCACCACTCAACCCTCACCATTCAGGAGAGCCCATGCCTAACACCATCCTCACCGCTGACGAGATCGCGACGATCGGCGCGAAGCTTGTCGGAGCCGACCTCGGCCTCTCTAATCTCTTCAGCCGCGATGTCGCGGCCGACTTCGGCGGCGGCAAGGGCGAGACGATCCGCGTCCGCGTTCCCGGCGCTGTACCTTCGCGCGAGCGCGCCGCGGATGACACGACCACGCCGCTTGCTGTCGACACGATTTCCGAGCAGAGCATCTCGGTTGAGCTCTCGACTCTCGCCTACAGCAACGTCGCGATCTCAGTCGCCGATGCGGAGCTGAACCTCGTCGATTTCGCGAAGCAGGTCCTCTACCCTCAGACACGCTCGGTGACCCGAAAGGTCGAGACTGAGGCCGCCGCCGCGCTTCTCGCCACTCCGGCGACGACGCTGGCATACACCGCCGCGACCCCGGCGAAGCTGTTTACTCAGCTTCGGAAGACCCTCCGTGATCGCGGCGTCGACGCCGAGTCGAAGATCGTTGCCGTCGTGGGCTCCTCGGTCTACGCGGACATCCTCGACGCCCCTGTCGGCTCGGGCTTCGACTCGAACGGGACGACCGTCCGCGGGATCGAGATCCACGAGTCGAGCCGGGTCCCGGCGGACAACGTAGTCGCCTTCGTGAAGGAGGCCTTCTCGCTCGTCGTGCGCGCTCCCGAGCCCCCAGCCGGTGCGCCCTACGCGGCGAGCGTCCGCGCCGAGGGAGACTCGCCCTTCGCGCTGACGCACATTCAGGCGTTCGACGTCGCGACCGGCTCGGACCGCTCAATCGTCGAGGCCCTCGTCGCCGTCGCGCCGATGCCCCTCGCGGTCGACCGCGAGAACGGCGTCGTCGAGCTCGTGCCGCACGGCGGCGCGGTCCGCGTCGACACCGCGGCCTGAGCCGCTCACCATTCGGGCCCGCTCACGCTCTCAGAGCTGAGCGGGCCCCCTCCCCGTCCCTGATCTGTCTTGGAGGCCTCATGGCCGCGACTCACGTCCTTACGTGCTCGAACTGCCGATTCCCCTTCACCGCCGCGAACGCCTACGCGACGGCCTGCGGCCCAGTTTGTCGCCGGGCCGCGTTCCGAGCTCGCGATCGTTCCGCCCGCATGCTGGCGGCCGCCGCGTTCTTCGAGGGCGTGTAGACGCTCCAGCTCGTCGACGACCCAGACCTCTCTCCGTCCCGAAAGGACATACGATGCCCCGCTCTCGCCGTCTCTCTGCCCTCGTCCGCGCCGCCGTCGAGGCCGCCGCTCTCCCGCCTTCGGTCGACCGCCTCGACGAGGCGACCCGCGACCGCCTCGAAACCTTCGCGAAGCGTGAGGGCCTCTCCTTGACCGCGGCGCTCGCCGTCGTGCGTTCGGCGCAGTCGGCCGCGCGAACTGAGCTCCGGTCGGACGCGCGCGTCGAGCGGGCCGTCGAAACAGTCCTGGACCGACGTCGCCGAGGAATCGTCGGACTCGACTCCCCCGCGGATTCCAGTGCATCCGCGGCCTTCAACGAGATCACGATGCGGCGCGCCGACAAGCGCCCCGCCTCTGCCTAGTCGCTCAGCTCGGCGAGCTCCTCGGCGAGGACGCGATACTCCTCCGCATACGCGACGAGGAGGCCCGCCTTCACGGACCCCGGCGCTCCGGCCGCCTGCGCCTCGCTGAGCGCCTCGAAGGCGGCTCGCTGGGCGCTGACCTTCAGCGGCTCCTCGGGGGCGTGAGACGCGATCCGTCGGCGGATCTCCGCGCGGTCGATCATGCGATCCGCCAATCGAAACGCCCCTTACAGGCCAAGAACTCCGCCGAGCAGTTGCAACAAGATTCCGCCGACCGCCCAAAAGAGGCCAAGCGCAGCCGCACGGGTATCCTCGCGCGCCTTGTCCCGCTCCCTCGCGTCCTCGGCGCGGCCCAGAGCGTCAACGTCGTGGCGCAGGGCCTCGTCTGCGTCCTGCCGGGTGTCCGCCTCCAAGTCGAGACGCCGGTAGATCGCATCCAGCTCCGAGCGAATAGCAATGACGGCTTCCTCGGTCGTCTCGTTTGCGCTACCGACCCGCGCATAGACGTGCGACCGGACGCGGCCGACTGTGCCGGACACTGCCGCGGAGTTCGTCTTGCTCCGGTTCGTTAGCAACGACCGTCCGTCGGCAACGTCCCGCCATACGCGGAGCAGCGCGCGCCCCGCGAGGAAGAGGCCGATGCCCTCAACGAGGATCCCGAGCACTGTAAGCCACGCCATGCGATGACCATATCGACTGCCGCTGTCCCTTCAGTTCCGGCGAGGCGTGGGGAGGACCCCCCTCCCGCCCCTCCCTTCTAGCTCGGAGAGGCATAGCGCCACAGGCCGAGCCTGATCTGAAACGAATCGACCTACCCGAAAGGAACGACCTCCTATGTCCACGCCAACGCCCGCCGATCTCGGCGCATCTGGCTCGGCGCTCTGGGAGGAGCTGACCGACTTCGTCGTCTTCGACGTTCACGAGACGGCGCTCCTCCTGGAAGCCTGCCGCGTGCGCGATCGTCTCGACGCGCTGAACGCTGTCGTCTGTGCTGAAGGGGTCACCGTGAGCTCGCCACAAGGCGTAAAAGCCCATCCGGCCCTCGTCGAGGCGAGGGCTCAGGGCGTCGCCCTCTCGCGCCTCCTAGCCTCGCTGCGGATCCCCGACGAGAACGACGCTCGTCCCCAGCGCCGAGGCCGTGCTCGCGGCTCCTACGGCCTCCCGGCAGCCTGAGCATGGCGCGACGCATCGCCCGCGGCCTCGTCGATCACGCGGGCGAAGGCTGGAGTTCCCTCACTGCCGCCGAGGCCGCCGTCCGCGGTGTGGTGCTCAGGCTCGACGCACGCGAGGTCGCCGAGCTCGGCGTTTGCGGCGCGGCCGTGCTCGCGGCCGGGCGCGACCCGACCCTGACCCGCGCACGCCGCTTTGCGGCCGACTACTTCCTGACACTGCCGCTTACGACACGCGGGAGCTCCGCCGGATCGCGAAACTACTGGCGACTCTCCTCAACGATTTCTAACGCCGTTCCCCGTGCCATTCGTGCGTTCGGCGTGACGTGAACGTAACCTAAATGCCTCTACAGAACGGCCCCGCTTCACTCCGAAGCGGGGCCGTTTTGTCGTTTCTACGCTAGATCAGCGTGAGGCGCTCGGGTCCCTCGTCCTCCGGATCGATCCGCGAAGAGGGACTCGCGGACCGAGCCGGCGGCACTCGGTTCCCGTGCTCCTCCATGCGTTCCTTGATCTCACCCGCGATCTCGTCGAGAACCTCGTCAAGCGTCGTAACCCGACCAGCGGCGTCGACGGCCACAGACACAGGGACGTAGCGCCCAGCGGTATCGTCCGCCTTGAACGCATAGATGCCGACCCCGTCTGAATAGGTCGCTGTCAAGTTCTGTGCCTCACGGATCATGCGCTTGTACTGCTTCGACTCCTCGCCCTTGCCGGAGGTGTCTTCGAGGCGCGCCGCCCAGAGCGTGAAGACGCGAGGATCGGCCTTCTTCCGCCATGCATTCCAATGATGGATGCTTGTGCTCGCCTCGTGCCGCGCAAGCTTGAGATCGGTCGCCTGGAACTTGAGCTCCTTACGCCGATTCGACCAATCCGCGAGTCCGCCGCGCGGCTTACCACCCTTCACCCCCGGCGCACCGGTGAGCTTCGCCTCGCAACAAATCAAGGGGTCCCTGAGGACCGTTGTTCCCCGGTCCGGCCATGCAATGTCGATCTGATGCTCCTGAGAGAAGCCCTTGACTCGGCTCCTCGGGGCGAGCTTGCTCGTCGTCTTGTTGCCGAGGATCAGAGCCATGATCTCCGAGAACCAATTGCCCTTGCTTCGATAGAGTCCCTCGCCTGTCTCGTCCTTGTCGACCTTGCCGTCAACGCTGCGAGGGGTCCGCGGGATCACATGCTCGCGACGATACATGTCCATCGACCAGAGCAGATCGAGGAAGTCAACCTCGACTACGCGAAACTGGCGCACATTCTCATTCTGAATGCGCTCCTTGAGTTTCAGCAGCTTCTCGACCGGACTTCCGACGAGGGCTTCGACGCGCGCCTGATCGGCTGGGTCGCGGGATGCCTTCCTGGGATCGGTCGCCTCAGAGGCTGACTCGGCGGCGTCGTCAAGTGCGATATCGGTCACGAATGCTTATTCTCCACGGCTCATGCGTCGCGAGCGCAATTGCCGCGCCGCCTCCAGTAGCTCGGCGATCTCTTGCTCGGCGAGTCCGGCACCCGTGCCGAGGACCGCGGCGTCGACGCGCTTTGCTACCTCAGTCCATTCGCCCGCCGCGAGTTGACGATCCAGCTTCGCCTTAATCGGCTTCAGCTCGGCCCACGCTGCGGCGAGAATCTCTGGGCCGGGGACAGGAAGAGACGCCGCCTCCCGAGGCTCCATTTTGAGGATTCCGCCGCCGTATGAACGTCCGTTGATTTCAGCACCCAGCATCGTCGCCGAGTTCAGACATAGCAGCGGGAGCGCCGCCGCCGCCTCACCCGGCGCGAACGAATTCATGCGTAGGCCGTGCATTGAGTTGAGGAAGCCAACCTTGGCCGAGTTCGTAATGAGTCGCGGGTAATTGTGGCTCATGTAGGTAAAGAAGAGGTCCGGCGGAGCTGCAACCGGGGGACGCCACCACGGCGAACGAATCTGGCATTTGTACGCCTGATCGACGCCTTGCGCCTCGCCGTGAGCCGTGTACGACTGGCGCGCCTCGGAATCGTCTCTCGCGTCAGGACGGAACAACCACACGCGCTCACCGCGATCACGAAGCTCAACCCAGTCCTTCGCGGTGAAGTTCGCTGACCGGAAGTGGCGAGTGCCCGGCGGGCTAATCCGGACGAGCTGCTCCTCGGTTAGGCCATACTCGCTCCTCGTCTCTTCGGAGATCGCGAAGAACGAGTTCGCACCGGTCACCGCTCCGAGTTCGATCCGCCCGTAATCTCCGAGCGCCGTGAAGTGATTCGTCACGACCTCGCGGTAAAGACCACGCTGCTTCTTCGGAACGAGAATGTCCGTCCACTTCCCGGAAGTCGGAGGCGTGACGTTCGTGTGCATGTACGGCCGGATCTGCGCGAGATCCTCCGACGACTCGACGTGATAGAGCGAGAAGGCATCGCACCCGCCGCGCCCTTCGGCGAGCAGAAGCACGACGTCCGCAAGCGCATCTTCGAACTGGAGCCGCTCGAACAGAACGAGGCTGACGCGCTCAAACCGTGACCGAAGCCACGCGCGGATGGGTTCGGCATACCCGACAGTCAGCAACTCGGCCGGAAGCACCATTGCGAGTCGGCCGTCCGGTTTCAGGAAGCCCGCCGAGTGAACCAGACTTGCCGCCCACGACGACGCAAGCCCGCTCAGGCGGACGCCCTGCCGGAGCGCCGCCTCGACGGAGAGCCGTCGAGACAAGCCGACATGCTCCTGATAGCGGACGAACGGAGGGTTGCCAATCACGGCATCCACGAATGGGAGCGGCGCATCGAGCATGTCCGGCGTTTTCACCGCGAAGAAGTCAGACGCTATCAACGTCCCGTCGAGCTCTTCCTCTTCGAGAAGGGCGGACGCTTCAACCAGCGACCCCTCGTGTAGGTCCACTCCGTAGAGCTGCCGATCGAGATCCCCTGCCGTTCGACCGAGTCGCTTCAGCTCCTGGCCTGCCGCAATCAGGAAGACTGCTTCCCCGCACGTCGGGTCGAGGATGCTTGCCTCGGCGTCGCCACGAATCGCCCATTCAGCCAAGTGCTCCGCAATCGCGGGCGGCGTGAAGAACGCTCCGCGCGCCTTACGGAGGTCAGCAGAATCGCCGGGAAGTAGCTTCACTCTCTCACCCTAGATGCGACCGACGACACCACCGGACAGGCTCGCCAGCTGGGAGGCCCGGGCACCCGCTCAGCTTCTCGCGCGAGCGCCGGGCGGAGGAGGCCCGGGCCGCCGGAGTGACGAAGGTGACGAAAGTTCCGTCACTTACCATTCCCCCTCTAAGGCGTCTCTCTCTCAAGCGGAGAATAGGGAAGTGACGGAACTTTCGTCACTTCCGTCACCGCCGGGACTCAGCCCGCCTCAACCGAGCGCTCCCGCTCCCCACGGGGGCCCCGCCCGGCCCTAGTTAAATCTGAGCGCCTCACTCGCGGCCGTTCACGTCGTCCGAGGCATCGTCGGCCGTCCGGCCCGCGATCGTGCCTCAGAGAGGCGCAGAGCGCCGCGGACGCCGAGAGGCCCCGTCCGTGGATACGGGAGGCCTCTCGGTAGCCTGTGAGCGAGGCCGGAGCTACTAGTCCTAGTTCCGGCCTCGCCTCACGCCGCGGCGGGGATGCAGTACGAATACGACCCGTCGCCCCAGACCGCTCGGCGGCGCCCCTCGGCGTCCGTCTCGATCGCCCACGCGCTCAGCTCGCCCTCGAAGTCGTCCATTTTGTTCCCTCCTGACCGGCCAGTGTGGCCGCGCCGAGCTCAGTATTAAGCGCGACCCCGCCCCGCGTCAAATCGCAGATCAGGTCGCGTAAAACGCTCTTACGCGGCTCCGCTCACGGCGACGTCGGCGGCCCGTGCGATCCTCGTCGCATGAGCTCACCGCGCCCGGCGCTCGCGCGCGTCGCGATCAAGTTCACCGCCGAGGACGGCCGCGAACTCGTCGTTGAGTTCGAGGTCTCCCCGAGCGCACCGGTTCGCGTCATTCGTGGCGACCTCGATCTCGTCAACGCCGGGACGCGCGAGGCGATGCTCGTCGGTGTCCGCCGCGCGCTCGCGTGGGATGCCGCGCACCGCGGGCCGACCGCGGGATAGCCTCGGAGGCATGAGCGATATCGACGCCGACGGCCTCCCCTCAGGGCCCTTCTGCCCGAGATGCGGCGGCGAACTCGACCGTGAGATCCTGCCCGAGCGCGCGAGTCTCCGCGTCGCTCTTGTCTGCCCTGCGCATGGCGCGGTAAGCCTCGCCGACCCGTTTACACGCGGCGGCGCCTGACCCACTTATTGCGGATTCCGCTGCAGGAAGCGCCACTTCGTGGGCGAGGCGCCGCACGGGAGCTCCGACACGACCGCGCCGGTCTCGGCGATGCGCTGCAGCAGCCCGTCGTGCCCGGCCGGGTAGAAGCGGTCGACCCCGCCCGCGAGGAACGCGATCGTCGTGCCGCCGCTCGCGAGTGCCGCGCGGTGCGCCATGCCGTCGATGCCGTAGGCGCCTCCGGAGACGACGGTCACCCCGCGGTCGGCGAGCCCCGCCGAGATCTCCATGGTCACGTGCTCGCCGTACCCGGTCGCGGCGCGCGCTCCCACCAGGGCGACCGCGGGCGGCGCGGGCCGAAGGACCGCGGGGTCGCCGCGGACCCAGAGCCCGAGCGGCGCATGTGCGCCGAGGTCGTCGACTCCAGCCGGCCAGCAGGCGTCGCCCGGCACGATGAAGGTGGCGTCGACGCGCGCCGCCTGGGCGAGGCCGCGAACGAACGCCGGATGGTCGATGCGCGGCGTCCACCTCGCGAGGGCTGTCTCGAGGTCGTTCGTCGTCAGGTGCTCCCCCGCGGCGTCGACCGCGTCGATGAACCGTTCCACGGGTGCGCGCTCGAGCAGGAGATCGACCGTGCGCACCGTCCCGAGCACGGCGACGAGGCGCCCGAGCGTGCCGTCGCCGGGTTCGGCGAGTGTTCCGAGGATCGCCCGAGCGAATGCATCGACCTCGGCGACGGCTTCGGACGCGGTCTCGGAGACCGGCGCGCCCGGCGCGACGGGCGCGGCACCCCCGAGCAGCTCATCGGGCGCCCGATCGGGCCGCGCGGGGCGGTCGGGTCGGACCGCCGCGAACTCGGAACGCAGGTGCCGCTCGGCACGCTCCACGGCGCTCATCGCCCGAAACCCTGACGGAAGAAGAGCGCGTTGCCGATGTGTCCCGCATCGGGCCGTGCCGCTCCGGCGAGGTCGGCGAGGGTCCACGCGGTCTTGAGCACCCGATCGTAGCCGCGCATGGTGATGCCGCCGCGTTCGAGCGATCGATCGAGCGCGGCGGTCGCGTGCCCTCCGGGGTGGAGCCGTCCGGCGCCGCGAAGCCACGGCCCGGGCATCTGCGCGTTGGTGCGCCAGGGTGTGCCTCGAAGCCGCTCGGCCGCGGTCGCACGCGCTTCGGCGACCTTCGCCCGAGCCTCGGCGCTCGTCATGCCCGGCCGGTCGCTCGCACCCCGAAGGTGCGCCGCGGACAGTCGCGGCACCTTGAGCTGCAGGTCGATGCGATCGAGCAGCGGCCCCGAGATGCGTGCGAGGTATCGCCGCCTGGTGTTCGGCGGGCACGTGCACTCTGCGGTGCCGTCGAGCCCGCAGGGGCACGGATTCGCGGCGATCACGAGCTGGAATCGTGCGGGGAAGCTCGCGACGGCGTTCGCCCGATGGATGCTGATCGTGCCCGACTCGAGCGGCTGACGGAGCACGTCGAGCACCGCGGCCGGGAACTCCGGCGCCTCGTCGAGGAAGAGCACTCCGTGCGATGCACGCGCGGCGGCACCCGGTCGGATGAGCCGACTGCCGCCGCCGACCATGGCCGCGGCGGTCGCGGTGTGGTGCGGCGCCTCGAACGGCGGCCGGAACGACAGGCCCGATCCGACCTGTTGCCCTGAGAGCGAGCGCAGGCACGACACCTCGAGGGCCGCGTCGGCGTCGAGATCGGGCAGGATGCCTGGCAGCCGCGACGCGAGCATGGTCTTGCCCGCCCCCGGCGGGCCGATCATGGAGAGGTGGTGCCCACCGGCGGCCGCCGCGAGCAGCGCGTCGATCGCGTCGGCGTTGCCCGCGACATCCGCGAGATCGCCGGATGCCTCCGCCATGCCCTGGTGCTCGGTGCGAACCGAGGCAACGGCATCGACCTCGCGCGCGTCGAACCGGCCGCCGTGGTGGATCGCCGCGTCGAGCAGCGAGACCACGCCGATGATCGTCACGTCGGGTACGAGACCTGCCTCGTCGGCGTTCGCCCTCGGCACCATCACCGTCCGATGGCCCGCCCGGACGGCCGCGAGCACGGCGGGCAGGATGCCGTCGATCGGTCGCAGGCGACCGTCGAGGCCGAGCTCGCCGAGGTGCACGACCCGGGCGACGGACTCGACGGACACCTCGCCTGCAGCGGCGAGGCAGGCGACCGCGATCGCCAGGTCGAACCCCGAGCCGTGCTTCGGCAGTGCCGCGGGCGAGAGGTTCACGGTGAGCTTGCGCTGCGGCAGCGGGCAGCCGGCGTTCACGGCGGCGGCGCGCACACGTTCACGCGCCTCGCCGAGCGCGGCATCGGGCAGGCCGATGATCGAGAAGCCCGGAAGCTGGGCCGACAGGTCGGCCTCGACCTCGACGATCGAGCCCGTGAGCCCGAGCAGGGCGACCGCATGCGTTCTGGCGACGGTCATCAGCTGATGCCCTCGAGGTGCTCGATGAGCGCAGGCGCCTCGTCGGGCGCGAGCACCGCGACGGCGTCGATGCGGATGCGTGCGGCCGCGGCATCCGTCGTCTCGCACCAGGCGACCGCGAGCCGTCGCAGCCGCGCGAGCTTGACCGGCGTGATCGCCTGGAACGGATGCCCGTAGTCGTGCGACGTGCGCGTCTTGACCTCGATGAAGACCGTCGCATCGCCGTCGCGCGCGATGATGTCGATCTCGCCGTGCGCGCACCGCCAGTTGCGGTCGATCACGCGCAGTCCGCGCGATTCCAGGTGGTCGACCGCGAGCTGTTCGCCGCGCCGACCGAGTTCTGCATTGTGGGCCACCTGCACCACCTCCGCGATCAGCGTGGTGGCGCAGAGGCATCCGCTCGCCGTCGCCGGCCTCGAGGTGCGACCCTCAGTCGTGCGCCCGCCGTGTGGAGGAGCGGTCGCCCCGGCGGAAACGGCCGACTACTCGTCGAGCGCGAGCTCTTTCGGCAGCTCGAACTCGCGCGTGGCGAGCTCTTCGACGTTGACGTCCTTGAAGGTCAGCACGCGCACCGACTTGACGAAGCGGTCGGCACGGTAGACGTCCCAGACCCAGACGTCTTTCATCGTGAGCTCGAAGTAGAAGTCGTGCTCGGTGTCGCGGCGGACGAGTTCGACCTCGTTCGCGAGGTAGAAGCGACGCTCGGTCTCGACCACGTACTTGAACTGCGAGACGATGTCGCGGTACTCGCGGTACAGGGCAAGCTCGACCTCGCGGTCGTAGTCTTCGAATTCGTCGTCATCCATCGGATTCATCCTACGCCGAGGTCGAAGAGCGCGGGCGCCTCGACGGGGCGTTCGTGGAGCCAGGAACGCCGGTGCAGCCCGCTCGGCCCGTGCTCGGCGATCGCGTCGAAGTGCGCCCGACTCGAGTAGCCCTTGTTCTCGTTCCAGGCGTACAGCGGCAGGTCGGCGTGCGCCGCGTGCATGAGGCGATCGCGGTGCACTTTCGCGAGAACGGATGCCGCAGCGACCGACGCGCAGTCGCGGTCGGCCTTGATGCGGGTGGTGACCCTGGCGCGAAACCCGATCGGGCGGCTGAGCCAGTCGTGGTTGCCGTCGAGCACGAGCGGTGCGTCGTCGAGCTCGCCCGCCCTGCCGGCCCTCGCCTCGCTCTCGCGCAGGGCATCGAGCGCACGCGATCCGGCGAGGCCGAGGCAGGCCATGATGCCGAGTTCGTCGATCTCTGCGGCGGATGCCTCGCCGACCGCCCAGCCGCGAACCCACGCCCCGGCGCGGGGCGCCATGAGCTCGCGCTTGGGCTCGCTGAGCAGCTTTGAGTCGCGGAGCCCCGTGGGCATGCGTCGCACCGTGGGATCGATGACGACGAGTCCGACCGCGACGGGGCCGGCGAGCGCTCCGCGACCGACCTCGTCGCACGCCAGCACCACGGGTGCTCCGGACTCGAAGTACTCGCGTTCGACCTTGAGGTTCGGGATGACGGCCGGAGCCACGTCAGTCGCCGTTCCCTGCGGCCTCGTCGACGCCCGCGAACGTCTCGGGGTAATTGCCGAGCCAGGCCCAGTGCGAGACCGGCCAACTCACCACGAAGGCGCGCCCGACGACGTTCTCGATCGGCACGAAGCCCTTGAGGGGCGTGTCGGCGTTGTAGCGGGAGTCCTTCGAGTTGTACCGGTTGTCGCCCATGACCCAGAGCGACCCGTCGGGGACGACCTGGTCGAAGTCGTCGCGCGACACCTTCGTGTCGCCCGCGGGGAGCACGACGTAGGGCTCGTCGAGGGGCACGCCGTTGACGCTCATCTGCCCGAGGGCGTTGCAGCACACGACGTGATCGCCCGGCAGCCCGATGACGCGCTTGACGAGGTGATCGTTCGAGTCGGGTGCCGAGAGCCCCACGAAGGCGAGGAACCAGTCGACCGCGGCCGCGAGCGGCGGCGTCTCGGGCTCGACGCGCGCGGGCAGCCATCCGCCGGGATCCTTGAACACGACGACGTCGCCGCGCTCGAGGGGCGTGACGCCCGGCACGAGCTGGTTCACGATGATGCGGTCGTCTTTCACGAGCGTCATCTCCATCGACTCCGACGGGATGAAGAACGACCGGATCAGGAACGTCTTGATCAGGAACGAGACGAGGACCGCCACCACGAAGATGACGAGCAGATCCCGGAGGAAGAGCAGTGCGCCCCGCTTGCGACGGTTCACCGGACTCCCATCGCCCTCGATACGAGTGGTGCTGATTTCTTCTGTCATTTAACCGCCTGAGCTCCTCACCCCAAGTGTAGGGGTGAGGAGCTCAGGTCGAAGGCCGTGGCCCGTGCGACGCGCGGGCCGCGAAGCCGGATCAGGCGTCGCGCTTCTCCTTGATCTTCGCCTTCTTGCCGCGGAGCTTGCGCAGGTAGTAGAGCTTCGCGCGACGCACGTCACCGCGGGTGACGACCTCGATGTGGTCGATGACCGGGGAGTGCACCGGGAACTTGCGCTCGACGCCGACCTGGAAGCTGACCTTGCGGACCGTGAAGGTCTCGCGGACGCCTTCGCCCGAACGGCCGATGACGACGCCCTGGAAGACCTGGACACGCGAGCGCGTGCCTTCGATGATGTTGACGTGCACCTTGACGGTGTCGCCCGCGCGGAAGTCGGGGACGTCCGACCGCAGGCTCGCAGCGTCGACGTGGTCGAGGATGTGCATGATGGTTCGCTCTCTGCGCCCGCAACCGGTCGAACGCGGATCAATGAATGGAAGAATCTGGTGCCGCCCGCGCGATCGCTCGCGCTGTGCATGCTCCCCGGAGGCAGAGTCCCGCGGCGGCACAATCCTCTATTGTGCCATGTTCGGCGCCCTCGCGCCAAAGCGAGGCTCCGGTGGGGGCGGATGCCGCGTGCGCACGTCGCCGGACACGGTCGGCGCCCAGGAAGGCGACGCGCCCGGACGTCAGTCCTCGCGGTGCCGCTCCTCGACGACGATGACCTCGCCGATGTCGTAGGGCTGCTGCACGGACGGAGCGCCGCCCGCATCCGTTCGGGGAACCGCCCCGGCCTGCGCGGCGCGCTCGTACTCGGCCATCTGCTCCTGCATGCGCTTGGCGCCGTCGCGCACGAGCTGCACGATCGCGTACCAGAAGGCCACGAGTGCGAGGGCGATCGAGAGCACCGCGAACGAGGCCATCGAAGGGCCCGAGAAGCCGAACGCGATGATCGCGGCGTGCCAGGCGCCGATGATGCCGACGTCGATCCACGACACGGCGCGCGTCTCGCGCACCGTCGGGCGCATCGAGGTGAGCAGGGCGATGACCGCCAGCGAGAGGAAGGTCACCGGCACGGTGATGATGAGGCCGAGCGTGCCCCATCCGCCGCCGCCGAACACGGCCCAGCCGATCACGAGCCAGACGGGCAGCACGATCGTGGCGGCCTGGATCCATCGGAAGAAGATGCGCCGGAAGAGCATGGTCCCAGCGTAACGCCGCGCCGCAGGGCGCGGCCGGGGTGTTCACTCAGGGCGGAGCCGACAGAATGGTCGTGGAGAGGAACACCGTGATCGAACTGAGGACCACCGCCGAGATCGACGAGATGCGCGCTGCAGGCCGCTTCGTCGCGAGCGTCATCGAGGCCACGTCGAAGGCCGCGGCCGTCGGCGTCAACCTGCTCGAGCTCGACGCGCTCGCGCACGAGATGATCCGCAAGGCGGGCGCCGAGAGCTGCTACATCGACTACCACCCGTCGTTCGGCGCGAGCCCGTTCGGCAAGGTCATCTGCACGTCGGTGAACGACGCGGTGCTGCACGGCCTCCCCCACGACTACAAGCTCAGGGACGGCGACCTGCTGAGCCTCGACTTCGCCGCCTCGGTGAACGGCTGGGTGTCCGACTCGGCGCTCTCGATCGTCGTCGGCACGCCGCGCGAGGCCGACCTGCGCCTCATCGACACGACCCAGCGCGCCCTCGACGCCGGCATCGCGGCGGCACGCGTCGGCAACCGCATCGGCGACATCTCCCGCGCGATCGCCGACGTGGCGAAGTCCGAGGGCTACTCGATCAACACCGACTTCGGCGGCCACGGCGTCGGCCGCACCATGCACGGCGACCCTCACATCCCGAACAACGGGCGCCCGGGTCGCGGCCTGCCGCTGAAGCCCGGCCTCGTGGTCGCGATCGAGCCGTGGTTCCTCGAGACCACCGACCGCATCTTCACCGATCCCGACGGCTGGACCCTGCGCAGCGCCGACGGTTCGCGAGGCGCGCACTCCGAGCACACGATCGCCATCACCGACGGCGACCCGATCGTGCTGACGAAGCGGGGCTGAGAACGCACGAACGCCGCGTCGCGGCATCCGGTCTTCGGATGCCGCGACGCGGCGTTCTGCTGTTCGCGGGCCGTTCGAGGCGGGCCCCGCCAGGTCTCAGGCCGCCCGCACCTCGACCTCGACGACGCCGTCGACGACGCGCGACGCGAAGGTGCGCAGCGCGAGCTCCTCGTTCGTGAAGCACTCCCCCGTGACGAGGTCGTAGACCTCCTTGTGCAGCGGCGAGGCGATCGTGAGCCGGTCGCCGCGCGAGCCGGTGATGCCGCGGGCCATCACGGGCGCACCCGTGTGCGGATCGAGGTGGTCGACGGCGTAGACCTCCTCGCCGCCGAGGCGCACGAGAGCGACCTGGTCGGTGCCGAGCAGCGCGACCTCGCCCCATCCGGGCTCCAGCTCCCGGATCTCGCACACGCGCACCCAGGTCGTGCCGCCCTCACCCGCAGTGCCCTCGACGGCGCTCGCCTCGGTGCCGGCCCCGACCGTCGTCGGTTCGATCGTGATCGTCATGTCGCGCTCCTCCCGTTCGGATGCCCCGAACGTACGGCGCGGGTGTTTCCGCACGCGGCAGCGGGTGTTTCCCCGAGGTGAAACCCCCCTCACACGGATGCGGGTGCGAGGTGAGGCACGATTGCGGTCGCGGTTACGCCGCCGTAACAGGGCCGAAACCGCCCGGTCCTACGTTGGCAGCATTCGAGCCCACGGAGGCAGCATGACCGAGAACAGCCCGGCCGGCATCCGCACGCGCGACGTCGTCATCGTCGGCGGCGGGCCTGCCGCCCACCGACTCGCAGACAGCCTGCACATGCGCGACGAGGAGCGCACGCTCCGCGTCACGGTGATCGGCGACGAGCCGCACCTGCCCTACGACCGCGTCGCCCTCAGCACCCGGCTCGCCGACGGCGCCGCCGACCTCACGCTGCAGCCGACCGCCATGTGGGACGAGTCGCGCGTGCGCCTCGTCACCGGTGAGCGCGTCGAGGCCATCGACTCCGCGGCCCGGACCGCGACGACCTCCGCGGGCACCGTCGTGCACTGGGACGATCTGGTGCTCGCGACCGGCTCGAGCGCGCCCGTCCCCCCGATTCCGGGCGCGGAGAGCATCCGCGTCTACCGCACGATCGAGGACGTCGACAACCTCGTCGCCGAGTCGGCGCAGCTCGCCGAGCTCCACGGCCGGCCCGCCCGCGTCGTGGTGGCCGGCGGCGGTCTGCTCGGCCTCGAAGCCGCCGGCGGCCTCGCCAAGCTCGGCGCGCACGTCGCCGTCGTGCACTCGGGTGGCTGGCTCATGTCGGCCCAGCTCGACGAGGGCGCCGGTCGCGCGCTCGGCCGCATCATCTCGGGTCAGGGCATCGGCCTGCACCTCGGGGTGCGCCCGTCGGCGATCCGCGTCGAGGCCGGCGCCGTCACGGCGGTCGAGCTCACGAACGAGCGCGTGATCGAGGCCGACCTCGTCATCTTCGCGATCGGCATCAGCCCGCGCGACGAGCTCGCCCGAGACCTCGGGCTCGAGCTCGGGCCCCGCGGCGGCGTCGCGATCGACGGCGCGTGCGCGACATCCGCCCCCCATATCTGGGCGATCGGCGAGGTCGCGAGCTTCGAGGGGCGCTGCACGGGCCTCGTCGCCCCGGCGAACGCCATGGCCGAGGTCGTCGCCGACCGCCTGCTCGGCGGGGCGGCCGAGTTCACCACCATCGACGACGCCACGAAGCTGAAGCTCTCGGGCGTCGACGTCGCGAGCTTCGGCGACGCGCTCGCCCGCACCGAGCAAGCGCTCGAGATCGTCTACGCCGACCCCGCGCGCGGGCTCTACCAGAAGCTCGTCATGACCGACGACGCGAAGACCCTGCTCGGCGGCATCTTCGTCGGCGACGCCTCGCCGTACGCCTCGCTCCGGCCGATGCTCGGCATGCAGCTCTCGTCGGAACCCGCCGCCTACCTGTCGGCATCCGGGATGGAGGCGCCGGCGGGCGACGAGCTGCCGGCCTCGGCGCTCGTGTGCGCGTGCAACAACGTGGCCGCCGGCACCATCCGCGACGCCGTCAACGGCACGGAGCACGCCGAGGGCTGCACCGATCTCGGCGAGCTGAAGACCTGCACGCGGGCCGGCACCCAGTGCGGATCGTGCGTGCCCCTCGTGAAGAAGCTGCTCGAGGCCGAGCTCACGAAGTCGGGCATCACGCCATCGCGCGCGCTCTGCGAGCACTTCGAGCTCTCGCGCCAGGAGCTCTTCGAGTCGATCCGCGTGCTCGAGCTCACCTCGTTCGACGAGATCATCGCCCGCATCGGCACCGGTCGCGGCTGCGACGTCTGCAAGCCCGTGATCGGGTCGATCCTCGCGACCCAGCACGGCTCGTACATCCTCGACGGCGGCCGCGGCGGCCTGCAGGACACGAACGACCGGGCCATGGCGAACATGCAGAAGGACGGCACCTACTCGGTCGTGCCGCGCATCCCCGCCGGCGAGATCACGCCCGACAAGCTCCTGGTGATCGCGCAGGTGGCGAGCGACTACGGCCTCTACACGAAGATCACGGGCGGCCAGCGCATCGACCTGTTCGGTGCGCGGCTCGACCAGCTGCCCGACATCTGGAAGCGGCTGGTCGACGCCGGCTTCGAGTCGGGTCAGGCCTACGGCAAGGCGCTCCGCAACGTGAAGAGCTGCGTCGGGTCGACCTGGTGCCGCTACGGCGTGCAGGACTCGGTCGCGATGGCCGTGCAGCTCGAGCTCCGCTACCGCGGCCTGAGGTCGCCCCACAAGCTCAAGTTCGGCGTCTCCGGCTGCGCCCGCGAGTGCGCCGAGGCCCGCGGCAAGGACGTCGGCGTGATCGCCACCGACCAGGGCTGGAACATGTACGTCGGCGGCAACGGCGGCTTCCAACCGGCCCACGCGCAACTGCTCGCGAGCGACCTCGACGACGAGACGCTGCTGAAGTACATCGACCGCTACATCATGTACTACGTGCGCACGGCCGACCGGCTGCAGCGCACGGCCCGCTGGATCGAGGACATCGAGGGCGGCCTCGACCATGTGCGCGACGTCGTCGTGCACGACTCGCTCGGCCTGGCCGAGGAGCTCGAGCGCGCGGTCGACCGCCACGTCGACTCGTATGAGGACGAGTGGGCCGCGACCCTCGCCGACCCCGAGCGCCTGCGCCGCTTCCGCTCCTTCGTGAACGCGCCGCACACGCCCGACCCGTCGGTCGCCCAGGTGCCAGACGGGCGCGGCCAGATGCGACCGGCGACCGCCGAGGAGCGCGAGCGCGGCGAGGCCGTGCTCGTGGCCGGCACCACGATCCCCGTCCGCGGGGTGGACGCATGAGCCGCGTCGGCCGTGACGGCGACGGCCTCGGCCGCACCGGCAGCGTGACGCTCGTCGGCGGCGGCCCAGGTCGCGAGGACCTGCTCACGCTCGCGGCGGTCCGCGCACTGCGCTACGCCGACGTCGTGCTCTACGACCGGCTCGCCCCGCACGGCCGCCTCGACGAGCTCGCACCGGGCGCGCTGCTGATCGACGTCGGCAAGCGCCCCGGCCACCACGCGATCCCGCAGGCCGAGATCGAGGCGCTGCTCGTCGAGCACGCCCTCGAGGGCTCCCGGGTCGTTCGGCTGAAGGGCGGCGACCCGTACGTGCTCGGCCGCGGCGGCGAGGAGGTGCTCGCCTGCCACAAGGCCGGCGTGCCCGTCGAGGTGATCCCCGGCGTCACGAGCGCGATCTCGGTGCCGGGGGCCGCCGGAATCCCCCTCACGCACCGCGGCGTCAGCCACATGTTCACGGTCGTGTCGGGGCACCAGCCGCTCACGGCATCCGAATTGGAGCATCTCGCAGGCCTCGGCGGCACCATCGTCGTGCTGATGGGCGTGAACACGCTGCCCTCGCTCACCGCGGGCCTCGCCCGCGCCGGCATGGCCGGGCGGATGCCGGTGGCGATCGTCGAGCGCGGGTTCTCGTCGGAGCAGCGCACGACCATCGGCGAGCTCGCCGACATCGTCACGACCGCCGGGCGCGCACGGGTCGGCTCGCCGGCCGTCGTCGTCATCGGCGAGGTCGTGCGGCTCGCGCACGACGGCGACGCCAGCGCGGCGGAGCTCATGGAGCGCGCGGTCGGCTTCGCGGCGGTGGCCGGATGAGCGATCTCCTCGAGCTCGCCCCCGGCTTCCGCGTCGACCAGCTCGTCGGCTTCCGCATCGGCGTCACGAGCGATCGCCGGTCTGCCGACCTCATCGACGCGCTCGCCAGGCGCGGCGCGACCGTCGTGCACGCGCCGACCCTGCGCATGACGAACGCGCTCTCCGACGACCCCGTCATCGCCGACACCCGGGCGATCATCGCCGCGCGGCCCGAAGTGCTGCTCGCGACGACCGCCTACGGGGTGCGCCGCTGGTTCGAGGTCGCGGATGCCGCAGGCCTCGGTGAGGACCTGCTCGACGCGCTGGCCGACACCGCGATCCTCGTGCGCGGGCCGAAGGCGCGCGGCGGCATCCGTGCGGCCGGGCTCAACGACGTCGGCATGAGCGCCGAGGAGACCACCGAATCGCTCATCGACCACGTGCTTGAGAACTACCCGCCCGGACTCACGGTGGCCGTGCAGCTGCACGGGTTCCTCGAGGCCTCGCAGCTGCAGCGGCTGAGCGACGCGCACGACCGCGTACTCACCGTGGCGCCCTACCGCTGGGTCGAGGTCGACAAGGCCGACGACCGCGTCGAGCGGCTCATCGAGGCGGCCTGCACGGGCGGCCTCGACGCCATCACGTTCACGAGCGCGCCGGCCGTGCACGCGCTCTTCGGCGCCGCCGAGGAGCTCGGACGGTACGACGATCTCGTCGACGCCATGTGCGGGCCGGTGGTCGCCGCGGCCGTCGGACCGGTCACCGCGCTGCCGCTCGTCGCCGCGGGCATCACGCCCATCCAGCCCGACCGGTTCCGCATGGGCGCGCTGATCAGGCTGGTGTGCGAGTACCTCGAGACGAACCGGGTCATCCGGCTCGAGACGCAGCACGGGCCCCTTGCGCTCCGCGGCAGCGTCGTCGACGTCGCCGAGCGCCGCGTCTCGTTGGCACCGGTCGCACTCATGATCCTCCGCACGCTCGTGCTCGCCCGCGGCTCGGTGGTCGCTCGCGACCGGCTCGCCGCCGGGCTGCCCGGAACGAACGACGAGCACGCGCTCGAGGTCGCCCTCAGCCGCCTCCGGCAGACCCTCGCCGTGCCGGGGCTGATCGCCACCGTGGTCAAGCGCGGGTACCGCATCGACGTGTGACGACCGCCTCACACCCGGTCGCAGCTCGGGTGAGGAGGTGGAGACGCAGGGTTTACGACCGGGCCGATCCGCGGAAACACGACCTCAATAGCTTCGAGTCGAAGGCTCCACCACGTGATCGACACCTCGGAGGCACCCATGACCCAGACGACGAGCACCGCTCCCCCGGTCGCCGCGACATCCGCGACCGCGAAATCCGCGACGGCGACGACCGCCCCCGAGCTGACGACGCGGCCGGGCCGGTGGATCGACGGCTGGGACCCCGAGAACACCGAGCAGTGGGAGACCCAGGGGCGGTCGATCGCACGCCGCAACCTGAACTGGTCGATCTTCGCCGAGTTCCTCGGATTCGTCGTCTGGCAGCTCTGGTCGATCGTCGCCGTGTCGCTGCCGGCGGCCGGGTTCGACCTGACCACGGGCGAGATCTTCTGGCTCATCTCGATCCCGAGCCTCGTGGGCGCCACGCTCCGCATCCCGTACTCGTTCCTCGTGCCGCGCTTCGGCGGCCGCAACTGGACGATCATCTCGGCCGCACTGCTGCTCCTGCCGACGATCGCGATGGTCCTCTGCGTCGGAAACCCCGAGACGCCGTTCCCCGTGCTCCTCGGCGCAGCGGCGCTCGCGGGCTTCGGCGGCGGCAACTTCGCGAGCTCGATGTCGAACATCACGTTCTTCTACCCGCAGCGCGAGAAGGGCTGGGCGCTCGGCCTGAACGCCGCCGGCGGCAACCTCGGGGCCGCGGTCGCGCAGTTCGTCGTGCCGATCGTGATCGCCATCGGCGCCGGCGCAACGCTCAACCTCCCGATCGCCGGCTGGATCTGGATCCCGTTCATCCTCGTCGCGATGTTCGGCGCCGCGCGATACATGAACAACCTCTCGAACGCGAAGGCCGACTTCTCGGGATCCGCCGCCGCGCTGAAGGAGCCGCACCTCTGGCTGCTGTCCCTGCTCTACATCGGCACGTTCGGCTCGTTCATCGGCTTCGCGAGCGTCTTCCCGAAGCTCATCGCCGACCAGTTCCCCGAGTTCTCGAGCATCGCCGTGGCCGGAACCTCCATCTCGCTCGCCTTCCTCGGCGCACTCACCGGATCACTCGCCCGCCCGTACGGCGGACGTCTCTCCGACCGCTTCGGCGGTGCTCGCATCACGATGACGGCGTTCGCCTCGATGGCCCTCATCACGGTGGCGGTGCTCGCGACGCTCCCGCTGGGCAACTTCTGGCTCTTCCTCGGGCTGTTCCTGCTCCTCTTCGCCTCGGCCGGCATCGGCAACGGCTCGACGTACCGCATGGTTCCGGTCGTGTTCGCGGTGCGCGGCGGCGGCACGGGCGACGTGTCCACGCAGCGCAAGGCGGCGGCGGCGCTCGGCCTCATCTCGGCGATCGGCGCCTACGGCGGATTCCTGATCCCGCAGGCCCTGAACCTGTCCTTCCAGTCGACCGGCGGCTACGGCGCCGCGTTCGCCGGATTCATCGCGGCCTACGTCGTGCTGCTCGCGCTCACCTGGGCCGTGTACGTGCGCCCCGGCCGCCTCAGCGCCCACAAGATCTGAATCGAGCCCCATTGACCCACCCCGCCGACACGCACTGCCCGTACTGCGCGCTGCAGTGCGCGATGACCCTCACGCCGACGATCGGCACGACGGATGCCGCGGCGAGCGCCTCGCCCGACGCCCACGTGCACTCGGCGCCGGTCACGGTCGAGGGCCGCGACTTCCCGACGAACCGGGGCGGCCTGTGCAAGAAGGGGTGGACCTCGGCGGAACTCCTGCGCTCCCCATCGCGCCTCGGCGCCCCGCTCGTGCGGGGCGCCGACGGCGCGTTGCACGAGGCCTCGTGGGATGAGGCGCTCGACCTGATCGCGACGTCGCTCCGCGGCATCCGATCGGAGCACGGCGCCGACGCCGTCGGCGTCTTCGGCGGCGGCGGCCTCACGAACGAGAAGTCCTACCTGCTCGGCAAGTTCGCCAGGCTCGCGCTCGGCACGAGCCGCATCGACTACAACGGCCGCTACTGCATGTCGTCGGCCGCGGCCGCGGGCAACCGGGCGTTCGGCGTCGACCGCGGCCTGCCGTTCCCGCTCGAGGACCTCGACGGCGCCGACACGATCCTGCTGCTCGGCACCAACGTCGCCGAGACGATGCCGCCGTTCATCGGCCACCTGGCAGGCGCACAGGCAGCCGGCGGACTCGTGGTGGTCGATCCCCGCCGCACGGCGACCGCGCGGCTGACCGAAGACGGCAAGGGCCTGCACCTGCAACCGGCGCCGGGCACCGACCTCCCGCTGCTGCTCGGGCTCATCCACGTGGTCATCGCCGAGCGCCTCGTCGACGTCGACTACGTCGAGTCGCGCACGGTCGGGTTCGACCGGCTCCGTCGCAGCGTGGCCGCCTGGTGGCCCGAGCGCGTGCAGTCGGTGACCGGCGTCGCGGCGCTCACGATCAAGCGGCTCGCCCGGCGGCTCGCCGCGGGCGGCGGAACGTACATCCTCACCGGGCGAGGCGTCGAGCAGCACGTCGACGGCACCGACACGGCGACCGCGGCGATCAACCTCGCGCTCCTCCTCGGCCTTCCCGGCCGTGCGGGCAGCGGCTACGGCACGCTCACCGGCCAGGGCAACGGCCAGGGCGGTCGCGAGCACGGGCAGAAGTGCGACCAGCTGCCCGGCTACCGCAAGATCGTCGACCCCGAGGCGCGCGCCCACGTCGCCCGCGTCTGGGGCGTCGACCCGTCGGACATCCCAGGACCCGGCGTGCCCGCGATCGAGCTCCTCAAGCTGCTCGGGGTCCCCGGCGGCGTGCGCGCCCTGATGGTGCACGGCTCGAACCTCGTCGTCTCCTCACCGAACGTCCGCGACGTGCGCGCCGGCCTCGAGCGGCTCGACCTCCTCGTCGTCTGCGACTTCTTCCTCTCGGAGACCGCCGCGCTCGCCGACGTCGTGCTGCCGATCACGCAGTGGGCCGAGGAGGAGGGCACCATGACCTCGCTCGAGGGCCGCGTCATCCGCCGCCGCCGCGCACTCACGCCCCCCGCCGGCGTGCGCGACGAGCTCTGGATCCTGCACGAGCTCGCCGAACGCCTCGGCTGCACGGCCGCGTTCGACACCGACCCCGCGCTCGTCTTCGAGGAGCTGCGGCTCGCCTCCGAGGGCGGCCTCGCCGACTACTCCGGCATCGACTACGACCTGCTCGACCGGGGGGATGCCGCGTACTGGCCCTTCCCCCGGGGCGGCCGCGGCACGCCTCGCCTCTTCGCCGACCGCTTCGCCCACCCCGACGGCCTCGCGCGCCTCGTGCCCGTCACGGTGCGCGACTCCGCGCGGCCGACACCGGCGCCCGGATCCGACGAGATCACGCTCGTGACCGGCCGCCTGCTCGAGCACTACCAGAGCGGCGCGCAGACCCGGCGGGTGCCCGAGCTCCTCGAGTCCCAGCCCGAGGCGCTCGCCTCGATGCATCCGGCCACCGCCGAGCGCCTCGGCATCGGCGACGGCGACGAGGTCGAGGTGGTCAATCACCGCGGTCTCGTGCGCTGCCGGGCCAGGCTGACCCCCGACATCCGCCCCGATGCCGTGTTCCTGCCGTTCCACTACGGCGACGAGCAGGCGGCGAACCTGCTCACCTCCGACGAGGTCGACCCGATCTCGTCGATGCCCGAGTTCAAGACGAACGTGGTGCGGGTGCGACCCGTCGCCGACGCGGCATCCGTTCGACTGCCCGAAGAGACCGGAGTCCTCGCATGAGCCGACCGAGCCCGCTGAAGGTCGTCCTCGTCGGCTACGGTCCGGTCGGTGCGCGGTTCGTCGAGGAGATCCTTCCCGGCGTGCAGCGCGGCGCCGTCGAGCTCACGGTGCTCGCCGGTGAGGACGTCGAAGCGTACAACCGCGTGCTCGTCGCCGAGTACGCCGTCGGCAACGCCGACCTCGACTCGATGATCGTCGGCGACCGCATCACCGCCGAGGATGCCGGGGCTCGCGTCCTGCTCGGCGTCGCCGTCACGGCCGTCGACCGCGAGGCCCGGACGGTCCTGCTCGACACCGGCGAGGAGCTCGCCTACGACCGGCTCGTGCTCGCCACGGGCGCTCGGGCGAACGTGCCGACGCTCGACGGCGTCGAACGGCACCGCCGCGATCTCGCCTCGCTCGAGAAGTACGGACGGCAGCTGGTCGCCCGCGACGACGAGCTGCCCGCCGGCATCACGGCGCTCCGCGACCTCGCCGACGCCGAACGCGTGCTCGAGGCCGTGCGCGAGCGCCGGCGCATCATCGTGCTCGGCGCGGGCGTGCTCGGACTCGAGCTCGCACTCGCGGCCGCGCACGCCGGAGCGCAGGTCTGCGTCGTGCACCACGGACCCCACCCGATGCCGCGCAACCTCGACCGGGGCGGCGGCCAGGTGCTGCGCGCGGCCCTGCGTCGCACGGGCATCCAGGTGATCGCGCACAGCCGCGCCGAGGCGGTCGCGTTCCGCACCGACGACGACGGCCAGCGCCGCTTCGACATGCTCGTCACGGCCGACGGCAAGCAGCTCCGCGGCGACCTGCTCGTGCTCTCGTGCGGGGTGAGCGCGCGCACCGAGCTCGCCGTGCTCGCGGGCCTCCGCACGGCCGCGGGCATCGTCGTGCACCCCCACCTCGCGTCGTGGACCGACCCCGCGATCTTCGCCATCGGCGACTGCGCGCAGGTCGTCGAGCGCACCGAGGAGTTTGCGGGCCAGCGGACGCTCCCCGGAGCGCCGTCGGGTCTGATCGGACCCGGCTGGCGTCAGGCGTCCTGGCTCGCGGGATCCTTCCTCGCCGAGGCCGACCAGCTCGCCCACGACGTCGAGACCCCCGTCGAACGCGACGCGCTCGTCATGCTCAAGGCCGAGCACATCGACGTGGTCGCCGTGGGCGACATCTCGGGCGACCCGTGGGACGACGACAGCCTGCACCCCCGTCGCCGCATCGCGCAGTGGGCCGATCCCGAGCACCTCCGGTACGTCAAGATGGTCACCGAAGACGGCGTGCTCACGGGCTTCGTGAGCGTCGGGATGCCGCGCACGGCCGCCGAGCTCACCCTGCTGTTCGAACGGGGCGGCGAGCTGCCCGCCGACCGGTCCCTGCTGCTCCGCTTCGACGGCCCCGACTACGACCCGGCCGCCGATGCCGACGCGTTCGCTCCCGCCACGACCGTCTGCTGGTGCAACGCCGTCACGGTGGGTCGCATCGAGGAGTCCGCCGCCTGCGGCAACACGACCGTCGAGTGCGTCGGGCGCGACACCCGCGCCGGCACGGGCTGCGGCGGCTGCCGCGGCCGCATCGCCGAAGTGCTCGCCCGCGTCGCGGACGCCGACGGAACGCCGACGCTCGCGGCCTGAGCACACGAGGGGCGGATGCCGCCGGCGGGCGCCCAGCCGCCGCGCCC
>NZ_WBIN01000023.1 GCF_009749385.1 Agromyces allii | reverse complement strand
TGAATCGGCCTGACTTTCGTTCCGTTCTTCAAGCAAGGATGGAACTCGATGAACAGGAAATACTCGCCGGAGATGCGTGAGCGGGCGTTGCGGATGCTCGCTGAGGCTCGACCTGAGCACCCGAACCTGATGAGCGCAGTCCGGCACGTGGCTGGGCTGCTCGGGATGAGCGCCGAGACGTTGCGGCTCTGGCAGCGCCGGTACGAGGTCGATGCCGGGGTGAAGCCAGGGCTGACGACGGACGCGGGGGCTGAGATCAAGCGGTTGCGGAAGGAGAACGCCGAGCTGCGGAAGGCGAACGAGATCCTCAAGGCTGCGAGCGTGTTTTTCGCGAAGGAGCTCGACCGGCCCTGACTGAGATGATCCGGTTCATCGACGAGCACCGGGATCGTTTCGGGGTCGAGCTCATCTGCCGTGTCCTCAGACCGGCAGTCACGGGGTTCCTCACCGCCCGCGGCTATCGCGCTGCCGTCGGCCGCGCACCATCGGCCCGGCAGCTGCGCGACGACCTGCTCGCGCCCGAGGTCGCACGGCTGCACGCGGAGAACTACGGCGTCTACGGCCGCCGGAAGATGCACGCGTTGATGCGCCGCCAAGGGTGGGACATCGGCCGCGACCAGACCGAACGGCTTATGCGACTGGCGGGAGTACGTGGGGTGAAGAAGTCCAAGAGAGCGTTCACGACGAAGTCCGACACGAGGACGGCGTTGCCGAGGGATCTCGTCAACCGACGGTTCACCGCCGACGCACCGAGGCGGCTGTGGGTGTGTGACGTCACCTATGTCGCGACGTGGTCCGGCTTCGCGTACGTCGCGTTCGTGACCGATGTCTACTCGCGGCGGATCGTCGGTTGGAATGTCGCCGCGACGTTGAAGGCCGAGATTCTGCCCATGCAGGCCCTCGATATGGCCGCGTGGGATGCCGGCGGCGACCTGACCGGACTGACGCATCACTCGGACCACGGATCGAACTACATGGCCATGGTCTACACCGACCGCGTCGTCGAACTCGGCGCCATCCCGTCCACTGGAACGGTCGGCGACAGCTTCGACAACGCCTTGGCGGAGGCGATCAACAACCTCTATAAGACCGAACTGATCCGCCAGCGCGGGCCGTGGCGGACCGTCGAGCAAGTCGAGCTCGCGACCCTCGAGTACGTGTGGTGGTGGAACAACCAGAGGCTGCACGGCGAGCTCGACATGCGTACCCCGATCGAGGTCGAGCAGGAGTACTACGCTGACCTGGAATCAGCCCAACCGGCACCTGCCGGACAAGCAAACCGATAGGAACGAAAGTCAGGCCGATTCA
>NZ_WBIN01000001.1 GCF_009749385.1 Agromyces allii | reverse complement strand
GGCGGTGCCTCCGGCGGCTCCGCCCGAGCCGCCGGCGCCGGTGCCGGAGGCGCCGGCCGACGCCGCTGCGCCGCCGGCTCCCGAGCCCGAGCCCGTGCCTGCTGCAGCGGAGACGACGCCCGCTCCGCCTGCGCCGAGCGCGAAGTCGGCGACCGGAACGCCCTGCGACAGCCAGGCGGAGTAGGCCGTGGCTCCACCGACGCCCGCGACGAGCGGGAGCAGCACCAGGGCGAGCCGCGAGCCGACCTCGCGCGCCTCTGCCGCGATGATCGTGCACTTGGCGCACTCGTCGAGATGCTTCTCGAGTCGCGCGGTGTCGCGATTGCCGAGTTTGCCGCGCGCGTAGGTGCCGAGCCGTTCGATGCTCCAGCCGCACTCGGGTTCGGTCTTCGCGTCGCGCAGGTGGGCGCGGATCCAGGCCTGGCGGAGGCCCTCGCGGGCCCGGTAGGCGAGTGCCGCGGTGCTGTTGGCGCTCATGCCGACGAGCGGGGCGACCTGCTGCGGCGTCATGCCCTCGACCTCGCAGTACCAGAGCACCTCCTGCCAGCGCGTCGGCAGCGAGCGGAATGCGCGCGCGGTCGTCGACCGGTCGAGCGCGTCGAGGGTCGCGGCCTCGCTCGTCGCGGGGTCTTCGAACGACTCGAGCGTCTCGAGGTTGGTCTCCTGCCGTGCGCGGCCCCAGCTCGCGGCGGTGTTGCGGATCGTCGTGAACAGGTACGGCCGGAACGCGCCCTGCGGGCCGCCGCCCGCGAGCAGCATGTCGTAGATGCGGGTGAAGGATTCGGAGACGAGGTCGTCGGGGTCGAGCGAGCTGTACGAGCGGGCCACGGTGCGTGCCGCGGCCGCGTGGCGGTTCCAGAGTTCGCCGTAGGCGGTGCGGTCGCCCGTGCGCACACGTTCGATGAGGGCGGCGTCGGCGGACGGTTCTTCGCGCAGGCGTGCCATGCCGCCTCCTTCGGGTGTCGGGCGTGCGGGGGTTCATCTGAGAGACGCGTCGAGGGGCCGATCATGACGCGATTCAGGACGGGTAGGGCTATTTCACCAGATTTCCTCAGGAACCGCGTCATGAATCGGGCGCTGCAGCGTCTCATAGGTGAGGGCATCCGATGGGCGCCCTTGCGGACGATCGGTGCGGGGACCCCAACCCCGTACCGATCGGACGCCAGGATCGGCACGTCGTGGGGGCGATGATCCGATCGCCTGAGCGGGTCCGGAGGTGAAGGGGAACACACCTGCGGACCCGCTCTCGAGGCGCAGTCGACCCGTTCGAGCCGAGACCGCCGAGCGGCAGAGCGAGCCCCGACCGCCGTGCGGCCGAGTCGAGCCGAGCCGCGGCCGCCGTGGACGATCGTCGCGCCCGTCCGGAGGCGTCAGACGAGTCGGGTTCCGGCGCCCCACACGTGCTCGACCGCGAGGTCGTCGGAGAGCAGCACGGCGTCGGCCGCGTAGCCGGCCTCGAGGCGCCCGAGATCGTGCGCGCGCCCGATGGCGGCGGCCGGCACCTCGGTGAGCGCCGCGACCGCGGTCTCGAGGGGGATGCCGCTGACGGCGACCGCGCGCCGGAGCGCGACGTCGAGCGTCAAGGTGGATCCGGCGATCGAACCGCCGTCGACGAGGCGCGCGACGCCGTCGACGACGTCGACCTCGAGCGAGCCGAGGATGTAGCGGCCGTCGGCCGAACCGGCCGCCGCCATCGCATCGGTGATGAGCGCGATGCGGCCAGGGGCTCCGGCGAACGCGAGCCGCACGACGTCGGGGTGCACGTGCACGCCGTCGTTGATGAGCTCGAGCGTCACGTGCGGGGCGTGCATCGCCGCGACGACGGGCCCCGGCATGCGGTGGTGGATGGGCGGCATGGCGTTGAACGCGTGCGTGAGCAGTGAGGCCCCGGCGTCGAAGGCCGCGAGCGCGGTGTCGAAGTCGGCACTCGTGTGGCCGACCGCGACGCGCACGTCGGCGTCGACGAACCGGGCGATCGCCGCGGCGGCGCCCTCGTGCTCCGGGGCGATCGTGATCTGCCGGAGCGTGCCGTCGCCGGCCTCGAGCAGTCGGTCGACGGATGCCGCATCGGCCGCCCTGAGCAGCGCCGGGTCGTGGGCGCCGCGGAATCCGTGGTCGAGGAACGGCCCCTCGAGGTGCGAGCCGAGCAGCCGCGGGTCGCGGGCGCTGACGGCCGCGATGGTGCGCACCTGCGCGACGAGGTCGTCGATCGACGCCGTCACGAGCGAGAGCACGTTGCGCGTGGTGCCGTGCGAGTTGTGCACGGCGAGGATGTGCTCGATGGCCTCGACGCCCTCGTCGGCGGCGGCCCCGCCGGCCCCGTGGCAGTGCAGGTCGATGAACCCCGGCGCGAGCAGCCGCCCCGCGGCATCCGTCACCTGGACGTCGGATGCCGCAGCCGAGCCGTCGACCCAGTCGCCGCCGGTGCCGACCGCGGCGACGCGATCGCCCTCGAACCGCACCCACGCGTCGTCGACGATGCCCGTGGGGCGCACGAGGCGCGCGGAATGGATGACGGTCGTGCCGGTGCTCACGAGGCAACGATAACGTCGTAGCCGTGCTCGCTGAGCCGTTGGCGCTGCTCGGGAGTCGCGCCCTCGTCGGTGATCACGGTCGTGAACAGCCGTCGCGGGCCGATCGCGGCGAACGCGCGCTTGTCGATCTTCGACGAGTCGGCGACGATCACGGCGTGCGCTGCGCGCGAGGCCATGAGCGTGTTGACCGCCGCCTCGCGCTCGTCGTGCGAGGTCGGGCCGACGATCGGGTCGATGCCGTTCACTCCGATGAACGCGAGGTCGAGGGTGACGTTGCCGAGCACGGCGTCGACGTAGGAGCCGACGAGCTCGTAGGAGCGCGAGTGCACGACGCCGCCCGTGACGACCGTCTTGATCTGCGGGCGCATCGAGAGCTGCATCGCGATGTTCAGGGCGTTCGTCACGACCGTGAGCCCGGGGTCGGGCGCCGGTTCCATGATGTCGGCGCGGGCCATGAGGGCGTCGGCGATCGCCGTCGACGTCGTGCCGCCGCAGAGGCCGATCACGGCGCCGCGCGGCACGAGCGCACTCGCGGCCCGCGCGATCGCGGCCTTCGCGTCGGGGTTCTGCTGGTTCTTGTAGCGGATCGGCAGGTCGTAGGCGACCGAGTGCGCGACCGCGCCGCCGCGCGTGCGCGTGAGGAGCTGCTGCTGGGCGAGCGCGTCGAGATCGCGTCGGGCCGTCGCCGGCGAGACGCCCAGGCGGTCGACGATCTGCTCGACCTCGACCTGGCTGTTCTCGGCGAGCAGGTCGAGCACGGCGCTGAGGCGCTCGGCACGGTTCATCCGTTGGGGTCCTTTCGGGCGGATCCGAAGAGCTCGAGCAGGCGGGCTGCCTCGAGGGCGACCGCCTCGCGCCCGGCGGCGACGTACTTCCGCGAGTCTACGGCCGTGGGGTGCGCGTCGAGGTAGGTGCGGATCGCGTCGGTGAACTGCGCGTTCAGGTGCGTCGAGACGTTGACCTTCACGAGCCCGGAGCGGATGCCGGCGACGAGCAGGTCGTCGGCGACGCCCGACGATCCGTGCAGCACGAGCGGCACGGGCACGGCGTCGCGCAACCGGGAGATGAGGTCGAGGTCGATCGCGGCGGACCGCTCGGTCATGGCGTGCGACGAGCCGACGGCCACGGCCAGCGCGCCGACACCGGTCTCGTCGACGAACCGTGCGGCCTCGTCGGGGTCGGTGCGCACGCCGGGCGCGTGGGCGCCGTCCTTGCCGCCGATCTCGCCGAGCTCGGCCTCGACGAGCACGCCCGCGGCGGCGGCGTGCGCCACGACGCGTCGCGTGGTGGCGACGTTCTGCTCGAACGCGAGCTTCGCGCCGTCGTACATGACCGAGCCGAATCCGAGGTCGATCGCGCGCAGCGCCAGCTCGGGGTCCTCGGCGTGGTCGAGGTGCACGGCCACCTGCGCGCTCGACGCCTCGGCCACGGCCAGCGTCGCCACCGCGATCGGCGTCAGCCCCCCGTGGTACTTCACGCAGTTCTCCGAGAGCTGCAGCACGACCGGGAGGCCGGTCCGCTCGGCCGCGGCGACGAGCGCCTCCGCGGTCTCGAGGTGCAGCACGTTGAAGGCGCCGAGTCCACGTCGTGCGGCGACCGCCTCGTCGAGCAGGCGGCGGGTGGGGGCGAGCGTCATGCGGGGTCCTCGGCGGTCTCGGTGTCGTCGGTGGTGTCGGTGGTCTCGGCGCCGGCGGTGTTCCGTGGGCGATCGGGGTGCTCGGTCGGCGCGGTTCGTGGCGGGTCGACGACGACCTCGGCCTCGAGCGCCGCATGCTCGGGCGACAGCTCTCCCGCGAGCGGCACGAGCACTGCGGATGCCGACCACGCGACCGCCTTCCGCGCCAGACGGCGGCGGGCGTCCGCCGCTCGAGGCGAATCGGCGTCGAACGCGATCGACTCGGCGATGGTCGCGGCGATCGCGGCGACGGCGGCGTCGCCGGCTCCGGTCGCGTTGCCGCGCAGGACGCGCGGCAGCCGGGCGCGAACCGGCCGACCCGCCTCGGCGCGACTGACGAGCAGGAGCCCGTCGCCGCCGAGCGAGACCACGACGAGCGTCGCGCCGAGCTCGAGCAGTCGCCGTGCCCCGGCTTCGGGGTCGGTGAGACCCGTCGCCGCGGCGAGCTCCTCGCCGTTCGGCTTCAGCGCATAGGCGCCGGCGCGCGCGGCCTCGAGCAGCCCCGGCCCGCTCGTGTCGACGATCGCCCGGAGCCCGGCGGCGTTCAGTGCCGTCACGAGGGCCCCGAGCCGCTCGGGGGCATAGCCGGGCGGCAGGCTGCCCGAGATCACGACCACATCGAGTTCACGGCCGTCGAGGTTGTTCGGATGCGCCCCGGATGTCGCGGGCGGGCGCTCGCCGCGGCCGTCGCGTTCGTCGCCCTCGCCGGCCTCGCCGTGTTCGGCCCGGGCGTCGCGGGCCTGCTGCGCTGCGTCGAGCACGGCGGCGTCGAGCGCGGCGGCCTCGTCGGACGACAGCGGCGAACCGTGCTCGTTGAGCACGGCGGTGTGCGCGGCATCCGTGTCGACGATGGCGATGCTGCGGCGTGTCGCGCCCCGGACCGGCACGAGCTCGTGCGGAACGCCGCTCGCGACCAGGTCGGCGGCGAACTCGTCGCCGGTCGCACCGCCCGCGGTCGCCAGCGCGAGCACGTCGACCCCCTGCGCATGCAGCACGCGTGCGACGTTGACGCCCTTGCCGCCGGCGCGGGATGCGCCCGCGGGAACCCGGTGCGTCTCGCCGGGCACGAGTCGCTCGACGTGCCACGTGAGGTCGAGCGCAGGATTCGGCGTCACGGTGAGGATCACGACCGGCCCCCGTCGGCGGGTCGGTCGGCGGGCCGGTCGGTGCCTCGGTCGGCGAGATCGCGTGCCGCGAGCGCCGTGCCGAGCAGCCCGGCGTCGTCGCCGAGCTCGGCGCGCACGAGTTCGGGTCGACGGTGGAAGCTGAGGCGAGCGTCGAGCCGCTCGCGCAGGGGCCCGAACAGGGCGGCTCCGGCTTGCGAGAGTCCGCCGCCGATGACGACCGCCTGCGGGGCGATCGTCGCGGTGAGGCGGGCGAGGGAGTCGGCGAGGGCGTCGAGCGCGTCGTTCCAGACGCCGGCGGCGACGGCATCGCCGGCCGCGGCTGCGGCGAGCACCGCGCGCGCCCCGTCGACGGCGACGCCGGATGCCGCGGTGTACCGCCGGGCGATCGCGCCCGCCGAGGCGATGGTCTCGAGGCATCCGATCGCCCCGCAGGCGCACCGCTCCCCGTGCGGGTCTGCCAGCGAGTGCCCGATCTCGCCGGCGAACCCGCCGCCGACGAGTGGCCGACCGCCGAGCAGGATCGAGCCCGCTATGCCCGTGCCGATGGCGAGCACGATCACGTCGTCGTACCCCCGTGCCGCGCCCAGGCGTCGCTCGGCGTCGCCCGCGGCACGCACATCGTGTCCGAAAGCGACCGGCAGCCCGAGCGCGCGCTCGCCGAGTGCGCGGATCGGCGCGTCGCGCCATCCGAAGTTCGAGGCGAACACGCCGATGCCGTCGGCCTCGTCGACGATGCCCGGAACGCTGAGCCCCACCGCGACCGGCTCGAGGTCGGGCCGCTCGGCGAGGTGGACCCGAGCGAGGTCGGTGAGCGACCCCACGACGGACGCCGCCGGGTCGGCCGGATCGATCGGGGTCGCCGTGCGCCGCAGGCCCAGCACGCGCCCCGCCCGATCGATCAGCGCGGACTTGGTGTCGGTGCCGCCGACGTCGAACGCGAGCACCGCGGCGCCCGGTCCGAGTGCGGGGGAGAGCTCGTCGGCGGTCATGATCAGGCGTCGAGGATGACGGAGCGGGTCAGGTTGCGAGGTGCGTCGGGGTCGAGGCCGCGAGCGCGTGCCCGGGCCAGCGCGACGCGCTGCGCACGCACGAGCTCGGCCATCGGATCGAGCGTGCCGGCCTCGAAGCGCGCGCCGGTCGCGTGCACGTCGTCGGCGAGGCCGACGGGCGCGTCACCGAACTGCCAGGTCACGCGACCGGGCGCGGCGATCGCGATCGGTCCGTGGCGGTACTCCATCGACGGGTACGACTCGGTCCACGACTGCGAGGCCTCGCGCATCTTCAGGGCGGCCTCGTGCGCGAGCCCCACCGACCAGCCTTGGCCGAGGAACGAGTACTGCTCGGCGTCGACGAGGCCGGGGTCGAGGGACTCGGCGACGGCGGCCGCGGCATCCGTGATCGCCTGATCGAGGTCTTCACCGAGCGAGGCGCGGAAGAGTGCGAGGGCGGTCGTCGCGAAGCGGGTCTGGACGACCGACTGCTCATCGGCGAACGGGAGCGTGATCGCGTCGTCGACGAGGCCGACGAGCGGGGAGGTCGGGTCGCCGATGACGCCGACGGTGCGAACGCGCCCACGCAGATGCTCGACGAGTTGGAGCACCTCGGTGGTCGTGCCCGACCGGGTGAGGGCGACGACAGCGTCGTAGCCGCGGTCGACGAAGGCCTCGGAGGCCGTGAACGCATCGGTCTCGCCGTGTCCGCCGGATTCGCGGAGCCAGGCGTACGACTGGGCCATGAACCAGGAGGTGCCGCACCCGATGACGGCGATGCGCGCGCCTCGAGCAGGCAGGGCGCGCTGCTCGTCGACGAGCGCCGCGGCTCGCGCCCACGTCTGCGGCTGGGATTCGAGCTCGGCGGCCATGTGGGCGGCGGGCTGGTGGGTCGGCGTCGTGGTCACGTGTGCAGCTCCTGATGTGGCGTCTCGAGGTCATGTGGTGATCGTGATGTTTTGATGATTGCAGATGAGTGCCAATGCTGTCTAATGATCACCCCAACGCGCGTTTCGCGACAACGGCGTCACAACGGCTGGTTTGTGAAGTTCCTGAACAAATTCGGTAACGATCGAAGACAAAGGCTTGACGGCCTCGGGAGCGGAGTCGTAAGTTTTCGGAATCGAATGAACGTAACTGCTCGTTTGTTCCGAGAAACGTTCAGGAAACAGCATTTCGTGCACCCTTCGGTGCTCGAACATGCTCGATCCGAACACACGCACCGTGGCGTGAGGCTCGTCGACGCCGGTGCACCACCCATCAGAGTGAGGAAAGCATCCATGAAGAAGTCACTGCGTCTCAGCGCAGCGGTCGCGCTCGCGGCCACGGCCTCGCTGACACTCGCGTCGTGCGGGTTCGGCGGCGGAGGATCCGACGACAGCGCGTCGGGCAAGACCACGATCGACCTGCTCGTCCCCAGCTACTCCGACGCGACCCAGGGCCTCTGGGAGGACGTCATCACGGGGTTCGAGGCCGAGAACACCGACATCGACGTCAAGCTCGAGGTGCAGTCGTGGGACAACCTCGAGTCCGTGCTCGCCACGAAGATCCAGGCGGGTGAGGCGCCCGACGTCTACAACGGCGGTGCGTTCGCCGGCTTCGCCGCCGACGGGCTGCTCTACCCGGCCGAAGACGTCGTGTCTGCCGACACCTACTCCGACTTCCAGGACTCGTTCCTCGCCAACGCCGAGGTCGACGGCACGGCCTACGCCCTGCCGCTCATCGCGTCTGCTCGCGCGCTGTTCGTGAACAACACCCTGCTCGAGCAGGCCGGGGTCGAGGCGCCCACCACCTGGGACGAACTGCTCGACGCAGCCACCAAGGTCTCCGCGCTCGGCGGCGGCGTCGCCGGCTACGGCATGCCGCTCGGCTCCGAGGAGGCGCAGGCCGAGGCGGCCGTGTGGCTCTGGGGCGGCGGCGGCACGTTCGGCGACGCCACCTCGATCACGGTCGACGACCCGGCGAACCTCCCGGGCGCCGAGCAGATCAAGAAGATGATCGACGCCGGTGCGACCCAGGCCGACGCAGGATCCACCGACCGCTCGCCGCTCATGGACATCTTCATCCAGGGCAAGATCGGCATGCAGGTCGGCCTCCCGCCGACCGTCGGTCAGATCGCGGACAACAACCCCGACCTCGACTACTCGATCGTGCCCATCCCGACGAAGGACGGCTCGCCGTTCACCCTCGGCGTGATGGACCAGCTCATGGCCTTCCAGAACGACGGCGACAAGCAGGACGCGATCACGAAGTTCTTCGACTACTACTACACGGCCGACGTGTACGTGCCGTGGGTGCAGGCCGAAGGCTTCCTCCCCGTCACGAAGTCGGGCGCCGAGCAGCTCTCGTCCGAAGAGGCACTCGCGCCGTTCCTCGAGGTCCTGCCCGACGCGCAGTTCTACCCGAGCACCAACCCCAAGTGGCAGGCGACCGACGGTGCATTCAAGGCGCTCTTCGGACAGCTGCAGACGAAGCCGGCCCAGGACGTCCTCACCGAGATCCAGGCGCAGGCCGACGCGAGCTGATCCTCGCCGGGTGCTGCCCGCCCGCCTCGTGCGGGCAGCACCACCAGCAGTACCAGCACTGACCAGTACGACCCGGAGGGATCGGTGACCACCCACTCATGAGCACCACGTCAGATGTGTCATCGACCCCGGCGGGGGCGGCCGACGGCCGCCCCCGCCCCGGCGGGTCGGATCGCGGCGGCGGCGGCGCAGACCGCGCATCCGCCGCCCCCGAACCCGCCGGTCGCACGCGTGGCGGCCGGAGCCGCGACCTCCTCAAGGCGCTGCCGTGGATCGGCCCGGCCCTCATCCTCATCTTCGGCGTCGTGCTGTACCCGGCCGTCGTCATGTTCTTCAACTCGACGCGCGACATCTCGCAGTCGGGCATCGACAAGGGGTCCGTCGGCTTCGACAACTTCGTCGAGGTGTTCAACTTCCCCTACTTCTGGCCGATCTTCGGCCGCACGATCGTGTGGGTCGTCGTCGTCGTCGCCGTGACCGTGCTGCTCTCGCTCGTGCTCGCGCAGTTGCTCGACAAGGCGTTCCCGGGCCGTCGCATCGTGCGTCTCGCCGTGATCATCCCGTGGGCGGCCTCCGTGGTCATGACCACGATGGTCGTCTACTACGGCCTCGAGCCGTACTTCGGCATCATCAACAAGTTCCTCGTCGACGTCGGCCTCGTCGACACCCCCGAGGGCTACGGATGGACCCGCAACCCCGACACGGCCTTCGCCTGGGCGATCGTGGTCGCCGTGTTCGTGTCGTTGCCGTTCACGACCTACACGATCCTCGCCGGCCTCGCGACCGTGCCGGGCGACATCGTCGAAGCCGCGAAGATGGACGGCGCCGGGCCCGTGCGCACCTACTTCTCGATCGTGCTGCCGCAGCTCCGCGGCGCCCTCAGCGTGGCGGTGCTCATCAACATCATCAACGTGTTCAACTCGCTGCCGATCCTGAAGGTCATGACCGGCTCGATCCCGGGCTACGACGCCGACACGATCATGACGCTGATCTTCAAGTACATCCAGAACCAGCACAAGATCGACGTCGCGAGCGCACTCTCGGTCGTCGCGTTCCTCATCGTCATCGTGATCGTCGCCGTGTACGTCCGGGTCGTCAAGCCCATGAAGGAGGTCTGAGCGATGACCGTCACCGAGACCCGCGCCATGCTCGCCGCCGACGCCGGCCACGGAGCATCCGATCGCGGCTCAGGCCCGGTTCGCAAGCGCCGTTACACCGAAGACCAGATCCCGCTCGGACGCGTGCTGCTGCGCATGCTCGGCGGCCTCGTCGTGCTCGCGATCTTCATCCTCCCGTACACGATCATGTTCTTCGGATCCGTCAAGACGAAGGCGCAGATCCGCTCGGTCGACCCGACGTACTTCCCCCAGGAATGGCACTGGGAGAACTACATCACCATGTGGTCCACACCCGAGACGCCGCTCGTGCAGAACCTCATCTCGACGATCGTCATCGCGGTCTTCGCGACGCTGCTCGTGCTCCTCGTGGCGATGCCCGCTGCGTACTACACGGCGCGGTTCCTGTTCCCCGGACGCATGCTGTTCCTCTTCCTCGTGATCGTCACGCAGATGCTGCAGCCCGCGGTGCTCACCTCCGGCCTGTTCCGGCAGTTCGTGGCGCTCGACCTCGTCGACACCTGGGCGGCGATGATCTTCATCAACGCCGCGTTCAACCTCTCGTTCGCGGTCTGGATCATGCACTCGTTCTTCGCCGGGGTGCCGAAGGAGATCGACGAGGCCGCGCAGATCGACGGCGCCGGGCGCATGACGGTGCTCTTCCGCATCCAGCTGCCGCTCGTCTGGCCCGGCATCGTGACCGCGATCGTGTTCACCTTCGTCGCCTGCTGGAACGAGTTCGCCGCCTCGCTCGTGATCCTCTCGACCGCCGGCAACCAGCCGTTGTCGGTCGCCCTCACGAAGTTCGTCGGCCAGTACGAGACGAGCTGGCACTACGTGTTCGGCGTCTCGATCGTCGCGATCATCCCGGTGGTCGTGCTGTTCATGCTCATCGAGAAGCGTCTCGTCGGCGGCCTCACGGCGGGCAGCGTCAAGTAGGGGGCGGATGCCGCTGCAGCCCGCCGCGGCATCTGCCCCGGTCCCTCGGCGCCCGCGAACACCAACCCGACGGGAGGAGATCAACGCGTCGGGAGGACCGCTCGCGCGGTCCTGCGCCTCCGCTCGTGCCGAACTCCTCCCTGCACGTCGTCGCTTCGAGCGAGATGCAGGCCTTGGGCGATCGCCGTGCAGATCTCGAGCTCGACCCGCTCCCAGTCGTTCAGCACGTCCGCGTAGCCGATTCTGAACACGGTGTAGCCCATGAGGCGCAGCCTCCGGTCGGCGGCGATGTCGCGTTGCCGTTGCTCGGCCGTGCGGTGGAACGCGTAGCCGTCGATCTGCAGTACGAGTCGATCACCGATGAGACCGTCGACCGCGTGCGCGTCGAGCACGACCTGCTGTGCGACGGTGATCCCGATGCGCGCGAGCCGCGCGACCGGGATCGATTCGATGCCCGAGTCCGACAGCTGGGAACACGCGGATCGGACGGCACGGCCGGCCGCGCTGGTCATCGGAAGGCGATCGAGCAGATCGACGGAGATCTGGCCCGACCGGATCGCCGACTCCCACGTGGCGAGGGCATGCTCGAACGGCCGGCAGTCCGCGATCTGCCAGAGCGCGTTGACCACGGGTTCGACGAGCGTCGTGCGTGCGATCGGGATGGGCCCGGTGCTCCAGTGCACGAGGGCGCCGCCCCGTCGGACATGACCCGAATGCGGTGGCACCGCGAGATGGAATCGCTCGTCGTCGAGGGTCCAGAGTCCGTGGTGCGATGCCGCCGAGAGGCAGGCCACTCGTCCGCCGGACCACGCTGCCGCCGCGAGCGACGACGGGGCGTTCACTGTGGCGAGCCAGCTTCTGCGGATGCGGCGCACGACTCGTGCGTCGACCGCGGCCTTGATCGAATACCGGGTGAATCCGGCTCGCAGTGCGTCGTTCGTGTGGGCGATGCCGCCCGCGTGGTCGATCCAGTCTCCGACGTGCATGCTCGATGATCCGGCGCGGCGAAGACCCAGGCTGACGCGCAGCGAGCGCCTGTGCGTTCGCGGGTCGAGGTGCCGCTCGTGGAGGACGAGTGCTGTCGCTTCCTCTCGACGCGACGGGAGGAGATCGGCGCCAGGGGAGGGCGGTTTGCAGTGTCGAGTCCTCCCGCGGCGCCGTACTCCTCCCGTCGGAGCACGGTGAACGGGCGGATGCCGCTTGCGGGCGTCGGCGGACATTGGCCGGCCCGCGGCATCCGCACGTCCGAAATCAGCGCGCGCGACGGGCGCGCGCGGGCTCACTCGGCCCAGGGCACCCCGCCGACCTTGCGGTACGAGACCCCGAGCGCGTCGAGATGGGTGCCGAGCGATGCGAGGCGCCCGGCGAAGGAGGCCCCGTCGCGCGAGCCGCCGTCGGCCGGAGCGGGCGACCAGGCGATCTCGGCGACCGCCGCGATACGGGGGAACACCATGAACTCGAGGTCGGGCGAGGTGCTGATCGTCTCGGTCCAGACGGGGGCTTCGACGCCGAGGATGTCGGCCTCCGCGAGGCCGGGCACGATCGCCGTCGGCTCCCAGGCGTACGACTCCTCGAGCGTCGTGGGTCCGTCGGCCCACAGCTGTCCGAGCTTGGTGCCGAGCGGGCCGTCGGGGTCGTCGGGGTACTTCATGTCGAGGTAGGCGACGTCGGCGGGGGAGAGGATGACGCCGCCGCCCTGCTCGACGAACGAGGTCGTGAGCGCGGCCGCGTCCTCGCGCGGGGTCACGAAGTCCCAGTACTGGCCGATCGTGCCGGCCGGCAGGTCGCGCGACGCGCCCATCTCGTGCCAGCCGATGAGCGTCTTGCCGGTCGCGGCGCCCGCGGCGGTGATGCGGCGCACGAGGTCGAGGTAGTCGGCCTCGGACGTGGCGAGCGACTCGTCGCCGCCGACGTGCAGCCACGGGCCGGGGGTGAGTTCGGCGAGCTCGCCGAGCACGTCGGCGAGGAACCGGTCGGTCGCCTCGGCGCGTTCGGGCGAGGCGCAGAGCGACGAGAAGCCGACCTCGACGCCCTCGTACGGCTTCGGCGCCACGCCGTCGCAGTTCAGCTCGGGGTACGCGCTGAGGGCCGCGTTCGTGTGGCCGGGCAGGTCGACCTCGGGCACGACCGTCACGAACCGCTCGGCGGCGTACTCGACGATGCGCCGGTAGTCGTCCTTCGTGTAGAAGCCGCCGCCGTCGCCACCGGTCGAGGTCGAGGCGCCGATGCCCGTGAGCTCGGGCCACGAGTCGATCTGCAGGCGCCAGCCCTGGTCGTCGGTGAGGTGCAGGTGCAGCACGTTGAGCTTCAGCAGCGCGATGCGGTCGATGTGGTCGAGCACGTCCTCCACCGGGAAGAAGTGTCGCGCCACGTCGAGCATCGACCCACGGTAGGCGAAACGCGGTGCATCGGTGACGGATGCCGCGGGCACGCGCCATCCGTCGGCGGGCGGCTTCGCGGCATCCGTCCGCTCGATCTCGGCGGGCAGCAGCTGACGCAGCGACTGGCTGGCCCGGAAGAGTCCGGCAGGGGTCTCTGCCGCGAGGCGCACCCCGTCGGATCCGGCCTCGAGCGTGTACCCCTCGGCCGCGCCGAACGGCTCGTCGTCGGGCGCCTCGCCGTCGGCGATCACGAACGCGATGTCGGATGCCGCGGCATCCGACTCGCCGGAGCCCTCGACCACCGGCAGTTCGAAGCCCGTCGACACGCGTGCGAACGCGGCGAAGGTCTCGGCGACCGCCGCGGCGCCCTCGCCCGTGGCGACGAGTCGCGTGTCGGAGTCGAGCGTGAAGGGCGCCCGGTCGGGGTAGTCGGCGCTGATCGGCGCCGGCACGATGCCGGTCATGGATTCTCCGTTCTGGGCCGGTGCGGTGCACGCGGTCAGGGTCGTCGTGGCCGCGAGTGCGAGTGCGAGCGCGGCGGCGCTCACGAGTCGACGTGCGGCGGTGCGGGTGCGTCGTGGCATGCGTCCTCGGGGTGCTCGGTCTCCGCACGGGAATGCGAAGGATTCCTAACACAGCGGCGTGCTCCCATCTTGTCATCACCGCGGCCGTGACGACAGAGGGTCGGTGCGGATCCGCCACGCGCGCGCGCGGCATCCGTTGCTATGCTTGCGGGGTCGCGACTGGCGTTGAGATGGATTCCCATCGGGGAGCGACTGGCAGGTATCGACCGCACGCCTGGGCCGGTACGGATGCCTCGTCGCGCGAGTCGCGCGACGAGGAACCCTCGTTTGGTCCGTACCGTCACTGAAGGAGCCAGTCTTGGCCGAGTCCGTTTTCAACGCCCCCCTGTCCGAGGTCGATCCCGAGATCGCCGAGGTGCTCGAGCTCGAGCTCGGTCGCCAGCGCGACTACCTCGAGATGATCGCGAGCGAGAACTTCGTTCCCGTCTCGGTGCTGCAGTCGCAGGGGTCGGTGCTCACCAACAAGTACGCCGAGGGCTACCCCGGCCGCCGCTACTACGGCGGCTGCGAGTACGTCGACATCGCCGAGTCGCTCGCGATCGAGCGTGCGAAGAGCCTGTTCGGCGCCGAGTACGCCAACGTGCAGCCCCACTCGGGCGCCACCGCGAACGCAGCCGTCCTGAGCGCGATCGCCACCCCCGGCGACACGATCCTCGGCCTCGAGCTCGCGCACGGCGGCCACCTCACGCACGGCATGAAGCTGAACTTCTCGGGCAAGCTCTACAACGCCGTCTCGTACGGCGTCGACCCCGAGACCTTCCTCGTCGACATGAACGTCGTGCGCGACAAGGCCCTCGAGCACAAGCCGCAGGTCATCATCGCCGGCTGGTCGGCGTACCCCCGTCACCTCGACTTCGCCGCGTTCCGTGCGATCGCCGACGAGGTCGGCGCGAAGCTCTGGGTCGACATGGCGCACTTCGCCGGCCTCGTGGCCGCGGGCCTGCACCCGTCGCCCGTGCCCTACGCCGACGTCGTGTCGAGCACGGTCCACAAGACCATCGGCGGCCCCCGCTCGGGCTTCATCGTCTCGCGCGACACCGAGCTCGCGAAGAAGCTGAACTCCAACGTGTTCCCGGGCCAGCAGGGCGGCCCGCTCATGCACGTCATCGCGGCGAAGGCCACGGCGTTCAAGATCGCGGCATCCGAGGAGTTCAAGGACCGTCAGGAGCGCACCATCCGCGGCGCGCAGATCCTCGCGGCCCGCCTCACGGCCGACGACTCGCGCGCGGCCGGCGTCGACGTGCTGACGGGCGGCACCGACGTGCACCTCGTGCTCGCCGACCTCCGCAACTCCAAGATCGACGGCCAGCAGGCCGAAGACCTCCTGCACGAGGCGCTCATCACCGTGAACCGCAACTCGGTGCCGTTCGACCCGCGCCCGCCGATGGTCACCTCGGGCCTGCGCATCGGCACCCCGGCGCTCGCGACCCGCGGCTTCGGCGACGCCGAGTTCACCGAGGTCGCCGACGTCATCGCGCTCGCGCTACAGGGCGAGGCGGATGTCGCGGAGCTGCGTTCGCGCGTCGAGGCCCTCACGGCGGCGTTCCCGCTCTACCCCGGCCTCGCGCAGTAGGCCGCCGATGACCGCCATCACGCTCGACGGCGTCGCAACGGCGACGGCCGTCAAGTCCGAGCTGGCCTCGCGCATCGCGGCGCTCCGCGCGAAGGGCGTCGTGCCCGGACTCGGCACGCTGCTCGTCGGCGACGACCCCGGATCCCGGTCGTACGTCGCGGGCAAGCACCGCGACTGCGCCGAGGTCGGCATCGAGTCGATCCGCGTCGACCTGCCGGCCACGGCGACCCCGGCCGACGTGCGCGCCGCGATCGCCGACCTGAACGCGGCATCCGAGGTCACCGGATACATCGTGCAGCTGCCGCTGCCCGCCGGCCACGACGAGAACGCGATGCTCGAGCTCATCGACCCCGACAAGGACGCCGACGGACTGCACCCGACCAACCTCGGGCGGCTCGTGCTCGGCGTCGCGGGCGAGCTCGCCTCGCCGCTGCCGTGCACGCCCGCGGGCATCGTCGAGATGCTCCAGCGCTACGACGTTCCGATCGCGGGCCGTCACGTGGCGGTCATCGGTCGCGGCATCACGGTCGGGCGTCCGCTCGGCCTGCTGCTGACCCGCAAGGGGCTCGATGCGACGGTCACGCTCACGCACTCGCGCACGGTCGACCTGGCCGCCGAGGTGCGCCGCGCCGACATCGTGGTGGCCGCCGTCGGCGTGCCGCACCTGGTGAAGCCCGACTGGGTCAAGCCGGGCGCCGCGGTGCTCGACGTGGGCATCACGCGCGTCGAGGACCCGACCACGGGCAAGGGCCGCCTCACGGGCGACGTCGACCCCGCGGTCGCCGCGATCGCAGGCCACCTCTCGCCGAACCCCGGCGGCGTCGGCCCGATGACCCGCGCCATGCTGCTCGCGAACGTCGTCAAGGCGGCCGAGCTCCGGTAGGTCGGACCACCGAGCACGAACGGATGCCGCGGGCCGACGCCCGCGGCATCCGTCGTCTCAGGGGGCGCAGGCGCAGGTCGCCTGCCGGTCGCTCGTCGTTCACCGGGCGATCATCCGGCGGCAAGGGCGCGGCAAGCGGCCGACCGTAGCGTCGCAGCATGCTCGAAGACGGGCGGCCTTCGGGTCGCGCCATGCACCCCGACCCGCGGGTGATCGCCGTGATCCCGGCGCGGGGCGGCTCGAAGGGGCTGCCGGGCAAGAACCTCGCCGAGGTCGGCGGCGTTCCGCTCGTGACGAGGGCCGTACGCTCGGCCGTCGCGGCCCGTCGCATCGACGCCGTGCTCGTCTCGACCGACGACGACCGCATCGCCGAGGTCGCGCAGGCGGCCGGCGCGGGCGTCATCCGCCGGCCCGCCGACCTGGCCGGCGACACCGCCACGTCGGAGTCCGCGCTGCTGCACGCGCTGCACAGCGTCGCCGCCCACACGGGCGCCCGCCCCGACGTGCTCGTGTTCGTGCAGGCGACCTCGCCGTTCCTCGACCCGGCCGCGCTCGACCTCGCCGTCGAACGCGTGCAGCGCGGCGACGAGGACGTCGTCTTCTCGGCCGTGGCGAGCCACGTCTTCCTCTGGCGCGAGACGGCCGCCGGTGCCGTCGGCGTCAACCACGAGGCATCCGCCCGCCCGCGACGACAGGACCGCGAGCCCGAGTACGCCGAGACGGGCGCGTTCTACGTCATGCGCGCCGACGGGTTCGTGCAGGCGGGCCACCGCTTCTTCGGCCGGGTCGGCATCGCGCCGGTGGATCCGGCGCACGCGATCGAGATCGACGACGCCGACGACCTCGCGCGCGCACGCCTGCTCGCGCCGGCCGTCGACGCGGCATCCGCCGCGAACGAGGCGCTCGGCGACCCGCGGCATCCGATCGTCGACGTCGACGCGGTCGTCACCGACTTCGACGGCGTGCACACCGACGACACGGCGTGGGTCGACACCCTCGGCCGGGAGTCGGTGCGCGTGAGTCGCAGCGACGGCGCCGGCGTCGCACGGCTGCGCGCCGCGGGCGTGCCCGTGCTGATCCTCAGCGCCGAAGCGAACCCCGTCGTCGCGAGGCGCGCCGAGAAGCTCGGCGTCGAATGCCTGCACGGCGTCGACGCGAAAGGGGAGGCGCTCGCCGACTGGGCCGAGGCCCGCGGCATCAGCCTCGACCGCATCGCCTACGTCGGCAACGACCGCAACGACCTGCCCGCGCTCGACCTCGTCGGCTGGCCCGTCGCGGTGCGCGACGCCGTGCCCGACGTGCTCGCCGCCGCCCGGCACGTGCTCGACCGCACGGGCGGCCATGGAGCCGTGCGCGAGATCGCCGATCTCGTCATCGCCTCGCGCGAGCATGCGGCGAGGCACCTCGCCGCGCATGCGCGGGACACCACGAACCACCACCACGCGCGCGCTTCGGCGCGCTGACCTCGAGGAGCAGCATATGTCGGTGCGCATCGGACGATCCCTGATCGGCCCCGGAAACCCCGTCTACGTCATCGGCGAGATCGGCCTCAACCACAACGGCGACGTCGAGATCGCGAAGCGGCTCATCGACGTGGCCGTCGAGGCGGGTGCGCAGGCCGTGAAGTTCCAGAAGCGCACGCCCGAGATCGCGACGCCCGAGCACATGCGCGACGTGCCTCGCGAGACGCCCTGGGGCACGATGACCTACCTCGAGTACCGCCACCGCGTCGAGTTCGGCGAGGCCGAGTACCTCGAGATCGCCTCGTACGCGATGCGCGCGGGCGTCGACTGGTTCGCCTCCCCGTGGGACGTGCCCTCGGTCGCGTTCCTCGAGGGGCTCGACGTCGTCGCGCACAAGGTCGCCTCGGCCTCGATCACCGACCTCGACCTGCTCGACGCGCTCGCCGCGACGGGCAAGCCGATCATCCTCTCGACCGGCATGTCGACGATCGACGAGATCGACCGCGCCGTCGACCGCCTCGACCGCGAGCGGCTCGTCGTCCTGCACGCCACGTCGAGCTACCCGATGCCCGAGCACGAGGCGAACCTGCGCATGATCGAGACGCTGCGCTCGCGCTATCCCGGCGTGCCCATCGGGTACTCGGGCCACGAGCGCGGCCTGCAGATCTCCCTCGCCGCCGTCGCCCTCGGGGCCGTCGCCGTCGAGCGGCACATCACGCTCGACCGCGCCATGTGGGGCTCCGACCAGGCCGCGTCGCTCGAGCCGCAGGGCTTCGAGCACCTCGTGCGCGACATCCGCATCATCGGCGACGCCATGGGCGACGGGGTCAAGCGCGTGTTCCCCGGCGAGGAGGCGCCGCGCGCGAAGCTCCGCCGGGTGCCCGCGTGATGTTCGACCGGTCCCGGGCGACGGATGCCGGGGGCCGGCGCCTGCTCGTCATCGCCGACTCCGACTCCTACGTGAAGTGGGGCGCCGCCCTCGCCTCGACGCTGCCGTCGTCCTGGCGGGTGCAGCTCGTGGTGCTCGCCTCGCCGGTGCAGCCGAGTCCCACGCAGCTCCGGCACGCGCTCGCCGGCACGCGGTTCTCCGCCGCCAGCGCGAGGGTCGTGCACCTCGACGACCTCGACGGACTGCTCGACGTCTTCGATCCGCATGCGGTGCTGCTGTCGCTCCGCGGCCCGTTCGTGCGCGTCGTCGCCCCGCTCCTGGAACGGCGCGCGAACCGGCCCGTGCTCGTGAGCGGCTTCCCCGGACTCACGATCCCGGCGGTGCCGAAGGCCGTGGTCTACCGCGAGCAGACCGACCTCATCGTTCTGCACAGCCGCCGCGAGGTGCGCGAGTTCCGTGCGAACGCGGCCGAGCTCGGCCTCGGCACGACGTTCGCCCTCGCGACGCTGCCGTTCCTCGCCGGTGCGCCCGGCGAGGCGACGGATGCCGCGGCCGACGCGGCACCCACGCCCGACGTGGTGTCGACGGCCGGGGTCGCGCCCGCGGCATCCGCCCTTCCGGTCGATGCGCCCGCGCGCACCGACCTCGTCTTCGCGACGCAGGCCAAGGTGCCCGCCGCCCGTGAGGATCGCGTGCACCTGCTCGGAGCGCTCGCCGAGCTCGCCCGACGGCGCCCCGACCAGCGCGTCGTCGTGAAGGTGCGCGCCCGCCGCGGCGAGGCGCAGACGCACGACGAGACCTTCGACTACGCCGACCTCATGCCCGAGGTCGACCCGCCCGCGAACCTCGTGGTCGAGGACGGGCCGATGGCGGAGAAGCTCGCCACCGCCGTCGCCCTCGTCACGGTGAGCTCGACGGCCGTGCTCGAGGCGGTCGCGCTCGGCCTGCCCGCGCTCGTGATCGACGACTACGGCGTCTCCTCGGCCATGATCAACATCGTCTTCGAGGGCTCCGGGCTGCTCGGGTCGACGGCCGATCTCGTCGACGGCCGGTTCAGGACCGCGGATGCCGCGTGGCTGGCCGACAACTACTTCCACGCCGTGCAGGCGGCCGACTGGGTGCGCCGTCTCGAGTCCTTCGTCGAGGCGCGCGAGCTCGTGCCGCTGCGGCGCCTGCCGAGGCGCCGGGACCTGTCGGGCGGCGTGCTGCGCTCGGCGTTCGAGCGGCGCCGCATGCTCGGCGAGCACGACCGGAGCCTGCTCGGCACGCTGGCCTGGGGTGTCGGAGTCCCGGCCCGCGGGGCCGTGCGTCGCGTTCGGCGCCTGCGATCGCGGATCGTGCGCGGGGGCGCACCGGACGTGGTGTCGCAGCGCCGCCCCGGATGGACGACGGAGACCTCAGCCGACGCGCGACGCGTGCCGCTCGACATGGCCGAGGTATGACTCGGCGTTGCGCCGGATGCCGGCCTGCTCGTCTTCGGTGAGCTGGCGACGCACCTTGGCGGGAACCCCCGCGACGAGCGAACCCGGTGGGACCACGGTGCCCTCGAGCACCACGGCACCGGCCGCGACGAGCGACCCGGCGCCGATGACGGCGCCGTTCAGCACGGTCGCGTTCATGCCGACGAGGCAGTCGTCTTCGACGGTGCAGCCGTGCAGCACCGCACCGTGCCCGACCGAGACGCCAGTGCCGAGCACGAGCGGGAAGCCCCGGTCGACGTGGCAGGCGACGGTGTCCTGCAGGTTCGAGCGCTCGCCGACGGTGATCGGCTCGGCCTCGGCGCGCAGCACCGCGTTGTACCAGACGCTCGCGTTCGCGGCGAGGCGCACGTCGCCCACGAGCACCGCGCCGGCCGCGACGAACGCCGTCGCGTCGAGGGTCGGCGCCGGGACTCCGGCGATGGCGAGGATGCGGGCGGTGGGGTCGGCGCTCATGGCGTCAGCCTAGCCGCGGGCCGCCGGCGGGTTCACTGCCGCCGGCCCGCTCGCCGTCGCCTCGCCGTCGCGTCGCGACCCGCAGGCGCAGCAGCCGGTACGCGGCGCCGACGGCGAACACCGCGAGCCCGCCGAGCATGGCCGTGATGGGGAGGGTGGCGGCGAGCACGAGACATCCGATCGCCCCGGCCGCGCTCAGCCAGCGCGGAGCCCGGCGTTCCGCCTTCGGCTGCGTGAGGGCCGCGGCGTTGGCGACGAGGTAGTAGGCGAGCACGCCGAACGAGCTGAAACCGATCGCGCCGCGCAGGTCGACGACGAGCACGAGCACGACGATCGCCGCGGCGACGGCGATCTCGGCGACCCACGGCACCTGCGTGCGCGGATGCACCGAGGCGAGCGGCGCGGGAAGCTCGCGGTCGCGCGCCATCGCGAGCGAGGTGCGGCCGATGCCCGCGAGGAGTGCGAGCAGTGCGCCGAACGCGGCGACCGCCGCGGTGGCCGCCACGACGGGAGCGAGCCACGCCCAGCCGCTCGCCACCGCGAGGTCGGTCAGCGGCGCGCCGTCGGATGCGGCCAGTGCGGCAGGTCCGAGCACGAGCAGGAGCAGCGCCGCGAGCACCGCGTACAGCGCGACCACGATGCCGAGCGAGGTGGCGATCGCGCGCGGGATCGTACGCTCGGGGTCGCGCACCTCCTCGCCGAGCGTCGCGATGCGCGCGTAGCCTGCGAACGCGAAGAAGAGCAGTCCGGCCGACTGCAGCACCCCGTACCAGCCGAGGTCTGGCGCGGCGGCCGGCAGGTGCTCGGGCGGTCCGACCTGCGAGAGTCCGACGGCCCCGCCGATGATGACGAGCCCGAGCACCACCAGCACGACCGTCACGATGATCGCGGCCGTGCGGGCCGTGCGCGTCACCCCGAGCAGGTTGACGCCCGCGAGCACGAGCACCGCGAGCACGGCGACCGGCTTCTCCCACGCGGTGGGCACGAGGTAGGCGGCCGCGGTCAGCGCCATGGCGGCGCAGCTCGCCGTCTTGCCGATCACGAACCCCCACCCCGCCAGGAACCCGGGCCATTCGCCGAGCCGTTCGCGTCCGTAGCGGTAGGCGCCGCCCGATTCCGGGTACCGCGCGGCGAGCTGGCCCGTCGAGCTCGCGTTCGCGAACGCCACGAACGCCGCGACGGCGAGCCCCGCGACGAGCCAGGGCCCGGCGGCGCGGGCGGCCGGCACCCACACCGCGAACACGCCGGCGCCGATCATCGACGCGAGGCCGATGACGACCGCGTCGCGCAGGCCGAGGCGTCGGGCGAGGGCGGGGCGGTCGGTCACGGTCGGCACCCTACGCCATGCGGATGTCGCGGCGGTGGCGCGCGGCATCCGCTCGCGTTCGTAGGATCGAGGCATGACCGCCCCCTCGCACCCCGCCGTCGACCGCGTCACCGAGACGCTCGCCGGCCACGGGCTCTCGCCCGAGATCGTCTGGTTCGACGACGCCGTCACGACGGCCCCGCTGGCCGCCGCCGCGCTCGGCGTCGAGGTCGGTCAGATCGCGAACTCGCTGGTCTTCACGCTCGACGGCGACCCGATCCTGGTGCTCACCTCGGGTGCGCACCGGGTCGACACCGACTGGCTCGGGGCGCAGCTCGGCGGCGTCATCGGGCGCGCGTCGAAGGAGGCAGTCAAGGACGCCACGGGGCAGGTCATCGGCGGCGTCGCACCGGTCGGGCATCCGGCGCCCGTGCGCACGCTCGTCGACGTCGACCTCGCCGGCTACGACGAGGTCTGGGCGGCCGCCGGGCACGCCAAGACGGTGTTCCCGACGACCTTCGACGAACTCGTGCGCATCACGGGCGGCACGCCGCACGCGGTCGAGGCGCCGAAGGGCGAACGGTGACCGGTCCCGGCGTGGCATGGCCGCGGCGTGCGGGCCAACTCGAGCTCAGGCCGCCCACGCGCGTCGACCTCGACGGCGTGCTCTCCTGGCGCAACCGGCCGGAGGTGACCCGGTGGCTGCTGCGCACGACCGTCGAGCCCGAGGCCTTCGCGAAGGCGTGGCTCGACGCGGTCGAGGATCCCGACCAGCACGCCGTCGTCGCCGTGCTCGACGGCCGTGTCGTGGCCACCGGCTCGCTCGACGTGCACGACGGCATGGGCCAGTTCGACGGCGACGTGTGGCGCAGGTCCGAGGGCCTGCTCGGCTACCTCGTCGACCCCGCATACGCCGGGCGCGGATTCGCGACGGACATCGCCGGGGCGCTGCTCGACCTCGCGTTCCACGAGCTCGGGCTGCACCGCGTCACGGCCGGCTGCTTCGCCGACAACCACGCCTCGTGGCGGGTCATGGAGAAGCTCGGCATGCGACGGGAGCAGCACGGCGTGCGCGATTCGTGGCACGCCGAACTCGGGTGGGTCGACGGGTACACCTACGCGATCCTCGCCGAGGAGTGGGCGTCGCCCGGGGCCTGAGCCCCTGCGGCGACCTCGGCGAGGTCGCCGGGGCGGAGCTCACGCGTCGCGGCGGGCGCCCTCGCTGGGCCGGACGACGAACGTCGTGGGCTCGCGGTACCCCTGCGCGGCGAACGCGGCCTTCGCCTCGCGCTCGATGACGGGAACGAGCGCGTCGATCACGAGCGCGATGGCCGAGCCGCCGAAGCCGCCGCCCGTCATGCGGGCGCCGATCGCGCCGTTGGCCTGCGCGGTCTCGACGGCGAGGTCGACCTCGGGCACGGTGATCTCGAAGTCGTCGCGCATCGACACGTGCGAGGCGTCGAGGAGCGGGCCGATCGCGCCGGCGCCCTGTTCGCGGAGCGTGCGAACGGTGTCGAGCACGCGCTGGTTCTCGGTGACGATGTGGCGCACGCGCCGGAACGTCTCGTCGTCGAGCACGGTCGCGGCGCGCTCGAGGTCGTCGAGGTGCATGTCGCGCAGCGAGTCGACGCCGAGCTCGCGTGCGCCGGCCTCGCACGAGGCGCGCCGGGCCGCGTAGCCGCCCGTGGCGTGGGCGTGCGACACGTTCGTGTCGATGACGAGGATCGAGAGGCCGTCGCCGACGAGTCCGAGGGGGATCACCTCGGCGTCGAGGCTGCGGCAGTCGAGGAACACGGCCGCGTCGGCGTGCGACAGCAGCGAGGCCGACTGGTCGAGGATGCCCGTGGGAGCGCCCACGACGCGGTTCTCGGCGAGCTGGCCCACCTTCGCGAGCGTCGGGCGGTCGAGGCCGAGACCCCAGTGCTCGTCGAGCGCGAGCGCGACCGAGCTCTCGATCGCGGCCGACGACGACAGGCCGGCGCCGACGGGCACCGTGCTCGAGATGTGCAGGTCGACGCCGCCGACGTGCTCGAGGTCGGCGCCGAACTCGCCGAGCGCCCAGGCGACGCCCAGCGCGTAGGCCGCCCAGCCCTCGACCGCGTCGGGGGCGAGGTCGTCGAGATGCAGCTCGACGGGCTCGTCGGCGAACGTCGACGACACCCGGATGAGCCGGTCGGCGCGGATGCCGAGCGCGACGCTCGCACGCTGGTCGATCGCGAACGGGAACACGAAGCCGTCGTTGTAGTCGGTGTGCTCGCCGATGAGGTTCACGCGTCCGGGGGCCGACCAGACGCCGACGGGCTCGTGCCCGTAGCGTTCGATGAAGCCGCGCGTCACGGTCTCGACGGGGGTCTCGGTCATGCTCGGGGTCCTTCGGTCTCGGATGCCGGTGCGGATGCCGCGGCATCCGTCGTCGTGGTCTTCGCGTTCGCGGCGGTCGGCGTGGCGGCGCTCGTCTCGTCGCTCGCGGCGGCCGCGATCGCGGTGCGGAGCGCCTCGGCTGCGGCCTCGGGGGCGACGTCGCCGATCCAGGCGCCCTTGGCGGCTTCGGAGCCGGCGAGGAACTTGAGCTTGTCGGCCGCGCGGCGCGGGCTCGTGATCTGCAGCATGAGCCGCACGTCGTCGCGGTGCTCGTGCACGGGCGCCTGGTGTCAGGCCGCGATGTACGGAGTGGGGGAGTCGTACAACTTGTCGATGCCGCGCAGCAGTTGCAGGTAGAGGCCGGCGAGCTCGTCGCGCTCGTCGAGGGTCGTCGCGGCGAAGTCGGGCACGTGGCGGTGGGGCAGCAGGTGCACCTCGATGGGCCAGCGCGCGGCGAAGGGCACGAACGCCGTCCAGTGCTCGCCCGAGAGCAGCACGCGGGGGCCGTTGCGCTCGCGCTCGAGGATGTCGCCCATGAGCGTGGGCCCGTAGTCGTCGATCGCGGCGAGCAGGCGCTCGGTGCGCGGGGTGATGTAGGGGTACGAGTAGATCTGGCCGTGCGGGTGCGGCAGCGTGACGCCGATCTCGCGGCCGCGGTTCTCGAACGGGAACACCTCCTGCACGCCGGGCAGTGCCGAGAGCGCCGCGGTGCGGTGCGCCCACGCCTCGATCACCGTGCGTGCGCGCGAGCGCGAGAGCGAGCCGAACGAGCCCTCGTGCGCGGGGCTGAAGCACACGACCTCGCAGCGGCCGATCGAGGTCTTCGTGCGCTCGAGGCCGATGCGGCGCAGGTCCGCGAGCGCCTCGGCGTCGGAGGCGTCGGGCTCGGCGAGGGCGGGGCCGAACGAGGGGGAGCGGTTCTCGAACACGGCCACGTCGTACACGCTCGGGATCTCGGACGGGTTGTCGGGCGTCTGCGGGGCGAGCGGGTCGAGGTGCGCGGGCGGCAGCATGACGCGGTTCTGGCGTGCGGCCGCGATCGAGACCCATTCACCGGTGAGCGGGTCCTGCCGCATGTGCGCGTTCGCGGGGCGCGGGTCGAGCGTGCGGGCGTCGACCGACCGTGCGGCGTCGAGCGTCGTGTCGACGTCGTCGAAGTAGATGAGGTCGCGGCCGTCGGCGAGCTTCGCGGGGCGCACGGCGATGGCGGGGTCGAAGACCGGTTCGGTGTCAAGCACGCGGCCACCCTACGCGATTTTCGTTTTGCAAACAACCGGGTTTCGTATTGCAAAACCCGTCGCCTTCGCAGAGGATACGGACATGACGGATGCCGCGCACGAGCCACTGCCCGCGACCGGCCCTGCCCCGGCGCCGGCCGTGCAGGCCGCGCTCCCCGCACTCCCCGCCCCCGAACGGCGTGAGCGCGCCCTCGCCCTCGTCGTCGAACGCGGATTCGTGCGCGTCGCCGAGCTCAGCAGCGTCTTCGGCGTCACGACCGTCACGGCCAGGGCCGACCTCGACGCGCTGGAGCGCCGCGGCTCGATCCGGCGCGTGCACGGCGGCGCCGTTCCGCTCGGCTCGCTCATCGAGGCCGAGCGCCCCGAACGCGAACCGAGCTTCGAAGAGGCGCTCGCGGCATCCGTCGAACCGAAGCGCCTGATCGGCGTGCACGCCGCCTCGCTCGTGCGCAGCGGGCAGAGCGTGATCCTCGACGTCGGCACGACGACGCTCCAGATCGCGCGAGCCCTGCGCGCCCGCACCGATCTCGACGACCTCACGGTGTTCACCAACGGGCTGTCGATCGCGCTCGAGCTCGAACCCGAGATCCCGCGGTTCACGGTCATCGTCACCGGCGGGAGCCTGCGCCCGAAGCAGCACTCGCTCGTGCACCCGCTCGCCGGCTCGATGCTCGACGAGGTGCACGTCGACCTCGCCTTCATCGGCTGCAACGGCGTCGACCCGGTGCACGGCGTGACGAACGCGAACCTGCCGGAGGCCTCGGTCAAGACCCTGATGCTGAGGGCCTCGGCGCGCTCGATCGTCGTCGCCGACGCCACCAAGCTCGGCGAGGTGCACCTCGGCCGCATCGCCGCCGTCGACGCCTTCGACACGCTCATCACGGATGCCGCGGCACCCGCCCCGCTCATCGCGGAACTGCGCGAGGCCGGCCTCGCGACGGCGATCGCGCGAGACCCTAGAGTTGAGGGATGAACCCTAGAGTTGAGGCATGACGCTTCCCACGGGCGAGCAGTTCGTGCTCGAGACCTCGACCGCGAGCGGTGACCTCCACGCGACGATCACGTCCGTGGCCGCCGGCATCCGCACCCTCAGCATCAACGGCATCGACCTCGTTCCGCCGTATGCCGACGACGAGGTCACGCCCATGGGCGCCGGCATCGTGCTCGTGCCGTGGCCGAACCGCATCCGCGACGGCGTCTGGCGCGACGACGAGGGGCTCGAGCACCGCCTCGCGATCACCGAGCCCAAGTTCAACAACGCCATCCACGGGCTGCTCCGCTACGCCGAGTACCGCGTCGTCGACCAGCAGCGCGACTCGGTCACCCTCGCGGCGAACATCTACCCGCAGCTCGGCTACCCGTTCCTGCTCGAGACCGCGGTGCACTACGAACTCGTCGCCGACGGGCTGCGCGTCACGCACCACATCGAGAACCTCGGCGGCGAGGCCGCGCCGGTCGCGATCGGCACGCATCCCTACCTCAAGATCGGCGGCGTGCCCACGGGCGAACTCGTGCTGAAGCTCGACGCCGCGAGCCACATCGAGGTCGACGACCGCCTGCTGCCCACGGGAGAGGTGCCCGTCGACGGCACCGAGTGGGACCTCCGCGAGGGGCGCCGCGTGGCCGACCTGTCGCTCGACGACGCCTTCGGCGAGGTCGTCGACCGCGACGGCGAGGTGGTGCACTCGCTCACCGCTCCCGACGGCCGCACGGTCTCGATCCGGGCCGACGACGAGTTCGCCTACGTGCAGGTCTACACGACCCACCGATTCCCGGGCGAAGACGGCCAGGTCGCCATCGCGATCGAACCGATGACCGCGCCCGCCGAGGCGTTCAACTCGGGTCGCGGCCTCCGCTGGCTCGACCCGGGCGAGGCGTGGGAGCTCTCGTGGGGCATCCACTTCGCCGGGTTCACCGCCGAGTAGCCTCGCCCGCCCGGAAGCACGCGAGGTTCGTCGGGCTCAGTCCGTCGAGCAGCTGCCCGAGTCGACTGCCCGGTCGAGCGACGCCGCGTCGCCCGCGAAGGCGTTCAGCGTCGACACCGGAATGGCGAAGCCCACGTTGTCGACGGCCTCCGACTTCGCGAACACGACGCCCGCGACCGTGCCGTCGCCCGTGAGCACCGGGCCGCCCGAGTTGCCGTGGTCGACGTCGGCCGCGAGCGTCATGACGTTGCGCGTCGAGGTGCCGTCGGCCTCGCGGAAGGTCACCGATCCCACGGACATGACCCGACCGGGCCGGAGTTCGAGCGGACCGCCGAACGGGTAGCCCGCCACCGCGACATCCGCGCCCGCCGCGGCATCCGTCACCGGCAGCGCCGCCGCGTCGAGCCCGTCGACGGCGATGATCGCGAGGTCGAGGTCGGCGTCGAAGGCGACGATCGAGCCGGAACGGGCGGCGAGGCCCGGCGTCTCGACGACCGGCTCGTCGACCCCGGCCACGACATGCGCGTTCGTCACGATGCGGCCGGGCGCGATCACGAACCCGCTTCCCGACATCGAGACCCCGCACTCGAAGGCCGTGCCGGTGACCCGGACGACGGATGCCGCGGCCTGCGCGATCTCGGGATCGTCGACGCCGCCCGACGGGAGCGTCGGGGCCTCGGCCGGCACTTCGAGCACATCGACGAGCCAGGGGAGGGCCTCGCCGACCGCTGCGGATCGCACCTCGGCGAGGAACCGCTGCGCCGGCGTGGGCGTCAGCGCCTCGATCGTGCCGAGCACCCGGGAACCGGCGATCGCGGGCGACACCACCGGCACGCCCATGGCCGAGACGCCCGAGGCGACGAGCATCACCACGAACACCGTCACGAGCAGGTTGCCGACGGCGCCCAGGATCCGGTCGACGACGCCGAGCTTCACAGCCACGGCCCCTCGGCCGAGGACCGCGCCGAGCGCGCCGCCGGCCGTCCCGCCGATGGAGATCAGCACGAGCGCCGCGCCGATGGCCGCCGGTGCGCGCCACTCGGGCGCGGAGACCAGTCCCATGACCCACGGCATCACGAACGCGGCGGCGACCGCGCCGAGCAGCACGCCGATCAGGCCCGCGGCCGTGCGCAGCAGGCCCGTGCGGTACCCGTTCACGACGGCGCCGATGAACACGAGCACCAGCAGCACGTCGAGCAGCAGGCTCCAGCCCATGGTCCTCCGTCCGTCGAGCGCGTCGGATGCCGCCGGCATGCCGTTCGCGTCGGCCGCGCCGTCGGTCGGCGCGAACCTCCAGCCTGCGGCATCCGCCTTCGAGCATGCTGCGAGACGCGCGGTTCCGGGACGCGCGGTTCACGGTTTCCCACCACCGATCGCGCGACCGCCGCCGCAGGCTCGTGGCCCGCGCACAATCTCCCGTCGCCCGCGCGAGGCCGTCGGTTAGCCTCGGAGAGGCCGCGATCGTCGGCCGATTACACGATGAGGAGTGACATGCGCGTCGGGATGTTCCTGAACTATGCGGGCGGGTTCCGCGAGGTGGCCGACGAGGTCGCCGAACTCGAGCAGGCGGGCGTCGACCTCATCGCGGTGCCCGAGGCGTACTCGTTCGACGCCGTCAGCCAGCTCGGATTCCTCGCGGCGCGCACCTCGGAGATCACGCTGGCATCCGGCATCCTGCAGTTGTACACGCGCACGCCGACCCTGACGGCCATGACCGCGGCCGGCCTCGACTACGTCTCGAACGGCCGGTTCGAGCTCGGCATCGGCGCCTCGGGGCCGCAGGTCATCGAGGGATTCCACGGGGTGCGCTACGACGCGCCGCTCGGCCGCACGCGCGAGATCATCGACATCTGCCGCATGACCTGGCGGCGCGAACCGGTCGTGCACCAGGGGCGCAACTACTCGATCCCGCTGCCCGCCGGCGAAGGCACCGGGCTCGGCAAGCCGCTGAAGCTCATCAACCACCCCGTGCGCGAGCGCATCCCGATCACGGTCGCCTCGCTCGGCCAGAAGTCCGTCGAGCAGACCGCCGAGATCGCCGACGGCTGGCTGCCCATGTTCTTCCACCCCGAGAAGGCGACGGATGTCTGGGGTGACGCGCTCGCCGCAGGCACGGCGAAGCGGTCGGCCGACCTCGCCCCGCTCGACGTGTTCGCGAGCCCCGCGCTGGCGATCACCGACGACCCCGACCTCACGGCCCTCGCCCTCGCGGCCGCCAAGCCGCAGCTCGCGCTCTACGTGGGCGGCATGGGCGCGCGCGGCAAGAACTTCTACAACGACCTCGTCGCGAGCTACGGCTTCGAGGCGGATGCCGCGCGCATCCAGGACCTCTACCTCGAGGGTCGCCGCGAGGAGGCCGTGGCCGCCGTGCCCGACGACCTCGTGCGCGCGATCTCGCTCATCGGCTCGCCCGCGGAGGTCGCCGAACGCGTCGCGGCGTTCCGGCAGGCGGGCGTCACCACCCTCGCGGTCACGCCGCTCGCGCGCAACTCGGCGGAGCGCATCGCGCTGATGTCGGGGCTGCGGTCGATCGTCGGCTGAATGCTGCGCGGATCGGCGCGGTTCTCGCGCCGATCCGACGCTTCGCGCGACCTCGCGTGCGTTCCCGTGCGTGGTCGCGCTCTCACGCGAGCGAGTGCGCGCGGGGCGCCGCGGCATCCGTCGATCGGCGCCGAAAATCCCCGGGAAAACACTGGTGTTCACGCGTGCAGGAGCGTACGGTGAGTCCCAATTCGCACGGAGTCGTGCGGACCAAGGGGACACTTGGGGAGGGGCCGTCGGGGCGGGAGCGCCACCTTCGAACGAGGGCGAACTCCCGCCAGACGGTGTCCCGGGTCATCCGATCGAGCCGGATCACGATCGAATCGCCGAGTTCGGCAGCCTGAGCCGTCGATTCGGCAGTCTGCGCCGGTGATCACGGTGGGCCCCGTGGGGCTCGAACCCACGACCCGCGGATTAAAAGTCCGCTGCTCTGCCAACTGAGCTAGAGGCCCGCGTGACCACATTACCCGGTGCGCAGGCCCGGTTCGCGCTCGCTGGGGGCGCGCGAACGCGTCGGCCCGTGTGCCGTGCGTGCAATGCGGCGAGAGCGCGGAGGGACGACCTCGGGCGGGCGCCGAGGCCGAGCGGGTACCCTTGGCGGCAATGGCTTCCGACGACTCCTTCCACCGTCCGACCAAGTTCCCGCCGCACGTGTTCGACTCGTACCTGGGCGGCGAAGACCCCGCTCGGCTCAGCCGCATGGCCCACGACACGGCCGCGGCGCTCCTCGCACGCGTGCGTGAGGACCCCGACCCGCAGGTCGTCGCGCGTCTCATCTCGTACACCGACGAGCACGGCATCGACGCGATCGCCGAGCTGTGGGCGCAAGCCTCGGCGAAGAGCCTGCCCGGCGCGCTCTGGCGGGTCTACCTGCTGCGCACGCTCATCCGCCAAGATCCGCAGGGCGTCAGCCTCGGCTACCAGCGCGGAGCCGAGGTGTCGCACACGATCGACCAGGTCGTCGCGGGCGCCCCGGTTCCGGCCGGACCCGACGAGGTGCGCGAACTCGCCGACCGCATCCTGCACGGACTGTTCGTCGGCGACTTCGCCGTCGCGCTCGATCGGGCCGCCGCGTTCTGCCGGCTCGTCGGGGTGGGCTACACGAGCCTCGCCGACGACGCCGATGCGGCCGACCACGTGCATCCCGACCGTCCGCGCGAGTTGACCCAGCGTGCCCTGCGGCTCACGCAACTGGCCGACGAGTTCGCGGCCTGCGCGCGGCTGTGGCGGCGCGACGCGCTCGACTGAATCGGCTCGACGCGGTGTCGCCCGAGGCGAGCGTTCGGGACGCACGGAATACCGCACCGCCTCGCCTCGTTTACACTTGACGTGGCCGGCCGCAGTAACCCCGGGCTCCAATATTCGCCGCTCCGAGCGGCCTCGCGCCGAGAGGCGTTCCTGCGGCCGGCCTCCTCATGCCCTCGGCCGTTCGCGGTCGTCCGGGCGAGGCGGTGTCCACCCCGCCGACGAGCTCGCGAGGCGTTCGCCGGCCGACGACGAGTGCCGGCCGCCCCGCGGCATCCGCGTAGCATCGAGGCATGACCGTCACCCTGCTGCTCGAGCCGCTGCCCGCGGATGCCCGTGTCGACGACCTCGCGTCGACCTTTCGCGAGGTGCCGGCCGATGCCCCGGCCCTTCGCGTCGGCGAGCTCTCGACGCAACGCGGCGACGGCGTGTTCGAGACCATCTCGGTGACGAACGGGCATGCGCAGGAGAGCGGGCCGCACCTCGATCGGCTGCGCAACTCCGCCGTGATCTGCGAGCTGCCCGAGCCGAACCTCGCGCAGTGGCGCGCGGCCATCGCCCGAGCGGTCGAGCTGCTGCCCGCCACCGGGGAGTTCGCGTTGAAGCTCGTGCTGAGCCGTGGCGTCGAGCACGGCCCGGCGCCGACCGCGTGGCTGCACGCCGCGCCCGCCGCCGACTTCAGCCGCCCGCGCGAGCAGGGCATCAGCGTGGTCACGCTCGATCGCGGGTACGCGCACGACGCGGCCGCGAAGGCCCCGTGGCTGCTGCTCGGCGCGAAGACGCTCAGCTACGCCACGAACATGGCCGCGCTGCGGGAGGCGCACCGGCGCGGCGCCGACGACACGATCTTCATCTCGTCCGACGGGTTCGTCATGGAGGGGCCGACGTCGAGCGTGATCCTTCGGCACGGCGACGTCTACTCGACGCCCGCACCGTCGGGCGCGATCCTGCACGGCACCACGCAGATGAGCCTGTTCGACCATCTCGCCGAGACCGGGCGCGAGACCTCGTACCGCGACATCCGCACCGAGGAGCTCGGCACGGCCGACGCGATCTGGCTGGTCTCGAGCGTGCGCCTCGCGGCGGGCGTCACCGAGCTCGACGGCGCGGCGTTCCCGTTCGACCTCGAGACGACGCGCGCGTTCAACGCCTACCTCCTCGAACCGCGCGACTGAGCCGTGAGAGCGGTTGCACGCCCGGGGCGCCTCCGGGCGTCGATCGGCGTCCCCTGAACGGGGAATTGCGCGCGGGTGAATTCCCTCTCGACGCGCGTTTGTAAACGTTGCTAACATAACCGCACGCGATCAGTGAAGTGAGCGAGCGGAGGGCCGATGCAACCCATGGACGAGACTTCACGTACGGATCCACGTCACCGCTCGAACGTCGAGGCCTTCGAGAGTTCGAACGCCATCATCGAGCTGCTCGCGCGGCACCGGCTCGTGGTCGCGCCGCACGTCGCCTCGCGTCTCGGCCTCGGTCTCGGCGGTGACGCCGACGCGATCATCGAGGTCACGACCATGCTGCGTGCGGCCCAGCGACTGGGTCTCGCGGTGCTTCCCGACCCGCTCCCGCTCGTGCCGGCGATCACGGCAGCGGTCGAACCCCAGGGCGCCAACCTCGCGGCGTGGGAGCGTCAGGCGCTCGTCATCGCGGCGGTCTGCACCGACGATCGCATCGACGTGCTGCTCACGGCGTGCGGTCGCCCGATGGCCGAGTTCGTCGACGGACAACTGAGCCGGCACCTGCTGCTCGTGGCGGGTCACTTCGCCTTCGCCGACCCGCGCATGCGCGTCTGGGTGCACGCCGAGGCCTCGCTCGCCGAGCGCACCGCGGCGCACGGCTCGCTCGCGGAGGCGTACGTCGTGCTCGAGGTCGAGGAACACGTGGTCTGGCATCGTTCGCTCGCCACGCTCGAGGGGTCGCCCGACCTCGTCGCACCGCTGCTCGAGATCGCCGAACGGGCGGATGCCGCGGGCGAGGCCGAGCGTGCGCATGCCGTCGCCCGAGAGGCCGAGAGCCACGCCACGGGCGGCCAGGCCGTGATCGCCCGCCGGGTCGCCGGCATCGCCGCACTCCACGGCGGATTCGTCGAAGATGCGGAGCGCTGGCTCGGCGCCGTGCTGACCCACGGCGACGAGTGCAGCCGTGCGAACGTGCTGGGCGACTACCTGCTCGCGACCGCACTGCTGCGTGGCGACGTGGCCGAGCCCGAGCTCGACGCGCAGCTCGAGCAGGCCGAGTGTGCCGCGGCCCTCGGGGCCACGGTGGCGGCGTGCCACCTGCCCGCACTGGTCCGTGCGACGGCGATCGCAGCGGGGCTGCTCGCCGAGCGTGGGGCCGCGCAGCGCGCCGCCCGCCGTCTCGCACAGGCGCGAGCGCTCATCGAGCAGTACGGTCTGGCCGACGGAGAGTGGCTCGTCGGGCGCGCCTGGTGCGCGCTGTTCGCCGGCGACGCGTTCGCAGAGGTCGACCGCGCCGACGACGAGCAGGTCGCCGCGGCGTCCGCGCCCGATCCGCGGCGCGTCGCGTCGGAGCGCGCGGCCGACGGCACCGTGCTCGGCGGCCTGCACGCCGTCGCCATCGCGCTCGAGCTCGGGCTCGCGGGCGATCCGACCGCTGCGATGCGGTGGCTCGGCTCGCGGCGCGACGTTGCCCCGGATCCCCGCTCGACCGTCGCCGGCTTCGAACGCTCCGCACTGCTCCGGGCCGAGCGCGCCGTGGCCGTCGCACTGCTCGACCTCTGGGCGGGCGAGGTGCGGCGGGCCGCCGACGGATTGCGGCAGGCCGCGTGCGACCTGCCGATCGCCCTGACGTTCGGCGGCCTCGGGGCCGCCCTGGCGAGGCGCCTCGAACTCATCGGGACCGGCGAGATCGGGCCATGGGCTCGCGCCGTCGAGGCCAGCCTGCCGCAGTCCGCGTCCGGGGTGCGGCGCGAAGACCTCATCGATCGCGCGGTCGAGGCGCATCTGTTCGGCCGGCGCTCGGAGGCCGAGACCCTCGTGGCGCTCGCCGACGAGCGGGCCAGAGGCGGCTTCGGCTGCGGGCTGCACATCCCCGGCCTCGACGCCGCGGCCGAAGACGCCTCGACATCGAGAACCGCGGCCGGCCCCGGGGGCTTCGAGGCCGGCGGCGCCGGCATCGCGCGACGCCCGCCCGACGCTCGCCTCGCGAGCGAACTCCGGCACCGCATGCGCGGCATCGACCGGCGGGGCTTCGACGCCGAGTACGCGGCCGTCGCCGATCGCGCACGCGCCATCCGCTCGCCGTACGAGCGGGCTCGCACCGAGCTCATGCTCGCTCGAGCGTGCTCCGCCTTCGGCGCGGTCGACCGGGCCGGGAGGCACCTCGTCGCGGCCGAGCACCTGTTCGCCGACTGCGGGGCGGTCGGGTGGCTGCGCGCGGTGGCCGCAGAGCGCATCGCGCAGATCGCGGCCCGCCGTGGTGTCGCGGAGTACGGCGTCACCGCGTACGGCGTCGCCGCCTCGGGCATCCCGGCGTCGGGCGCGGGCGCGGGCGCGGCAGCCTCCGTCGACGTGGCCGGCGACGCCCGGATGCCGGCCGACCGGCCGCGGTCCGCCGCACCCCAGGCGCGGCCGGAGCGCCCCGCGCCCGCCACGACCGACGGTCGGTCGGCGCAGGAACGTGCCGTCGCGGCATCCGATCGGCTCGAAGACGACGAGGACGACGACGTGCTCGGCGAGTGCCGCAGCGCGTGGGCCGACGTGCTCACCGAACGCGAGCTCGAGGTCGCGATGCTCGTCGTCGAGGGCTGCTCGAACCGCGAGGCGGCGTCGCAGCTCTACGTGTCGGTGCGCACCGTCGAGGTGCACGTCGGGCGCGTCTTCACGAAGCTCGCGGTGCACTCCAGGGTCGAACTGACCGTGCTCGCGCACCGCATGCGCGGGCGCCTCTCGTCGTCACGTACGTAGTCCTGCGTATGCGTGGATCCGCTGATTCGCCGAGCCGCCCCGCGTCGTAGCGTCGGGCTGCCCGCGTCTGTGCGGGTCACCTCTCGACTCAGACAGGAACGACATGCGAACTCCCACTCTCACGCGCACGCGGTTCGTCACCGCGGTCGCCGGGGTCGGTCTGCTGCTGGCGGCGTTGATCCCCGCGGCGACCGCCAACGCGGCTGAAGCCTGCGCCCCCGCGTGGAACTCGACCACGCAGTACGTCGGCGGCGCGAAGGCGTCGTACCAGGGCGCCAACTACACCTCCAAGTGGTGGACCCAGGGCAACACCCCCGGTGCCGAGCAATGGGGGCCGTGGGCGAGCAACGGCGCGTGCGGCACGACGCCCGAGCCGACGCCGACCCCCACGCCCACACCGACTCCGACGCCGACGCCCACGCCGACCCCGACGCCGACCCCGACCCCGGAGCCCGGAACGGGCACCCCCTGGACCACGAACCCCGACGAGAAGTGCCGCCCCGACGGGCTCTACCAGACCCCCGGCGTCGACGTGCCCTACTGCACGATCTACGACGAGCAGGGCCGCGAGAAGCTGCCGAACGGGCTGAAGAACCGCGTCATCGGCTACTTCACGAGCTGGCGCACGGGCGTGAACGGCGCCCCCAAGTACCTCGCGAGCGACATCCCGTGGAAGAAGCTCAGCCACATCAACTACGCCTTCGCGCACATCGACGAGCAGGGCAAGGTCTCGGTCAACCAGACGGTCGCCGGCAACGCCGCGACCGACCTCACGTGGCCGGGCGTCGCGGGCGCCGAGATGGACCCGATGCTGCCCTACAAGGGGCACTTCAACCTGCTCACGAAGTACAAGAAGGCCAACCCGGGCGTGAAGGCGCTCGTCTCGGTCGGCGGCTGGGCCGAGACCGGCGGCTACTTCGATGCCGCCGGCGACCGCGTCGCCGACGGCGGCTTCTACACGATGACCGACTCGCAGGCCAAGATCGACGCGTTCGCCGATAGCGCGGTGCAGTTCATCCGCACGTACGGCTTCGAGGGCGTCGACATCGACTACGAGTACGCGAACAGCAACGGCAAGGCCGGAAGCCCCGACGACTTCGCGTTCTCCGAGCCCCGCCGCGCCAAGCTGTGGGCCGGCTACGAGTCGCTCATGAAGACGCTCCGCGAGAAGCTCGACCGCGCGGGTGCGGCCGACGGCAAGCACTACCTGCTGACCGTCGCGGCACCGGCATCCGGATGGCTGCTGCGCGGCGCCGAGGTCTATCAGGTGACCCCGTACCTCGACTACGTCAACATCATGAGCTACGACCTGCACGGCTCGTGGAACGACTACGTCGGCGGCAACGGCCCGCTCTTCGACGACGGCAACGACCCCGAGCTCGCGGCGGGCGGCGTGTACGGCGCGTACAGCAACATCGGCTACCTCAACACCGACTGGGCGTACCACTACTTCCGCGGTGCGATGCCGGCCGGTCGCATCAACGTCGGCCTGCCGTTCTACACCCGCGGCTGGGACGGCGTGCAGGGCGGCACCAACGGCCTCTACGGCAAGGCGCCGCTCGCCGACCAGACGAAGTGCCCGCCGGGCACGGGTCCGACCATCGGCGGCACCTCCAAGTGCGGCAACGGTGCGGTCGGCATCAACAACCTCTGGCACGACCTCGACAAGACCGGCGCCGAGGTCGGTGCGGGTGCGAACCCGATCTGGCACGTGCTGAACCTGCAGAAGGGCGTCGTCGGCGACTACACGTCGGCATACGGTGCGCCGTCGTCGATCACGGGCACGTACACCCACCACTTCGACTCGGTCACGAAGACCGAGTGGTGGTGGAACGCGACCACGAAGACCTTCCTCTCGGGCGACTCGAACCAGGCGATCGCGGCGAAGGCCGACTACATCGCCGACAACGGCATCGGCGGCGCCATGATCTGGGAGCTCGCGGGCGACTACTCGTACAACACCCAGAAGGGCCAGTACGAGATGGGCTCGACGCTCGTGTCGCTGCTGCACGACCGCTTCGCCGCGTCGACGCCGTACGACGCGACGAAGGCGAACGTGCCGATGCCCACGAAGGCGATCGACCTGCAGGTGAAGTTCGGCGACTTCGCGCTCGGCGACAGCAACTACCCGATCAACCCCAAGGTGACGTTCACGAACCGGTCGAAGACCGCGATCCCCGCGGGCTCGACGATCACGTTCGACACCGCGACGAGCGACACCGGCGCGATGGGCGAACAGAACGGCTGGGGCATCACCAAGGTCTCCAGCGACCACACGGGCTCGAACGTGGGCGGCCTGAAGGGCGACTTCCACACGTACACGATCAAGGTCCCGTCCAGCGGCATCCCCGCGGGCGGCAGCGTGTTCACGAAGCTCTCGTGGCGGCTGCCGATGACCGAGATCTCGAACCTGCGCGTGAAGGTCGGCACCGAGACCTTCGCGACGCTCTCCGACCTGCCGCGCGGCGTCACGGTCGTGGAGCCGGTCGCGGGCACGGGTGGCACCGGGGGCACCGGCGGCACGGGCACCTGCGGCGCGACCGCGTGGAGCGCCACGGCGATCTACACGGGCGGCCAGAAGGTCTCGTACAACGGGGCCGAGTACACGGCGAAGTGGTGGACCCAGGGCAACACGCCGGGCACCAACGACGTCTGGGGCACCGCGACGGCCTGCTGACCGCATCCGGGCGACGCCCTCCTCGTCGTCGTCCGGATGTCGCGGGCGGGGGCGCGTCCATCGTCCCCGCCCGTTCCACCTGCGTCCGACGCGGCGCCCCCGCGCCATGTCGGGTTCCCGGAGCCGAGTACGTAGTCCTACGTACTCGGCTCCCTCGCGTGCACGGCGAACGATGTGGATCGTGCGGACGCCGTGCCGCGGCATCCGCTCGTACCGTGACCTCGAGGGGCGCGACCGCGCCCGATCCTCCCTCGACGAAGGACACCATGCAGACACAGAGAAGCACGCGACGGGGCCTGCGCACGGCGCTCGCCGCCGTCGCCACCGGCGCGCTCGTCGCCGGGCTCGCCGCGGTCGGCTCGGCCCTGCCGGCCGCCGCCGCCCCCGAACAGGCTCCGAGTGCCGTGAACGGGTACCGCAACGTCGGCTACTTCGCCCAGTGGGGCGTCTACGGCCGCGCGTTCCAGGCCAAGCAGCTCGAGACGTCGGGCACGGCCGCCGACCTCACCCACATCAACTACTCGTTCGGCAACATCAACTACCAGACGCTCGAGTGCTTCATCGCGAACAAGGCGCAGGGCACGGGCCCCAACGGGTCCGACGGCGCCGGCGACGCGTGGGCGGACTTCGGCATGGGCTACACCGCGGCGAACTCGGTCGCGGGCACCGCCGACACGTGGGACCAGCCGCTCGCCGGATCGTTCAACCAGCTCAAGCAGCTGAAGGCGAAGCATCCCAAGCTCAAGGTCATGATCTCGCTCGGCGGCTGGACCTGGTCGAAGAACTTCTCGAAGGCCGCGGCGACGGATGCCTCGCGCAAGAAGTTCGTGAAGAGCTGCGTCGACCTGTACCTGCGCGGCAACCTGCCCGTGATCGACGGTCGGGGCGGCGCAGGTGCCGCCGCCGGCGTCTTCGATGGCATCGACATCGACTGGGAGTGGCCCGGATCGCCGAACGGCGAGGTCGGCAACTACGTCGACACCGCCAACGACAAGACGAACTTCACGCTGCTGCTGAAGGAGTTCCGCGCCCAGGTCGACGCACTGACCGCTGAGAACGGGCACCCGTACCAGCTCTCCGCCTTCCTCCCGGCGAACCCCGCCGACATCGCCTCGGGCGGCTGGAACGACCCCGAGAAGTTCCGCTACCTCGACTACGGCAACATCCAGGGCTACGACCTCCACGGCGCGTGGAACCCGACCCTCGTCGGCCACCAGGCGAACCTCTTCGACGACCCGGCCGACACCCGGGCGCCGGCGCAGCGCTTCAGCGTCGACAAGGCCGTCAAGGAGTACCTGAAGACCGGGATCGATCCGAAGCAGCTCGGCATCGGGCTCGCGGCCTACGGTCGCGGCTGGCAGGGCGCGAAGTCCTCGAACGCGTGGACGGCCGCGACGGATGCCGCGCCCGGAACATGGGAGAAGGGCAACGAGGACTACGACAAGCTGAAGACCCTCGGCACCGAGTACTACGACGCCGCGCTCGGCGCGGCATGGCGCTACGACGGCAACCAGTGGTGGAGCTACGACAGCGTCAAGTCGACCACCCGCAAGTCGCAGTACATCGTCGACCAGGGCCTCGGCGGCGGCATGTGGTGGGAGCTCGACGGCGACCGCAACGGCGACCTCGTCGGCACCCTCGCCGACAAGCTCCGCGCCGCCAAGAAGGGCCCGGCGAGCGACCCGGTCGGCAGCACGACGCCGACCACGCCGCCGACCACGCCGCCCACGACCCCGCCGACCAACCCGGGCGAGTGCGCCGCGGCGGCCTGGAACGCCGCGACGATCTACACCGGCGGCCAGAAGGTGTCGTACAACGGCTCCGAGTACGCGGCGAAGTGGTGGACGCAGGGCAACACGCCCGGCACCAACGACGTGTGGGGGCTCGTCGGAGCATGCTCCACGACGCCGCCCACGACCCCGCCGACGACGCCTCCGACCACTCCGCCCACGACGCCGCCGACGAACCCCGGCACCTGCACGGCGGCGGCCTGGTCCGCGGCGACGGCCTACAGCGGCGGTGCGGTCGTCAGCTACAGCGGCTCGACCTACAAGGCCAAGTGGTGGACGCAGAACAACACCCCCGGCGCCGAGCAGTGGGGCCCGTGGGAGAAGCAGGGCGCCTGCTGACCCCGCGGCGGCCGGCCTCGTAGCGCGAAGCGCATCACGAGAACGGCAGACCTCAAACACCGGATGCCCCCGGAGCGAGTTCGCTCCGGGGGCATCCGTCGTTCGACGCCGGCGTGTCAGACGCCGCGTGCGATCAACCGAAGCGACCGGAGACGTAGTCCTCGGTGGCCTTGACCGACGGGTTCGAGAACATCGTGGTGGTGTCGTCGTACTCGATGAGCTTGCCGGGCTTGCCGGTTCCGGCGATGTTGAAGAACGCGGTCTTGTCGCTCACGCGCGAGGCCTGCTGCATGTTGTGGGTCACGATCACGATCGTGTACTCCTGCTTGAGCTCCTCGATGAGGTCCTCGATCGCGAGCGTCGAGATCGGGTCGAGGGCCGAGCACGGCTCGTCCATGAGGATCACCTCGGGCGACACGGCGATCGTGCGCGCGATGCAGAGACGCTGCTGCTGGCCGCCCGACAGGCCCGAGCCCGGACGGTCGAGGCGATCCTTGACCTCGTTCCAGAGGTTCGCGCCCTGCAGCGACTTCTCGACGAGGTCGTCGGCGTCGGCCTTCGACATGCGCTTGTTGTTCAGGCGCACGCCCGCGAGCACGTTCTCCTTGATCGACATCGTCGGGAACGGGTTGGGACGCTGGAACACCATGCCCACCTGACGGCGGACGAGCACCGGGTCGACGGCGGAGTCGTAGAGGTTGTTGCCGTCGATGAGCACCTCGCCCTGCACACGGGCACCGGGGATGACCTCGTGCATGCGGTTCAGCGTGCGGAGGAAGGTCGACTTGCCGCAGCCGGACGGGCCGATGAAGGCCGTCACCGTGCGGGGCTCGATCTCGAGCGAGACGCCCTCGACCGCGAGGAAACTGCTGTAGTAGACGTTGAGGTCGTTGACTTCGATGCGCTTGGACACTGGGAGCTTCGCTTCTCTCTGGGCTCGGGTTGGATTCAGGTCTGGTCGTGCCGGGCGGTCAGCGGCCGGTCTTCGGCGAGAAGACCTTGGCCACGATGCGGGCGATGACGTTCAGGAGGGCGACGATGAGGATGAGCGTGAGCGCTCCGGCCCACGCGCGGTCGATGTAGGCCTGGGTGTCGGCGCCCTGGTTGGCGTACTGCGTGTAGACGAACACGGGCAGCGTCATCATCCGCTCGGCGAACAGGTTGTAGTTCATGCTCGTCGTGAAGCCGGCGATGATGAGCAGCGGCGCGGTCTCGCCGATGACGCGGGCGATCGAGATCATGATGCCCGTGATGATGCCGGCGATCGAGGTGGGCAGCACCACCTTGAGGATCGTGAGCCACTTCGGCACGCCGAGCGCGTAGGCGGCCTCGCGCAGCTCGTTCGGCACGAGCTTCAGCATCTCCTCGCTCGAGCGCACGACGACCGGGATCATCAGCACCGAGAGCGCGACCGATCCGCCGAATCCGAAGCGGATGCCGGGGTCGTCGGTGATGAGCGCGAACAACGCGAAGGCGAACAGGCCCGCGACGATCGACGGGATGCCGGTCATGACGTCGACGAAGAACGTGATGGCGTGCTTCAGCCGGCCGCGGCCGTACTCGACGAGGTAGATCGCCGTGAGGAGGCCGACCGGAACCGAGATGAGCGTGGCCATGCCGGTCACGAGCAGGGTGCCGACGATCGCGTGCAGCGCACCGCCGCCGGGGCCGACGACGTTGCGCATCGACTCGCTGAAGAACTGGATGTCGAAGCGCGGCAGTCCGTTGACGATCGTCGTGTAGGCGACCGAGATGAGCGGCAGCAGGGCGATGGTGAACGCGGTGGCCACGAGCGCGGTCACGAGTCGGTCGGACGCCTTGCGCGGCCCTTCGACGGCCCGCGAGAGCACCCAGATGACGACCACGTAGGCGACGACGCCGAGGAAGACCGACGCGACGATGTTGAAGTCGCTCCCGGCCGCCACCGCGATCATCGCGAAGACCAGGGACATCACGGCGATGCATCCGATGAGCACGTAGACCGCGGTGTAGCGGGGCAGCTTGCCCGCCGTGAGCGAGTTGGCGACCGGCGTGCCGACCGGCGACTTGGGGGGCGAGGTGAGGACGCTCATCAGTTCGCTCCCGAGAATTCCTTGCGCCGGTCGACGATGTACCGGGCGATCATGTTGACGGCGAGGGTGATCACGAAGAGGATCAGGCCCGTCGCGATGAGGATGTTGACCCCGACGCCGTGGGCCTCGGGGAAGTTCAGGGCGATGTTCGCCGCGATGGTGGTCGGGTTCTGCGACTGCAGCAGCGCGAACGAGATGATGGCCGCGGGGGAGAGCACCATGGCCACGACCATCGTCTCGCCGAGTGCGCGGCCGAGGCCGAGCATCGCGGCCGAGATGATGCCGGGGCGCCCGAACGGCAGCACGGCGAGCTTGATCATCTCCCAGCGGGTCGCGCCGAGTGCGAGCGCCGCCTCCTCGTGCAGCACCGGGGTCTGCAGGAAGACCTCACGGCAGAGCGCGGTGATGATCGGCAGGACCATGACCGCGAGCACCACGGCCACGGTGAGGATCGTGCGGCCGGTGCCCGAGACGGGGCCGGCGAAGAGCGGGAACCAGCCGAACCACTCGGTCAGCGTGGTGTAGAAGGGCTGCACGGCCGGGGCGAGCACCGAGATGCCCCACAGGCCGAAGACCACCGAGGGAACGGCGGCGAGCAGGTCGACCACGTAGCCGAGTCCCTGTGCGAGCCGGCGCGGGGCGTAGTGCGAGATGAACAGTGCGATGCCGAGCGCGATCGGGATCGCCATGATGAGGGCGAGGGCCGCAGCCCAGAGCGTGCCGAACACGAGCGGCCCGACGTACTGCCAGAAGTTGTCGGCGTCGCCCTTGAAGTCGGCCGACTCGGCCGTGAAGGCCGGCAGCGACTGAGCGACGAGGAAGATCGCCACTGCGGCGAGGGTGACGAGGATGAGGGTTCCAGCCACGACCGTCGCAGTTGAGAACACCCGGTCGCCGGGTCGAGGTTTCGCTGTGATCGCGGATGCCGGTGGGGCTGACGTCATGGCCGGGTCTTCCTGCGTTGATCGATGGGAACGGATGCGACGTACTGGCGGATGCCTGCGCGCCAAGCCTGCCCGACCCGGTCGCCACGCGCAATGGCGGGCGACCGGGCCGGGCAGCGGGTGCTACTTGACGGTCTCGAGTGCAGCCGAGACCTTGTCGGACAGCTCGGACGAGAGCGGTGCGGAACCGGCCTGCTCGGCGGCGACGGCCTGGCCGTCGGCGCTCGCGATGTAGCTGACGTACGACTTGACGAGCTCGCCCTGGGCGGCGTCGGCGTACTCCTGGCAGACGATCGCGTAGCTCACGAGCACGAGCGGGTAGTGCGACGGGTCGGTCGTGGTGCGGTCCAGCGCGATCGCGAGGTCGTTGGCCTCGCGGCCCTCGACCAGCGGCGACTCGGCGACGACGGCTGCGGCGGCCTCGGCCGTGTAGCCGACGAACTCCTCGCCGACCTTGATGTTCGCGACTCCGAGGTCTCCGGCGCGCGAAGCGTCGGCGTAGCCGATGGTGTTGACGCCGTTGGTGACGGCGTCGACGACGCCGGAGGTGCCCTGCGCGCCCTCACCGGTCTGGTACGGGAACGGGTCGGCCGGCTCGGCGTCCCACACGTCGGGAGCGGTCTGGAAGAGGTAGTCCGCGAAGTTCTTCGTGGTGCCCGAGTCGTCGGAGCGGTGCACGGCCGTGATGTTCGCGGCGGGCAGGGTCGCGTCGGGGTTCAGCGCGACGATCGCGGGGTCGTTCCAGGTGGTGATCTCGCCCTTGAAGATCTTCGCGATCGTGGCCGAGTCGAGGTTGAGCTCGTCGACGCCCTCGATGTTGAAGATGAGCGCGATCGGGGAGATGTAGACCGGGAGGTCGATCGCCTTGGTGTCGGGAGCGCAGGAGCCGAATTCGCCCGCGAGCTCCTCGTCCTTCAGGTACGAGTCGGAGCCGGCGAAGTCGACGCCGCCCGCGATGAAGGATTCGCGACCCGCGCCGGAGCCCGAGGGGTCGTAGTTGATCGTGACGCCGGTGTTGGCGGTCTGGAACGCTGCGATCCAGGCCTCCTGGGCGCTGCCCTGCGACGAGGCGCCGGCTGCGTTGATGGTGCCCGAGAGCGTCGATGCCGACTCTTCGGGAGCGGCGGCGCCGCCTTCGTTCGTGGCGCAGGAGCTGAGCGCGAGCGCAGCCGTGACGGCGACGACGGCGGGCAGGCCGAAACGCTTGAGGTTCACGTGAGGTTCCCTTCCGGGGATTGTGTGCAGGTTGGGGCCGGGTGCCGACCCGCCTGCGAGGCTATGCAGCCCGCCTTACGAGCTTGCGCCACAGCGGTGAACGGAAGGTGAACGACCGCTGTCCGGTGCGGAAGACCCGCGGAATCCCGCGGATCTTCCGCCCGCCCGCAGTGCCTCCGGGGTTGGAAGGGAGCCGGGGTCAGACCCTCGGCGCGTGCGTCTCGATCGCGATGACGCCGGAACCCGAGTTCGTCTTCGACACGTGCACGACGCTGAATCCGCCGGGCTCGAGCTCGGCGGCATCCGTCACGTACGAGCCGAGGGGCGTCGCCGTCGCGAGTGAGATCTCGCGGATGATCTCGGGCAGCACGGGGCCGTGGCTGCACACGACGGCCGAGCGGCCCGCACGGATGCGCTTGCCGATCACCCGGCGGATCTCGGCCTCGCCGGTCGCCCAGGCGTCTTCGCTGATGCCCGGCTTCAGCCTGACCTTCAGCGACCTGGCCGCCGACAGCGGGCGCACGGTCGTGACGCAGCGGATCGCGGGGCTCGAGAAGATGCGCTCGGGCCGCCAGGCCGCGAGCGTGTCGACCAGATCGGCGGCCTGCGTGACGCCGCGCGCGGCGAGCGGGCGCGCCGCGTCCTCGCCCTTCCAGCCGCTGCGCGCGAGCGCCTTGCCGTGGCGCACGAGCAGCAGGGCGAACGTGCTCGTCACGCCCTGGTCGACGAGTGCGGCGAAGTTCTCCAGGATCTCGACATCCGGGGCGTAGGTGAGGTAGCCGCGGGCGCGCTTGATGGTGACCCATTCGAGCGCGGCGACCTCGCCGTTGGGCTTGAAGGTCGAGTGCTGGAGGGCGTGGTCGCTGACCTCGCCCGCCCAGTAGTGCACGACCTTCTCGCGCCCGCTCGGCATCAGGTAGCGCGAGACTCCGAGGGGCACGCCGAGCGCGATCTCGAGCCCGGTCTCCTCCTGGATCTCGCGCACGGCGGTCTGGGGGAGCGTCTCGCCGGGGTCGACCTTGCCCTTGGGGATCGTGACGTCGCCATGCACGGTGCGGTGGATGAGCAGCACGTGCATGCGGCCGTCGATGATGCGCCAGCACACGGCGCCCGCCGCGTAGACCGCGGTCTCGGGGCTCATCGGCGAAGACCCGATCGACTGCGTGGGCCGATCTCGGCCATGAGCGAGGACTGCAGGTCCTCGAGCGGACGACCGGTCTCGTCGACCGCGTGCCTGGTCCAGGTGCCGTCGCCCTCGAGGTGCCACGAGCTCGTGCGGTCGTCCATGGCGCGATCGAAGTTCGCGCTGACGTCGGAGATGTGGCCGGGGTCGGTGAGGCGCACAAGCGCCTCGACGCGCCGATCGAGGTTGCGGTGCATCATGTCGGCCGAGCCGATGTAGATCTGCGGGTCGCCGCCGTTGACCACCGAGAAGATGCGCGAGTGCTCGAGGTAGCGGCCGAGGATCGAGCGCACGGTGATGTTCTCGCTGAGGCCGGGGACCCCGGGCCGGAGGCTGCAGATGCCGCGCACCCAGACCTCGACCTTGACCCCGGCGTTCGATGCCCGGTAGAGCGCGTCGATGATGGCCTCGTCGACGATCGAGTTCACCTTGACGCGGATGCCGGCCGGCTTGCCCGCCTTCGCGTTCGCGATCTCGTTGGCGATGAGCTTCAGGAGTCCCTTGCGCAGGTGCAGCGGTGCCACGAGCAGGCGCTTGAACTTCTTCTCGATGGCGTACCCCGACAGCTCGTTGAACAGGCGCGTCAGGTCCTTGCCGACCTGGTCGTCGGCCGTGAGCAGCCCGAGGTCCTCGTAGATGCGGCTGGTCTTCGGGTTGTAGTTGCCCGTTCCGATGTGGGAGTAGTGGCGCAGGGTGCCCTTCTCCTGGCGGATCACGAGCGCGAGCTTGCAGTGGGTCTTCAGGCCGACCAGTCCGTACACCACGTGCACGCCGGCCTTCTCGAGCTTGCGCGCCCACGTGATGTTGGCCTGCTCGTCGAAGCGGGCCTTGATCTCGACGAGCGCGAGCACCTGCTTGCCGGACTCCGCGGCGTCGATGAGCGCCTCGACGATGGGGCTGTCGCCCGAGGTGCGGTAGAGCGTCTGCTTGATGGCGAGCACGTCGGGGTCGGCCGCCGCCTGCTCGAGGAAGGCCTGCACGCTGGTCGCGAACGACTCGTAGGGGTGGTGCAGCAGCACGTCGCGCCGCGAGACGGCCTTGAAGATGTCGGCGCGGAGGTTGGTGTCGGACGGCTGCAGCTGCGCCGCGGTGACGGGCACGTGCGTCGGGTAGTGCAGCTCCGGCCGGTCGAGCCGCGACAGGTCGAACAGCCCGCCGAGGTCGAGCGGCGCGGGCAGTCGGTAGACCTCCTGCTCGGTCACGTCGAGCTCGCGCACGAGGAGCCCGAGGGTCACGTCGTCCATGTCGTCGGAGACCTCGAGACGGATGGGCGGGCCGAACCGTCGTCGGAGGAGCTCCTTCTCGAGCGCCTTGATCAGGTTCTCGGTCTCGTCCTCCTCGACCTCGACGTCTTCGTTGCGGGTGACGCGGAAGACGTGGTGCTCGAGGATCTCCATGCCGGGGAAGAGGTCGCCGAGATGGTTGGCGATCAGGTCTTCGAGGGTGATGTACCTGGCGTTCTCGATCGACTCGGTCGGATCGACGCGCACGAAGCGCGGGAGCATCTGCGGCACCTTGACGCGGGCGAACTCCTGGCGGCCGGTGCGCGAGTTGCGCACGCGCACCGAGAGGTTCAGCGAGAGCCCCGAGATGTAGGGGAACGGATGCGCCGGGTCGACCGCGAGCGGCATCAGCACCGGGAAGATCTGGCTCGAGAAGTAGTCCCGCAGGTGGTCTCGCGCATCGACGCCGAGGCGGTCCCATGTGACGACCTCGATGCCGCCCTCGGCGAGAGCCGGCTTCACGAGCTCCTGGTAGACGGCCGCGTGCCGGTTCTGGAGCTCATGGGCCTGCTTCGAGATGTCGCTCAGCACGTCGACGGGCGAACGGCCGACGTTGGTCGGCACCGCGAGGCCCGTGATGATGCGGCGCTTCAGGCCAGCGACGCGCACCATGAAGAACTCGTCGAGGTTCGAGGCGAAGATCGCGAGGAAGTTCGCGCGCTCGAGCACGGGCAGGGTGGGGTCCTCGGCGAGTTCGAGCACGCGCTTGTTGAAGGCCAGCCAGCTGAGCTCGCGGTCGAGGTAGCGCTCGGCCGGCAGGTCGGGGGCGCCTTCGATGTCGAATGGTTCGAAGTCGTCGTCGAAGTCGCTCGCCGTGCGGTCGCCGTCGAGGGCGCTGTCGGTGGTCATCCCCTCATAATGCCATTCACGGGGATTCGGGCGATGAACACCGTGTCAACGCGTCGTGACGGGAGCGCCTTCGTCGTCTTCGTGCACGTTGAAGCGGTAGCCCACGTTGCGGACGGTGCCGATGAGGCTGTCGAGATCGCCGAGCTTGGCCCGCAGGCGTCGCACGTGCACGTCGACCGTGCGCGTGCCGCCGAAGTAGTCGTAACCCCAGACCTCGCTGAGCAGCTGCTCGCGCGTGAACACCCGGGAGGGGTGCGCCGCGAGGAATCGCAGGAGTTCGAACTCCTTGTAGGTGAGGTCGAGCGTGCGACCGTGCACCTTCGCCGAATAGCTGGCCTCGTCGATCACGACGCCCGAGGTCTGGATGCGCTCGGAGGGCTGCGTCGCCGCAGCGCGACCGAGCGCGAGCCGGATGCGGGCGTCGACCTCTGCGGGGCCGGCGTGCTCGAGCACGACGTCGTCGACGCCCCAGTCGGGCGTGACCGCGGTGAGCCCGCCCTCGGTGACGATCAGCAGGAGCGGCGAGGACAGCCCCGTCGTTCGCAGGATCTGCGCGAGAGCCTTCGCCGCGGCGAGGTTCGTGCGGGCGTCGAGGAAGACGAGGTCTGCTTCGGGCGCTCTGACCAGCTGCTCAGGCGAAGCGGGGATGATCCGCATTCGGTGAGTCAGAAGTGAAAGCGCCGGAAGAACTTCTTCGTTAGCCGCCGGCGACAGGATCAGCAACTGCGCCACGCACACACTCCAGGAGTAAGGTTCGTCAATACTACGGGACACGACGTGCCCGAGGCCGACACGAAGAGGACGACATGCAGGCGGAGACCGATTCGAGGGGCGGATGGCTCGCCATCGGCGTCGTCTGGGCGATCGCGCTCGTCGGCTCCGTGGTCGTGATCTCGCTCGCATACGGCGGCACGACGGCCTGGCTGGGCGACACCGATGCGCTCGGCGTCTACGACGCGCTCGGGGTGGTGCTCGCGACGAGCGTGGTCGGAGCCCTCGTGGTGCAGCTCGCGACGCGGCGCCCCGCGGGCTACGTCGTGCGGGCGAGCGCCAGCGTCGGCGGTGCGGTCGTCGTCGTCGCGCTCGCGGCGCTCCTCGTCGCGCCGACCCTCGCGGCCTGAGGGCCGGCATCGCGAAGACCGGCCCATCGGCCGACACCGTTGGATCGAACGGATAGACTCTCAGCATGTCGCAGCTGCTCGCTCTCGAACTCCTCTTCATCGGTCTGCTCGGTCTCGCGAGCCTCGCGATCGCGTGGATCAGCGGCGTCGTGGTCTACAAGCTCTTCAAGGGCCAGCGCTAAGCGCTGGTGAAGGCGTGGCGATGATCGAGCTTCCGGTCGACCTGCCGGCAGAACTCGTCCCGCTCTCGTGGCTCCTCGGAGTCTGGGAGGGTTCGGGCGTCCTCGACTACAAGGTCGGCGACGAGAAGGTCACGTCCGAGTTCGGGCAGCGCATCAGCTTCAGCCACGACGGTCTTCCGCACCTGAACTACACGTCGTACACCTGGCTGTTCCCCGAGGAGCCCGACGGCGACCCCCGTCCGCTCGCGACCGAGACCGGCTACTGGCGCATCGCCCGCGAGCTCGCCGACGGCGACCCGGGTCCGGCGCTGCTGCCGAGCATCGGCGAGCCGCGGTTCCGCACGCCCGACGACGTCGAGGCGCTCCGCAACGCCGACGGCGGGTTCGACCTCGAGGTCTCGCTCGTGCATCCGGGCGGCGTCTCCGAGCTCTATCTCGGCGAGGTCAAGGGCCCCCGCATCGACCTCGCGACCGACGCCGTCATGCGCGGCGCGGGTGCGAAGGAGTACGCGGCCGCCACGCGCCTCTACGGGCTCGTCGAGAACCACCTCCTTTGGGCATGGGACATCGCGGCCCTCGGCCAAGACCTGAGAACCCACGCCTCCGCCCGTCTCGCGAAGGTCGACTGATGACCACCTCCCCGTTCCTCGGGCTGCCCGGTGCCGTGCCCGCCGAAGACGTCGACGACTCGGTCGCCGGCCCGGGCCACTACGGCAACCCGATCGTCGAGCAGCGCCACCTCGAGCGCGGCACCGCGATCGTCGACCTCTCCGACCGCGGCGTCGTCACCGTCGCCGGCCCCGACCGACTCTCCTGGCTGCACTCCATGGCCAGCCAGTCGTTCTCCGGGCTGCGTCCGGGCGACGGCATCGAGGCGCTCTTCCTCGACGCCTCCGGCCGCATCGAGCACGTCGTGCATGCGCTCGACGACGGCGAGACCACCTGGCTGATCGTCGAGGGGGCCGATGCTGCGCCGCTGGCGTCCTTCCTCGACCGCATGCGCTTCATGCTCCGCGTCGAGGTGGCCGACCGCTCCGACGAGTTCGCCGTGCTCGGCGCGATGTCCACGTCGGCACTCGACGCGGCCGTCCCGGCCGCCGCGCCCTCCGGCGTGGCGCTCGACTGGAACGACCCGTGGTCGACCCGCGTCCCCGGCACGCACCGGTATGCGCGCGACGCCGGGCATCCGGCATCCGACTGGCACTTCATCGAGCGCATCGTCGCTCGCGACGCGCTCGCCGAGGCCGCCGCGGCCGTGCGGGCGGGCCGGGTCGAGGTCGCAGGTTCGCTCGCCGCCGAGGCGCTCCGCATCGCCGCCTGGCGTCCGCGGCTCGCGACCGAGGTCGACGAGCGCAGCCTGCCGCACGAGCTCGACTGGCTGCAGAGCGCGGTCGACCTCGGCAAGGGCTGCTACAAGGGCCAGGAGACGGTGGCCAAGGTGCTGAACCTCGGTCGGCCGCCGCGGCGGCTCGTGCTGCTGCACCTCGACGGCAGCGACACCGTGCTGCCGGCGCCCGGCGACGAGGTCATCGGCGAGAAGGTGCGCCCCGAGCCGCTCCCCGGCGAGGCGCCCGAGCGGCGCGTCGTCGGCCACATCACCTCGAGCACCATGCACCACGAGCTCGGCCCGGTCGCGCTCGCGGTCATCAAGCGCCAGGTTCCGGCCGACCTCCCGCTCATCGTCGAGAGCCACGGCACGGATGTCGCGGCCGCCCAGGTCGAGATCGTCCCGGCCGACGCGGCCTCCGCCGTCGACGTGCCACGACTGCCTCGGCTCGGCGCCCGCCCCTGACGAGCGACCTCAGTCGAGCGGGGCGACGGCCGACCACGGCAGGGTCAGCTCGCCGAGTCGCGCACGGCGCGGGCCGCCGATGATCGGCCACCCCTCGTGGCGCAGGGTCGCGACGGTCGCGATCCACCGCTGCGACGGTCCGTAGACGGCCATCGCCGCGTGCGTGCGCCACGCCAGGTCGAGGTCGCCGAGCAGCGCGTGGATGGGCTCGCCCGGCACGTTGCGGTGGATGAGCGCCTTGGGCAGTCGCTCGGCGACGACCGATGGCAGTTCGAGGCCGGAACGGCGCAGGCTCACGGTGAAGGTGCGGGGCCCCGACTCGTCGAGGCCGACCCAGCTCGACACCCGACCGAGTTCGTCGCAGGTGCCCTCGACGAGCAGGCCGCCCGGCGCGAGCCTCGATCGCATCAACGCCCAGGCCGCGGCGACCTCCGTCTCGTCGTACTGCCGCAGTACGTTGAACGCGCGGATCACGGCGGGCCTGGCGCCGCCGGCGACCGGCACCTCGAACCCGCCGACGGCGAAGTCGACCCGGAGGTGCGCGGGGAAGTGGAGCTCGCCGGCGCGCACCCTGGCGAGCTGCTCGCGTGCGACGCGCACCCGCTCGGGTTCGATCTCGAGGCCGAGCACGTGCACGCCGGATCGCACGTGCGCCAGACGCGCGGCGAGCTCGAGCGTCGTGACGCCGCTCGCGCCGTAGCCGAGGTCGACGACGAACGGGTCGACGGCGTGCAGGAGCGCGGGGTGCGCCGCGATCCACCGGTCGACGCGGCGCAGCCGGTTCGTGTTCGTGGTGCCGCGGGTCACGGTGCCCACGCGCTGACCCGGTCGGAGATGCCCGGGTCGGAGCCGCCGGGGGTGGGGCGAGGCATCCGCGGGCATGGGTCAAGTCTGCCAGCCGCACACGGCCGCGGCATCCGCACGACCGGCGGCCGGGGCATCCGCTCAGGTGACGTCGATCGACGGGCGGCGAGGACGGAGGATGCCTCACGGCTAGGCTGGTGGCATGCCTCACACCCTCGTGCTGCTTCGCCACGGCAACAGCGAATGGAACCAGAAGAACCTCTTCACCGGATGGGTCGACGTTCGGCTCAGCGAACTCGGACGCACCGAGGCCGCCCGTGCGGGCGAACTCCTCGCCGAGTCGGGCCTGCTGCCCGACGTGCTGCACACCTCGGTGCTGACCCGCGCCATCCAGACCGCGAACATCGCGCTCGACGTCGCCGATCGCGCCTGGATCGACGTGCGTCGCACCTGGCGGCTCAACGAGCGCCACTACGGCGCCCTGCAGGGCCTCGACAAGGCCGAGACGCTCGAGAAGTACGGCCCCGAGCAGTTCCAGCTCTGGCGCCGTTCGTTCGACGTGCCCCCGCCCGTGCTCGCGGACGACGCCGAGTACTCGCAGGTGGGCGACGCCCGCTACGCCGGCCTCGCCGACGACGAGCTGCCCCGCACCGAGTGCCTGAAAGACGTCATCGACCGCATGCTGCCCTACTGGCACGACGGCATCGTGCCCGACCTGGCCGCGGGCAAGACCGTGCTCGTCACGGCCCACGGCAACTCGCTGCGCGCGCTGGTCAAGCACCTCGACGGCATCAGCGACGACGACATCGCCGAGCTGAACATCCCCACCGGCATCCCGCTGGTCTACGAGCTCGGCGACGACTTCACGCCGCTCGCTCCCGGCCGTTACCTCGACCCCGAGGCCGCCGCAGCCGGCGCCGCAGCGGTCGCCGCGCAGGGCAAGAAGTAGTCGGTCTCGGGCGGCGGCGCCGAACGCACGCCGCCGCCCGAGACGACCGAAGGGCCGGGGAGGAATCCCCGGCCCTTCGTCATGCGTGCTCGCGCCTGCTAGAGGCCCGCGCTGATGTCGGGATCCCAGTCGCCCGTCACGAGGTACTGGACCTTCTTCGCGATCGAGACCGCGTGGTCGGCGAAGCGCTCGTGGTAGCGGCTCGCGAGGGTCGCGTCGACCGTGTCGGCCGCCTCGCCCTTCCACTTCTCGCCGAGCACGGTGTCGAAGACCGAGAGGTGCAGGTCGTCGACCTTGTCGTCCTCGTTGCGGATCTCCTCGGCGAGCTTGACGTCTTCGGTGCGCAGCAGCTGGGTGAGCTTCTGCGCGATCTCGACGTCGAGCGCGCCCATCTCGAAGAACGTGCTGCGCAGGCGCTTGGGCACGACCTTGTCGGGGAAGCGGTACCGCGCGAGCTGGGCGATGTGGGTCGACATGTCGCCCATGCGCTCGAGCGAGGCGCTGATGCGCAGCGCGCTCACGACCGTGCGCAGGTCGCGGGCGACCGGCGACTGGCGGGCGAGGATCGTGATGGCGAGCTCGTCGAGCTCCTGCGCGGCCTGGTCGATGCGGTGGTCGTCGGCGATCACCTCCTCGGCCAGACTCACGTCGGACTCGTTGAACGCCCGCGTCGCCTTGTCGATCGACGTGGCGACGAGCTCTGCGATCTCGACGAGTCGCTCCTGGACTTCCTGAAGCTCCTGCTGGAACACCTCACGCATAAACGAAACATCCTCTTTCGGGTGCGCGCGCAGCGCGCACGCGGGATCGGACCGGAGGTCGCACCGGACCAGCACATCGTCGCCCGAGAAGGTGAACGCCGGGTGCCGTAGACCTGAACACTCGTTAACCTACCGTCGCGGGGGCCGGCTTTTCGCGGATCGGGGCTCCGAGGTGTGGTTACGCTACAGAGTATGGACTCCATCTGGCTGGTCCTCGGCGCGCTCGCCCTCGGCGCGTTCCTCGGGGCCGGCTTCCTTCTCCTGCTGCACATGGCCGAGCGCCGCGGCGCTCGTGCTGCGCAGGTCATCGCACCCACGATCCCCGACGGGGTCGAGCAGGTGCTCGACGTGCTCGAGTCCGCCGGCATCGTGCTGGATCCCTCGAACAACGTGCTCCAGGCGTCGCCCGGTGCGCTCGCGCTGGGACTCGTGCGCGGCGGTGCCCTCGTGCATTCCGAACTGCTCGAGCTCGCGGCATCCGTTCGCCGATCGGGCGAGACCGTGGCCGACGAGTTCACGCTCGCGCGCGGTCCGTACGGGGAGTCGACCATGCGGCTGCGCGTGCTCGTGGCCCGGCTCGGAACGCGGTTCGTGCTGCTCCTGGCCGACGACCGCACCGAGTCGCACCGGCTCGACGACGTGCGGCGCGACTTCGTCGCGAACATCTCGCACGAGCTGAAGACGCCGATCGCGTCGGTCAGCCTGCTCGCCGAGGCACTCGACCAGGCCGCCGACGAACCCGATCAGGTGCGACGGTTCGCGGGCCGTCTCTCGACCGAGGCTGCGCGCCTCGCGCACATCACCAGCGAGGTCATCGAGCTCTCGCGGCTCCAGGCGCGCGATGCGCTGCGGCCCGATGTGCTCGTGCGGCTCGACGACGTCGTCGCCGACGCGGTCGATCAGAACCGCATCGTCGCGACGGCGAAGAAGGTCGCCATCGCGGTGCGGGCGTCACGTTCGGCCGTGGTCTACGGCGATCGGTCGCTGCTCGTGGTGGCCGTGCACAACCTGCTGTCGAACGCGATCGCGTACTCGAGCGAGGGCGGTCGCGTCGGCGTGGGCGTCAAGGTCACCGGCGACACGGTCGAGATCTCGGTCACCGATCAGGGCATCGGCATCCAGCGCGACGATCTCGACCGCGTGTTCGAACGCTTCTTCCGGGTCGACCAGGCGCGTTCGCGCAACACGGGGGGCTCGGGGCTGGGCCTCAGCATCGTCAAGCACACCGTGCAGAACCACGGCGGCGACGTCCGGGTCTGGTCCACGCCCGAGCGCGGTTCGACCTTCACGATCAGGCTCCCGCTCGCGGAGCAGCCGACCCCGGTGACGGATGCCGCGGGCGGGCGCGCCTCGTCCGAACCCACCGCCGCGCCGCGTTCCGCGCGCTCGGCGCACCCCGTCCCATGACCGACATCACCACCGGGGCGGCGCACGGCGCCGTTCCTGACCGAGGAGACACCCTGTGACCCGCATCCTGCTCGTCGAGGACGAGATCGCGCTGAGCGACCCGCTGAGCTTCCTTCTGGAACGCGAGGGGTACGAGATCGAGGTCGCCGCCGACGGCCCGTCGGCGATCGCGGCGTTCGACCGAGGGGGTGCCGACCTGCTGCTGCTCGACCTCATGCTGCCCGGGCTCCCCGGAACCGAGGTCTGCCGCGAGATCCGGGCGCGCTCGAACGTGCCGATCATCATGCTCACGGCGAAGGACTCCGAGATCGACATCGTGGTCGGGCTGGAGCTCGGCGCCGACGACTACGTCACGAAGCCGTACTCGACGCGCGAGCTGCTGGCGCGCATCCGTGCGGTGCTCCGCCGGCGCATCGACGCCGACGACTTCGACGAGTCGCTCATCGAGGGCGGGCGCGTGCGCATGGACGTCGATCGGCACACGGTCGAGGTCGAGGGCGAGCCCGTGCCCATGCCGCTCAAGGAATTCGAGCTGCTCGAGCTGCTCATGCGCAACCCCGGACGCGTGCTGACCCGCGGTCAGCTCATCGACCGGGTCTGGGGCTCCGACTACTTCGGAGACACGAAGACCCTCGACGTGCACATCAAGCGCATCCGCTCGAAGATCGAGAAGCAGCCGTCGGAACCGGTGCAGCTCGTGACCGTGCGCGGGCTCGGCTACCGCTTCGAGGCGTGAACGGCGGGCTCCGGGAGCCCGGGCCCATGCGAAACGGCTCCCGCCGAGGCGGGAGCCGTTTCGTGTGCGTCTGACGGGCGCGAAGCCCGGATGCCTACGGGGCGAGGCCCTCGTAGAGGCGGTCGTCGAGCACGGGGACCTTCTTCTCGATGCCCTCGACGCTCGCGTACTGGAAGAAGATCGGGGTCAGGCCGCCGACCTCGGCGTCGATGCCCTCGAGCAGCAGCGGCTCGGTCTCCTCGCCGCCGAGCACGACGGTCGAGTGCGCCTCGACCTCGAGCTCCTGCGTGGCCGAGCCGGCCTCGATCTTGAGGGTCTTGTCGTCGTCGCCGGGGTTGATCACGGTCATGACGAGGTTGCCGTCGACGCCGTCTTCGCTCACCACGAGGATGTTGCGCAGGTCGAGCTCGCCGACGGTGATCGAGACGCCGTCGCTCGCGTCGTAGTGCTCGGTCGTCGCCTGGTAGGTGACCATCGAGCAGCCGGTCGCGCCGATGGCGAGACCCAGGGCCAGAACAGCGGATGCCGCGAGACGCGCCTTCACAGAACCTCCAAGTACAGGCGTGCGCGACCGTCTGAAACGCGCACGGGAATCGAATCCGAGTGTAGCGCAACGGCGCGCGCGGGCCTGCGAGCGAGCGGCGGAACCTTAGCACGAACACGAGTGTGATATCCTGAAAGTTGCCGGAAGGACATACATTCATGCTTTTTGAGGTTGGCGAAACCGTCGTGTACCCGCATCACGGAGCCGCGACGATCATCGAAGTCAAAGACCGCGTCATCAAGGGCGAGACCAAGAAATACCTGAAGCTGAACGTCACGCAGGGAGACCTCGTGATCGAGGTTCCCGCAGAGAATGTCGATCTCGTCGGCGTTCGCGATGTCATCGGCAAGGACGGCCTCGACAAGGTGTTCGAGGTGCTTCGCGCCCCGTTCACCGAGGAGCCCACCAACTGGTCCCGCCGCTACAAGGCGAACCTCGAGAAGCTCGCCTCCGGCGACGTGATCAAGGTCTCCGAAGTGGTGCGCGACCTGTGGCGCCGCGACCAGGACCGCGGCCTGTCCGCGGGTGAGAAGCGCATGCTCGCCAAGGCGCGGCAGATCCTCATCTCCGAACTCGCGCTCGCAGAGAAGACCGACGAGGAGGCCGCATCGACGGTCCTCGACGAGGTCCTCGCCTCCTAGCGTCTCCAACGGCACCGCGACCCATCCGGGGCGCGGTGCCGTTGTGCTGCCCTGACGCGCTCGCACCGTTCGATGCTGGCTAGGCTCGGAGCATGAGTTCGTCGACCGTCGCCGTCATCCTGGTCGCCGCGGGCAGCGGCACGCGTCTCGGCCACGCCGAGCCGAAGGCCTTCGTTCCACTGGGCGGTTCGTCCATCCTCGGCATCGCGCTCGATGCCGTGCTCGGCATGCGCGAGACGCCGCACGTCGTCGTCGTCGCCCCCGCCGACCGGGTCGCCGAGGTGCGTGAACGGTTCGCGGATGTCGCGGCCGCGGCATCCGCCCCGCTCGACGTGGTGCCGGGCGGCGCCTCGCGCCAGGAGTCGGTCGAGGCCGGACTCGCCGCACTGCCGCGCCTCGTCGACACCGTGCTCGTGCACGACGCGGCCCGCCCGCTCACGCCGTCGCTCGTCTTCGACGAGGTCGTCGCGGCCGTGCGATCGCGCGGGCACGGCATCGTGCCGGGTCTTCCGGTCGTCGACACGATCAAGCGCATCGAGGGCGGCCACGTCGTCGCGACGGTCGACCGGTCGGTGCTCTCGGCGGTGCAGACCCCGCAGGGCTTCCCACGCGAAGATCTCGACGACGCGTTCGCCGCCGCCGACCCGTCGTACGAGTACACCGACGACGCCGCGATCGCGGCGGCGGCCGGCATCACGGTCGACCTCGTGCCTGGCGACGCCCGGGCGTTCAAGATCACGGTGCCCGAAGACCTGCGACGCGCGGAGCAGCACCTGCGCGACGAGGCCGAGGGCTCGTCTCCTCGGCCGGCGGTCGCACCCGGCATCCGGGTCGGAACGGGCGTCGACGTGCACGCGTTCGCCGACGATCCGGCCACCCCGCTCTGGCTCGCGGGCCTCGAATGGCCGGGGGAGCGCGGGCTCTCGGGCCACTCCGACGGCGACGCCGCCGCGCACGCGATCTGCGACGCGCTGCTCGCGGCCGCCGGCCTCGGCGACGTCGGCGCGATCTTCGGCACGGCCGACCCGCGATTCGCCGCCGCCCACGGCGAGGTGTTCCTCGCCGAGACGCGGCGACTCGTCGAGGCATCCGGATTCCGCATCGTGAACGTGTCGGTGCAGGTCGTCGGCAACCGCCCGAAGCTCTCGCCCCGCCGTGCGGAGGCCGAGGCGCTGCTCTCCCGGGTGCTCGGCGCACCCGTCTCGGTCGCGGCGACCACGACCGACGGCCTCGGCTTCACCGGCCGCGGCGAGGGGGTCTCGGCGCTCGCCACCGCGCTGCTCTCAGCGCCCTGATCGTCGCGCCGACCGGGCGTTCAGCCGTGCGCCGGTAGGCTTGCCGGGTGACCGTGCGACTCTACGATTCGAAGGCCCAGGCCCTGCGTGACTTCGTGCCCCTGCAAGAGGGACACGTGGGCATGTACGTCTGCGGACCGACCGTGCAGTCGAGCCCGCACATCGGGCACCTCCGCAGCGCGCTCGTCTACGACATCCTGCGCCGCTGGTTCTCGTACCGGGGCTACGACGTGGCCTTCGTGCGCAACGTCACCGACATCGACGACAAGATCCTCGACGCCGCCACGGGCGAGCAGTGGTGGGCGCTCGCCTACCGCGTCGAGCTCGAGTTCCAGGCCGCCTACGCCTCGCTCGGCATCCTGCCCCCGACGTACGAGCCGCGCGCCACCGCGAGCGTGCAGCAGATGCAGGAGCTGATCGCCCGGCTCATCGAGCGCGGGCACGCCTACGCCGCTCCGGATGCCTCTGGCGACGTCTACTTCGACACCGCGAGCTGGCCCACATACGGCGAGCTCACCCGCCAGGCGCGCGACAACATGGAGGCTGCCGCCGACGCCGACCCGCGCGGCAAGCGCGACCCCCGCGACTTCGCCCTCTGGAAGGGCCGCAAGGCCGACGAACCCGAGTCCGCGTCGTGGGCGTCCCCGTGGGGCGACGGCCGGCCCGGCTGGCACATCGAGTGCTCCGCCATGGCCAGCCGCTACCTCGGCACCGAGTTCGACATCCACGGCGGCGGGCTCGACCTGCGCTTCCCGCACCACGAGAACGAGCTCGCGCAGTCCACGGCGGCCGGTCACGGCTACGCCCGGTACTGGGTGCACAACGGACTCGTGAACACGGGCGGACAGAAGATGTCCAAGTCGCTCGGCAACTCCGTGTTCGCCGCCGAGCTGCTCGAACTCGCCTCGCCGCTCGCGGTGCGCTATCTCCTCGGAGCCGCGCACTACCGCTCGACGCTCGACTACTCGCCCGGCTCGCTCGCCGAGGCCGAGGCGGCCGTCGATCGCATCCGCACGTTCCTCGAGCGCGTCGAGCGACGCCTCGCCGGCACCCGCTACGAGGGCGTCGGCGCCCCCGTGATCCCCGACGCGTTCGCCGCGGCCATGGACGACGACCTCGGCGTGCCGCAGGCGATCGCCGTGCTGCACGACACCGTCCGCGCCGGCAACCAGGCGCTCGACGCCGACGAACTCCACGACGCCGCGGCGCTGCACGGGCAGGTCGCCGCAATGGCGGGCGTGCTCGGCATCGACCCCCGCGACGCCAGGTGGAGCCCGGACGCCGCGCCCGCGGCATCCGCCCTCGACACCCTCGTGACCAGACTCATCGAGGATCGCCAGGCGGCACGTGCAGCGAAGGACTTCGCAGCCGCAGACCGCATCCGCGACGAACTTTCGTCAGCGGGCATCACCATCGAAGACAGCCAGACCGGCACACATTGGAGCTTGGAATCATGAAGGGCAGCAGCAAGCCGCGCGCCGGAGCCGTGCGCAAGGCGAAGAGCAAGCAGGTCGGATCCGGAGGCCAGGGGCGCCAGGCGCTCGAAGGCAAGGGACCGACCCCGAAGGCCGAAGACCGCGCATGGCACCCCGCAGGCAAGCGCAAGGCCGCCCAGGAGCGCTTCGCCGCATCCGGCGGCAGGGGCAAGCCCGGCGCCAAGGTCGCCGGCCAGGGCGGCGGCCGACCCGGCGCCCCCCGCGGCGCCTCCGGCGCATCGCGCCGATCGAAGTCGGGTGACGAGTCCGAGATCGTGACGGGCCGCAACTCCGTCGTCGAGGCGCTGCGCACGCGCATCCCCGCGACGACCCTCTACGTCGCCGCGCGCATCGAGATGGACGACCGCGTGAAGGAGGCGATGAAGATCGCCACCAACCGCGGGCTCCCGATCCTCGAGGTCATGCGCCCCGAGCTCGACCGCCTCGCGGGCGAGGGCGGCGTGCACCAGGGCCTCGCGCTCAAGGTGCCACCGTACGAGTACGCGCACCCGATCGAGCTCCTCGACGAGGTCATCGCCCGCGACGAGACCCCGCTGTTCGTCGCGCTCGACGGCATCACCGACGCGCGCAACCTCGGCGCCATCATCCGCTCGACCGCGGCGTTCGGCGGACAGGGCATCATCGTGCCGCAGCGCCGCTCGGTCGGCGTCAACGCCGGCGCCTGGAAGACCTCGGCCGGCGCCGCGGCACGGGTTCCCGTCGCCATGGCGTCGAACCTCACGCAGACGCTCAAGGCGCTGAAGGAGCGCGGCGTGTTCGTGCTCGGCCTCGACGGCGACGGCGACGTGTCGCTGCCCGGCCTGTCGTGGGCCGAACGGCCCATCGTGGTCGTCGTCGGCAGCGAGGGCAAGGGTCTGTCCCGCCTCGTCGCCGAGACCTGCGACGCGATCGTCTCCATCCCGATCAGCGCGGCGACCGAGTCGCTCAACGCCGGCATCGCGGCATCCGTCACGCTCTACGAGATCTCGAAGCTCCGCGCCGAGAAGTAGGCCGACGGCCTCGGCCTTCGGGCCGAGCACGACGAAGGGGACCTCCGATCGGAGGTCCCCTTCGTCATGCCGTCGTGCTGCTCAGACCTTGAGCCGCCAGTCGTCCTCGTCGTCGGGGTCGACCACCGCGACGGCGGAGGTGTCGAGGGGCACCACGTCGATCGACGTCGTGATGGTGCCGGTCGTCGGCCCGATGACGGTCGCCTCGTCGCGGCGGTGGCGCAGCACGTTGTTGATGTACGACGCCACGGCCTCGGCGAGCGGGATGTCGTGCCCCGCCTTCTGCGCGAGGAACCACCGGTGCTCGAGCAGCTGGTGGAACACCTCGGCCGGCTCGAGCTTGCCGCGCAGCTCGCTCGGGATCGCCCGCACGACCGGCTCGAACACCCGAACGAGCCACTCGTGGGCGACCATCTCCTCGTCGAGCTCGCCCTTGCCGTAGCTCGCGCGGTAGGAGTCGAGGTCGTTCAGCAGGCGTCGGGCCTGGTTCTCGCCGGCGTCGAGCCCCGTCAGGCGCAGCAGGCGTCGCTGGTGGTGGCCCGCATCGACGACCTTCGGCTGGATGCGCACGGTCGTGCCCTGCGCGTCAGTGCGGATCGCCAGCTCCTCGATGTCGAACCCGAGCTTGTTCAGGCGGCTCACGCGCTCGTTGATGCGCCAGCGCTCGGCCGACGAGAAGGACTCCGAGCCGGTGAGTTCGCTCCAGAGGCTGCGGTACGCGTCGACGATGCCGTTCGAGATGCGCACGGGATCGAGCTCGTCGGCGACCCGGCCGCCGGCCTCGAGGTCGAGCAGCTCGCCGGCGATGTTCACGCGCGCGATCTCGAGGTCGTTCTCGCGCTGGCCGTTCGAGAGGCCGCCCTCGTAGAGCTTGCCGGTCTCGGCGTCGACGAGGTACGCCGCGAAGGCACCCGCGTCTCGGCGGAACAGCGTGTTCGACAGGGAGACGTCGCCCCAGAAGAAGCCGATGATGTGCAGGCGGACGAGCAGCAGCGCCAGCGCGTCGACGAGACGCGTGGCCGTGTCGGGGCGCAGCGTCTGCGAGAACAGCGCGCGATAGGGGAGGGAGAAGCGCAGATGCCGGGTGACGAGCACGGGCTTGAGCGGATCGCCCTCGGCGTCGGACCGGTTCGTGATGACGGCGACGGGCTCGACGCACGGGACCTCGAGGCGCTGCAGCGTGCGGAGCATCTCGTACTCGCCGCGCGCCATCTCGGCGGTCGTCTCCTTGATCGCGACGACGTGACCCGCGAGATGCGCGAAGCGCACGAGGTGTCGCGAGATGCCCTTCGGCAGCGCGGCGATGTTCTCGTTCGGCCATGCCTCGAGCGGCAGGTGCCACGGCAGGTCGAGCAGAGCCGGGTCGGTCGTGGCCGACGTGATCGAAAGTGAGCCGCTCATCGTGGTTCAGCGTAGTCGGAAACGCCGATGCCGGCCGGGCCATGGGCCCGGCCGGCATCGTTCGTCCGTGCGACGATCGTCAGCTGACGACGGCCTTGTTGCCGAGGCGCAGACCCGACTCGATGTCGAACAGGTGCACGTGGTTCGGCGTGGCCGTGAGGTACACGCGGTCGCCGGCGTTCGGGTGGCTGCGGCCGTCGACGCGGGCGACGATGTCGGTGCGCTTGCCCTCGACCGTGGAGTGGCCGTAGAGGTAGCCGTCGGCCCCGAGCTCCTCGACGAGGTCGACGTCGACCGCGAGGCCTTCGCCCTGAACCGCGGAGACCGTGATGTCCTCGGGGCGCACGCCGATGGTCGCGCTCTTCGCCGAAGCCTCGGAGAGGACGTCGCGGTCGACCGGGACCGTCGCGGTGCCGAACAGCACGCCGCTCTCGGTGAGGTCGGCGTGGAAGAGGTTCATCGCGGGGGAGCCGATGAAGCCGGCGACGAAGACGTTCTGCGGCTTCTCGTAGAGGTCGCGCGGGGTGCCGACCTGCTGGAGCAGGCCGTCCTTCAGCACGGCGATGCGGTCGCCCATGGTGAGCGCCTCGGTCTGGTCGTGCGTGACGTAGACCGTGGTGACGCCGAGGCGGCGCTGGAGCGACGCGATCTGGGTGCGGGTCTGCACGCGGAGCTTGGCGTCGAGGTTCGACAGCGGCTCGTCCATGAGGAAGACCTGGGGCTGGCGCACGATCGCGCGGCCCATGGCGACACGCTGACGCTGGCCGCCGGAGAGGGCCTTCGGCTTGCGGCTGAGGTAGGGCTCGAGGTCGAGGAGCTTGGCGGCCTCGAGCACGCGAGCCGCGCGCTCCTCCTTGCCGACGCCGGCGATCTTGAGCGCGAAGCCCATGTTCTCGGCCACGGTCATGTGGGGGTAGAGCGCGTAGTTCTGGAAGACCATCGCGATGTCGCGGTCCTTCGGCGGCACGTCGGTGACGTTGCGGTCGCCGATGAAGATGTTGCCGTCGTTGACCTCTTCGAGGCCGGCGAGCATGCGGAGGGACGTGGACTTGCCGCAACCCGAGGGCCCGACGAGCACGAGGAACTCGCCGTCTGCGACGTCGAGGTCGAGCTGGTCGACGGCGGGGCGGGTGCCGCCGGGGTACAGGCGGGTGGCCTTGTCGAACGTGACTGATGCCATGGTCGTGCTTCTCCTTCACCGGCAGGTACGTGCCGGACGATCCGTAGTGATGGACTGCGTCATCGTCGACGCTCCCTCAGTATTGCATGCGCGACGCGAACGGCCGATTCGGCGTCGGCCGGCGGCATCCGCTCGTGGTACTCGCCTGCGAGCGCGCCCCGAGCGGGCCCCGAGCGCGCCATGAGCGGGCTGAGCGCCCGCCGAGCAGCGGCCGAACGCGGGATGAGCCGCTCGTGTGGCTGATTCCCAGCCACCGTTCCTACTATCGTGGGTGCGTTCGCAGTACGCGCGCGCCCACACAGCGACCCGGAGTGACCATCGATGACCAACGTCGGATCCAATGAGCCTCGTGCCTCCCGCAACGAACGCCGTGAGGCGGCCCGAGAGAAGGCTCGAGTCCTTCGCGAAGAGCAGAAGAAGCGCGACAAGCGCAACAAGGTCCTGATCCAGGGCGGTGTCATCGTCGCGGTGCTGCTCGTCGCCGCGCTCGTCGGCTGGCTGATCTTCAACAGCATCAAGCCCGCGGGCCCCGGCCCGGCGAACATGGCGAGCGACGGCATCCTGCTGGTCGCGGGCGACGAGGGCGGCATCACGGCGGTCGAGACCCCGGCCATCAAGGCGGGCGGCGAGCCCACGGCCACCGTTCCCGACGACAGCGGCACGGTCGCGAACATCGTGACCTACATCGACTACCTCTGCCCCTTCTGCGGCCAGTTCGAGACGACGAACTCCGAGGCCATGCGCACCATGGTGGAGTCGGGGGCCGCGACCCTCGAGATCCACCCGATCGCGATCCTGACCAACAAGTCGGCCGGCACCCAGTACTCGCTGCGCGCGGCGAACGCCGCAGCGTGCGTGGCCGATCTCTCGCCCGAGGCGTTCTTCGACTACAACGCGCTGCTCTTCGAGAACCAGCCCGAAGAGGGCACGGTCGGCCTCGGCAACTCCGACCTCAAGAAGCTCGCGGGCGACGCCGGCGCCGCCTCGTCGGTGAACGCGTGCATCGACGACGTGCGCTTCAAGGCATGGGTGCAGGATGCCACGACGCGGGCGCTGACCGGCCCGATCCCGAACTCCGAGCTCGCCTCCGTGACCGGCACGCCGACCGTGCTCGTGAACGGCCAGCAGTACAGCGGCTCGCTCACCGACGCACAGGAGTTCCAGTCGTTCGTGGTGCAGGCCACGAGCGCGACGTTCAACGACGCCGAGTCGACCCCGACTCCCACGCCCACTCCGACTCCGGCTCAGTGAGTCGGTCCGCGCGGCGGAGCCCATCCCGGGCCTCGCCGCGCGGTCGGTGGGTCGGCCATCGATAAGATGGCCCGAGGTTCGCCTCGCCGGCTTGGCGCAATTGGTAGCGCACCGCTCTTGTAAAGCGGGGGTTGCGGGTTCGAGTCCCGCAGCCGGCACTTGTCTGAAGACGCCCTCACTCCGGAATCCACTGCTCCGGGCTCCTCTGCTCCCGATGCGGCTGCGCCGGATGCCTCCGCGCCGACCGCGCCGACCGCGCAGGCCTCGCCGACGGCGACCGAGCATCGCCACGCCCACGTCGAAGCCGGCGGCATGCCGGCCTGGGTCGCGATCGCGCTGGCCGCCATCGGCGGAGCGCTGACCGCCGTCCAGTCGCGCGTGAACGGGCAGCTCTCGGCCTCCATCGGCGACGCCTACACCGCCGCCGTGATCTCGTTCGGCAGCGGACTGCTGATCCTGCTCGTCGCGCTCGCGGTCTGGAGGCCGGGGCGCACGGGGTTCCGCAACGTGGCGACCGAGCTCCGGGCGGGCCGCCTGCACTGGTGGATGCTGCTCGGCGGGGTCGCCGGCGCATGGTTCGTGGCGACGCAGGGCCTCTCCGCCGGCGTCATCGGCGTCGCGCTCTTCACGGTCTCGATCGTGGCGGGCCAGACCGTCGGCGGCGTCGTGTTCGACCTGATCGGCCTGGGGCCGGCCGGGCGACGTCCGCTCACCGCGCCGCGGGCGATCGGAGCACTGCTCGCCCTCGGGGCCGTGACGTGGACCCTGTCATCGGAGATCGGCGGCGCGGCTCCCGTGCTGCTGGTGCTCCTGCCGTTCACCGCGGGCTTCGGATCGGCGTGGCAGCAGGCGGTCAACGGTCGCGTCCGGGTCGCGGCGTCGAGCGCACTGACCTCGACGCTCGTGAACTTCACGGTCGGCACGGCGGTGCTCGTCGTCGTGATGGTCGTGCACTCGTCCTCCGTCGGCTGGCCGACCTCGCTTCCGGCAGAGGCGTGGCTGTACACCGGCGGCCTGATCGGCTGCATCTTCATCGCCGTGCAGGCGGTGGTCGTGCGCGTGATCGGCGTGCTCGTGCTCGCGCTCGCGGGCGTCGCCGGACAGCTGACCGCCGCGCTGGCACTCGACCTGCTTGTGCCGGTCGGCGGTCAGACCGTCGACGTCGCCACGATCGGGGGAGCGGCGCTCGCGCTCGTCGCGGTGATCGTCGCGAGCACCAGATGGACGCGCAGCCGGCACGTCGTCGCGCCGAGCGCACCGGGCGCGGATGCGACATCCGATGCGCCAGGTGCAGTCCGTGCGGGTAGCGATGCCGGTGGCACCGAGCCCGCCGGCGGCGGACCGGTCAGCCGAGGGTCGTGAGCCTCGCGGCGGCGTCGACCGGCTTGCGCCGCTCGGCGCGCCACCGTTCGGGCTTGCCGCCGACGTAGAGCCAGCCGAGCAGGGCCTCGTGCGGCGCCAGACCGTGGGCCGCGGAGACCGCCGGATGCCGCGTGTGCGGGCCCGTGCGCCATATGACGCCCCAGCCGGCCTCGTCGAGCAGCAGGCTCAGCAGGTGCGCGACGCCGGCGGCCGTGGCGTCCTGCTCCCACTCGGGCACCTTTGCGGAGTCGGGGGTGCGCACCGCGACCACGGCGATCAGCAGGGGAGCGCGCAGCGGCTTCGACGCGAGCTTCGCGGCACCCCGCGGATCGGAGGCCTCGAGACCCGACGCCTCGGCGAGTGCCGATCCGAGGCGTTCGCGGGCAGCGCCCCGGAGCGCGATGACGCGCCACGGATGCAGGGAGGCGTGATCGGCCACGCGCCCGGCCGCGCCGAGGAGCTCGAGGAGCTCGGCCTCGTCGGGTGCGGCATCCGTCACCTTCGAGACCGATCGCCGAACGAGTGCGGCCTCGAGCGCGGGCCGCACGCTCAGGCCTCTGGCGTGAAGTCGAGCGCGATGGAGTTCATGCAGTAGCGGTCGCCGGTCGGCGTGCCGAACCCGTCGGGGAACACGTGCCCGAGGTGCGAACCGCAGTTCGCGCAGCGCACCTCGGTGCGCACCATGCCGAGCGAGGTGTCCTCGATGAGCTGCACCGCTTCGGGGCGCACCGACTCGTAGAAGCTCGGCCATCCGCAGCCGGAGTCGAACTTGGTGCCGCTCTTGAACAGCTCGGAGCCGCATGCCGCGCACGCGTAGACGCCCGCGCGTTCCTCGTCGAGCAGTTCGCCCGTCCACGGGCGCTCGGTCGCGGCCTCGCGCAACACCTGGAACTGCTCGTCACCGAGCTGCTCGCGCCATTCGTCGTCGGACTTCTCGACCTGATACGCCATGGGGTTCCCTCCAGAACTGCGGATGTCTCCATCGTCGCAGGTCTGCAGAGGCCGCGCACACACACGCCGCAGACGCTCGGCACCCTCACGGCGAGGCATCCCTAGGATGTGACGCGAAGGCGACGCCGTCGCCGCGGGAGGTGCACGATGAGTCTCGGGCAGACCTCTCGCGACGATCCGAACGCACCGCTCGACGACCTGGCGCTGCGGGTGCTCGCGTTCGAGGCGCACGCGTGGCAGCAGCCCGGTGCGAAGGCCGAGGGCATCCGCGACGAGTTCGCCATGTCGGCGGCCCGCTACTATCGGATCCTCGGAGAGCTGATCGACTCGCCGGCGGCGCTCCGGCACGACCCCATGCTGGTCAAGCGCCTGCAACGACTGCGCGACGCCCGGGCCGCGACCCGTGCCCGCCGCTCACTCTCGAACGGCCGCACGCTCGACTGAGCAGGCCCCGACCCCCGACTGGACCCATGGCGCAGAACTCCCCTCGAGATCGCTTCGACACCATCCCGCACGGCATCGAGCGCGTCGGCGCCCACCGCGCGCCCCAGCGCCGGGGAGCTCGCTGGCTCGCGTTCGGCTGGGCCGCGCTCGCCACGGTCGTGCTCACGGGCCTCGGCATCGGTGCCGTCGTCGTCGCGAACGACCGACTCGACTTCTCGCAGGCCGCACCCACCCCGTCGGCGACGCCCGTCGTGACCGCCGAGCCCACGATCGCCCCCGACATGCCCGTGACGGTGCTGAACGGCACCGAGACGAGCGGGCTCGCGGCGACGGCGGCCGACGCGCTGACCGCGGCGGGCGTGCCCGTCGGCGCCACTGCGAACGCGAGCGAGAGCGATCTCAAGGAGTCGGTCGTGTACTACGCGAGCGCCGAACTCGAGGGTGCAGCCCGCGGTGTCGCGCAGGCCATCCCCGGGGCCGATGTGCGCCTCGACGCGAAATTCGGCGAGATCGGCACCCCGCTCGTGCTCGTCGTCGGTTCGGACTACGCCGAGAGCGTCGCCGGCTGACGACGGCCGACCCCGCGCGAATCGTTGCCATTCCGCGACATTTCGTTGCGTTCCAGCCCTTCTCATGGGCGGACCCGCGTCATTAGGATCTGGAATTGGTCGCTCCAACACGTGCAACCCGGTACCGCCTCCTGGTCCCGGCCGGCACGAAGCGGAGGCCCGGTACAGGCGACACGCACGTGCTGATCGACACACGGCTATATGGGAGCAACGCATGGCGAACGGAACCGTCAAGTGGTTCAACGCTGAAAAGGGCTACGGATTCATCACCGTCGACGGAGGCCAGGACGTGTTCGTCCACTACTCCGCGATCGACATGGCCGGCTACAAGGTCCTCGAAGAAGGCCAGGCGGTCGTGTTCGAGGTCGGCACGGGGTCCAAGGGGCCGCAGGCCGAGGCCGTCCGCCCCGCCTGAGAGACGCGTGATCGATGCGCCGCCTGCCCTGCGCCGGCGGCGCATCGTCGTCTTCGGCGGTCGCCGGGGTTCCGGATGCCGCGGCTCGCGGCCCGGCGCGTCGCACCGTTCTGCGCGGGTGGCGGTGGTTTGCTGTGCGCATGGCGAGGCGGGGCGGTTCTGCCGGGCGGCGGCAGGCGCAGATGGCGCTGCTCGCGGCATCCGCCCTCCTGCTCGTCGGGTGCAGCGTCGATGAGCCCGTGGTCGCGACGCCGACGCCGACCGCCGAGGCCCGGCCGATCGGGGAGTCCGCGACACCGACGGCCCTGGCGTTCGCGCCGTTGCGCGGCACGCGTGCCGACTGGGCGGCGATGCAGCACCCGTCGATCGCCGCGAAGATCGACAACCACGAGGAGGCGAGACCTCAGGTCGCGCTGAACCGCACGGACATCGTGTTCGAGGAGCTCGTCGAGGGCGGTCTCACCCGCTACCTGGCGGTCTGGCACTCCGACATGCCGGCCCAGATCGGGCCGGTGCGCTCGATCAGGCCGATGGATCCCGACATCGCGACCCCCTTCGGCGGCGTCATCGCCTACTCGGGCGGCCAGGAGATGTTCGTCGCGATGATGCAGGCGACGCCGCTCGTGAACCTCGTCTTCGACCTCGACGACACCGGACTGTTCTCCCGGGCCGACGAGCGGCCCGGTCCGCACGACGTGATCCTCGACGCCGCCGAGGCGCTGAGCCGCAACGCCGCACTCCCGCCGCCGCCCGTGCAGTTCGTCTACGGCGGTACCGATCCGCTCGCCGATCCAGCCTTCAAGGCGGCGACGACGTCGAGCGTCTCGCAGGTGTTCTCCGAGGAGCGGTACCCGTCGTGGAGCTGGGATGCCGCGGCATCCGTCTGGCTCAGGTCGCAGGAGGGCGCGCCCGACCTCGACGACGCGGGCGCCCAGGTGCGTGCCGTGAATCTCGTGACCATGCGGGTCGACATCGACTGGCAGTACGGAGAGGTGCCGAAGACCGTGATGGTCGGCACGGGCGAGGTGTGGGTCTCGGTGAACGGGCGGACCGCGCACGGCACGTGGGCGAAGAGCGCCCGTGAGGCGCCGATCGTGTTCACGGCCGACAACGGCGAGGCCCTGACCCTTGCGCCGGGCAACACGTGGATCGAGCTCGTGCCGACGACGGGATCGGTCGCCTTCGCGCCCTGAGCGGACACCGGGCGAGCCGCGCGGGGGCCGCCGGCCGCTCGCTTGCACTCGTGGCGGTCGAGTGCCAGAATTGATTTAGCACTCATTCGAATCGAGTGCTAACAAGAATCTTTGAGACGTCCGAGAAGGGACGAGAAACACACATGGCAAAGATCATTGCTTTCAACGAGGAGGCCCGCCGCGGTCTCGAGCGTGGCCTCAACACGCTCGCCGACGCGGTCAAGGTGACCCTCGGCCCGCGCGGTCGCAACGTCGTGCTCGAGAAGAAGTGGGGCGCTCCCACCATCACGAACGACGGCGTGTCGATCGCCAAGGAGATCGAGCTCGACGACCCGTACGAGAAGATCGGCGCCGAGCTCGTCAAGGAGGTCGCCAAGAAGACCGACGACGTCGCCGGTGACGGCACCACGACCTCGGTCGTGCTCGCCCAGGCGCTCGTGCGCGAGGGCCTCCGCAACGTCGCCGCAGGCGCCGACCCCATCTCGCTCAAGCGCGGCATCGAGAAGGCCGTCGCGGCCGTGACCGCCGAGCTCGTCGCCAACGCCAAGGAGGTCGAGACCAAGGAGGAGATCGCCGCCACCGCGTCCATCTCCGCCGGCGACCTCGAGATCGGCGCCCTGATCGCCGAGGCCATCGACAAGGTGGGCAAGGAAGGCGTCGTCACCGTCGAGGAGTCGAACACCTTCGGCACCGAGCTCGAGCTCACCGAGGGCATGCGCTTCGACAAGGGCTACCTGTCGGCGTACTTCGTCACCGACCCCGAGCGCCAGGAAGCGGTCTTCGAAGACCCCTACATCCTGATCGTCAACGGCAAGGTCTCGAACATCAAGGACCTCCTGCCGATCGTCGACAAGGTCATCCAGACCGGCAAGCAGCTCCTCATCATCGCCGAGGACGTCGACGGCGAAGCACTCGCGACCCTGATCGTGAACAAGATCCGCGGCATCTTCAAGTCGGTCGCCGTCAAGGCCCCCGGCTTCGGCGACCGTCGCAAGGCGCAGCTCCAGGACATCGCGATCCTCACCGGCGGCCAGGTCATCTCCGAGGAGGTCGGCCTCAAGCTCGAGAACGTCACCCTCGACCTGCTCGGTCAGGCCCGCAAGGTCATCATCACCAAGGACGAGACGACCATCGTCGAGGGTGCCGGTGACGAAGAGGGCATCGCCGGTCGCGTCGCGCAGATCCGCGCCGAGATCGAGAACACCGACTCCGACTACGACCGCGAGAAGCTCCAGGAGCGCCTCGCGAAGCTCGCCGGCGGCGTCGCCGTCATCAAGGCGGGTGCGGCCACCGAGGTCGAGCTCAAGGAGCGCAAGCACCGCATCGAAGACGCCGTCCGCAACGCGAAGGCCGCAGTCGAAGAGGGCATCGTCGCCGGTGGTGGCGTCGCCCTCATCCAGGCCGGCAAGACCGCGTTCGAGAAGCTCGAGCTCACGGGCGACGAGGCGACCGGCGCGAACATCGTGCGTGTCGCGATCGACGCTCCGCTCAAGCAGATCGCCCTCAACGCCGGCCTCGAGCCGGGCGTCGTGGTCGACCGCGTGCGCAACCTCCCCGTCGGCCAGGGCCTCAACGCCGCGACCGGCGAGTACGTCGACATGCTGGCCGCCGGCATCAACGACCCGGTGAAGGTCACCCGCTCGGCACTGCTCAACGCAGCGTCGATCGCCGGACTGTTCCTCACCACCGAGGCCGTCGTCGCCGACAAGCCCGAGAAGAACCCGGTTCCGGCCGGCGACCCCACGGGTGGCATGGACTTCTAGTCCGAACCGATCTTCGGCCGTCACGGCCTGATCAGCGCGAAGGGCGCCTCCGTTCCGGAGGCGCCCTTCGTCGTCGGTCGCGGCGCTCGCTCGATCGTCGTCGCTCACGTGTGTTCCGGAACGGGAATCACCCCGCCGGGTGCGGCGGCCGGGCGTCCCTCGGAAGCCGTTACCGGATGGATATCCGGAGCTATCGGCGGGCTCCGACCGTGCCCATACGCTCGGACCATGGATGACGACGAATGAATCACGGAACTGGTCTCGCACGGCGCTCGACGAAGATCCGACCGGTCGCGACCGCAGCCGTGACGGCGGCCTGCGTGATCGCGCTGCTCGCCGGTTGCGCGACCGCATCAGTGGGCGCGGCGCCCGATCCGGTTCCGGCGACGGCGACGGCGACGGCGACGCCCGCTCCGGTACGACCTCTCCAGATCATCGATTCGTCATGCGATCGATTCGTGGCCGTCGAGTCCCTCGAGGCCGTGGCGGGCTCCGGACTCGTCGCGGGTGCATATGCGCACGTCGACCCGATCGCAACGGTGCAGATGCCCGCCGCGGTGGGTTCCGCGGGCGGATTCTCGTGCTCGTGGTCCGATGCGGAGACGGGGGCCGTTCGCGTCTCGCTCACGGTCGTTCCCGATGCGGTCGAAGCCGACGATCGCATCATCGCGGAGTTCGCGGCGCAGGGAGGTACGACTGCGACGCCTCACGAGCGAACCCTGCACACCGGGTGCATCTACGACTACTGCGAGGTGGAGGGGTTCAGCGGCACGACCGCCGTGAACCTCTACATATACGACATGCCGTGGGACGGCTCCGGAACCGTCGACCAGCCGCAGCTGATCGCGCTTCGTGACGAGATCTCGGACCACCTCGGCGCCGTCCCGCCGCTGGAACCGCTGCCCGCGCTCTCGGCGGAATGGGGGAACGGGCCCACGAGTTGCGACGAGATGCTCGCGCCTGAAGCGCTCGCTGCCGCGCTCTCGGTCGACGCGGCCGCGTACGACGTGGGGTACGCGTACGAGGAATCGAACGGGTGGGATGTCGCGCTGCTGACGGCCGGTGGCTTCACCTGCCGGTATCGCGGTGACGGTGCGTTCGGCGGCCGGATCACCGTGCTCCCTGACACCGCGGCTGCGCTCGCCACGATCCCCTCGGGCGGGGAGCTGACGACGATCGACGTGCCGGGTGCCGATGGTGCCGGACTCGTGCGCTGCTGGAGCAACGGCGAACCGTTCGAGGCCGGTACCGGCCTGTGCACGGTCCACGTGCCGGTCCGCGGCGCCTGGGTGTCCGTGCTCTCGGCGACGTCAGGCACGGCCGCGGAGCCCATCCGGGCCGAAGCCGCCAGCGTTGCCGCGGCGATCGTCATCGCACTCGGCTGAACCGCGAGCTCGCCGACCGCGTGTTTCGGGCCGGTCCGATGCGCCCGGGTCGGTCCGACCGTTCGGGTCGGACCGACCACGCGCTGCGCCTCAGCGGAGGAAGAGGCGCGCGTTGGCCTGCTCGGCCTCGGCATACTGCGTCGCCGCGATGCCGAGCGCCTGATTGAGCCCGTCGAGACTCTGCTCGACCTGCAGCTGCGTGGCCCGCCACTCGGACACGGCACCCTGGAACGCCGTGGCCGCCTGACCCGACCACGAGGACTGCAGTCCCGTGAGCTGACCGAGGAGCGACGACACCTCGGACTGGATGCGGCCGATGGTGCCCCTCACGGACTGGGTCGCGGCGGAGACTTGGGCGGCGTCGACGTGGTAGCTCGACATTTGGGTCCCTTCGTTCGGTTGATGCCGCCAAGGTATGGCGTCATCTGCCGAAGCGGATCCGATCGAGCGCGGCTTCGCGGCAGCGCGCATGGCGGACGCCGTGGGGGAGGACGGGTGCCCGACGGCGTCACCGGCGGTCTGGTCGTCGGCGACGGGTCGAGATCAGTCGGAGGACACCGGCTGGGGTGCGGCGGCGCTGCCGGCGAGCGGCAGGAGCACCCGGAAGGTGGCGCCTCCGCCGGGCGTCTCGACGACGTCGACCGCGCCGTTGTGCGCTGCGACGATCGAGGACACGATCGCGAGCCCGAGTCCGGATCCGCCCGTCTCACGGGTGCGCGACGTGTCGGCACGCCAGAACCGCTGGAAGATCTTCTCGCGGATCTGCGGGGGGATGCCCTCGCCGTGGTCGACGATCTGGATCATCGCGCGCTCCGTCGCGGCGTCGGCGCTGACGTGGATGTCGATCGGGCTGTCTTCGGCGGTGAATCGCATCGCATTGCCCATGAGGTTCGTGATGACCTGACGGATCTTGTTCTCTTCGGCGAGCACCACGGCCTGCTGGACGCCGTTGCGAACGGACTCGGGCGGTCGGTTCGCCGAGGTCGCCGAACCGGCGCCGCCGGTGGAAGCTCCGGCGGCGCGCTTCGCGGGGGCGGTGTCGGCGGGCACGGCGACCACGCGACGGCTGCCGGAGTTCGACGGGTCGGTCGTGCGCGGACGTCGGTTGCGCAGGCGCGCGAGCGTCGCACCGGCGAACGAGATCGCACCGGTGGCCGGGCGGTCGGGCGTCGTGCCGGCGAGGGCCGGAGTGCTGCCGGCCGGTGCGGACGCGACATCCGATGCGGCGAGATCGTCGGGCGTCGTGACGGTGATCGTGCGACCCGGATGCGCGGCCATGGCGTCGAGGGCCGCATCGCGTGCGAGCGGCACCAGGTCGACCTCGACGAGTTCGAGCGGCTTCGCCTCGTCGAGGCGGGCGAGCGCGAGGAGGTCCTCGACGAGGCCGCCCATGCGGATGGCCTCCTTCTCGATGCGCTCCATGGCCTGGGCGACGTCTTCGGGCGTCTGCAGGGCGCCCATGCGGTAGAGCTCCGCGTAGCCGCGGACCGACACGAGCGGGGTGCGCAGCTCGTGCGACGCATCGCCCACGAACCGACGCATCTGGTCGATCGTGCGCGCGCGGTCGCGGAAAGCGCGGTCGATGCGGTTGAGCATGGTGTTCAACGAGCGGTTGAGCCGGCCGACCTCGGTGTTGGGCGTGGCTCCGCCGAGGCGTTGGCTGAAGTCGCCGTCGGCGATGGCGGCGGCCGTCGCCTCGACCTCGCGGAGCGGCGTGAACGTCGTCGTCACGAGCATGCGCGTGAGCAGCGCGCCGACGAGCACGACGCCGATGCCGAACCCGAGGAAGATCGTCAGGTACACCGCGATCAGCGACTCGGTGTCCTTCGACGAGATCGCGATGATGATCGGCGAGTAGACGCCGTGCTGGTCGGCCACCATGAGTGCGGTGACCGCTCGGAATGTCTTGTTGCCGTCGGCGTCCTTCAGTTCGAACACCGTGTACTTGCCCGAGCTCTGAGAGTTGATCGCGTTGACGTCGGCTTGCGTCAGCGTCTCGGGGATGATCGGAAGGTCTTCGATCGCCCGGTTGTCCCAGTTGGTGCCGTCGCGCATGCCGGTCGCGGCGTCGTAGACCGCCACGAACACCTGGTCGTTCTCGGAGAACGAGCGGGAGTCCTTGTCGGGCGCGGCGTCGGATTCGCTGTCGGAGACGAAGTACTTGTCGAGACTGCCGCCGGCGATGCTGCCGAGCTTCGCCGACATCTGGTCTTCGACGTACGACCGCAGCATGGCCGCGGTGCCGATGCCGGAGACGAGCAGGCCGAGGGTCAGCATCAGCACCGTCACACCCGTGATCTTGGTGCGCAGCGAGATGCGGTTCCACCGCTCGGTGATCGTCTGTTGCATGGCTGGGCGAGTCTAGGCGGTGAAGCCTGAGTCAGGGCTTGGAGGCCGAGGACTTCAGCATGTACCCGAACCCGCGCTTCGTCTGGATCAGCGGCTCGGTCGAGTGCTGGTCGAGCTTGCGGCGCAGGTACGAGATGTAGCTCTCGACGATGCCGGCATCGCCGTTGAAGTCGTACTCCCAGACGTGATCGAGGATCTGCGCCTTCGAGAGCACGCGGTTCGGGTTCAGCATGAGGTAGCGCAACAGCTTGAACTCGGTGGGGGAGAGCTCGACGGGCACGTCGCCGACGAGCACCTCGTGGGTGTCCTGGTCCATCACGAGTTCGCCCGTGCGGATGACGGCGTCTTCTTCGGCGTGCATCGTGCGACGGAGGATCGCCTTGATGCGCGCGACGATCTCGTCGAGGCTGAACGGCTTCGTGACGTAGTCGTCGCCGCCGACCGTGAGACCCGTGATCTTGTCTTCGGTGTCGTCTTTGGCGGTGAGGAACAGGATCGGCGCCGTGTAGCCGGCCGAACGCAGGCGTTTGGTGACGCCGAAGCCGTTCATGTCGGGCAGCATGACGTCGAGGATGATCAGGTCCGGTTCTTCTTCGAGAACCGCCGAGATCGTCTGGGCGCCGTTGCCGACCGCGCGCACGGCGAACCCGGCGAAGCGGAGGCTCGTGGTGAGCAGGTCGCGGATGTTGGGCTCGTCATCGACGATGAGAATGCGTGGTCCATCGCTCATGTTGACCATCTTCTGCGCACCGGCTGGAACTTTCCTGAACATTCTTCGAGGGTCGTGAAATCCGATGTGCGGATGGAACACTTGGCCTATGGCGTCAGAAGAGCGGGTTGTCGTGGTCGGCGGGGGTCTGACGGCTGCTGCGGCGGTGGGTTCGGTCCGCGATGCGGGGTTCGACGGCGAGGTCGTGGTCGTGGCCGACGAGCCCCGTCTGCCGCACGAACGCCCGCCGCTCTCGAAGGGCTACCTGCTCGGGTCGGATGCCGCGGGCAGCGTCTATCCGCATGATCGCCGCTGGTACCGACGGCACGGGGTCGAACTGCGGCTCGGCGCACGGGCGGTCGCGCTCGATCCCGCGGCGCACACGATCGACGTCGAGACGGCCGAAGAGACCTCCGAGCTCCGCTACGACCGGCTGCTGCTGGCGACCGGTGCACGCCCCCGCCCATTCACCGGCCCGGGGGCCGGGCTCCGCGGGGTGCACGTGCTGCGCACCCTGCCCGATTCGACGCGACTGCGCACGGCGCTCCGCCGAGGCGACCGGCGGGTCGTCGTGGTCGGCGGCGGCTGGATCGGGCTCGAGGTCGCGGCGGCAGCACGCGGGTACGGCAACGAGGTGATCGTCGTCGTCCGCGGCGACGAGCCGCTCGAGGCGGCGATCGGCACCGGGCTCGGCAGCATGTTCCGAGGGCTCCACGAGCAGCACGGGGTCACGGTGCGCGGCGGCGCCGCCGTCACGGCGCTCCGCGGCGAGCGGGGCAGGGTCGCGGCGGTGGTCCTCGGCACGGGCGAGGAGGTCGCGGCCGACCTGGTGGTGTTCGGCATCGGGGCGATCCCGAACGTGGAGCTCGCGACATCCGCCGGCCTGAGGGTCGACGACGGCATCGTGACCGATGCCTCGCTCCGCACGAGTGCGGCCGACGTCTTCGCTGCGGGCGACGTGGCCGCGGTGTGGAACCCCGTGCTCGAACGGCACCTTCGTGTCGAGCACTGGGCGAACGCGCTGGCGAGCGGGGCTGCGGCGGGCCGTGCGCTCGCCGGCGAGCAGGTCGTCCTCGACGAGGTGCCGTACTTCTTCACCGACCAGTACGACCTCGGCATGGAGTACTCGGGCTACGGCGACCTCGCCGCCGGCGCCGAGGTCGTCGTGCGCGGCGACGTGCCGCTCACCGCGGCATCCGCACCCCAGACGAGACGAGAGGGCATCGTGTTCTGGCTGACGCCCGACGGTCGGGTGGTGGCCGGCATGAACGTCAACGTGTGGGATGTGAACGAGCAGGTGCAGCGGCTCATCAGGTCGGGGGGCGTGGTCTCGCGCGAGGAGCTCGCCGACCCGACCGTGCCGCTCGACGCGCTCGCCGGAGACGCCTCGTGACCACCGCGGCGCCCGGCGGGACGGCAGCGGGCGCTGGGCCGTCGTGGCCGGCCGCGGGTGGCATGGTGCGCACCATCGGTCCGCGCACGTTCGACTTCGCGCGCGAGGTCGCGGTCATGGCGATCGTGAACCGCACGCCCGACTCCTTCTACGACCAGGGCCGCACCGACGCGCTCGACGCCGCGGTCACGGCCGGGCGCCGGGCGATCGCCGAGGGTGCCGACTGGATCGACATCGGCGGGGCGAAGTTCGCACCGGGCCCCGCCGTGCCGGTGGCCGAGGAGATCGACCGGGTGGTGCCGGTCGTCGCGGCGCTCGCCGACGCGGGCGCGGTCATCTCGGTCGACACGTTCCACGCCGAGGTCGCCCGGGCCGCGATCGCCGCGGGCGCGCACGTGATCAACGACACCACCGGGCTCAGTGATCCCGGCATGGCGGCGGTGCTCGCCGAGACCGGCGCCTCGGTCGTCATCACGCACAGTCTCGCCGCGCCGCGCACGCCGCATCCGTCGCCGCGGTACGGCGACGTGGTGGTCGAGGTCGCCGCCTACCTGCGCGAACGCGTGGCACGGGCCGAGGCGGCTGGCGTGGCATCCGATCGCATCATCATCGACCCCGGGCACGACCTCAACAAGCACACCCTCGACTCGCTCGAGCTCACGCGCCGACTCGACGAGATCGTCGCGATCGGGTATCCGACGCTCGTCGCCCTGTCGAACAAGGACTTCGTCGGCGAGAGCCTCGGGCGCCCGCGCTCCGAACGCGTCGAGGGGTCGATCGCGGCGGCGGTCTACTGCGTGCTGCGCGGGGCCCGCATCGTGCGCGTGCACAACGTGCGCGAGACGGTCGACGCGATGCGCATGATCGAGGCGATCAAGGGATGGCGCGAGCCCGTGTTCCTGGAGCACAACCAGTGACGGGCGGGGCCGCCGTCGACCGCGAGCACCTGCTGGCGGCCTACGCCCTGCCCGAGCGGCAGCGGGCGAGCGTCCGCATGAACTTCGTCGCGAGCATCGACGGGGCGGTCACCGTCGACGGGCGCAGCGGCGGGCTCGGCGACGCGAGCGACCGGCTCGCCATGCAGGCCATGCGCGCTCTCGCCGATGTCGTGCTCGTTGGGGCCGGCACGGTGCGCGCCGAGGGGTACGGCGGGCTCTCGGTCGACGGGGCGGATGCCGCGTGGCGGCGTTCGCACGACCTCGCCGAGCAGCCCCGCATCGCCGTGGTCTCGTCGCGGCTCGACCTCGACCCGCGGCATCCGTTCTTCGAACGCGCCGTGACGCGCCCGCTCGTGGTCACCCACGCCGCGGCCCCCGAACCGCGGAGGGCGGCGCTCGCCGACGTCGCCGACGTGCTCGTGTGCGGCGACGGCGAGGTCGACCTCGCCGAGGCGCAGCGACAGCTCGGGGCGCTCGGGCTCGCCCAGGTGCTCTGCGAGGGCGGACCGCACCTCTTCGGTGCGCTGCTCGACGCCGACCTCGTCGACGAGGTCTGCCTCTCGCTCAGCCCGCTGCTCGTGGGCGGCACGGCCGGCCGCATCGTGCAGGGCGCCCGCGAGGCGGCGCGGTCGATGCGCCTCGTGCACGCGATCCCCGCGGGGGATCTGCTGCTGCTGCGCTACGCGCGGGGCTGAGCCGACGCGGGCGCCGCCCGTCAGGCCGCTTCGAGCGCGTGCGCGTCGAGGATCGTGTAGCTGTAGCCCTGTTCCGCGAGGAACCGCTGGCGGTTCTGCGCGAAGTCCTGGTCGACGGTGTCGCGCGCGACGAGCGTGTAGAAGTTGGCGGTGAGGCCGGACTCCTTGGGTCGAAGCAGGCGTCCGAGGCGCTGCGCCTCCTCCTGACGGGAACCGTACGAGCCCGAGACCTGGATCGCCACGGTCGCCTCCGGCAGGTCGACCGAGAAGTTCGCGACCTTCGAGACGACGAGCACCTGGGTGATGCCCTCGCGGAACTCCTGGAAGAGGCGTTCGCGCTCGTCGACGGGCGTCGCGCCGGTCAGCTTCGGGGCGCCGAGGGCGTCGGCGAGCTCGTCGATCTGATCGAGGTACTGGCCGATGACGAGGATGCGCTCGCCGCGGTGCTTGGCCACGAGCTCCTTCACGACCTCGAGCTTCGCCGGCGCGGTGGCGGCGAGCCGGTAGCGCTCGTCGTCGGCGGATGCCGCGTACGCGAGCCGCTCGGACTGCGGGAGGTCGATGCGCACCTCGTAGCAGGCAGCGGGGGAGATGAAGCCCTGCGCCTCGATCTCCTTCCAGGGTGCGTCGAATCGCTTGGGCCCGATGAGGCTGAACACGTCGCCCTCACGGCCGTCTTCGCGCACGAGCGTCGCGGTGAGGCCGAGTCGGCGGCGGGCCTGCAGCTCGGCGGTCAGCTTGAACACGGGTGCGGGCAGGAGGTGCACCTCGTCGTAGACCACGAGACCCCAGTCGAGCGCGTCGAGCAGTGCGAGGTGGGCGTACTCGCCCTTCCGCTTGGCGGTGAGGATTTGGTACGTCGCGATGGTGACGGGCTTGACCTCCTTCACCTGCCCCGAGTACTCGCCGATCTCGTCGGGCGTGAGGGTGGTGCGCTTCAGCAGTTCGTCGCGCCACTGGCGCGCCGAGACGGTGTTCGTCACGAGGATCAACGTCGTGGTCTTCGCCGTGGCCATGGCGCCCGCGCCGACGAGGGTCTTGCCCGCGCCGCAGGGCAGCACGACGACGCCCGAGCCGCCGTCGAAGAAGTTGTCGACCGCCTTCTGCTGGTAGTCGCGCAGGTGCCAGCCCGACTCCTCGAGGTCGATCGGATGCGGGGTGCCGGGGGTGTAGCCAGCCAGGTCTTCTGCGGGCCAGCCGAGCTTCACGAGCTCCTGCTTGAGGGCACCGCGCGCCCAGGCCTCGACGAGGAATCCGGTGTCGTCGATGCGCTCGGTCAGCAGCGGCGCGATGCGCTTCGCGTTCGCGACCTCGGTGAGCACGGCGAGGTCGTCGGAGCGCAGGCGGAGGGCGCCGTCGTCGGTGCGGTCGACGACGAGCCGCCCGTACCTCGACACCGTCTCGCGCATGTCGACCGACACGGTCTGCGGCACCGGGAACTTCGCGTAGCGCTCGAGCGTGCCGAGCATGTCCTCGGAGGTGTGGCCGGCGGCCCTGGCATTCCAGAGGCCGAGTCGCGTGATGCGGTACGTGTGCACGTGCTCGGGTGCGCGCTCGAGCTCGGCGAACACCGCGAGGTCGTGGCGCGCATCCTCCGCGAGCGGGTGCGCCACCTCCAACAGCACGGTGCGGTCGCTCTGCACGATGAGGGGGCCGTCTGACATAGCCATCGAGTTTACGCCCGGTTCGCGGGTGCAACGCCGACGTCGCCGGATTCGTCAGCGCCGGCATCCGGTTCGAGGCGAAGGACTCGGGCACGATCGGATGCCGCGGGCGGGCGCGGTGCGTGCCGACGCGCAGGACGGGCCGGGCAGGTCTGGACGGGTTCGTCGGGTCGGTGCGTGTCGGGACGGTGCTCCGGGCCGACGTCAGACGCCGGACGGAGCGGGGGCGACCGCCGCGATCGCCGACAGGGGCAGCGTGCGCTCGATGTCGGCCTTGCGGTCGCGCGCACGCAGGCGCCCGTTCGCCACGCTGGCCGGGGCGAGCAGGTAGTCGGCCGTCGCGCCGCCGGGCATGCGCACGGTGACGGTGAGCGTCTCCTTCGCGCGGGCGGCGGCCTCGAGCTGCCTGGCGAGCCAGGCGACCTCGTCGGTCGCATCGTCGTCGTGCTTCGCGAGCAGCTTGTCGAGGAGCGCTGCGACCGGGTCGCCCGCCGGGGGCGGGGTCGGCGACTGCGCGAGGTGATGGCGGCGCAGGCGCACGATGGTGCCCTCGTGGTCTTCGGCGGCGACCGGGTAGCGCGCATCGGCGAGGGCCCAGAACACGACATCGGGTGCGAAGCGCGAGAGCAGGCGATGCGGCCCGACCTGTCGGAGGCCGACGGCGTTCAGCGTCTGGTCGACGGCGAGGGTGCCGATGAGCTGGTCGTCGTCGGAGCGCACGACGGTGCGGGCCGGCAGGTCGGCCTCGTCGGCCGAGGCGACGCGCACGCTGCCGAAGCGGCGGGCGGCTTCGCCGACGAGGTACGCGACGGGCTGCGGGATGCCGGTGAGCGAGAGCTCGCCCAGGAACTCGAGGATCGTCTCGGCCGACTCGCCGGCCGCGAGACCGCGATTCACGGATGCCGCGCTCACGCGGTACGTGGAGGCGAGGTCGCGCCCCTCGACGTCGGCGAAGCCGCGCAGCCTGGCGTCGAGCGCCGGTTCGAGGGGACCGGGGGAGACGATGGTGAGGTCGTGCTGCACGTACACCTTGGCGACCTGCGCCGGGAAATGCGCGGCGAGCAGGGCGGCGGCACGTTGCACGTCGCCCGTGAGCACGAGCCGACCGGACTCGACGGGTTCGCCCGCCACGGCGAGCCCCAGCGCCTCGGCGTCGTCGACGAGCCGGTCGAGGCTGTCGTCGAGCCACTTGCCGCCCGCCGGGTAGAGCCAACGCACGTCGTCGCGCAGGTCGGTCGCCGAGATCGATTCGCTTCGACGCGCGACGAGCTCGCGCAACGACGGCGGGATGCGGGCGAGCCACTGCTCGGCGAGCCGCTGCCAGCGATCGGCCGACCCGAGCTGCGCCCAGTCGGCGCCGATGTCGGACTCGAGCCAGTAGGCGCCGTCCCTGAGCACGAGGCCGGCCTCGTCGGCACGGTGGAACAGCCGGGGCAGTGCCTCGAGATCGATGCCGCAGGCTTCGGACAACCGCTTGGAGTCGGGCAGCGTGAGCCCGCCCTTCGCGAGCTCGCGCGCCGGCTGGTTGCCGACGGCGGCGAGGAGCTCGGCGGTCGCGGCGACCGTGGCGTAGGCGGCCTCGGCCGCGCGCCGGTCGAGCAGGGAGCGGTCGACGTCGTCGACGCCGACGAGCACGGGCGGGGCGGGAGCGGCCAGCTCGGCGGCACCCGGGATGTCGCGTTCCATGCGGACCGCGAGCCTCGAGGCGACCGCGACCGGCAGGTGCACGCGCTGCCCGTCTGCGACGAGGATCAGGGAGTCGGCGAGGCGGCCGACGAGCTGCGGCGCCGCTGCCACGAGTTCGGCCGATCCTCCGAGCCGGGCGAGCTCACCGGCGACCGCCTCGACCGTGGTGCCGGTGTGATCGGCGGTCAGCGTCGCGGTGGCCGCGAGCGCGGCGAGGCGTGGGCGGTCGAGCCGCGAGATGACGTGGTCGAGCGAATCGGGTGCGAGCAGCACCTCGGCGAGGTCGAAGAGATCGCGGATGCCGGAGGCATCGAACTCACGCGTCGCCAGCGCCGCCTCGAGTTCGGTGCGGGGCAGCGTGCGGAGTCGCGCGGCGAGTTCGAGCATCGTCTCCGATCAGTTCGTCTGGGCGCGCGCAGTGCGCGAGCGGTTCACGGCGTGCACGATGAACAGGGCGATGAGCAGGAGGAACGCGAGCGGGAGGCCGAACCAGGGAAGCATGATCACGATCGGCCAGACGCCGTGGCTGAACCCGTCGTGCTCGGCGACGCCGACCATCGTCGCGATGAGCACGGCGATGAACGCGGCGACCGAGAGCATCACCAGGCCCGTGAACATGTACGCGAGGACGCGTTCGATGCGCTGGCTGCCGGACTGCTGGGTTTCGCTCACTCTGCAAGGATAGGGCAGCGCACCGCCCCGTGAGGGGCGGGACTCTAGACTGGGATGTACACGGCGCGTGACGTTCCTGCGCGCCTTCCACGACACGAGCGAGGTTTCCACGATGCCCACCGGCAAGGTCAAGTTCTACGACGAGGAGAAGGGGTTCGGCTTCATCAGCTCCGATGACGGCCAGGAGGTCTTCCTCCACGCATCCGCTCTTCCCGCCGGTGCGACCGTGCGCGCGGGCAGCCGACTCGAGTTCGGTCTCGCAGAGGGCAAGCGCGGCGCGCAGGCGCTCTCGGTGCGCGTGCTCGATGCACCCGTGAGCCTCGCGAAGATCAACCGCAAGCCCGCCGACGACATGGCGATCATCATCGAAGACGTCGTCAAGCTCCTCGACTCCATCGGCGCAGACCTGCGTCGGGGGCGCTACCCCGAGAAGTCCAAGGCGCGCATGGTCGCAACCGTGCTGCGCAAGGTGGCAGACGATCTGGATGCCTGAGTTCACCGAACCCGAGACGGATGCCGCGGAGTCGGCGTCCGATCTCGTACTGCCCGTCGACGAGGTCGACGCCGACGACGAGACCGCGTCGAGCGACGAGACCGCGTCGAGCGACGAGACCGCGTCGAGCGACGAGACCGCGTCGAGCGACGAGACCGCGTCGAGCGACGAGGCCGTGTCGAACGATGCCCTCGAAACCGACGACGAGCCGGCGGATGCCGCAGCCGAGGCGGATGTCGAGGCCGAGGTCGAGCCCGAGCCGGTCGTCTACGACCCAGACCCCGTGCTGCTCGCCTCGGTCGACCTCGCCCGTCGTGCGCTGCTCGAGACGACGGCGCCCGAGACGGTCGGATCCGTCATCGGCCACATCGCCGAAGACGAGCACGTGCTCACCCTGCACTTCGCCTCCGACATGTCCGGGTACCCGGGCTGGCACTGGAGCGTCACGATCGTGCGGGTCGACGACGACGAGCCGACGATCGTCGAGACGCAGCTCATGCCCGGCGAGCGTGCCCTGCTCGCCCCCGCGTGGGTGCCGTGGTCCGAGCGGCTCGCCGACTACCGCGCAGCGCAGGCGGTCGCCGCAGCCGCTGCCCGTGCTGCCGGCGAGGAGCCCGAGGCCGACGAGCTCGACGACGTCGAGTTCGACGATGCGTCCGAAGAGCTCGAGATCGACGCCGACGACGAGTACGAAGACGACGACCACATCGAGGACGAGGCGTTCGACGGCTTCGACGAGCCGGGCGACGATGAGCCGGGCGAGGTCGGGAGTGCCGCCGGGGATTCCGAGACGTCAGATGACGACGAGGAATCCGACGACGAGCATTCCGACGACGTCGACGTTCAGCGCGAGGCGCCCGCGCTCTGAGCCGTGCGCCGGCGCCTGATCGCCTGCACCACGGCCAGGGCGCCGACGCCCAGGAGCACGCCGACGGCGCACGCCCAGGTCAGCCACGCCAGCCCGGCCTGCGCGAGCACGTCGCGCAGCAGCAGGCACACCACGAGCGCGACGAGCCACAGGGCGGTGCCCGCGAGCACCGCCTTGCGCGCGTCGGCTCGGGCGGGCGCCGGATCGGGCCGACGCTCCGACTCCGCGAGCCAGAGCCGCACGGGCGTCAGCCGATCTGCTCGAGCACGTAGTCGATCGACGCCGTGAGCGCCCGGACGTCGTCGGGCTCGATCGCGGTGAAGGTCGCGACGCGAAGCTGGTTGCGGCCGAGCTTGCGGTAGGGCTCGGTGTCGACGATGCCGTTCTCGCGGAGGATCGACGCGATGCGCGCGGCATCGGTCGTCTCGTCGAAGTCGATCGTGACGACGACCTGCGAGCGGTCGGCCGGGTCGGCGACGAACGGCGTCGCGACCGACGTGCGCGCCGCCCAGTCGTAGAGCACCGACGAGGACTCGCGCGTGCGGGCGTCGGCCCAGGCGAGGCCGCCCGACTCGTTCATCCACTCGAGCTGGTTCTCGAGGAGCAGCAGCGTGGCGAGGGCGGGCGTGTTGAGCGTCTGGTTGAGCCGCGAGTTGTCGACCGCGTTCTTCAACGAGAGGAACTCGGGGATGTAGCGGTCGGTCGCCGCGATGCGCTCGACGCGCTCGATCGCGGCGGGCGAGAACAGCGCGAACCAGATGCCGCCGTCGGACGCGAAGTTCTTCTGCGGGGCGAAGTAGTAGACGTCGAACTCGTTCGGGTCGACGGCCACGCCGCCAGCCGCGCTCGTCGCGTCGATGACGGTGAGCGCGCCCTCGTCGCCGGCGACGCGCTTCACCGGCGCCATGACGCCGGTGGACGTCTCGTTGTGCGGCCACGCGTACACGTCGACGCCGGCGACGGCCTCGGGGTTCGAGCGGGTGCCGGCGGGCGCCTTGCGCACATCGGGGGCCTCGAGCCAGGGGGCGGCCGCCGCGCCGGCGAACTTCTGGCCGAACTCGCCGAAGGCGCTGAGCTGTGCGCGGCGCTCGATGAGGCCGGATGCCGCGGCGTCCCAGAACGCGGTGGAGCCGCCGTTGCCCAGCACGACCTCGTAGCCGTCGGGCAGCGAGAAGAGGTCGGAGAGGCCCGTGCGGACGCGGCCGACGAGGTTCTTGACGGGGGCCTGGCGGTGCGAGGTGCCCAGCAGCGCGGGGCCCTCGGCGGCGAGGTGCGCCAGCTGTTCGGGGCGGACCTTGGAGGGGCCGCAGCCGAATCGTCCGTCGGCGGGCAGGAGGTCGCTGGGGATCACGATGCTCGGCATGCACGGAAGTCTATCGAGCCTCTGCAGCGGGCTAGGCTTGATGACGGGCTGCGACAGGAGGGTTTGCTGGTGACCGATCTCATCGATACGACGGAGATGTACCTCCGCACCATTCTCGACCTCGAAGAAGAGCACATCGTGCCGCTTCGCGCCCGCATCTCCGAGCGCCTCGGCCACTCCGGGCCCACCGTCTCGCAGACGGTCGCCCGCATGGAGCGCGACGGACTCGTGGTCGTCTCCGACGACCGCCACCTCGAGCTGACCGCAGAGGGCCGCAGCAAGGCCGTGCACGTCATGCGCAAGCACCGTCTCGCAGAACGGCTGCTCGCCGACGTCATCGGGCTCGAGTGGGAGTACGTGCACGACGAGGCATGCCGCTGGGAGCATGTCATGAGCGAGCAGGTCGAGCGTCGCCTCATCGAGATCCTCGGCGAGCCGAAGGAATCCCCGTACGGCAACCCGATCCCGGGCCTCGAAGAGCTCGGGCTCGAGCCCGCCGACCCGTTCATGTCGGGTGTCGTGCGCGTCACCGACGCCATCGCCGAACGCGATTCCGCGCTGCACGGCGTGGTGCGACGCCTCGGCGAGCCCGTGCAGTTCGACCCCGAACTCCTGCTCCAGCTCAAGCAGGCGGGCATCATGCCGGGCGCCTCGGCGACCTTCACGCGCAGCGGCGCATACGTCGCCGTCGAGGTCGAGGGCGTCGAGGGCGCCCTCGAGCTCCCGAACGAGGTCGCAGGGCACATCTTCGTCGCGGAATGAACGAGGAATGAACCTGAGAATTCACAAGGGATCGCGGCGAACCGTGATCGGAATGTGACATTCAAGCATCCCTCGCGTATTCTCGGTCGAGTTCGACGGCACGAAGCCGGTCGTCGGACCAGGATCGGGATCGCCCCTCGGCACTCACCGCCCGGTTCAGGACGAAGACGCGCCTCGAGCGCACCAGGTGAGACGGAGTCCCGACTCCGTGGGGCGGTGGAGGAACCCGATTTGGCTCGATTCACCCCACGCCGCCGTTTCACGTCACCGAAGCGGGGCACCGCCTCGAAGGTCGTCGTCCCGAGCGTCAACCCCGAACCCAAGACCACCGTCGCACCGGCCGTCGCCGCGCGACCGCTCCCATCGACCCGCAGGCTCCGCCGCGGCGGAGTCGCGAACGTCGCCGTCATGACGATCGCCGCGGGCATCGTCGGCACCATCGCGATCCCCGCCTACGCGTTCGCGCCCGGCAGCACCGGGCCGCAGTTCGCGACGAGCGCCGAGACCCGGATGACGAAGGCGCAGGCCCAGTCCGTCGACGTCGCCGAAGACGTCATCGCGGCGCCCGTCACGAAAGACGGCTTCGCCGCCGTCACGAAGGTCGAGATCGACGCGGCCGCCGAGGCGGAGCGCCAGGCGGCAGAGGCCGCGGCCGCGGCCGAAGCGGCGCGCGTCGCCGCCGAGACCGCGATGACCTCCTACGCCGCGTCGTACGAGGGCCCGTCGGTCGGTGACTTCCTCGCGAACCCGCCGTACCCGAGCTTCGACCTCGCCAGCGTCTACAACGTCGCGACGCAGTACATCGGCACGCCCTACGTCTACGGCGGCGCCACGCCCGCCGGCTTCGACTGCTCGGGCTTCGTCATGTACGTCTACGCGCAGTTCGGCGTCGGCATGCCCCATTCCTCCGCAGGGCAGGGCGCCATGGGAACCGTCATCTCCGAGGCCGACGCGCAGCCCGGCGACCTCGTGATCATGGACGGCCACGACGGCTTCTACGCCGGCAACGGCATGATCCTGCACGCACCCTACGAGGGCGCCTCGGTGCGCGTGCAGCCGATCTGGACGAGCGACTACACGATCGTCCGCATCGGCATCTGATCGGTGAACATCGTGTGACACGGCCTGTGAACGCCGCGGAGGGATGCCCCTCCGCGGCGTTCATGCCGTAGCCTGAAGCTCTGACGATCCGAGATCCGGGCGAGGGGAACGCCGATGGTTCGCACGTGCAGCATCCATTCCGCGGATGCGCGCGCGCAATTCCACCAACGGCGCAGTAGTCAGCCGAGTACCGCACGAGCCGACGTTTCGACGGGCACTGTCTTCATGACGGTGCCCGTTCTGCGTTTTCGGGGCGCTTCTCGGCGGCCACCGGCATCCGCCCCACCCGTGCCATCGAGCGGCCGCAGCGCCGTCGGAGCGTCGACCCGTTCACGCGGCTGGAAGCCATCCAGCCCCGATCGAAAGGCACTCCATGCGCACACTCGTGCTCAACGCCGGCTATGAGCCCCTCGCCGTCATCTCGTTCAAGAGAGCCCTGCTGCTGGTCATGAACCAGAAGGCCACCGTGATCCAGCACGACGAGGGCAACCCCGTGTGCGCCGCGAGCGGTTCGTGGCAGAGACCGAGCGTGATCATCCTCACGAGATACGTGCGCACGCCACGCGTGCACGCCGTTCCCGTGAGTCGGCGAGGCGTGCTGCGCCGCGACGAGCACCGCTGCGCGTACTGCGGTCGATCGGCCGCGACCATCGACCATGTGCTGCCCCGTTCCCGCGGCGGACGCGACACCTGGGAGAACCTCGTCGCGTGCTGCCTGCGCTGCAACAACATCAAGAGCGACCACACGCCCGCCGAGATGGGCTGGGAGCTCCGCTTCACGCCGCGCATGCCGCACGGGCGCAGCTGGGTCGTGCGCGGGTTCGAGCGCACGCTCCCGCAGTGGGACGAGTACCTCTCCACCGCGGCCTGAACTGATCGGGAGCATCACCGCGGCGATCGCGAGATGACTTCGAGCGACCCTTTCCCCTAAGGTGGAACGAGTCGCCGGAGCACCCGACCGCGTGACGACGCACGTCAACACGACCCGAGCCATCAGGCCGGGCGGTGTCCGGAGGATCGACTTTGCACGAAGACCACGCCGAGCAGCCGTCGCGCTCGCAGCGGCGCGCGGCCGAGTCGGCCCGCCCGCGCCGATCCGCCTCCACCGGGCGTTCGGGCGGGGGAGCCGCCGTGAACGAGCGTCGCGCTCGACGCTCGGCCGCGGCATCCGCCCCCGTCGCGACGAATCCCGCAGGCGGCCCCGCTGCCGCCACCGCGTTCCGCAAGCCCGTGAACGTGCGCCGCACCGGCCCGGCACGCGTGTTCGCGACCCTGCTCGTCGTGCCGGCCATCTTCGGCACCGTCGCGATGCCCGCCTACGCGTTCATGCCGGGCGGCGACCTCTTCCAACCCTCCGGCGCGTTCAGCTTCGCGGTCGCCGAGGCGCAGGACCTCGACGTTCCCGCGGTCGCGAGCGGTGCGCCCATCTCGTCCGACGCCTACGCCGTCACCACGAAGGCCGAGATCGACGAGGCCGCACTCTCCGAAGAGGAGGCGGCACAGGCCGCCTGGGCCGCAGAACTCGCCTCGCGCGGTTCGGGCAGCTACGCGATCTACACGGTCAAGGCCGAGGGCGACGACTACCCCTGGTGGGACCAGATCCCCGACGACTACGGCGGAGGGCTCTCGCCGCTGCGGTACTACTACCGCGAATGCGTCGACTTCGTCGCCTGGCGCCTGAACCGCGATGCGGGATCCACGAGCGCCCCCTTCAAGTACGACTGGTCGAACCTCGCCTCGGGCAGCGCCTACGTGTGGGCCGACGAGTGGGTCGCGCACGGCTGGCCCACGAGCAGCGAGCCCGTGGTCGGCGCCGTCGCCTGGTTCCCGTACAACCACGTCGCCTATGTGCAATCGATCAACGGCGACGGCACGGTGAACATCGAGGAGTACAACCAGAACTCCGACCACTCGTACCACCGGCGCACCATCGCCAAGGCCGACGCGCTGTACCTGTACCCGCCCGGCTGAGTCGCCCGGGTGCGTGCGCTGGAGTTCGCCCGACTGTGACAATCTGGCGAACAGTGCATGCAAAGTTGGACGACGCGGACAGTGAAGTCCGCTGCGTCCTCCCGTAGCGTGGTGAACCATCCCACGCAGAGACAGGTGACCGCGATGACGCAACCCTCGGACGACACGCGACTCGAAGAGAGCGCATTCGTCGACGAGCTCTCGCCTACGACGTCCGCGATCGTGGTGCTCGGCTACAACTGACCGCTCGCGTCAGGGCAGGCGCGCCAGGCATCCGGGCGCGGGGGTGGCGACCGTCGCGACGACCCGCGTCGGAACCCCGGCCTCGAGCGCGACGACGGCGATCGAGTCCGACGCCTGATCGGCGACCAGGGCGAACCGCTCGTCGTGCGTGAGGTGCAGGTCTCGCGGGTGGTGCCCGCCCGTGGCGACCGAACCCGCGCGCTCGAGCGTGCGGGCGTCGGCGTCGAGCCGCAGCGCGACCAACGCGTCGGCATCGCGGTCGCCGATGACGATCGTGCCCGCCCGAGTCGCCCGGATCGCCGAGAGTCCGAGGCCGCGCGCCGTCACCCGGTCGTCGACGGGGAACCACGCCACTTCGCGCCCTTCGACGAGGTCGAGGACGCTCGCCGTGCGGTCGAGCTCGTTCGCGACGATCGCGAGATCGCCGACCACCACCAGGTGCCGCGGGCCGGCACCGGCGTGCACCGCGATGTCGTCGGCATCGCCGTCGGCACGGGCGATCGCGCCTGACGCGGCGTCGAGGCCGATGACGCGGATGCGATCCGATCCGAGGTCGGGCACGAGGAGACGCGATCGGGTCTCGTCGAGCACGACCTGATGCGGGTGCGAGGACTCCTGCCGTGAGGCGTCGGGGCCCGAGCCGCTGAACGCGAAGGAGATCGAGGCGTCGGCCGCGGCATCCGGATCCACCCGATGCGCCGTGACCCGCCCGCCGGAGTAGTTGGCGGCGAACGCCCACTCACCGCGCGGATCGAACGCGATGTGACATGGGTCGGCCGCCCCGGTTGCGCCGCTGCCGCCGAACGGCTGCACGGTGTCGCCCTCGAGGGACCACGTCGAGACGCGCCCTTCGGTGAGCTCGTGCACGATGCCGAGCACCCCGGCGGGGGAGACGGCGAGGTACATCGGGTTCTCGCCGACCGCGACCGGCTCGCCCAGCGTCGTGACGCCGTCGGCCGAGACATCCAGCGAGCGGATGCCGCGTGCGGGCGACCCGAGAGCGCCGACCGTCGATGCCCCGATCCAGAACCTCGTGCCGTCGCCGTTCATCGTTCTCCGCTCGTCGTGGTGCGACTGCGACGGACCGGATGTCGGGTCGCGTCGAACACCGACGGAAAGGCTATCGCGGTCGACGAGGCCAGCGCGCCACCGCCGGTCTCGGGCGCCGCGTCGGCACAATGGCGGGCAGGGGGTGGCCATGGGGGAGCACGACGAGTCGACGGTCGCGGCGCCGCGCGCTCGCCGCCCGCTGCACGGCCTCGTCGTCGTCGCCGCGAGCCTGTCGGTCTGGTGGCCGGCGTTCACGCTCGGCGCGTGGGGCGAGCTGTTCTTCGACCAGGTGCTGATGGTCTGGGTCGCCTCGACCGGGGCGTTCTTCGTGGTCGCGTTCCAGCCGAGGCCGTTCCCGCACCGCACCCGACGTCTCATCGCGCTCTCGGTGCCGACGCTCTGGCTGGTGCTGTCGTTCGTGCCCGATGCGGGCGACGACCTCGTGATCGGGTTCATCGACCTGCTCGCGTTCGTCGTGGCGCTCGCGGGCGTGCCGTTCACGCTCTGGGTGCTGGCCGGGATCTTCTGGCCCGACCTGCGTCACGGGCTCTCGCGGGGGCACGGTCGTGATCGGCATCACCGCGATCGCCGCGATCATGGTGGCCAGTTTCGTGCTCGGCGCCAACCAGCGGTTCTTCCTGACATGCGAGGACTTCACCCTGAGCGGCAATTCGGAGCCGCCGGGGTGCGTGCACGCCGATCCCGACGGTCAGTCGGATTGACCGACTCGGGTAGGCTTTTCCGGTCAGCCTCTGTAGCTCAATGGAAGAGCAGTTCCGTCCTAAGGAAAGGGTTGGGGGTTCGAGTCCCTCCAGGGGCACCGTCTGCGTGGTGCTCGGCGCCGCACCTCATCGGGTGGCGGTGCGCGCCCTCCGCCACGACCACCAGCCGAGCAGCAGTGCGCCCACGCCGAGCCCGACGCCCCAGCCGTACTCGGGGATGAGGTGGCCCGTGCCCTGCTTGCCCGGCAGCATCAGCACGGCGAGCATGGCGGTCGCGGCGAAGGCGTGCAGGATCGACGCCTCGGGCGAGGCCTCGACGAGGACACCCCGTGAACGCGGGGCGACGAACCAGGTCGACGGGGCGAACGTCGCGAGTGCCGCGGCGACGAGCCAGGCACCCCACACGAGGACCGCCCAGAGCGGCAGCGCGCCATTCGGGAACACCTCGGGAAGGAAGTGGCCGGCGATCTTCGCGGTCGACGCCGCGAGCACGCCCCCGATCGTGACGGCCAGCGAGACGACGCCGATCACGTGGCCGACCCGCGAATCGCGGACCGGGACCGGGGCCGGGCGCCGGGGCGGCCGGCGCCGGGGCGCCCGCCGTCGGGGGTCGGGCCCACCGCCGCCCGTCGCCTCGACCGTGCGCCAGCCAGGCGGAGGTCCGTGGCGACGGACCGCGAGCTCGGTTCGCGTGCCGGGCTCGACGAGCGCGAATCCATCGCCGGGCTCGTTCGACGCGGGCGTGCCGATCATGACCTCGCGCCCGTCGATCCTGAGGGTGTTGCCCGTCGGGTCCTCGCCGAGCAGACGTATCGCGTCGACCGGTGCGAGCAGCAGCCCGTACCGGTGCCGGACCCACGTCACGAGGCGTTCGAGTTCGCGATCGCCGGCACCGGATGCCTCGAACACGGCATCGCTCAACAGTGCGTCGTCGCGCACCTCGACGGTCACGGCATCCGCTCCTCACCTGCTCGGGAATCGCGACGGAACCGGTTCGTCGCTGCGAGATCATCTCACGGAGTGGCGATTCGACGCGTCTCGTCGCGCACGCCCATGATTGAGGAGCGGCCCTGGGCGGTACGGCTCTCGGCGCACGACGAAGGGCTGAGATGACGACCTCCGAGGCGACCGGCACGGCGAACGGCTGGCGACGATTCTGGAATCGCGGCGGATGGTGGAGGGCGTTCGCCCTCGCCCTGGCGTACATGGTCGTCTACCAGCTGTTCTCGCTCCTCGACGGAGCCCGCTTCGGCGGCCTCGTCGATCCCGACGACCTCTTCGCCGATCCCCAGTCCGTGTTCTTCGGCCTCGGACTCCCGGTGCTGCTGGGCGGGCTCGTCGCGCTGCTGTTCGTGTGGACGGTGGGCTGGACTCGCGAGATCTTCGGACGCCAGCCGGTCACGGGCAGCTGGTGGATGTGGATCGTGGTCGCGCTCGTCGTGATCCCGATCGTCCTGCGCGCCGTCGCGACCGACTACGCGGCCTACGCGCCCGGCGTCGTGCCGACCATGCTGCTCGTCGGCCTGTTCATCGGGTTCGCCGAGGAACTCCTGACCCGCGGCCTGGCCGTGAACCTGCTCCGCAGGGGCGGCTACGGCGAGAAGGTCGTCATGGTGCTCTCGTCGCTCATCTTCGCGCTGCTGCACTCGGTGAACATCCTCACCGGGCAGGAGCCGATCGCGGTGCTGCTGACCGTCGTCTACACGTTCGGGTTCGGCACGATGATGTACCTCGTGATGCGCGTGACGGGCAGCATCGTGTGGGCCATGCTGCTGCACGGCGCGACCGACCCGACGACGTTCCTGGCGACCGGCGGTGTCGACGCGCACGGTGCGACGACGGGTGACGCGGCGCTGCTGGGCATCGCCGGCGTCTTCAACGTCGTCTACCTCGTGGTCGCGATCGTCGCGATCTTCCTGGTGAAGGGCAAGGTCCGAGCGGATCAGGTCCAGTCGACGGCGTGAGCCCACCCGGCGATGTACGCCCGCTCGTTCGCGCCGAGACGAAGGCCGTGAACGGGCGGGCCGTCGACGCCGAGCCCGCAGATCTCGAAGACGCGGCGAACCACGAACGGGCGCAGCGGCGCGGTGGGGTTCGCCAGGATCTCCCGCTGGAGACCCCGGTCGAGCAGGGTCCACCAGGTCCCGATGGGCGGCAGCGCGGTGGCCGGGAGGGCCGTCGTGGTGCGCGCGGACGCGGCGGTGGTGATGCGGTGGTACATGTTTCCTCGTTCTGGTCGGCCACGTCGTCGGGGGCGACCGCAATAGACCATACGCCATGAACCCGGACTTCCGGAGGGCTTGACCTGCGGGTCCTCGGATGCCGCTGCCGGCCGTCGAACGGATCGCGCCGGGGTCTGGGCGAACCGGCTCGGACGGAGCATGATGGACGGATGGATCTGCCGGTGATGCCTCCTGTCTCGCCCATGCTGTCGAAGGCCGTCAAGGAGATCCCCGACGTCGGGCACGTCGAGCCCAAGTGGGACGGGTTCCGCACGATCGTGTTCCGCGACGGCGACGAGATCGAGCTCGGCAGCCGCAACGAGAAACCCATGACGAGGTACTTCCCCGAGCTCGTGGAGGCGCTGCGGGCGAACCTGCCCGAGCGGTGCGTCGTCGACGGCGAGATCATCCTCGTGCGCGACGGGCGCCTCGACTTCGACGCGCTGCAGCAGCGCATCCACCCGGCGGCGTCGCGCGTGAAACTCCTCGCCGAGCAGACGCCGGTCTCGTTCGTCGCATTCGACCTGCTCTCGCTCGGCGACGACGACCTCATGGCCCGACCGTTCGGCGAGCGACGCGCGCTGCTCGAGACCGCGCTCGCCGCGGCATCCGACCCCGTCTTCGTGACGCCGGCGACCGCGGATCTCGCCGAGGCGCGCGAGTGGTTCACCCGATACGAGGGGGCCGGCCTCGACGGGGTCGTCGCGAAGCCGCTCGACGGTGCGTACCTGCCCGACAAGCGCACGATGTTCAAGGTCAAGCACGAGCGCACCGCGGACTGCGTGGTGGCGGGGTTCCGCTGGCACAAGTCGGGCGACATCGTGGGTTCGCTGCTGCTCGGCCTCTATGACGGCGACGGGCGACTGCACCACGTCGGCGTCGCGGCATCCTTCACGATGGCGAAGCGGGCGAGTCTCGTGACCGAGCTCGAGCCCTACATCGAAGACGACCTGTCGCGGCATCCGTGGGGCGAATGGGCCGACGCCGAAGCGCAGCAGGGATCGCGGATGCCGGGGGCGGTGAGCCGCTGGTCGGCGGGCAAGAACCTGTCGTTCGTGCCGTTGCGACCCGAGCTCGTGGTCGAGGTCGGCTACAGCCAGATGGAGGGCGACCGCATCCGGCACACGGCCCAGTTCAAGCGGTGGCGCACCGATCGGGATGCCGCGTCGTGCACGTACGAGCAACTCGAGTCGCCAGACGGGCTCGACCTGTCGCAGATCCTGCCGGTGCGCTGACCCTGCCGGTGCGCCGACCCCGCCGCCTGCGCGGCGGTTCGGCGGGCCGGCTCAGATCACCGCGCGGAGACCGGCCGACAGCGCGGTGTGATGCTCGAACACGAGGTTCGTCTCGGTGAGCGCGACCGCCGGGTTGGCCGAGAGGTTCTTCAGCACGAACTGTCGGACGTGCTCGCTGTCGCGCACGCGCACGTGGATGAGGAAGTCCTCGGTGCCGCCGAGGAAGAACAGCTGCGCGACCTCGGGTTCGCGTCGCAGCTCGTCGGAGATCTGCTCCATCAGGTGGCGCGCACCCGGCCGGATGCGCACGCTCACGAGCGCCTGCAGCGTGAAGCCGAGTGCGATCGGGTTGATCTCGGCGGTGTAGCGCACGATGACGCCGCGTTCGCGGAGCGAGCGCACGCGGGCGAGGCAGGTCGACGGCGAGATGCCGACGGCCCTGGCGAGATCGACGTTCGGAATGCGCGCGTTGTCGTGCAGGCGGGCGATGATCGCGCGGTCGACCTCGTCGAGGTCGGCCGGCCCGGCGACGGTGCCGGCCGAACCGGTGCCGGCCGAACCGGCGCCGGCCTGCACGGTCGTGCTGATCTGCGGCGCATCGATCATGGCGCGGCATCCTTTCGAACATTCGAATCGAGTATCGCAACTCTACCGAATTCTGTGCGGTGCACCTTTCGATCCGACGCATAAGCGGCGAAAATCAGAGGTACAGTCCCATATCGTTCGGAGCCCCCATGTACATCGGCGTGCCTGCTGAGATCAAGAACAACGAATTCCGCGTCGCGATGACGCCGGCCGGCGTGCACACGCTCGTGCAGCGCGGCCACCGCGTCGCCATCCAGTCCGGTGCGGGCACCGGCGCCGGCTTCACCGACGACGAGTACGTGACCGCCGGCGCCGAGATCGCGGCCACCGCGGCCGAGGCCTGGTCGGCCGAGCTCGTGCTCAAGGTCAAGGAGCCCATCGAGGCCGAGTACGGATTCCTCCGCGAAGACCTCACGCTCTTCACCTACCTGCACCTCGCGGCCGACCTGCCGCTCACGCGTGCGATCCTCGACTCGGGCGTCACCGCGATCGCGTACGAGACCGTGCAGCTCGCCGACCGCTCGCTGCCGCTGCTCACGCCCATGAGCGAGGTCGCCGGCCGACTCGCACCGCAGGTCGGCGCGGCCGAGCTGCTCGCCTCGAAGGGCGGACGCGGCGTGCTGCTCGCGGGCGTTCCGGGCACCTCGCCCGCGAAGGTCGTCGTCATCGGCGGGGGTGTCGCGGGGGAGCAGGCGGCGGCGACCGCGCTCGGCCTCGGCGCCGACGTGACCGTGTTCGACATCTCGCTGCCGAAGCTGCGCGAGCTCGACGCCCGCTACGACCACCGGATCAAGACGCTCGCGTCGTCGCCGTACGAGATCGCCCGGCAGGTCGCCGACGCCGACCTCGTCGTGGGTGCCGTGCTCGTGCCCGGCGCCGCGGCGCCCAAGGTCGTCACCGACGAGATGGTCTCCCGCATGCGCCCCGGCGCCGTGCTCGTGGACATCGCGATCGACCAGGGCGGCTGCTTCGAGGGCTCGCGCCCGACGACCCACGCCGAGCCCACCTTCCGCGTGCACGATGCCATCTACTACTGCGTCGCGAACATGCCCGGTGCGGTGCCCGCGACATCGACGCCCGCGCTCACGAACGCCACCCTGCCCTACGCCGTGCGCATCGCCGACCTCGGCTGGCAGGCCGCGCTCGCCGCGGACCCCGCGCTCGCGAAGGGCCTGAACGCCACGGGCGGTCGCCTCACCAACGAGGGCGTCGCGCTCGCGCACGGGCTGGAGCTGCAGACCGCGCCGTGATGCCCGTGCCGGTCGCCCGGTCGCCCGGTCGCCTCTCGAGACGAGACGCTTCGCTCCTCGATCGGCGACCGGCGATCGGCGGCTCAGGAGAGCGTGAGGAACAGCTTCTCGAGCTCGTCGACCGTGAGCCGGTCGGCTCGATGGACTCGGGCGTCGGATGCCGCGCCCGGGCGTTCGTCGTCGAGGCAGTCGCGCATCGCCGTGGCGATGATCGCGAAACCGGCCTTGTCGAGCGCGCTCGAGACCGCCGACAACTGCGTCACGACCGTGCGGCAGTCGGATCCGGACTCCACGGCGTCGATGACGGCGTTCAGCTGCCCGCGCGCACGCTTCAGTCGATTGAGGATGCGACGTTGCGCATCGGAGGCCTGAGCGTCGGAGCCCGGCGCGACGTCGGCCGATGCGGCCACGGCCGCCGCGGCATCCGTCGCCGTCGTCACTCGGTGCTGCCGAGCATGAGCGGCATGCCCTGGCGGTGCCATTCGACGATGCCGCCCGAGATGTTGACGGTGTCGATGCCGAGGCTCTCGAGGTAGGCCGCGGCCTGCGCGCTGCGACCGCCGATGTGGCAGAGCGTGTAGACGGTCGCGTCGCGGGGCACCTCGTCGACCCGGGCGACGAGTTCGCCGAGGGGGATGTGCAGGGCGCCGTCGATGCGGGCGCGCTCGAGCTCGTGCGGTTCGCGCACGTCGAGGATGACGACGCCGTCGAGCTCGTTCACTTCGGTGGGGGTGATCTCCTGCATCGTGGTGCGGTCCTTCGGGTCGGTGCCGCGCGTTCGGCGGGGCGCGGGCGGGGCGGTCGAGGCTATCACGATACCCATGGGGTATCCGAAGCCGCTTCGAACGGCGCTGCATCCCAAGAATCCGGCGTGCTGGCCTTATCGTGTCCGTGTGCGGCGGCTCGAACGGAACGAAGACGAGGACCTGGTCCTCGACGCGAACACGGATGCCGCGGCCGAAGAACCCACCCCGGAAGCGATGTCTCAGAACCTCACGAGCCCTCACAGCCTCAGCCTCGGCGACCCCGAACTCGTCGCAGGCAATGTCGCCGAGCCGTCCTGGCGCCGCTGGCAGCGCGAGCTCGAGACCGTCGGCGGCCGATCGCCGCTCGTGCGGTTCGTCGACACGCCGCGCACGCGCATCGAACTCTCGACGACGCACCCCGGCGGCCTGCCCCAGTTCATCACCGGGCGCTCGACGCTGCTCTCGAGCCTCATCCGCGACGAGCTCGCCCTGCGCAACGCGCGCCTCGCGGCCGCCGAGATCACCCAGAAGGGCGTCGAGCTGCGCTCGGTGCGCGGCGTCGAAGCCGTGCACCTCGCGATCGGCCTCGCATCGTGGCGCAACGGCGGCGAGGAGTTCCTCGCCCCGGTGCTGCTGCGCCCGCTCGCGATCCGCCGATACGGCCGCGACTTCGAGCTGAAGCTCAAGGGGCAGCCGTTCCTGAACCCGGCGCTCGCCCGCGAGCTGCGCGAGCAGTTCCAGATCACGCTCGACGCCGACGCGTTCGTGGCGCTCGCGATCACGAACGGCGTCTTCAAGCCGCAGCCCGTGATCGACCGGCTGCGCGGGCTCACGAGCCACCTGCCGTGGTTCCAGGTCGCGCCGCGCCTCGTGGTCTCCTCCTTCGCCGAGGTCGGCCCCTCGATGGCAGCGGATGCCGCCGAGCCCGACCATCCCCTGATCGACGCGATCGCGGGCAACCCGACCGCACGGGCGGCCTTCGCCCGCGGCGGCGAACGCGTTCGCCCGGTGCCGCAGGACGAACGGCCGCCGTCGACCGACACGCTGCTGCTCGACGCGGATCCCGAGCAGGAACGCGTCGTCGCCGAGATCGAGGCGGGCACGTCGCTCGTCGTGAAGACGCTGCCCGGCACCGGCGGCACGCAGACCATCGTGAACGCGGTCGGTGCGCTCGTCGCCAAGGACCGTCGCGTGCTCGTCGTGGGGGCGCGACGCGCGAGCCTCGACGGCATCGTGCACCGGCTCGGCCAGGTCGGGCTCGGGGGAGCGGCCGTGACGACGGCGAGCCTGCGGCGCGACCTCATCACGTCGATCTCGCGCAACGAGAAGGTCGAGCGGCCCAGGGTCGCCGACGTCGACGACGCGCTCGTGCGGCTGCGCAAGGCGCTCGTCGACTACCGTTCGGCGCTCACTCGGCCCGAGCCCGAACTCAAGGTCTCGGTGCTCGACGCGCTCGGCGAGCTGGCCCGACTCGCGCTGCTGCCCGGCGCCCCGTCGACGACCGCGCGCCTCTCGCACGCATCGCTCTCGGCGCTCGCCGAGGGCCGCGAGAAGGTCTCGCGCGACCTCGTGCGCGCCGCTGCACTGGGCGAGTTCAAGTACGGCCCGGGCGACTCGCCCTGGTACGGCGCATCGTTCGCGTCGTCGGCCGAGGCGACCGAGGCCCACGAACTCGCGAAGCGCCTCAGCAACGTCGACGTGCCGCGCCTCATCGACCGCGGTCGTTCGCTCATCGCGCAGACCCGCCTTCGCACGTTCGAGTCGGTCGCCGAGCTCGGCGTGTTCCTGCGCCTGCTGCTCGACGTGCGCGAGACGCTCGACCGGTTCCGCCCTTCGGTCTACGACCGCCCGCTCGGCGAGCTCATCGCGGCGACGTCGCCCCGCCGCGACTCGCCCGGCATGTCGGGCGCGAACCGTCGCCGACTGCGTCGGCACGCGCTGGAGTACGTGCGCCCCGGGGTGCACGTCACCGATCTCAACGCGGCCCTCCGCGGCATCCAGCAGCAGCGCACGCTCTGGCAGCGCTACTCCGAGGCCGGCTCGATCCCCGGCGTGCCGGTCGGGCTCGACGACGTGCACGTCGCGCACCGTTCGGTCGAGAACGACCTCGGCGTGCTCGACGGGCCGCTCGGGCTCACGGGCACTCCGCGTCGGCTGGCCGCGCGCCCCGTGCGCGACCTCACGACGATGCTCACCGGGCTCGCGGCGGAGTCCGAGGTGCTCGCGAACCTGCAGGAGCGCACGGCGCTGCTCGGCACGCTGCGCGACCTCGGCCTCGACCCCCTGCTCGTCGACCTCGCCAAGCGCCACGTGCCGGAGCAGATCGTCGCCGCCGAACTCGAGCTCGCCTGGTGGCAGTCGGTGCTCGAGCAGATGCTCGCGACCGACACGGCGCTGCTCGGCGCCGACACGGCGCTGCTCGACCGGCTCGAAGGCGACTTCCGGCTCGTCGACGAGGCGCACGCGTCGTCGGCCGGCCCGCAGCTCGCCTGGCATCTCGGCGAGAACTGGAAGGTCGCGCTCGTCGACCACCCCGAAGAGGCGGGGCACCTCAAGCGCATGCTCAGGGGCGACCGCGTCGACGCGGCGAAGCTCCAGCACGACACCCCGCACCTCTTCCGCGCGCTCGCGCCGATCTGGCTCGCCTCGCCCTACGACGTCGCCGCCATCGACCCGTCGATCACGTTCGACACGGTGATCCTCGTCGACGCCGGCTCCACGACCATGGCCGAGAACCTCGGCGCGATCCGACGCGCCAGGCAGATCGTCGCGTTCGGCGACCCCGTGACGCAGACCCCCACCATCTTCGAGACCGGTCTCGACGACCCCGATGCGACGACGGATGCCGCAGCCGACGCCGAGCACGAATCCGACGGGGTCGACGCGCTGCACGCCGACTCGGCGCTCGCCCGCCTCGGCGAACTGCTGCCGACCATGACGCTCACCCGCAGCTACCGCGCCGGAGGCGAGGACCTGGCGGAGCTCGTGAACCGGCGCTTCTACGGCGGACGCATCGAGTCGCTGCCCTGGGCAGGGAGCTTCCTCGGGCACGGCAGCCTCGGCCTGCACTACGTGCGCGGCAACGGACTGCCCGACCAGGTCACCGGTACCGTCGAGAGCATCGACTCCGAGGTCGCCAAGGTCGTCGAGCTCGTCATGGAGCACGCCGTCAAGCGTCCACGCGAATCGCTCATGGTCGTCACCGCGAGCACCCGCCACGCTGCTCGCGTGCATCAGGCCGTGCTCGCGGCGTTCGCCAAGCGCACCGACCTCTCGGACTTCATCCTGAAGGATCGCGCCGAACCGTTCACGGTGCTCACGCTCGAGCAGTCCGTGGCGCAGAGCCGCGACCGCGTCATCTTCTCGGTCGGCTACGGTCGCACCCCGCACGGCCGCCTGCTCTCGAACTTCGGGTCGCTCGGCGAACCCGGCGGCGACCGCCTGCTCGCGGTCGGCATGACCCGCGCCCGCCGGTCGATGGACATCGTCTCGGCGTTCCGGCCCGACGACATCGACGAGGAGCGCCAGTCGCACGGCGTGCTCGCGCTCGCGAGCATCCTCAGCCAGACCGAGGGCCGCGCGGCCGAGGAGCCGAACGGGACCTCGGGCGCCTCGATGCTCGACGACCTCGCGGCCAGGCTCGAGCGTCGCGGAATCCGCGTCAGTTCCGGGCACCGCGGCCGGCTCGCCCTCGCCGCGGCGAACGCCGGAAAGGCCGTCGTCGTCGAGACCGACGAGGTGCTCACCGGGTACAGCCTGCGCGAGTCGCTGCGCCTGCGCCCCGACGTGCTGCGCCGCCTCGGCTGGCACTACCTGCGCGTGCACAGCTTCGAGCTCTTCGGCAACCCCGAGGCGGTCGCCGACCGGGTCGCGACGCTGCTCGGCAAGCCTCCGGTGCTGCCGCCGGATGCCGCATCCGCATGAACGACGACCGCCAACGCGTCGAGCGGGCGAAGGGCCGCGCCCGACGCGCACGGCTGACGCCGGCGCCCGGCACGGATCCGACGCCCGAGGCCCCGGTGCCCGGGCGCGACGCGAGCGCCGATGACGAGGACGCCGGGCGCGCGACATCCGCTCGCCCTGAAGACGAGCGCCTGAGACGCGAGAAGCCGCCGCACTGGGGCTGACGCGCTGATCGCGCTGCCTGGGTGCGGCGGCTTTCTCGAAGTTCGGTCCTGCCTCAGTGCTTGGGCTGGTGCGCCTCACCGGTCGGGCGCTCCGCGAGCAGGTCGCGGATCTCGGACAGCAGGGTGAGCTCCGACTCGGGCTCGTCGGGGTCGGGCCGGCCGGCCTTGCGCTTGGCCTCGGCCCGCTCCTTGAGCGTGTTCATCGGGAGGACGAACACGAAGTACACGACCGCGGCGATGATGAGGAACGACAGGATGGAGCCGACCACGGCCCCGAAATGGATCGTCGCGTCTTCGCCCGTGATCGACGGGATGGTCACGGGCCATGCCGTATCGAGGCTCTGGGCGTTGAAGATCGCCCCGATGAGCGGGTTGATGAGGTTGTTCACGATCGAGGTCACCACGGCCGTGAACGCGGTGCCGATCACGACCGCGACGGCCAGTTCGATCACGTTGCCCCGGAGGATGAACTCCTTGAAACCCTTCAGCACGTCGCCCCCTGCTGTCTCGTCGATCAGGTCTAGGCCACGCTAGCGGTCGAACCGCCCGAAGACGAACCCGACGACGACGAGCCGCCCGACGAGCCCGACGAGCCCGACGAGGAGCCACCAGAGGACGACCCCTTCGACGAGTCGCCCGACGAGCTCTTCGCCGCGGGCACCGCCGAGCTGCCCGAACGCGAGTCGGTGCGGTAGAAGCCGGACCCGTTGAAGGTGACGCCGATCGAGTTGAACACCTTGCGCAGCGGACCCCCGCAGGACTCGCAGACGGTCAGGCTGTCGTCGGTGAAGGACTGCTGGATGTCGAAGGCGTTGCGGCACTCGGTGCAGCGGTACGAATACGTGGGCATGAAGGACTTTCGGTTCGAGGGGGTGCGACGCCGGTCAGAACGCGTGGATGCGCGTCGGGGTGACGACGCCGTTGACCGGCTGATCGTGCACCTCGCGCGGAACGTCTTCGACGAACTCGCTGTCGAAGACCACGGCGTACACCGGAGGACATTTTCCCATTGATCCGACGGTTTTGTCGAAATAGCCCCGACCCCAGCCCATTCTCATGCCCGTGCGGTCGATCGCGGCGGCCGGGACGATGATCAGGTCGACGTCGTTGATGGCCATCGGACCGAGCAGTTCGCCGACCGCCTCCGGCGTGCCGTGGAGGCCGAGCACCTCGTCGTCGGCCTCGCCGATGGTCCAGTCGAGCAGCCCGTCTTCGCGCGTGACGGGGAACAGCACGCGGATGCCGTGGGCTTCGGCCCACTCGACGAACGGGCGCGTGTCGGGCTCGGACGGCATCGAGAGGTAGCACGAGACCGACGCGGCATCCGTCGACCCGACCAGTTCTTCGAGCCTGGCCGTGAAGCCCTCGGTCGCGTGCCGCCGTTCGAGGGCGGACATGTTCTGCCGGCGTTCGCGGAGTTCGGCGCGCAGAATCCGCTTCTGGACAGACGGATCGTCGGACATGCCCCTCATCCTAAGACGATGTTCAGATTTCGGAGCCGCGCCGGTAGCGGCTTCCGGATACGCTGAAGCGCATGACTGAACGCATCACCAAGGCAGTGATCCCGGCAGCCGGACTCGGCACTCGATTCCTTCCCGCCACCAAGGCGATGCCGAAGGAGATGCTGCCGGTCGTCGACAAGCCCGCCATCCAGTACGTCGTCGAAGAGGCCGTCGCCGCGGGGCTCGACGACGTGCTCATGATCATCGGCCGCAACAAGAACGCGTTGGCCAACCACTTCGACCGGGTCACCGAGCTCGAGCACACGCTCGAGACCAAGGGCGACGACTCCAAGCTCTCGAAGGTCAAGGAGTCCAGCGACCTCGCCGACGTGCACTTCGTACGCCAGGGCGACCCGAAGGGCCTCGGCCACGCCGTGCTGCGCGCCCGCAAGCACGTCGGCAACGAGTCGTTCGCCGTGCTGCTCGGCGACGACCTCATCGACGCGCGCGACCCGCTGCTGACCCGCATGCTCGAGGTGCACGCCCAGCGCGGCGCCACGGTCGTCGCGCTCCTCGAGGTCGACCCCGACAGCATCCACCTCTACGGCGCCGCCGCCGTCGAGGAGACCGAGGAGGGCGACGTCGTGCGCATCACGGGCCTCGTCGAGAAGCCCGCGAAGGAGGTCGCGCCCTCGAACTACGCGGTGATCGGCCGCTACGTGCTGAAGCCCGACGTGTTCGACGTGCTGGAGCGCACCGAGCCCGGCAAGGGCGGCGAGATCCAGCTCACCGACGCGCTCATGGAGATGGCGGAAGACGTCGAGGGCACGGGCGGCGTCTACGGCGTCGTGTTCCGCGGCCGCCGCTACGACACGGGCGACAAGCTCGACTACATCAAGGCCGTCGTGCAGCTCGCCGTCGACCGCGAAGACCTCGGACCCGAGCTCAAGCCCTGGCTGGCCGAGTACGTCGCGGGCCTCGGGCGCGACTGACGATGCCCGCCGCGGTGATCCCGACGCTCCGCGACGGCGACCTCGTCGTGCGCCCGATCCGGGCGCGCGACGCGAAGCAGCTCGAGCGGGTGCTGCTCGACAACCGTGCATGGCTCCGCCAGTGGGAGGCGACCTACCCGGGCGGCAGCTCGATCATCGACACGCGCGCGAGCATCCGCAACCTGCTCGCGCACGCGCGGGCCGGTCACGCGCTGCCGTTCCTCCTCGAGGTCGACGGCGAGATCGTCGGGCAGCTGAACGTCTCGTCCATCGCGTACGGGTCGCTCTCGTCGGCGTCGATCGGCTACTGGGTCGCGCAGAGCGCCGCGGGGCACGGCATCACGCCCACCGCGGTCGCGCTCGCGACCGACTACTGCTTCCAGGTGCTGCGCCTGCACCGCATCGAGATCTGCATCCGCCCCGAGAACGGACCGTCGCTGCGCGTCGTCGAGAAGCTCGGGTACCGGTACGAGGGCCTGCGCCGGCGCTTCATCCATATCGACGGATCGTGGCGCGACCACTTCTCGTTCGCGCTCGTCGCCGAGGAGGTTCCGGGCGGGGTGCTCCGGCGGTGGCGCGACGGACGAGCCCCGGTCGACGCCGCGCGCATCCCGGCCGAGGACCGCACCGCCGCGGCGCAGCCACTTCGGCTATCAGATCACTGACACACCCCGCAACCGCCCCCGGCATCGGTCGGCGGTGACCTAGCGTGTTCGTATGGGAGTGATCGGCGGGGGTCTGCTCGTGGCAGTGGCCGCGGCATTGTGGATCGCGTACCTCATGCCCATCTGGCTCCGCCGTCGGCAGTACCTCGCGACCGAGCGCAACGCGGTTCGGCTGCAGCAGACGCTCCGCATCCTCGCCGAGACCGCAGAGACGCCCGAGCCCGTCGTGATCGAGGCCAACGCCCGCCAGATCGCGCTGCACCAGCGGGCGTTGCGCGAACAGGAGCGCACGGCCCGCCTCGAGGCGCAGACGACCGAGCGGCTCGCGATCGCCGAGCGCAAGGCGGCAGCGGTCGCTGCCGATGCGGCTGCCGCCGTCGTCGACGAGGCGCAGGCCGCCGCCAGGGCGCAGGCGCGGGCGCGCGCTCGCACGCTCACGGAGCCGATCGAGGTCGTGCCGACGGATGCCGCGGCACCTCGCTCGGCCGCAGGCGCGTCCGTCGCCTCTCGCCGGGTGCGGCGACGTCGCCGTGCGCTCTGCTCGCTGCTCCTGCTCGTCGGCCTGCTGACCACCGTCGGCGGACTCGTGGCGCTCGCGTTCGGGGCCTCGCCGCTCGTCGCCGTGGCTGGGGGAGCGCTCGTCGTGGCCGCGTTCGCCGGACTCGCAGTCCTCGCCCGCGTGCGCACCGCGGCGCCGGTCGCGGTGCCGGTCGCGCGCCCCGTCGCCGAGCCGTTCGAGCCCGTCGAGCTGCCGGCCGATGCCGAGCCGCACGAGGGCTGGACGCCGCAGCCGCTGCCGAAGCCGCTCACGCTCTCGCGCGGCACGATCGCCGCGACCGCCATGGCGTCGATCGAGGCTGCTGCCGAACTGCAGCGCCTCGCGGCCGAGGCCGAGCGTGCGAAGCGCATCGACGAACTCGCGACGCCCGTTCCGACGATCGCACCCGCGGCCACGGCGCCGGCCGCGGCATCCGCGACCTCGGCTGCGGTGACTCCCGAGCCCGCCAGCCCCTACGCGGGCATGGGCGTGGTCGGCGAGCCGCAGCGTCGCTTCGGCGATCTCGACGCCGTGCTGCAGCGTCGACGCAAGGTCGGCTGAGCGTCGAGCGGAGCCGTCGCCCGCAGTGGTCAGAACCACTGCTTCGGTGGTGATAGGCTCGTACTCGCTCGGGCCCATGGCGCAGTTGGTAGCGCGTCTCGTTCGCAATGAGAAGGTCGGGGGTTCGAATCCCCCTGGGTCCACCAGAGCTGGAAAGCCCCGGAGAAATCCGGGGCTTTCTGCATGTCCGGCCGTGCTGATCGGTCGCGAGCCGCGGGCGCGGGCGTAGTCTGGCTGGGATGTCGCAGCCACCGCTCACCAGGTCGATCCCCGTCTCCGAGCAGCACCGGTGGCGGGCGTACTGGATCTGCGTCGGCGTCGCCGCGCTCACGATCCTCGACCTGTCGAAGGTCAACGTGGGACTGCCGTCGATCGAGGCGGCGTTCGACGCCTCGGCGACGCAGCTGCAGCTCATCGTCGCGGGGTACGTGCTCACGTTCGGCCTCACGCTCGTGCCGGCCGGGCGCATCGGCGATCAGCGATCGCGCAAGACGCTGTTCGTCACGGGCCTCACCCTCTTCCTCGTCACGAGCCTGGTTGCGGCTATCGCGCCGAACATCACGGTGCTGCTCGTGGCCCGCCTGCTGCAGGGCGTGGCGGCCGGCATCCAGATGCCGCAGGTGCTCGGCATCATCCAGGAACTGTTCCGCGGCAAGGAGCGCGGCAAGGCGTTCGGGCTCTTCGGCGCGGTCATCGGCCTCGCCACCGCCTTCGGTCCGACGCTCGGCGGGCTCATGATCGCAATCGGCGGCCCGACCGACGGATGGCGCGGCATCTTCCTGCTCAACGTGCCGCTCGTGATCGTGGCGCTCGTGCTCGCGATCTGGTTCCTCCCGGTCACGCGTCGCCCGTCAGACGAGCCGCTCTCGCTCGACCCCGTCGGCCTCGCGCTCTTCGCGGTCACCGTGCTCGCGCTCATGTGGCCGTTCCTCTTCACCACGGGCTCGCCCGAAGACAACCCGGCGCGGTGGTGGGTGCTCGTGGTCTTCGTGCTGGGGCTCATCGGGTTCCTCGCGTGGGAACGGCGGTACGCGGCATCCGGGAGGCAGCCGCTCGTGCCGCTCCCGCTCTTCGGGGTGGCGTCGTTCCGCAACGGCATTTCGCTCGCGAGCGTGTACTTCGCGGCGATCCCCTCGATGTTCCTGCTCACGACGCTCTACCTCCAGGACGGACTCGGGCTCGAGGCCGTGTACGCGGGCATGGTGAGCATCGGGTTCGCGCTCGTCAGCGCGGTCGCCTCATGGGTGGGCGGCAACCTCGTCAATCGGCTCGGACGCCCGCTCGTCGTCGCGGGCCTCGTGCTGCTGCTCGTCGGCATCGGCCTGCTCGTGCTCGTGGCCATCACGACGCCCGCCGGCGTCACGCCGTGGGCGATGGCCGGCGCGATGGCGATCGCCGGCGCCGGAGGCGGTCTCGTGGTCTCGCCGAACCAGACGCTCACGCTCATGGACATCCCGGTGAAGCAGGGCGGGCTCGCCGGATCGGTCGGACAGCTCGGACAGCGCATCGGCACCGCGATCGGCACCGCGATCACCCTCTCGCTCTTCTACTCGACGATCTACCGGGAGTCCGACGGCAAGCCCGACCTCGAGGTCTACCACCACGCCTACGCGTACGGCATGCTCGCGGTGGCCGTGCTCATCGCGGTCGCGTTCGGCATCGGCGTGGCCGACCTCGGCTCGCGTCGGCGACGACGAGCGCAGGACGACGGGGCCGCGGCGGTCGGCTGACGAGGGTACCGCCAGCAGGTGCGGCGCCCGACCGGCTCAGCCGCTCGCGAAGCAGACCGGGTCAGCCGATCGCGAGGATGTGCGCCCGCTCGGGCTTGTCGTAGTGCTCGAGCGCGGCACGCAGGGCGACCCGCGGCATGCCCGCCGCCCGCGGCTCGAGGAACGCCGTCAGTCGCGCGCGATCGAGGTCGCCCGCCGAGCGGAGCACCCATCCGAGCGCCTTCGCAACGTAGGGCTCTTGGTCGGCTGCGAGCGGTTCGGCGATCGCGTAGGCGTCGTCGAGCTCGCCGCGCTTGAGGAACGCGAACGTCGCCACGAGCGCCGTGCGTCGTTCGGGCCAGGCTCCGGATGCCGCGAGCCGGCGGAGCGGCGCGCGGTCGCGCTCGAGCAGCCAGCCGCCGACGACATCGCGTGCGGCGAGGTCGACGAGGTCCCACTGGTCGATGCGGGCGTGGCGGCGCAGGTAGAGGTCGTAGAGCTCGTGCCGTCGGGACTCCGAGGTGCGGCGGTGGGCAGCCGACTTGCCCATGATGCTGCAGGCGAGCGCGCGCACCTCGTGCGTCGACTGCTCGAGCAGCGCCTCGAGTTCGGCGACGGGCAGGTCGAGGGCTGTCTTGGCGAGCTCGAACACCTGGCCCATGCGCACGCCGATGAACGGCGCCGAGTCGTCGGGCGGGAAGAACCTCGTGTACTTCTGCCGTTCCTCGGGCGTGGCGATGGTCTCGAGCTCGGCGATCAGCCCAGCGGCATCCGTCATCTCGCGCCCCCTTCGCGCACGGCGTCAGCTTACGGCAGCGGGCTCCTGCACCTCTGGGGCGTCGGAGAACGCGAGCTTCGGCACGAACGCGAGCAGCACGACCGAGACCGCCGCCGTGAGGCCGCAGACGATCCAGACGGTGAGGTAGCCCGAGAGCGAGCCGGCGGTGCCCTCGGCACCCTCTGCGCCCGATCCGCCGATGACGTGGCTCGCGAGCGCGATGCCGAACACGCAGGAGGCGATCGCCCCGCCGACGGTCTTGACGGAGTTCGTGAGGCCCGTGGCGACACCGGTCTGCGTCGACGGTGCGGCGGCCGCGGCTGCGGCCGGCAGGGCGGCGACGAGCGCACCCGAGCCGAGGCCCGCGATGATCATGTTCGTCAGCGTCTGCGCGTAGGTGTCGTGCAGCGGCACGAACAGCAGGTAGCCGATCGCGACGAGCGACGAGGCCAGCATGAGCGTGATGCGGGGCGTGAGCCTGCGCGCGATCGAGGAGTACGAGAGGGCGCCGGCGATCATCGCGATGAGGTAGACGCCGATGAGGAGCGAGGTCTGGAAGCCCTGCGTGCCGAGCCCGTAGCCGTAGACCTCGGGGTCGGTGCGGGCGAACGTCGACAGCGGGGCCTGGGCGCCGAGCACGCTGACGCCGAACAGGCCGGCGGTGATGAAGATCGGACGAAGCGACGGCGACGCGAACATGCGCACGTCGATGAGCGGGTCGTCGTGGCGGAGCTCGAACCGTGCGAACGCCGCACCGAGGGCGATGCCGAGCACGATGAGCCCCCACGACAGCGGGTCGGCGACGCCGTTGAGGCGCAGGAAGCTGAGGCCTCCGGTGACGGCCAGCAGCGCCAGGGAGATGAGCACGAGTCCGACCAGGTCGAGGCGGCCGCCCGTGAGTTCGGGCGATTCCTTCACGCCGAACAGGATGACGAAGAAGCACGCGGTGACCGCGATCGCGGGGATCAGGAGCACCGTCGTGAGCGGGAGCACGTCGATCAGCGCGCCGCCCGCGAGGGCACCGGAGATGGCGCCGATCTCGAGCGCGGCGACGAGCACGCCGGCCGACTTCATCGTGAGCGACGCAGGGTGCCCGGCCCGACGCGAGCGCGACCAGATCAACGCGATCTCGAGGGGCAGCCAGACCACGTAGAAGCCCTGCAGCGCCCAGGCCGCCAGGAAGACGGCGAACGAGTCGGTGAACGGCAGCACGAACGACGCGGCCGCGGTGATGGCCGTCGACCACACGAGCATGCGCTTGTGGCCGACCATGTCGCCGAGCTTCGCGAACGCGGGGACGACGAGCGCCGACAGCATGAGCTGCGTGCCCTCGAGCCAGTTCACGTCGGCGTCGTGGATGCCGAGGTTGCGCGCGATGTCGGTGAGCATGGGCGTGTAGAAGCCCTGCAGGATGCCGCTGGTGAACTCGACGAACGCGAGGAAGCCGACGATCGCGGCCAGTGGTCCGAGGCTGACGGCACGCGGCATCGGGGGCTCCTTCGGGTTGGGGTGGATTCACCCTAAGCCCTCGTGGGAGCGCTCCCGTTCCGAGATCGGCCCCGATTGATCACGCTTCGGTCACACCTGGGCGGATGCCGCGACGGCGCGTCGCGGCATCCGTTCGCCATGGTGCGGGGCGGGCGGCCCTCAGGCCGTGAGCGAGGCGATGAGCGCGCGGTGGAACCGCTCGCCGCGTTCGAGGCTGTCGAACGTGACGGACTCGTCGACGCCGTGGATCGCGGCGCGCTGCGCGGCGGTCATGGCGAGCGGCGCGAACCGGAACACCGAGGGCGAGAACCGGTGGAACCAGCGCGAGTCGGTGGCGGCCATGACGAGGTACGGCGCGGTGATCGCCTCGGGGTACGAGGCTGCGACGGCCGCCTCGATCGCGTGGAAGGCGGGGCTGTCGGTCGCCGACTCGGGCGACGGCTCGCTGCCGTCGAGCACGGTGACGCTGACGTGCGGATCGCGGATGACGCGGCGCACCCGCGCGGCCGTGCCCGCGACCGTCTCGCCGGGCGCGATGCGCAGGTTCAGCACGGCGGCCGCCTGCGACGGCAGCACGTTGTGCGCCGTGCCGCCCTCGAGCATGGTCGCCGCGACGGTCGTGTGCACGATCGCCGCGGGCTCGCCGCCGAGCCGCGCGAACACGCGGGCCGTGACCCACGGCAGCGCGGTGAGGGCCTGCAGGAGCAGCTTGGGAGCGCCCTTCGTGTGCGGCGTGAAGCTGCGCAGCATCGCGCGCGCCGAGACCGGAACGCGCTTCGGGAAGGGATTGGGGTGCAGACGGTGCACCGCGCGCGCGATGCGGTCGGTGGGCGTGTGCGTGGGCGGGGCGGAGGCGTGCCCGCCCTTGCTCTCGGCCTCGAGGCGCAGCGACACGATGCCCTTCTCGCCGACGCCGACCATCGCCGACGGCACGGCGACGAACGGGAGCGGCGCGTCGACGACCGCACCGCCCTCGTCGAGCACGAGCCAGGGCGTGATGCCGCGCTCCTGGAACAGGTCGGCGATCGCCTTGCCGGCGCTGCCGTGATCCTCCTCGTTGCCGCCGAACGAGAGATACACGTCGCGCGCGGGCGTGACGCCGTCGGCGAGCAGGTTCTCGACCGCCTCGAGCAGCACGAGCATCGGGCCCTTGTCGTCGAGCGCGCCGCGGCCCCAGACCGATCCGTCGTGGATGCGGCCCTCGAAGGGCGGGAACGTCCAGCCGTCGGCCTCGACCGCGGGCACGACGTCGTAGTGCGCCATGAGCACGATCGGGTCGGCGTCGCTCGCGCCCTTCCAATGGAAGAGGAGGCCGAGTGGGTGCACCTGCTCGAACGCGAGGTGCTCGTGGGTCAGCGGGTAGAGCTCGGCCAGGAGGTCGCGGAAGGCGTCGAAGTCGGCCATGCCGCGCTGCTCGAGCTCGGCCGAGACCGTCGGCAGCGCGATCATGCGGGAGAGGCGCTCGGGGGCGCCGGAGCGCACGGTCGGGACAGCGGGCTGCGCGGGCGGGGACGGCTGTGCGGGCGGTGCGGGCTGTGCGGGCGCCGTGGGGGAGTCGGGCATGCGACCCAGCGTACGACGCGATCGGACCGCCTCAGGCCACGGGCGGTGCCGCTCGTCAGGCCACGAGATCCGCGGCGGGAGCCACGAGCGCGGTCAGCTCGCCGGCGCCGAGCTCGCGGCCGAACGCGGGATGCCCCGGCTCGAGCGCGCGTCCGTTGGCGAGCGGCCCGCCGTCGACCGCGTCGAAGCCGAGGTCGTCGATGATGCGCGCGAGCACCGTTCGCGCCTCGGCGTCGTCGCCGACGACCGCGAGCGCGCGGCGCAGGGGAGAGCCGGCATCCATGCTGTCGTCCTCCATCTCGTGGTAGCCGAGGTGGTTCAGCGACTTGACGACGCGGGCGTTCGGGTTGCGTGCGGCGTTGATCTCGCTCGTCGAGCGCTCGTCGGCGTCGATCTCGGCGATGTGGCCGTCGACGGGCGGCCAGTAGTTCATGGCGTCGACCACGATGCGGCCGTCGAAGTCGTCCCACGGCACGGTGCCGCCCTTGCCGAACGGCACGGCCACGATGATCACGTCCGACCCGGCGACGAGCGCGTCGGGCGACGCGACCTTCGCGCCGGGGGCGACGACCGAGACGAGCAGGTCGAGTGCGGTCTGGCGCGGCGAGCCCGCCATCACGACCTCGTATCCGGATGCCACGAGCAGGCGGGCGAGGGCGGTGCCCACCTTGCCCGCTCCGAAGATGCCGATCGACGGCCGGTCTGCCACGTGCATGTCTCCATTCTCGCGCGCACGCCCCTGCGGATCCGAGCGGTTCCATGCGTGTGCATCGGGTGCAACCGATCGGGCGGATGCGGCATTCCCGGCGAGGTGCCCCGCGACGTCGCCGCGCGGCATCCGCCCGACCGAGGGGTGCGGCCGTCGCGGTGCGGGAATAGCCTCGGAGGAGTCCCGGTTGATCTATGCGAATGCATACGGATGAAGGCGGAAACAGCATGACCCACTACGAGTTCGGCGTCGACACGTTCGGCGACATCACCCTCGACGCCAACGGCGCGAAGCTCTCGCACGCGCAGGTGCTGCGCAATGTCGTCGAGGAGGGCGTGCTCGCCGACCGGCTGGGACTCGACTTCTTCGGCGTCGGCGAGCACCACCGGCACGAGTTCGCCGTCTCGGCACCCGAGGTCGTGCTCGCCGCGATCGCAGCCCGCACCGAGCGCATCCACCTCGGATCGGCGGTCACCGTGCTGAGCAGCGACGACCCCGTGCGCGTGCACCAGCGCTTCGCGACCCTCGACGGCATCTCGAACGGACGCGCCGAGGTGATCCTCGGGCGCGGGTCGTTCATCGAGTCGTTCCCGCTCTTCGGCTATGACCTCGCCCAGTACCAGGAGTTGTTCGACGAGAAGCTCGAACTGTTCGCCGCGCTGCTGCCGCAGGAGCCCGTGACGTGGAGCGGCAAGCTGCGCCCCGCACTCACCGACCAGCTCGTGTTCCCGACCGTCGAGCACGGCTCGCTGAAGACGTGGATCGGCGTGGGCGGAAGCCCCGAGTCGGTCGTGCGCGCCGCGCATTATGGCCTGCCCCTCGTACTCGCCATCATCGGCGGCAGCGCGGCCCGCTTCGCGCCGCTTGCCGATCTCTACCGTCGCGCGCTCGACCAGTTCGGGCACGAGCCGCAGCCCGTCGCGATCCACTCGCCCGGCTTCATCGCCGACTCGCGTGCCGAGGCGCTCGACACCCTCTGGCCGCACTACGAGGCCATGATGAACAAGATCGGCGCCGAACGAGGCTGGGGCCCGACGACCCGAGGGCACTTCGAGAGCGAAGCCGTCAACGGCGCGCTCTACGCGGGCGAGCCCGAGGCCGTCGCGAAGCGCATCGCCGACGCCCTGCGCGTCACCGGTGCGACGCGCTTCGACATGAAGGTCTCCAACGGCGGCCTCTCGCACGAGGCCATCATGGGCAGCATCGAGCGCTACGCGACCCAGGTCGTGCCGCGCGTGCGCGAACTGCTCGCGGCCGACGTCGACATCGAGGCAGATCTCGCCGCCGCGCGGGAGCTCGCAGCGCAGGACCGGGCGGATGCCGCGGCCGAGCGCTCCTCGACGGTCGAGTAGCGGCGCGTCGCCGGGGTCGTCGCCTACCCGGCGGCGGCCGCGGTCGCCCGCGCGGCGCGACGCCGCACGATCGCGCGGAACCACGCGGCATCCGGGACCCTCGCGAGGAACGTGCCCGAGATGATCGTGATGAGCACGTACGCGGTCGCGAGCGGCGCGAGTTCGGGCGCGGCCCCCGAGGCGACCGCGATGCCCGCGATGACGATCGAGAACTCGCCGCGGGGTGCGAGCGTGAAGCCCGCACGCCACTGGCCGAGGGTTCCGACGCCCGCCCGCCTGGCCGCGTAGGCGCCGGTCACGACCTTCGTGGCGATCGTGACGACCGCGAGCACGAACGCCGGCAGCACCATCGACCAGAGCGACGACGAGTCGGACGTGATGCCGAAGAACACGAAGAAGGTGGCCGCGAACAGGTCGCGGAGCGGCGTCAGCACCCGGCTCGCGTTCGCGGCGACGCGGCCCGACAGGGCGATGCCGACGAGGAACGCGCCCACGGCGGACGACACGCTCACCTGCGCGGCGAGCCCGGCGACGAGCATCGTGAGGCCGAGCACGCCGAGCAGCAGCGGCTCGTACTGGTCGGCCGGGAACAGCCTGGACACGATGTGCCCGTGCCGCAGCGCGACGAAGAGGATCACGCTCACGACGGCGAGGGCGATCGCGACGCCGACCGCGCCCTGCAGGAACGTCGCGCCGACCGCGAGCGCCGACAGCACGGGCAGGTAGAACGCCATCGCCAGGTCTTCGATCACGAGCACGCCGAGGATCGCGGGCGTCTCGCGGTTCGACAGGCGTCCGAGGTCGCGCAGCATCATGGCGACCACGCCCGACGAGGACACCCAGGTGACGCCCGCGAGGGCCACCGCCGCGAGCGGACCCCAGCCCATGATGAGCGCGACGAGCGCGCCCGGCACGGCGTTCATGAGCGCGTCGACGATGCCCGCCGCGCGAGCGGACTTCAGGCTCTCGAAGAGCTCGGTCGCCGTGTACTCCAGCCCGAGCAGGGCGAGCAGCAGGATGATGCCGATCTCGGAGCCGGCCTCGAGGAACTCCGCGCTCGCGTCGAGCGGAACGAGGCCGCCCTCGCCGAACGCGAGTCCGATGACCAGGTAGAACGGGATCGGCGACATGCCGATGCGCAGGGCGAGGCGCCCGGCCAGGCTCATGATGAGCAGCAGCGCGCCGACTTCGATCAGCAGCAGTGTGGTGTCGTGCATCGGCGGCGCCCGGCGATCAGTCGGGGCCGTTGGCGAGCAGCTTGGCTACTCCGTCGAGTCCTTCTCGTGTTCCGACGGCGACGATGACGTCGCCCGCCCGCAGGTGGTCGGCGGGCGTCGGGGAGGGGATGATCGTGCCGTCGCGCACGATCGCCACGATCGACGCGTGCGTTCGGGTTCGGGCCTTCGTCTCGCCGAGCGTGCGATTCAGATACGGCGAATCGGTCGGCAGGGCGATCTGCTCGGTGTAGAGGCCCGCGGTCTCGTCGCTGAGGCTCGTGAGTCGGCTCAGCATGACCGAGGCGCCGAGCACGTCGGCCAGCGCCGCCGCCTCGTCGTCGTTCAGCTGGATCGAGTCGCGGCACGCGTCGGGATCGTCACGGTCGAAGACGCCGAGATCGCGCTCGCCGTCGCGGTGCGAGACGACGCTGATGCGACGCCCGCCTTCGGTCACCAGGTCGTGACGCACGCCGATGCCCGGCAGGTCGACCTTCTCGATGCGAATACCCACAGCGGATATCGTAACCCCGCTGAGGGGGCGTCCGTCCGGTTCGGCGAAGCCCGGCGGCGGCGCGTCGCGCGTGCCCGGCCTCAGCCGGTGACGCGCGTGCGCATCTCGAGCACGGGCGTGCCCTCGTCGTCGACGAGCTCGAAGGCGATGCGGGCCTCGCCGAGGGCTCCGAGGGAGCCGACGTGCGTGCCGCCGCAGGGGATCTCGGCCGTGCCGTCGGGCAGCTCGGCGACCCACGTGCGTCGATCGGTGAGTGCGTCGCCGGCACGGTCGACGCGCACGGGGGAGCCGGAGGAGATCCACCACACGACCGTGGCCGTGACGGTCTGGGCGAGCACGTCGAGGTCTTCGTCGACGAGGCTCGCGACATCGAACCCGGCCCGGCGCAGCGACTTGTTGAGGCGGTACCGGTCGACCGATCCGAACGGCTCGATGCGGCTCGACGCGATCGCGATGCCGTCGAAGTCGGGGCGGCCGAGCGCGTCGGTGCGAGCCGGCTTCGACCACCGTGACTCGAGGGCCGCGTTCAGGGCGAGGGATGCCGCGTGGCAGGCCGTGTGGCCGAGCGAGAGGGCGTGCCGCGCCGCAGGATCGGCCGTGATGACGACCTCGTCGCCCTCCGCGATCGCGGCGCCCGCGTCGACCAGGTGCGCGACGAGGAAGGCCCAGCCCTCGGTGCCCTTGCGCACGGGGATGTCGGAGCCGACGAAGAGGTCGGTGCCGTCGGTCGCGGCGACCACCGCGTCGAGCACGGCGGACTCGGTGCCGTCGACGGCGATCGTGCCGACGTCGGCGGGCTGGTCGGGCCAGGCCGCGTCGACCGGGTGGAAGCTCGTGACATCGGTCAGCACGGCGACCCGCCCGTCGGCGAGGGGCTCGACGTGCAGCACGACGGCGCGCTGGACGAGCTCGCCCGACGGGTAGGTGACGCGGGTGTCCTGCGCGGGGAGGGTCATCGGGCGGTGCTCAGGCCCGGTCGCTTCGGCCGAGGAAGCTCATCGGGATCGCCATCGAGATCGCGATGCACACGATCCCGGCGAAGAACACGATCGCCTCGAACCCGACGATGTGCGTGGCGTTGCCCATGAGCCACATGCCGAACACGAACACGGCCATGGCGATGATGAACAGAACGGCGCTCACGACGACCTCCTCGACGAACTCGCGGCGTGATCACCGCACGAGGGCAGTCTACCGAGCGGATGCCGCGTCGCGCCGCCCGTCACTCGGGAATCGGCCCCAGCCAGGCGTTCGCCACGGTCGAGTGCGCCGACTCGTCGTCGGAGGGGTGGAAGATGCCCGCGAGCACGTCGCGGTAGAGCCGCCCGAGCTCGGATCCGGCGAAGTAGCTCGATCCGCCGGCGACGCGCACGGCTTGGTCGACCACCTGCTTCGCGGTCTCGGTGGAGCGGATCTTCACGCCGACGAGCTTCGCGAACCACTTCGAGCCGTGGTCGACGAGCCCGTCGAGGTCACGGGCGACGGCCAGCAGCTGCGGTTCGAGGGCTTCCTGGGCGAGCGCGGCATCCGCGATGCGCCAGCGGATGTCGGGGTCGTGGGCGTACGGCGCGCCGTCGCGCTTCATCGACGTGCGCCGGTGCGCCGCAGCCACCGCGAGGTCGAGCGCACGCGCGCCGATGCCCGCGTAGACCGAGGCGAGCAGCAGCTCGAAGCTCGCGAAGATGCCGAACACGAGCGGGTCGGCGTTCGGCCCCGGGTCGAGCCGCCGCACGATGCGGTCGGCTGCCGCGTACGCGCCGTCGAGCACGGTCGTGCGGCTCTGGCTCGCGCGCATGCCGAGCGTGTCCCAGTCGTCGAGGATCTTCACGTCGGGGTCTTCGCGGTCGATGAAGCCGTAGACGAGCTTCGGGGCGTCGGCCGACGTCGTGTCGAGCCCCATGGTGCCGAGCCTGGTCCACGCGGGCGAGAGCGAGGTGAAGATCTTGCGGCCCGCGTAGCGGTACCCGCCGTCGGGCTGCGGGTCGGCCGTGGTCCTCGAACCGAACAGCATGAGGTCGTTGCCGGCCTCGCTGATGCCGAACCCGAAGACCTCGCCGGCGCCGGCCTCGCGCTGGAGGAACTCGAGCGTGTCGTCGCCGCGATCGGCGAGGATCTTCGCGACCGCGGTCCACACGAGGTGCATGTTCACGGCGAGGGCCGTCGCGGGCGCGGCGCCGGCGAGGCGCATCTGCCCGCGCACGGCGTCGTCGAGCCCCCAGCCGAGCCCGCCGAACCGCGTCGGGACGAGCGCGCGCAGGTAGCCGATCTCGAGCAGCTCGGCGAGATCCTCGTCGAAGAACACGTTGTCGCGGTCGTAGCGCGCGGCGCGCTCTCGGAAGCGTTCGAGCAGGTCGTCGTCGAGCAGGGTCTCGGGGGGCGTCGTCGCGGTCACGTCGCCAGATTACGCCCGGGGCGCGAGGTCTCGGTCGGATGCCGCGGCCTCCGAAGCACCCGAGGCGGCGGGCTCCGCGGGCGGGTCGGCCGGCCCGCCGGCCCCGGCATCGGCCGCTGCGGCGCCCGCCGCGGCACCCGTCGCTCGGGTGCCGCGCCCGCGAACGAGCCGGAGGACGGCGAGGACGGCCATGGCGACGACGAGCCCGGCGAGCAGCCACGGCAGCAGCACGCCGATGATCACGCCGGCCCAGCCGAGGAAGAGCAGCAGGCCGTTCCATCCGGTGACGAGTCCTCCCCAGAAGCCCTCGGGTGCGGGCTCCGGCGCGACCACGACCGGCACCGTCGAGAACCCGACGGTCAGGGTCGAGTAGGCGATGCGGTCGTCGAGCCCGTCGCGCTGCTGCACGAGCGCGTCGAGGTCGGCCTGTCGTGTCGTGAGCTCGGACTCGATCGCCATGAGGTCGCCGATGTCCTTCGCTTCGGCGAGCAGGGCCGTCATGCGCCCGATCGAGGTCTCGAGGGCGCTGATGCGGGCATCGAGGTCGTCGTGCTGCTGCGAGACGTCCGTCGCGTCCATGGTGACCGAGGTGACGTCGCCGAGCTCGCGGAGCTCGCCGAGCACGGGGTCGAGCCGGTCGGCCGGGATGCGAAGCGTCAGCGACGCCGAGGCCGACTCGGGGTCGCCGGTCGGCCCGGGGTTCTCGGTGCGCTGGTCGACGCGCCCGCCCGCCTGCTGCGTGATGCGCACCGCTTCGGCCGCGGCATCCACCGGGTCGTCGACCGTGATGCGCACGTCGCCCGTGGTGACCACGCTGCGTTCGGCCTCGACCGCGCTCGACGAGGCGTCGGCGTCGGCGCCCGCTTCGGCGTCGAGCGTCACCGCACCGTCGAGCGACTCGGCACCGGCCGGTGCGTCGAGCGCAGGGGCCTGCTGCGACATCGACGCGTCGCTGCCGGCCGAGCAGCCGGCGAGCAGGGCGATCAGCAGCACGGCGCCGGCACCCGCGATCGGTGCGACGGCGCCGCGTCGTCGCCTTCGGGCGAGCGGATGCCGGTGGTCGCCGGCTTCTGCCGTCGACTGCTGATGACGCTCGACTCCGATGCGGGTGCTGCGCTGCGAGGCTCTCATGCGCACACCGTAGCGCCGAGCGCGAACCCGCTGTCTGGGCGCCGACTGGGAGTGCGATCACGATCGCATTGCGCTTTGCTGGGAGTCGTCGAACGGCCCCAACGAACCGCGTCGCCCGCTCGTTCGGCGGCAGTCGGCGCCGAGTGTCGGGCGGCGCCGCGCTCAGTCGAAGTCGGGGTCGCGGCCCGTTCGCTCGCCCGACTCGAGGGCCGCGATCGCCGCGAGGTCGACCTCGTCGAGCTCGAAGTCGAACACGTCGAGGTTCTCGCGCAGGCGGGCCGGCGACGAGGCCTTCGGGATCGCGATGACGCCCTGCTGCACGTGCCAGCGCAGCACGACCTGCGCGGGGCTCCGGTCGTGGCGGGCGGCGATGAGTGCGAGCGTCGGATCGTCGAGCACGCGCCCGCGCGCGAGCGGCGACCACGCCTCGACCCGGATGCCGCGTGCCGCGTGGTCGTCGCGCAGCTCGCGTTGCGGCAGCCACGGGTGCAGCTCCACCTGGTTGACGGCCGGCGCGACGCCGGTCTCGGCGACGATGCGATCGACGTGGTGCACGTGGAAGTTGGAGACGCCCACCGAATGCACCCGGCCCTCGGACTGGAGCCGCACGAGCGCGCGCCACGTGTCGACGTAGAGATCGGTCGACGGCACCGGCCAGTGGATCAGGTAGAGATCGAGCGTCTCGAGGCCGAAGTTCCGCATCGAGACGTCGAACGCGCGCAGCGTCGCGTCGTACCCGTTGTCGTCGCGCCAGACCTTGCTCGTGACGAAGAGGTCTTCGCGGGCCACGTCGCTCTCGCGCACGGCCTGCCCGACCTCGGCCTCGTTCGCGTAGAACGCGGCCGTGTCGAGGTGCCGGTAGCCGGCGTCGATGGCCGCGAGCGCCAGGCCCGTGGCATCCGTCGCGGGCACCTTGTAGAGCCCGAAGCCGAGCTGCGGGATGCGGGCACCGCCGGCGAGGTCGAGCCGGGGGGCGAGGGGGAGTGGGGCGTCGGTCACGGGAGCTCCGATCAGCTCGGCTGCATGGGCACGGGTTCGGTGTCGGGGATCGGGCTCGCGTCGCGGCCCCGCAGGTCGGGATGCCATCGGCGGCCGAGCGCGGGCACGAGCACGCCCACGAACGCGAAGCCCGCGGCGATCCAGAACGCGCCCTGTGCGCCGTAGCCGTCGATGGAGAAGCCCGCGAGCGCCGAGCCGAGCGCGGCGCCGATGAGCTGTCCGGTGCCGACCCAGCCGTAGGCCTCGGCCGTGTCGGAGAACTTCACGCTCGCGGAGACGATCGAGAACAGCACGGCGAGGGCGGGCGCGATGCCGATGCCCGCGATGAACAGGGTCGCCGAGAGCCACCAGAAGTCCATGACGAACGCCGCGAGCGCCATGCCCGCGAACACGATGAACATGCGGCGGGCCGTGGCCCACGGGCCGATCGGGATGTGTCCGAAGAGCAGGCCGCCGGCGAGCGATCCGACCGAGAAGATCGCGAGCACGAGTCCGGCCTCGGGCCCGCCATGGCCGAACACCGCGACGACACCGGCCTCGACCGCGGCGCACGCGCCGATGAGGAGGAACCCGACGACGGTCGCGAGCAGCACGGCCGGCCGGCTGAGCACGACGCCGAACCTGCGCTTCGAACGCGGGATGCGCACGCGCCCGAGCTCGGGCGAGCTGATGAACCACGCGCCGCCGATGACCATGAGCACCGCGGCGAGCATGATCGCCCAGATCGTGCCGATCTGCGTCGCGACGAGGGTCGTGATGACCGGGCCGACGACCCAGATGATCTCCTGAGCCGACGCGTCGAGCGAGAAGAGCGGGGTCAGCTGGCGGGAGTTGACCATCTTCGGGTAGATCGTGCGCACGGCCGGCTGGACGGGCGGCGTCGCGAGGCCCGTGATGAAGCCGACGGTCATGTAGAGCGGCACGGTCAACGGCAGGAGCCCGATCGACACGATGCCCGCGACGCACAGGATCGTGGTGACGATGAGCACCGGGCGCATGCCGAGGCGGCCCATGAGCCGGCTCGTGAGCGGGCCCGCGATCGCCTGGCCGATCGACGTGGCCGCGAGCACGAGGCCCGCCGAGCCGTACGACCCGGTCGTCTGCTCGATGTGCAGCAGGAACGCGAGCGAGAGCATGCCCGACGGGAAGCGCGCGGTGAGCTGGGCGGCGATGATGCGAGCGACGCCCGGGGTCTTCAGGAGATCGGTGTAGCTGGCCACGGTGGCACCACTCTATCGAGGCGGATGCCGCGGGCGAGGGTACGTCGGGGCGCGTCCGGCGCGCGCGGGTGGACGCCGCGTCGGTTGCTGGCGTCAGCCCGCGAGCGCCTTCGCGATGCGCTGCGGCGAGACGGATTCGGCGGTGCGGAGCTCCTGCGCGAAGAGGCTGACGCGCAGCTCCTCGAGCATCCACCGCACGCGCACGAGCCGTTCGGGCGCCTCGGGGTCGATCGGCACCCGCCCGCCCGCGGCCTCGAACGCCTCGAAGGACGGCGTGAACTGGTTCATCGCCTGCCGATCGCGGCCGGGATTCTCGACGAGCTTCGCGATGCGCGCGGCGATCGCGTCGAGGTAGCGCGGCAGGTGCCGCAACCGCTCGAGGCCGGTCGCCGACACGAACCCGGCGGGCACGAGGCCCTCGAGCTGCGCGCGCGCATCGCCGAGCGAGGACATGAGGTTGATGCTCGACGCCTTCGAGATCGCCCGGTCGACCTCGCGCGCCGTGCGGAGGATGCGGGCGACGAGTGCGACGGTCTCGAACATGCGGTCCATGATCGTTGCGGCGACGGCGTCGCGCACGGCCTCGAACTCCTCGCGCGTGCGGAGGAGCCCGTCGGGGTGCCTGGCCCGCAGCTCGGCGTCGACGCACGCCGCGACGCAGTCGTCGAGCAGCGCGCGCGTTCCCGTGTAGGAGCTCGTGGCGAGGGCGAGCTTCTCGTCGTTCGACAGGTGCTCCTGCACGTAGGCGACGGGCGTCGGCGTGGCGAGCACGAGCAGGCGACGGATGCCGCGGCGCGACGCCCGATCGCGCTCCTCGGCCGTGGCCACGAGCCGCAGCGCCACGCCCGTCTTCTCGTCGACGAGCGCGGGGTACGCGCGGATCACGTTGCCGGCCTGACGCGTGTCGAGGTGGGCGGGCAGGTCGTCCCACTCCCACGCCGTGATGCCCGAGCGCTCGGCGAGCGCGGGATCGACCGCGGCGGGCGGCGTCGCGGGCGCCCCGCGGCGGGCGTCGGACGCCGGGCCGGATGCCGCGTCACGACCGGGTCGGCGTCGGCCACCGGCATCCGGAGTCGCCGTGATCGCCTTCGCGACGGCCTCGCGCGTGCGGTCGGCGAGCTTCGCCTGCAGGGCGGCGAGGTCTTTGGAGGTGCCGAGCGTGCGGCCGCGCTCGTCGGCCGCACGGTACGTGACGCGCAGGTGCGGCGGCACGCGCTCGAGGTCGAAGTCGCTCGGGTCGACGGGCGCGTAGGTCAGCGCGCGGATCGTGCGCCCGACCACGGCCGTGAACGCGTCGCGCCCCTCACCGCGCTCGGGGCCGGAGGGCAGTTCGGCGGCGATCTTCGCGGCCCATTCGGCCGCCGGCACGACCTGCCGGCGGATCACCTTGGGCAGGGTGCGCAGCAGCGCCGTGATGAGCTCGTCGCGGAGGCCGGGCACCTGCCAGTCGAAACCGGCGGGGCTGATGCGCGGCAGCAGCACGATCGGCACCACCACGGTCACGCCGTCGTCGTCGGTGCCGGGTTCGAACCGGTACGAGAGCGAGTACGTCTGGTCGCCCTGCTTCCACCGGTCGGGGAACCCGTCGCCCGAGTCGGCCACGGCGTCGTCGCCGAGCAGGTCGGCGCGCGTCATCGTGAGCAGGTCGGGGTTTCGACGGTGCTCGGCACGCCACCAGCGTTCGAACGCCCGCACGTCGGCGACATCCGCCGGCACCCGAGTCTCGTAGAAGCGCATGACCGTCTCGTCGCCCACGAGGATGTCGCGGCGGCGCGTGCGCTCCTCGACCTCGCCGAGCTGGCGCAGCAGTTCGCGGTTGGCGCGCACGAAGCCGAAGACGCGCCGGTCGAGGCGACCGGAGTCCCAGTCCTCCTCGACGAGCGCGTGGCGCACGAACAGCTCGTGCGCCAGCTCGGGGTCGACGCGGGAGAGCTGGATGCGGCGCTTCGCGACGATCGGCACGCCGAACAGCGTGATCTTCTCGTCGGCGACGGCCGAGCCCTGGCGGCGCTCCCAGCGCGGTTCACTGAACGAGCGCTTCGCGAGCGGGCCCGCGAGCTGCTCGGCCCACGCCGGATCGATGGCCGCGTTCGTCCGGGCGAAGAGCCGGCTCGTCTCGACGAGCTCGGCGCTCATGATCGCGGCCGGCGGCTTCTTCGCGAGCGCGGAACCGGGGAACACCACGAAGCGCGTGCTGCGGGCGCCCACGAACTCCGCCTGCTGGCGACGGCCCTTGCGTTCGGACTCTCGCGCCGAGCCCGCTCCGCCGCGACCGGTCGAGGTCTTCGAGTCGTCGCGCAGGCCGATCTGCGAGAGGAGGCCCGCGAGGAGCGCTCGGTGGATGCCGTCGCCGTTGGGCTCGCCCGCCTCGTTCGCGATATGCAGGCCGAGCGGCTTCGCGAGGCTGCGCAACTGGCGCACGAGGTCCTGCCACTCGCGGATGCGCAGGTAGTTCAGGTACTCCGACTTGCACATGCGCCGGAACGCGCTGCCCGAGAGCTCGCGCTGCTTGGCCTCGAGGTGGTTCCAGAGGTTCAGCAGCGTCAGGAAGTCGCTCGTCTGGTCGACGAACCTGGCATGGAACCCGTCGGCGACCTCGCGCCGCTCGAGCGGGCGTTCACGCGGATCCTGCACGGTCAGGCCCGCGACGATCGCGAGCACCTCGCGCGAGACGCCCTGCGTCTTGGACTCCAGCACCATGCGGGCGAAGCGGGGTTCGATCGGCAGGCGCGAGAGCTGCCGGCCGATGCGCGTGAGCTGCGGGCCACGGGCGGCCGTGCGGTCGCGGTCGCCGCGGTCGCGACCGCGCCCGCCACCGGCATCCGCTCGCTCGTCGTCTTCTGCCCGAGCGGCCCGCTCGCCGCGCCCGGCCCGGTCGCCGCGGTCGTCTTCGAGGGCGCCGAGCTCGCGCAACAGGTCGAGGCCGTCGCGGATGCCGCGCCCGTCGGGCGGCGTGAGGAAGGGGAACTCCTCGATCGGGCCGAGGCCGAGCGATGCCATCTGCAGGATCACGGCCGCGAGGTTCGTGCGCAGGATCTCGGGGTCGGTGTACTCGGGCCGGCGCTCGAAGTCGTCTTCGGAGTAGAGGCGGATCGCGATGCCGTCGCTCGTGCGGCCCGAGCGGCCCGAACGCTGGTTCGCCGACGCCTGCGAGATCGCCTCGATGGGCAGTCGCTGCACCTTCGAGCGCACCGAGTATCGGCTGATGCGCGCGGTGCCCGCGTCGACGACGTAGCGGATGCCGGGCACCGTCAGGCTCGTCTCGGCGACGTTCGTGGCGAGCACGACGCGTCGACGCAGGCCGGCGACCTTCGACGGCTCGAACACCTTGTGCTGGTCGGCCGACGAGAGGCGCCCGTAGAGGGGGAGCACCTCGGTCTCGCCGCCCCGCCCGCCGCGGGCCGTGCCGTAGTGCGCGCGCACCGCCGCCTCGGCGTCGCGGATCTCGCCCTCGCCCGAGAGGAACACGAGCACGTCGCCCGACGACTCCCGGTCGAGCTCGTCGAGGGCGTCGAGGATGCCGCGCTGCACGTCTTTGTCGTCGGCCGCGGCGCCCTCGTCGTCGCTGTCGTCGCCACCGGCGCCCGCGCCCTGCTCGGCGACGAGCGGGCGGTAGCGCACCTCGACGGGGTAGGTGCGGCCCGAGACCTCGATCACGGGGGCGGGCACGGGCTCGGGCAGCGGCGCGCCCGCGGCATCCGTCTCGCTCGCGAAGTGCCGCGCGAAGCTCTCGGGGTCGATCGTCGCGCTCGTGACGATGACCTTGAGGTCGGGTCGGCGGGGGAGCAGACGCTTGAGGTACCCGAGCAGGAAGTCGATGTTGAGGCTGCGCTCGTGCGCCTCGTCGATGATGATCGTGTCGTACTTGCGCAGGTCGCGGTCGCGGTGGATCTCGTTCAGCAGGATGCCGTCGGTCATCACCTTGATACGCGTCGCATCGCTCACCTTGTCGGTGAAGCGCACCTGGTAGCCCACGAGGTCGCCGAGCTCGACCTGCAGCTCCTCGGAGATGCGCTCGGCGATCGTGCGTGCGGCGATGCGACGAGGCTGCGTGTGCGCGATCGACGTGCGGCCGAGCTCGAGGCAGATCTTCGGCAGCTGCGTGGTCTTGCCCGAGCCGGTCGCGCCCGCGACGATGACGACCTGGTTCTCGCGCAGGGCGCGCGCGATCTCCTCGCGCTGCCCCGAGACGGGCAGTTCGGCGGGGTAGGTGATCACGGGGATCTGCGCAGGCGTCGACATCAGCCCTCCATCGTATGTCGCGTGCGGGCGGTGCGGGCGTCGCGCTCCGGCTTCGCCCTCGGCGCAACCCCTGTCGCCGTCACGACGCCCGTGATGGGATGGAGGCATGACCGATCAGCTCGTTCCCCGTGTCCAGCTCAACGACGGATTCTCGATCCCCCAGCTCGGGTTCGGGGTGTTCAAGGTCGATCCGGGCGAGACCGAACGCATCGTGAGCGACGCGCTCGAGGTCGGCTACCGTCACCTCGACACGGCTCGCATCTACGGCAACGAGGAGGGCGTCGGGCGCGCGATCGCGGCTTCCGGCATCCCGCGCGAACAGCTGTTCATCACGACCAAGCTCTGGAACGACGACCAGGGCGATGCGGCGAAGGTGCGCGACGCGTTCGACGCGAGCCTCGAACGACTCGGGCTCGAGTACGTCGACCTCTACCTCATTCACTGGCCGACGCCCGCACGCGACCGCTACGTCGAGACCTGGCGGGCGTTCGAGCAGCTGCGCGACACCGACCGCACCCGGTCGATCGGCGTCTCGAACTTCCTCGCGCACCACCTCGAGCGGATCATCACCGAGACCGGCATCGTGCCCGCGGTCGACCAGATCGAGCTGCACCCGTACCACCAGCAGCGCGCGACCACCCAGTTCGCCGAGTCGAGCGGCATCGTGATCGAGGCATGGGGCCCGCTCGGGCAGGGCAAGTACCCCCTCCTCGAGCTGCCGGAGGTGACCGCCGCGGCCGCCGCCCACGGGGTGACGCCCGCGCAGGTCGTCATCCGCTGGCACCTGCAGCGCGGCCACGTGGTGTTCCCGAAGTCGAACCGCCGCGAGCGCATGGCCGAGAACTTCGACGTGTTCGGCTTCGAGCTCACGAGCGACGAGATGGTCGCGATTACAGGCCTCGAACGCGAGGGCCGCGTGAGCTCGCACCCCGACGAGGTCAACTGAGCGGATGAATCGACTCGCCGCGGCGCTCAGCCCGTACCTGCGCTCGCACGCCGACAACCCCGTCGACTGGTACCCGTGGGGTGAGGCGGGGTTCGCGGCGGCCCGTGAGCGCGACGTGCCCGTGCTCGTCTCGATCGGCTATGCGACCTGCCACTGGTGCCATGTCATGGCGCGCGAGAGCTTCAGCGACCCCGCCGTGGCGGCGTACCTGAACGAGCACTTCGTGGCGATCAAGGTCGACCGCGAGGAGCACCCCGACGTCGACGCGAGCTATCTCGCGGCGGCGTCGGCGTTCACGAAGCAGCTCGGCTGGCCGCTCACGGCGTTCGCGACCTCCGAGGGGCGCGCGTTCTACGCGGGCACGTACTTCCCGCCGCGGGCGGTGCAGGGCGTTCCCGCGTTCATGGACGTGCTCGTCGCCGTCACGGATGCCTGGCGCGAGCGCCGCGACGAGCTCGACGAGACCGCGGGTGCCGTGGCCGAGGCGCTGGCCGCGTCATCCGTCGCCTCGACCTCGGGCGCGTTGCCCGGGGCCGTCGAACTCGCCGGCGCGGTCTCGGCGCTCGCCGCCGATGAAGATCGGGTGCACGGCGGATTCGGCGGTGCGCCGAAGTTCCCGGTCGCGCCCGTGCTCGACTTCCTCGTCGCGTCCGGCGCCGAGGGGCGCGCGCTCGCCGAGCGCACCCTGCTCGCGATGGGCCGCTCGCCGCTCCGCGACCCGGTCGAGGGCGGGTTCTTCCGCTACGCGACGCGCGCCGACTGGAGCGAGCCCCACTACGAGCGCATGCTCACCGACAACGCGCTGCTGCTGCGCGTGCTCGCAGAACTCCTGACCGGCGCGGATGCCGCGGGGTCGGCGTCGCGCGATGAGCTGGGTGCGCTCGCCGCCGGGGTCGCCGACTTCCTTCGCGAGGTCATGCAACTCTCGTCGGGCGGGTTCGCGAGCGCGCAGGATTCCGAGAGCCTGGTCGACGGCGCGCGCACCGAGGGCGGGTACTACGCCCTCACGCGCGACGAGCGGAGGTCGCAGCCGCCGCCCGCGCTCGACGACAAGGTGCTCGCGGGCTGGAACGGACTCGCCATCGGGGCGCTCGCCCGATTCGGGGCCGTGCTCGGCGGATCCGACGGCGCCGCCGCCGTGGAGTCCGCACGGCGAGCCGCCGACGCGGTGCTCGCCCTGCATCTGCGTGCCGACGGCACGCTCGTGCGCGCGTCGCTCGGCGGTGAGGTCTCCGGTGCCGTGGCCACCCTCGAAGACGTGGGCATGCTGGCCGGCGGACTCATCGACCTCGCGCTCGCCACGGGAGCGGCGTCGTACGCGGTGACGGCACGCGCGCTCATCGACGGTGCCACCACGGCATCGGGATTCGCCGCACCGGGCGGAGCCGACCCCGTGCTCGCGGCGCGTGGACTCGCCCTCCCGTCGGATCCCGCCGAGGGCGCGACGCCGTCGGGACTCACGGCCTGCGCCGATGCCGCGTGGCGCCTCTTCGCGCTCGGAGCGGGCGAGGCGTATCTCGGGCTCGCTCGCGGCGCGATGGGCGAGGTCGCCGGCATCGCCGTGACCCGGCCCATCGCCTTCGGCGGCTCGCTCGCCCTCATGGCGCGCCTCGACGCGCCGCTCGTGCAGCTCGTGACGGTCGTCCCCGACCCGGTTCCGGATGCCGCGGCCAGGACGCCCGCATCGGAGGAGGAGCTCGTGGCCGAGAGCCGTCGGCATGCGGCATCCCTCACGGCGATCGTCACCGAGGCCCAGGCGAGCGCCTTCGCGGCGGCCGGATTCGAGCTGTTCGAGGGCCGCACTGCGCTGCGCGGCGCGCCCTCGGCCTATCGCTGCGCATCGTTCGTGTGCGCGCTGCCCGTGCACGCTTCAGTCGATCTCGCGGCGCTCGCGGTCCTCGGCTGATCGATCGATCGCCCCTGCCCTATCTCAGTTGCGCCTCAACGCTGAGGCGCAACTGGCAGAGGCGATGCGCGAACGACTCCGCCTGGCTTCGCCTCGGTTCTCGGCGCGTCGCTCGGGCTCAGCGTGGGTCGCGCTCCCGAAGCGCGTTGCGCACCCGGTCGTACGCGGCGTCGGAGAATGCGACGATCCGCACTTCGTCGACGCGGGTCGGCGTCGACTCGATCGTCTCGACGGCCGCCGCGACCGCATCGTCGAGGGGCCACGCGTAGACGCCTGCGCTGATGAGCGGGAATGCCACCGTGCGTGCACCGAGCTCCTCGGCGACCTCGAGCGATCGTCGGTAGCAGGACACGAGCAGCGAACGATCGCGCTGTCCGGCGGCGAAGTTCGGGCCGACTGTGTGGATCACCCAGCGCTCCGGCCGTCGTCCACCCGGCGTCGCCGGTCGCGAGCCCGTCGGGGAACCGCGCGATGCAGTCCCGGAGGATCGCCGGGCCGCCGGCCCGGTGGATTGCGCCGTCGACGCCGCCGCCGCCGCGCATGCCGTTGTTCGCGGCGTTCACGATCGCATCGACGTCCTGCGTCGTGATGTCGCCGAGCACGGCGGTGATGACGGGCACCGTTCCAGTGTCCAGCATCTCCGGCCGAGCTCGTGCGGAGCGCACCGGTGAACCCGGGATCGGTCGGGCCGTACCATGAGGGCGTGACTTCACCCTCGGATCCGCAGCGGGCGACCGGCGTCCGCACCGTCGTGCTCGCGGCGGCGCTCGACGTCGTGCTCGTGATCGTGTTCGCGGTCATCGGTCGCAGCAGCCATGCCGAGGGGCTCGACCTCATGGGCGTCTGGGGCACGGCCTGGCCGTTCCTCGCCGGCGCCGCGGTCGGCTGGCTCGTCGCACGCGCGTGGCGTCGCCCGCTCGCCGTCTGGCCGACCGGGGTCGTCGTCTGGGTCGCGGCCGTGGTCGTCGGCATGCTGCTGCGCGCGGCATCCGGTCAGGGCACGGCGATCGCGTTCGTCATCGTCGCGACCCTCACGCTCGCACTCCTGCTGCTCGGATGGCGGGCGATCGCCGGGCTCGCGACCCGGCTCCGGGTAAAGCGCGGCCGGCCCGCGGCATCCGGAACCGAGGCATCGGGGAGCACCGACTCGGGGAGCACCGTCCCGTGAACCCGATCGAGTGGCTGTTCGACGCGCAACTCGTCATCGGCGACCAGGTGATCCTGTGGCGCGAGATCGTCGGCAACCTGTTCGGCCTCGCGAGCGCGCTCGGCGGACTGCGGCGCAAGATCTGGGCGTGGCCCGTCGGCATCGTCGGCAACGCGCTGCTCTTCACGGTGTTCCTCGGCGCGGTGTTCGACACCCCGAACCCCGTGAACCTGCTCGGGCAGGCCGCTCGGCAGGTCATGTTCATCATCGTGTCGATCTACGGCTGGGTGCGCTGGTCGCAGCATCAACGTGCGGGCGGTGGCGACACCCCGGCCGTCGAGCCGCGATGGGCCGGCTGGAAGGTGCGCGTGCTCCTCGGCGTCGGCATGGTCGGCGGCACGCTCGTGCTCACGCCCATCTTCCGGGCGCTCGGCTCGTTCGAACCCGTGTGGGCCGACGCGTGGATCTTCATGGGGTCGCTGCTCGCGACCTACGGCATGGCCAAGGGCTGGACGGAGTTCTGGCTCATCTGGGTCGCGGTCGACCTCGTCGGGGTTCCGCTGCTCATCAGCGCGGGGTACTACGCGTCGGCGTTCCTGTACCTGTTCTACGGAGCGTTCACGATCCTCGGGTTCATCACGTGGATGCGCGTGCAGCGGCGCGCGGCCCGGCTGACCGAGCTCCCGGGCTGACCGAGCTCCCGGGCTACCAGGCCGACGGAACCCGGTCGAGCACCTTCCACACGGCCGAGCTCAGTTCGGGGTGCTCGAGCGCGATCTCGCGCAGGAGGTCGAACTCGAACTTCGCGGCCGCACCCTCGCGCGCGGCGGGGTGATAGGCGCGGGCCCGTGCCGGGATCCACCGCTCGTCGTGCAGGCGCTCCTCGCGGAGCGTGGCGACCACCTGCTCGTCGACCGACGGAAGGTCGGGCAGGAAGACCCACGGGTCCTCACCGAGTCGGCATCGCAGCTCGATGAGCGCAGAGAGCTCGTCTCTGGCGTCTTGCCGCAGGTTCTCCAGCATCGTCGCGTGTGTCATGGCGACCTCCCCTCGCTGTCTCGATCGTAACCAACGCTACGGGGGCCGTGTGTCGCGCGGGTTACGGGGCGTCACCCCAGATGGACATCGGATGTCACGGGCGTGACGCCCGATGACACCGGTCGTGCCCGCGCGGCGTTTGGTTGAATGGACGGATGGACGCGCACCAGGCCTTCGACCCCGACCGCACCGGCACCGCGACGGCCGAGCGCCGGGCTGAGCTGCTCGGGCGCCTGCGCGACGACCTCGAGTCCGCGCGGTTCCACGTCGCGTCGCTCGAGTCGCTGTGGGGCGCCGAAGCGGCGGCCGCGCTGCACCGCGCACAGCGCGTGCCCGCGAGGCGGGTGCTCGACGCCAGGCGCGCCGAGCACGCGGCATCCGCCGACCTCGCGACCCTCGCCGAGCTGTTCGTGCTCGGGCTGACCGTTCCGCGCGCCGAGCTCGCGCACGCGCTGCCCGCGCTCGGGGTCGACGGGGCGATCGAGCTCGGGCTGGTCGGCACGGCCCCTGAGGCGGCACACGTCGACGACGCCGGGCGGGCGGAGGCGGCGGCCACCGGCATCCGCCCCCTGCTCGACCTGCGGCCCTACGCCTTCACCGACGCGCGCGGCGCGGGGCACTGGTGGATCCTCTCCGACCTCGGCGAACTCGCGCTCGGCCATGCCCTCGGCGAGCACCACGTGCTCGGCGTCGGCGGCGCCTCGTCGACCCTGTCGGGCCTGATGATCCCGGATGCCGCGGCCAGCGTGCTCGACCTCGGCACCGGCTGCGGCATCCAGGCGATGCACGCGTCGCGGTTCGCCGAGCGCATCGTCGCGACCGACATCTCGGTGCGGGCGCTCGAGATCGCGCGCATGAACATGGAGCTGAACGGCATCGACGGCGTCGAGTTCCGCCTCGGGAGCCTCTTCGAGCCGGTCGCCGGCGAACGCTTCGACCGCGTGGTCTCGAACCCGCCGTTCGTCATCACGCCGCGCCGCGACGGCGTGCCCGAGTACGACTACCGCGACGGCGGCATGGTCGGCGACGGCATCGTCGAGGCCGTGATCACGGGGGTCGGCGCGCACCTCGAGCCCGGCGGCGTCGCCCAGCTGCTCGGCAACTGGGAGTACCGCGGCCGCGACGACGCGTTCGACCGCGTCGCCGACTGGGTCGAGCGCAGCGGCCTCGACCACTGGATCGTCGAGCGCGAGGTGCAGCACGTCACCGAGTACGCCGAGACGTGGATCCGCGACGGCGGCACCCGGCCGGGCGCCGAGTTCGATCGGCTCTACGACGCCTGGCTCGACGACTTCGCCGACCGCGGGGTGCGGCAGGTCGGGTTCGGATACGTGCTGCTGCGCCGGCCGGCGACATCCGACGCCCCTCGTCTCGCGCGTCTCGAACGCCTGCTCGGACCGCTCGGCGGCGACGGCGCGACGCTCGGGTCGCATCTCTCGGACTGCCTCGTCGCGCATGACGCGCAGGCGCGACTCGACGATGTCGAGCTCGCGGGGGCGCGGCTCGTGGTCGCACCCGACGTCACCGAGGAACGGCACCACTGGCCAGGCGACGAGAACCCGACCGCGATGCTGCTGCGCCAGGGCGGCGGGTTCGGGCGGGCGATCACGCTCGACACGGGGCTCGCCGCGCTCGTCGGCGCCTGCGACGGCGACCTCGAGGTCGGGCAGATCATCGCCGCGATCGCGCATCTGCTCGAGGTGGATGCGGCGGCGCTCGCCGCGGAGCTGCTGCCCGCCGTGCGCACGCTCGTCGACGACGGGATGCTGCGCTTCGCGGACCCGGACCCGGACCCGGCTCCGCCGGTCGAGTAGCGAAGCGTATCGAGACCATCGGTCCCGGCAGCGTCAGACGGTGCCGGCCGGCGGCCACGCACCGATGATGAGCCCCATGACGACGAACGTGACGAGTTCGTGCGCGATGTTCAGGATCGTGAGCCCGGCGGGTCGCCCCTCGAACGCGTCGTGCGTGATGAACCGCGCCGCTGTGAACCCCGCCCAGGCGAGCAGCGCCGTGGTGAGCGCCACGAGCAGGAAGCTGCCGCCGAGCGCCGTCCACGTGACGGTGACCGCGACCGCGAGCACCCACGCCGAGATGAAGCTCACGAGGAGCGTGGTGAGGATCGGCCCGACGGCGCTGCGGTCCTCCATGTCGACCTTCGCGACGCGCATCCAGTAGTTGCCGAACACCGCCGGCGTGTACCAGAACGAGCCGACGATCATCGTCGACAGCGTCGCGAGGAGCACGGCCCAGTAGTTGACCTCGATCATGGTTCGCCTCCGTCCGCGGCCCTGGCCGCCCGGCCGGAGTCTATCGGCGAGGAAACCTCAGGTGCGGGAGGCGGCGCGGCGGCGCACCCCGTGTCGGCGGCGGAGGGAGGGCGCTGCAGCGGTGCTCCGCCCGTCGGCCAACACCGTTCGTCATCTCGGACGGCTCGAATCGGAGGCCGTTCTCCGCCTGTGGTTCAATGACTTCAGCCGGCCGACGAGACCGGCTCGAGGTCGTGCCCGTGCCGATCATGCACCGGGACGCATCGCAACGCTGGGAGGCATCCTGTGAACGCTTTCGTGACCACGCGCCGACGCGCCTGGGTCGTCATGAGCGCGGTGATCGCGCTCGTCATGTCGGCCATCGCGTTCTCTGCGCAGCCCGCCCACGCGGTCGGAACCGGGACGTCGAGCATCTCGGGGCGCATCACGCTGCCGGCGGGGATCGACCCTGCCACCGCGGGCCTCTCGGTCGGCGTGTACGAGGCTTCAGCCGACAACAGCTCGGTCGGCGGTTCGGTGACCCCGCAGGGTGACTTCGTCGTGTCCGGACTCGCCGCAGGGACCTACAAGGTGGAGTTCCGGGCGTGGAACGCACCCTCGGTGCTGCCCGGTTGGTACGGGGGCGCGGTCGACTTCGCGTCCGCGAAAACCGTCACGGTGGCCGTCGGGCAGCGGGCGACGGGCATCGACGCGACGCTCGCGCAGGCCGGATCGATCGCCGGAACGCTGTCCGCCGTACCCGAGAGCGGGGCGAACGTCATCGCCTGGAGGCTCGACGGCAGCGGCCAGTGGTCGCAGGTCGGGTACCAGCACGTCCCGGCGGACGGACCGTACGAGCTCTCGGGGCTCGCGGCAGGAACCTACACACTCCAGTTCAATACCGGCATCTACCGCGACCAGTACTGGAAGCTGCAGGGCGACATCGGCTCGGCGACGCGCATCGAGGTCACCGGGGGCGCGCTCACCGGGTTCGATGCGGACGTGTCGGCCGGCCTCACGACGCCCAGCCTGAACGTGATCGGATCGCGTCAGGTCGGCTCGGTGCTCCAGGTCACGGGCACCTGGGAGACGCAGCCCGACACGGTCTCGTACCAGTGGCTCGCGAACGGCACGGCGATCGCCGGCGCAACCTCGTCGACGTACACTCCGACCGCATCCGTGGTCGGCGCCTCCGTCAGCGTCCGGTTCGTCGGCGAGAAGGCGGGATACGTCTCGGCGACCGACGTCATCCAGGTCGGCACGATCTCGAAGGGGTTCATCACGGCCGGCACGCCTTCGACCACGGGCACCACGGTCACCGGCGCGACACTGACCGCCGTGCCGGGCACCTGGCCGACGGGAACGACGTTCACGTACCAGTGGACCGCCTCCGGCACGAACATCGCCGGTGCAACCGGCAAGACGTTCGTGCTGACCTCGGCGCAGCAGGGACGGCTCGTCGCGGTCGTCGTCACCGGCACCCTGGCGGGGTACGAACCCGCGACCGGACGCAGCGCGGGCATCGGCCCGTCCCAGGCCGACGGCTATGCGGCCCCGACGCCGACGGTCTCCGGCACCCCGGCCGTCGCCTCGACGCTCACGGCCGTGACCGGAACCTGGACCGCGGGCACCGTGCTCTCCTACCAGTGGTACGCCTCGGACACCGCGATCAGCGGTGCCACGGCGTCGACGTTCAAGCTCACGAGCGCGCAGGCCGGGAAGACCGTCTCGGTCACCGTCACCGGCAAGCTCGGCGGGAACACGCGTGCCGTCAAGCCGTCGGCTGCGACCGCGAAGGTCGCCACCGCGACCACCCCGACCGTCGCCGGAACGGCGGCCGTCGGATCGACGCTCACCGCGACTGCCGGCGCATGGACGACCGGCACCGCGCTCACCTACCAGTGGTACGCCTCGGGGGCCGCGATCACCGGTGCCACGGCTTCGACGTTCAAGCTCACGTCCGCCCAGGCGGGCAAGACCATCACGGTCGCGGTGAAGGGCACGCTGTCGGGCTACGCCACGGTGACGAAGACCTCGGCGGCGACGGCGAACGTCGCAACGGTCGCGACGCCCACGATCTCGGGAACCGCCGAGGTCGCCTCCACGCTGACGGCGAAGACCGGCACGTGGACGACCGGCACGACGTTCACGTACCAGTGGTACGCGTCCGGCACGGCGATCTCGGGTGCGACGGCGTCGACGTTCAAGCTGACGTCCGCGCAGGAGGGCACGACGATCACGGTCGCCGTGAAGGGCACGCTGTCGGGCTACTCGACGATCACGAAGACGTCGGCTGCGACGGTGACGGTCGCGACGGCCTCGACGCCGACGATCTCCGGCACGCTCACCGTCGGATCCACGCTGACGGCGACGACCGGCACGTGGACGACCGGCACCGCGCTGACGTACCAGTGGTACGCCTCGGGCACGGCGATCTCGGGTGCGACGGCCTCCACGTTCAAGCTCACGAGCGCGCAGGCCGGCAAGGCGATCACGGTCGCGGTGACGGGCGCGCTGTCGGGCTATCCGACGATCACGAAGACGTCGGCTGCGACGGCCAAGGTCGCGACGGTCGCCACGCCGTGGATCTCGGAGTGGATCGCAGTCGGGTCGACGTTGAAGGCGAACACCGGCGCGTGGACGACCGGCACGACGTTCACGTACCAGTGGTACGTGAACGGTGCGGCGGTCTCGGGTGCGACCGCGTCGGCCTACACGCTCACGACTGCGCACGCGGGCAAGACGATCACCCTCGCGGTGAAGGGCACCCTGTCGGGGTATCCGACGATCACGAAGACGTCCGAGGTGACGCCGAAGGTCGCGACGGTGGCGACGCCGACGATCTCGGGCACGGCGAAGGTCGGCTCGACGCTCACTGCGAAGACCGGCAGCTGGACGACCGGCACGGCGTTCACGTACCAGTGGTACGCGGGGGGCACCGCGATCCCGGGTGCGACCGCGTCGACCTACCAGCTCGCGACGGCGCAGAAGGGCACGGCGGTCTCCGTCCTGGTCACGGGCACGCTCAGCGGCTACCAGACGATCGTGAAGGGGTCGTCGGCCGTCGTGCCCGTCGGCTGATCGCCTGATCCACCCGTCGAGGGCCGGTCTCCCGAACTCGGGGCCGGCCCTCGCGCTCTCCGGCGGCAGGCCGCGCCACGCGCCGCGCCTGCGTCGGGCACGGCCGTATCGCAGTCGGTCGGCGGTATTCTCGTCTGCGCACAACGAAAGCGAGCCCATGCCCGACAGTCCGCTCTCCGCCTCACCGTACGAGGTGCTCGGGGTCCGCGCCGACGCGAACGACGACGAACTCCGACGCGCCTACCGGCGTGCGCTCCGGCACGCGCATCCCGACACCGGGGGATCGACGACGCAGTTCGACGCCGTGCAGCGCGCGTGGACCCTCGTCGGCACGCCCGCAGCACGGGCTGCATTCGACCGGGGCGGCCGCGGCGCCGAGTCCATGGCCGAGCCCACGCGGGCGACGTGGGCTCCCGCGCCGCCGCGCCCGCCGCGCGACTCGCGTCCGCTCGCTCGCTCCTACGGGCACCCCGGCGGGCTCACCCGGCAGCGCTACCTCGACGGCATCCGCGAATGGGTCGGCCTCGGCGACGAGATCCCCGACCCCTACGACCCGACGCTCGTGCGCCGGGCGCCCCGCGAGATCCGGCACCTCCTCGCCGACGCGCTCGCCGAGGAGGCGACGGCTCGATCGCTCTCGACGCTCGGCATCGCCTTCACGGTCTGGCACGATCTGGCGACGGATGCCGCGGGCCACGGCCTGCCGCCCAAGCTCGACCATCTCGTGCTCGGCCCGACCGGCCTGTTCGCGATCCAGTCCGAGGACTGGGGCGGGCCCGTGCGCTTCCGCCGCGGCGAGCTCATCGGCGAGGCGCTCGCCGGCGAACGACCGATCCGGGCGCTGGCCGCCAGGGCCAAGGCCATCGGTCGTGCGGCGAAGGTCAAGCCGACGGGGCTCATCGTCGTCGTGCCCGACGAGTTCGCCGACGAGCCCCTGCAGGTCGGCGGCACCAATCGCGGTGCGGTCGTCGTGCTCGCCCGGGCGTCGCGGGTGGCGAGCGCGATCCGCGAGGGCATTCCGGGGTCGCCGTTCATCGGCGGCGCCGAGGTCATGGAGGTGCGCACGCGCCTGCAGCAGAGCGTGCGCTTCGCCTGAAGGTCGCTCCTGCCCGTCGTGGTCTCGAGACGGCGCCGCGGCGCCTCCTCGACCGGCGGGGACGGCCGCCGGTTCGCGCGGGCCGCGGGCACGGTGTTGGATTGACCCATGCCCCTCGTTGAACGTGACGCCCATGTCGAAGACCTCTCCGCGTTCATCCGCGAATCGCCGTCGTCGTACCACGCGGCGGTCGCCGTCGCCGAACGCCTCGTCGCTGCGGGATTCGAACGCCTCGACGAGCGCGACGAATGGCCGGCCGGCCCGGGCCGACGTGTCGTCGTGCGCGACGGCGCCGTCATCGCCTGGGTGCAGCCCGAAGCCGCGACCGCGACCAGTGCGTACCGCATCATCGGCGCGCACACCGATTCGCCGTCCTTCAAGCTGAAGCCGGGCGCCTCGACGAGCTCCGAGGGCGTGCTGCAGGCGGGCGTCGAGGTCTACGGCGGTCCGCTGCTGAACTCGTGGCTCGACCGCGAGCTCGAGCTCGCGGGCCGGCTCGTGACGGCCGACGGCACCGAGCACCTCGTGCGCACCGGCCCGCTGCTGCGCATCCCGCAGCTCGCGATCCACCTCGACCGCGAGGTCAACAAGGGCCTCACGCTCGACCGCCAGCGTCACCTGCAGCCCATCTGGGGCTCAGGGGCCGCGGGCGACGTGCTTGCGCACCTCGCGGGCATCGCCGGCCTGCAGGTCGACGAGATCGCCGGGCACGACGTGCTCGTGGCCGACACGGCGGCTCCCGCGCGCTTCGGCCTCGACGACGTCTTCTTCGCGGCGGGCCGTCAGGACAACCTGACCTCGGTGCACGCCGGACTCGTCGCGCTGCTCGCGGCCGGCGACGACGCGGCATCCGACCATGTCAGCGTGCTCGCGGCCTTCGACCACGAGGAGCTCGGCTCGGAGTCGCGCTCGGGTGCGAGCGGCCCGTTCCTCGTCGACGTGCTCGCACGTATCGCCGCCGGCCTCGGCGCCGACGAGCACGACCGCCGCCGGGCCTTCGCGGCGTCGTGGCTGCTCTCCTCGGATGCCGGCCACGCCGTGCACCCGAACTACCCCGAGCGGCACGATCCCGTGAACCGCCCGCACCTCGGCGACGGCCCGCTGCTGAAGCTCAACGCCAACCAGAAGTACGCGACCGACGCGCACGGCTCGGCGCTCTGGGCGCGCGCGTGCGAGCAGGCGGGAGTGCGCTTCCAGCCGTTCGTGTCGAACAACGCGATCCCGTGCGGCTCGACCATCGGCCCGCTGAGCGCCACGCGTCTCGGCATCCGCACGGTCGACGTCGGCACGCCGCTGCTCTCGATGCATTCGGCGCGCGAGCTCTCGCACGTCGACGACCTCACGGCGCTCGCGGCGGCGGCGACCGCGTTCCTCACGCCCGCCTGAGCGGCAGCAGTCTGGCCGGATGTCGCGGGTCGGCGTCCGGATTTCATGACCGTTCCCCGGCAGTGCGGTGGCAGCATCGAGGCATGACGCAAGATACGGCCATCGCAACCCTGTTCGAGCACGTCGCATCCCCGGTCGACGCGATCGCGCACTTCCGCGGACGCCTCGGCTTCGAGGCCGACGTCTCCGACGTGCACGCCGCACTCGCCGACGGCGAGCCGTTCGTGCTCATCGACACGCGCAACGACGCCGCCTGGGCGCAGGGGCACGTGCCGGGCGCCGTGCACCTGCCGCGTCGCGACATCGGCCTGCGCGCGGCATCCGTCGTGCCGATCGGCACGCCCGTGGTCGTCTACTGCTGGGGCCCCGGATGCAACGGCGCGACGCGGTCGGCGCTCGAGTTCGCGACGCTCGGCTACCCGGTGAAGGAGATGATCGGCGGCTTCGAGTACTGGGTACGCGAAGGGTTCGCGTTCGACACCGCCGATGGCCTCGCGCAGCGCCTGCCCGACGGGCTCACGAACGTCGCGCCGGCCGGGCTCACGGGGGCGGACGCCACGACGGGCGCCGCGCCATCCGTCACGACGATCGACACCGGCATCACCTGCGCCTGCTGAGCCCGGACCGCCGAGCGGGCGCCGACCGAGACGGCACGAGCCGCGACCGACCCGGGCCGCGCAGCGCGCGACACCGCCTGCGCGGCCCGTTCAGCACTCGACGACGTTGACGGCGAGTCCGCCGAGGCTCGTCTCCTTGTACTTCGACTTCATGTCGAGGCCGGTCTGGCGCATGGTCTCGATGACCGTGTCGAGCGAGACGAGGTGCGTGCCGTCGCCGTGCAGCGCGAGCCGTGCGGCAGAGACCGCGGTCGACGACGCGATCGCGTTGCGCTCGATGCACGGCACCTGCACGAGCCCGCCGACCGGGTCGCAGGTCAGGCCCAGATGGTGCTCCATGGCGATCTCCGCCGCGTTCTCGACCTGTCGGGGTGTGCCGCCGAGCACCGCGCAGAGCGCGCCCGCGGCCATCGCGCACGCCGATCCGACCTCGGCCTGGCACCCGCCCTCCGCCCCCGAGATCGACGCGTTGCGCTTGACGAGCGACGCGATCGCCGCAGCCGTGAGCAGGAATCGGCGGATGCCGGCGGCATCCGCACCGGGGACGAAGCGCAGGTAGTAGTGGCCGACCGCGGGGATGATGCCGGCGGCGCCGTTCGTGGGGGCGGTGACGACCCGCCCGCCCGAGGCGTTCTCCTCGTTCACGGCGAGCGCGAACGCGTGCAGCCACTCGGTGGAGGTGTCGCGGGCACCGGGGTGCGCGGCCTCGTCGCGGTCGTACGCCTCGAGGCGACGGCGCACATCGGGTGCGCGGCGCTTGACCCCGAGGCCGCCGGGCAGCGTGCCCGCGGTGTCGAGCCCGTGCTCGACGCACACGGCCATGGCCGCCCAGATCGCGTCGAGACCCGCGTCGATGCCCTCGTCGCCGTGCAGCGCGACCTCGTTCGAGCGCACGATGTCGCACATCGACACCCCGTGGCGCTCGCAGAGCTCGAGCAGTTCGGCGGCGTTGGAGTAGGCGAGGGGGTAGCGCACGACCTCGGACTCCTGCGGCGCGTCGCCGTCGCGCCGGATGAACCCGCCGCCGACCGAGTAGTACGTCTCCTCGACGAGCGGCAGCGCGTCGTCGCCGTGCCACGCCTGCAGGGTCATCGCGTTCGGGTGCCCCGGCAGGCGCGTGCGCGGCGCGAACGCCACGTCCTCGCTCGACATGGTGATCGGATGCCGCCCCGCGAGCAGCACCTCGGCGCCCTCGCCGAGCGTGGTCCATGCGTTGCGCACGTCGTCGGGGTCGCAGTCGTCGGGTCGCAGACCTCGGAGGCCGGCGACGACCGCGTCGGGCGTGCCGTGGCCGAGGCCGGTGGCGCCGAGCGAGCCGAAGAGCGTGCACGTGACGCGGTCGACCTGCTCGAGCAGGCCGTCGTCGACGAGCCGGTCGGCGAATGCTCGGGCGGCCCGCATGGGACCGACGGTGTGCGAACTCGAGGGGCCGATGCCGATCGAGAAGAGATCGAGGGCCGAGACGAACGCTGTCACGCCTCAAGGCTACGTCGCAGGTGGCGCACGGATTCGCCGCTGGGTCGCAGAATCGTGCGCGGATCGAGGGGATCGTCGCGGAAACCCCCGTGACGCGGCCGTGCTGTCACGCCTCGGTACTTCTGCTGAGGCGCAGATGAAAGCCGCGCGCCCGGGCGACGACTAATGGATATCGATCGTTGACATCGATCGGGCGCGGGGAATAGTCTCAGGCCTGAAAATATGTCGTACAAGGCAACATATTCTGCTGACCCGTTGCGCGACGAACGGTCCAGCGCGATCCACGGTCCACTCGAAGGGGAGAACGACCTATGAAGCAACACGTCCGACTTGCGATCACCGGGCTCTGCGCCGTCGGTGTCACGCTCAGCCTCGGCATCGCGGCGGTCCCCGCGAACGCCGCCGACGACGAGTACGACGTGCTCGTCGTGGGGGAGACCCTCGGCTTCCGCCACTCGCACATCGACGACACGACGCGCGCGATCATCGACCTCGGCGAACAGCACGGGTTCGGCGTCGACGTCTGGGATCCGCCGCAGGGCAGCTCGCCCGGCCAGCCCGCGCTCACGCTCCCGAGCTCGCCGTTCACGACCGCGGCCGACCTGTCGAAGTACGCGACGATCATCTTCGCGTCGCCGGTCGACGCGACGAACAACCTCGACCCCAACCGTCCGCGCCTGCTGAACGACACCGAGCTCGCCGCGTTCCAGGGCTACATCCGCGGTGGCGGCGGCTACGTCGGGCTCCACGCGGCGACCGACTCGATGCACACCGTGCCGTGGTACAGCGAGCTCACCGGCGGCAGCGCCCGCTTCCGCAACCACCCCGCCCAGCAGACGGCCACCATGCGCGTCGAGAGCCCGGGGCATCCGTCGACGACCATGCTGCCCGCCGAGTGGGTGCGCTTCGACGAGTGGTACAACTTCACGGCGAACCCCCGTGAAGACGTGCACGTGCTCATCACGCTCGACGAGTCGACGTACAACCCCGGCAATGGCGCGATGGGCGCCGACCACCCGATCGCGTGGTGCCAGAACTTCGAGGGCGGCCGCTCCTGGTACGAGGGCGCCGGCCACACGGACGCCTCGTGGACCGACCCGCTGTTCCTCAGCCACGTGCTGGGCGGCATCGAGTGGACCGCCGGCACGCTGACCGGCGGCGGCGACTGCGTGACGTTCGGCGAGGTCGACGGGCTGCTGGACGATCTCGCGGGCGAATCGAAGAAGAACCAGAAGCTCGCCGGCGATGTCACCGCCTACCTCGACACCGCCGAGGCGGCGGCCGACGCGGGCGACCACGACGGGGCGATCCACGTGCTGAAGAAGGCCAAGGGCAAGGCGCACGGCATCCAGGACGACGTGCTCGTCGCGAAGATCGCGGACCTCATCGAGTGGCAGGAGGCGCTCGCGGCCTGACGAACGCCGGCACCGAATTCGATGGGACGGGCTCCGCCGCGGTGGGGCCCGTCCCTGCTGCGGCGGCCGCCGGCCCCTGACGCCCACCCGCGGCATCCGCCCCTCACATCGCGCCGACCGCGGTGTCAGCGCCGTGAAAGCCCCGTGTGAGCAGCGGCGCGGAACATGGTCGGCATGACCACATTCACTTCACACGACACCGCCGCCACCCGCGGCTGGGCCGTCGAGGCCGAGGGCCTCGTGAAGACCTTCGGATCCAACCGCGCCGTCGACGGCGTGGACCTCCGCGTCGCGACCGGCACCGTCTACGGCGTGCTCGGCCCGAACGGCGCCGGCAAGACCACCACGATCTCCATGCTCGCGACCCTGCTGCGACCCGACGGCGGCAACGCCCGCATCTTCGGCCACGACGTGCAGCGCGAGTCGCAGGTCGTGCGCCAGCTCATCGGCGTCACCGGCCAGTACGCCTCGGTCGACGAGACCCTCTCGGCGAGCGAGAACCTCTACCTGTTCTCGCGGCTGCACGGCCTGAGCGGGTCGGCCTCGCGCCGCAAGTCCGACGAGCTCCTCGAGGAGTTCGGGCTGACCGACGCCGCGAAGCGACCGCTCAAGAACTTCTCGGGAGGCATGCGCCGTCGCCTCGACCTCGCCGCGAGCCTCATCGCCCAGCCGCCGCTCATCTTCCTCGACGAGCCGACGACGGGCCTCGACCCGCGCACCCGCATCCAGATGTGGGAGACGATCCGCCGACTCGTGTCGTCGGGCTCGACGGTGCTGCTCACGACCCAGTACCTCGACGAGGCCGACCAGCTCGCCGACCGCATCGCGGTCATCGACCGTGGCCGCGTCGTCGCGGAGGGCACCGCGAACGAGCTCAAGGCGTCGGTCGGCGAGTCGACGCTCGAGCTGCGGCTCGCGAGCCCCGGCGACGCCGACGACGTGCGCGTCGCGATCCAGCGCGTGCTCGGCGTCGCGGCGACGGTCTCGCCCGAGGCCGGCCGCATCACGGCCCCCATGAACAAGCCCGACCTCGTCATCGAGCTGCTCGTGACGCTCCGCGACGAGGGCATCCACCTCGCCGAGATGAGCGTGCAGAAGCCGACGCTCGACGAGGTGTTCCTCACGCTCACCGGACACGGCGTCGACACCGACGATGCGGAGTCCGAAGCATCCGCCGAGCTCGAAGGGAGCCGCGCATGACCACGACACTCGACCAGAGGGCGACCACCGCGTCGCCGATCACCCCGGGCGCCGACCGCGCCCTCAAGAACCGCGTCTCGATCCCCGAGACCATCTCGCACACGTTCACGATGGCGTACCGCGGCCTGCTGAAGATCAAGCGCACGCCCGAGCAGCTGTTCGACGTGACCCTGCAGCCGATCATCTTCACGCTCATGTTCACGTACATCTTCGGCGGTGCGATCGCCGGCGACGTGCAGAGCTACCTGCCGATCATCATCCCGGGCATCCTGGTGCAGACGGTCATCACGACGTCGATCGTGACGGGCACGCAGCTGCGTGAAGACATGGACAAGGGCGTGTTCGACCGGTTCCGGTCGCTGCCCATCGCCCGCATCGCGCCGCTGTCGGGGGCGCTGCTCGCCGACACCGTGCGGTACCTCATCGCGACGACGCTCACCATCACGATGGGCTTCATCATGGGCCTCCGCCCCGACGGCGGCCCGGCCGGCGTCGTCGGCGGCGCCGTGCTCGTCATCGCCTGCTCGTGGGCCATCAGCTGGATCTTCGCCTTCTTCGGCGTGATCGCGCGCACCGCCTCGAGCGTGCAGGGCATCTCGATGCTCGTGCTGTTCCCGCTCACGTTCCTCTCGAACGCGTTCGTGCCGGCCGACACCATGCCCGACTGGCTGCAGTGGTTCGTGAACATCAACCCCGTGTCGCACCTCGTCACCGCGGTGCGCGAGCTGTTCGACGCGGGCACCTTCGGCGGCGACGCCTGGCTCTCGCTCCTCGGCGCGGCCGTCATCGTCGCGGTGTTCGCACCGCTCACCGTGCGGGCGTACATGCGCAAGGCGTGACGCCGCACCGGTCGGGACAGGCTCCGCCCTACTCGACCGGCGGCAGGGGAACGGGCTCCGCGATCACCGCGCGAGCCCGTTCCGTGCGTTCGGTGTTCGAGAGTACGGATGCCGCGGCGCGCGCGGCGGCCAGGCGCTCGGCGCCCGCGTGGTCGGCGATGACCACGGCGATGTTCTCGAGCCGCAGCGCGGGGAGATCCTGACGGGAGTGCAGCACCTCGGCGAGCGCGAAGGTCTCGACGGCGCGCGTCTCGAGGGTCGCGTGCCGTACGGCCCAGGCGCTCCAGGCCGCGGCCACGGTGCCGAGCACCGGTCGATCGGTGAAGTAGTCGCCGCGCACGCGGAGCGCGGCGACCGTGCGTCGACGCATCAGCTCGGCCCACGAGGCGATGCGGCCCTCGGGCCAGCCCGACTGCACGCCGCCCGAGACGAGCGTGGCGTGCATGATCTGGTACCACGGCGAGGAGCGCTGGCGCGCGACCGTGAACTGCGCGAGCACGCGCGGCACGCGTGCGAGCGCGGCGTCGGTGTCGCCGCGGAGCCGGGCGATCTCGACGAGCCCGAGCTCGGCGGTCATCGCCTGCGGGATGCCGTCGCTCGTGATCCGGTCGTCGGCCGCCTGGACGACGAGCCGGGCCTCGGCCTCGTCGAGGCGGCCCGCCGAGATCAGGTGGCTCGTGATCATCCAGTCGATCTGCAGGAGGTCCTGCGTCGCCTCGAGCCGCACCATGCCGGCGTGCGCCTCGGTCGCCCACTCGAGCGCCTCGTCCGAGGCGCCGCGCTGCCCGGCGAGCTCGGCGAGCATGAGCGCCGACATGGCGGACGCCCAGGCGTCGCCGACCTCGGCTGCAAGCTCGTGGGTGCGCAGCGCATGCTCGGCGGCGAGCGCGGGCTCGCCCTCGTTCTCGGTGAACTGCGACTGCAGGATGTTGGCGAGCAGTGCGGTCTCGGGGTCGTCGGCGTCGCTCATCTCGGCGATGAGCCGGCCCGCGCGCTCGAGGTCGGGCATCGCGAGCAGGAACCCGCTGATCGCCGTGATCCACGGTGCGGCCGGGTGCCCGAGCTTCACGACCGCGCGCAGGCGGGCGAGGGCGCGCAGGCCGATGGGCGTGTCCGCGGCGAAGTTCGTGCCGGCGATGAGGATGAGGCCGAGTGTGGCCGCCTCGGCGTGCGCGGCATCCGGTCGGGTGCCCCTCGTCGCCTCGAGCACGGCGTCGCTCAGCGCGAGGATCTCGGAATGGGCGCTCCGCACCGTCCAGAAGTAGCCGAGCGCGGCGAACACCGACGTGATGGTCGGCGCGTCGCGGTGCTCGATGGCCGTGCGCAGCACCGCGACGAGGTTGTCCTGCTCGACCGCGATCGCCGCGAAGGTGCGCAGCTGGGCGGGGCCGCGCAGGTTGCCGAGCGAGTGCCGTGCGAACGTCGAGGCCCAGTCGGCCATGGCCGCCGCGACCTCGGCCCGCTCGGGCTCGTCGAGCCGCAGCTGCCCGAACTCGCGCACGGTCTCGAGCATGCGGAACCGCGGTTGCGCCAGCGCGTCGTCGCCGACGGCGAGCAGCGACTGCGCGATGAGCCCGTCGAGCACCCAGACCGCGTCGGCCGTGCCGAGCACCGCCTCGGCGGCCTCGGTCGAGAAACCGTCGACGAACCACGCGAGCCGCGGCAGGGCGGACTGCTCGGCCGGCGTCAGCAGGGCCCAGCTCCACTCGATGACCGCGGAGAGCGTGCGCTGGCGCTCGGGCGCCGAACGGTCGCCGCCCGCGAGGAGCGTGAACCGGTCGGCGAGCCGGGCCTCGATCTGCTCGACGCTCATCGAGCGCACGCGGGCGGCTGCGAGTTCGATCGCGAGCGGCAGGCCGTCGAGGCGGTCGCAGAGGCGCTGCACGACGTCGAGGGGGAGGGATGCCGCGGGGCGGGCCGCCCGGGCGCGCTCGAGGAACAGGCGTGCGGCCGGTCCGGGTTCGGTCGCGGGGTCGCCGGTCGCGTCGGCGAGGGTCGCGAGCGTCGCGAGCGGGTAGACCTGCTCCGCGCCGATCGCGAGCGGACTGCGGCTCGTCGCGAGCACCTGCAGCGTCGGCACCGCGGCCAGGAGCTCGGCCGTCCAGGTCGCGACGCCGTCGACGATCTGCTCGCAGTTGTCGAGCACGAGCAGCGTCGGCCGCTCGGCGAGCGACTCGGCGATGCGCGTGCGGACGTCGCGGCGCACGACGGGCGTCTCGCCGATGCGCTGGCCGGCGCTCGCCTCGCGGATGCCGAGCGCCGAGCCGAGCGCGAGCGCGACATCGTCGTCGGTGCGCACGCTCGCGAGCTCGACGACCACGACGGTCGGCGCGTCGGAGCGCAACGCGAGCTCCTGCGCGAGGCGGGTCTTGCCGAGGCCGCCGGGCCCGAGGATCGTCACGAGCCGGTGCCGCCGAAGTGCGGCCTCGACGGCCTCGAGGTCGTCGCCGCGGCCGATGAGCTCGTTCGGAGCGGCGCGCACGCCCACACGCCGACGAGCGGGCGCGACGGGCGTCTGCACCGGCTCGTCGCGCAGCAGCTCGGCGTTCGCCGCCACCAGGCGCGCCGACGGCGAGACGCCGAGCTCGTCGGCGAGGCGTTCGCGGAAGGCGGCGAAGGTCGCGAGGGCATCGGCACGGCGCCCGGATGCCGCGAGCTCGCGCAGCTGGGCCTCCACGAGCTGCTCGTTGAGGGGGTGCATGCCGAGCAGCACGCCGAGGTCGGCCGCGGCGCCGGCGTGGTCGCCGTCCTCGGCGCGCAGGCGCGCACGGTGCTCGAGCAGCGCGGATCTCGTGGCGGCCGCCCGTTCGGCGAGCGCCTCGGCGATCGGGGCGTCGCCCAGGTCGGTGCCGGGCTCGCCGCGCCAGAGCGCCAGGGCGTGATCGAGCGCGAGCGGGTCGGCCGAGGCATCCGTCGCCAGCTCTGCGGCGAGCGTCAGGTCGAGTTGCGCGGTACCGACGCCGAGCGCGTACCCGCCGGGCACCGAACGCAGCACGCCGTCGGCGGCGACGGCGCGCAGCCGGCTGACGAGGGTCTGCAGCGCGGCCCTGGCGTTGCGGGGCTGCGCGCCGCCCCAGAGTTCGTCGACGATCGCATCGACGCCGACCCCGCCGCCGGCTTCGCGCGGCAGCACCGCGAGCACGGCGATGAGCGCCTTCGCGAGGGCTCCCGGCGGTTCGACGCGCGTGCCGTCGGGGCCCTCGATCGAGATCGGGCCCAGCACCCGCACGCGGGGCGGCTCGGCGGGGGCGGTGTGCGGCACGGCACGAGCCTACCCGCGCGACTCCTCGCGCCGGGGCGGTCGGAGGCGCGTTCCCGGCCCCGCCCTCCATGGCCTGTCTAGGCTGGGTGCAGGGGGAAGACATGAGCAGACTGACGAAGTCGACGTTCGCGCTCGCAGGGGTGCTGGTGCTGGCGGGGTGCGCGTTCCCGGGCATCCGGCAGGGCGACGGGTCCGGCGGGACCGGAGGCCCGACCGGCGGCTCGACCGGCGGAGGCCGCGAGCAGGTCTCCTGCGCCGAAGCGTCGAGCGTGACGCTCGACGGGCGAGACGTGCGCTACGACGTGGTCGGCGACTGCGCCGAGGTGATCGTGCGCGGCGACGACCTCGACGTGCGCATGGCGGCGAGCACGTCGCTCAGCGTCGAGGGCCGCGACAACGACATCGAGTCGAGTGCCGGACTCGGGGCCGTCACGGTCAAGGGCGACGAGAACGGCGTCGAGGCGCGCACGATCGCCTCGATCTCGATCGCCGGCAACGACAACGACCTCGAGGCCGACATCGTGGGCTCGGTCGAGATCGCCGGTGACGAGAACAGCGTCGAGGCCGGCAACGACCCGCAGCCGGTGCGGGTCAGCGGCAGCGGCAACTCGGTCGAACGGCGCTGACGCGGATCTCCGGTCACGTGGGGGAGAACCGATCGAAAGGCTGACCCTCCGAGGCGCCCGAACTGCGAGACTCGAGGCATGACGAACGCCGCTTCGCACGAGCCCGCATCCGACCGCTCGACGGGGCGCCGCGTCATCCGGGTGCTGGTGGCCCTGCTCTCGGTGCTCGTGCTCCTCGTGGTGGGCTTCCTCGTGTGGGCCAACATCGTCATGCAGGGCGAGCGGCCTGCGGCCCTCGAGGCGTGGACCGACGACCGGGTGAGCATCGAGTCGTTCGACGACTCGGTCGTCATGACCCCGGTCGACGCGGCATCCGATCGCGGACTCGTGTTCATCCCCGGCGCCAAGGTCGACCCCTACGCGTACATGGCGAAGCTCGTCGACGCGGCCGCCGAGACCGGCACGACCGTCGTCATCACCAAGCCCACGCTGAACCTCGCGTTCTTCGATCAGCGGCCGCTCGAGACGTTCACGAGCCACGCACCCGACGTCGACGAGTGGTATGTGGGCGGCCATTCGCTCGGCGGCGTGAAGGCCTGCATGCTGGCGGCCGACGACGAGGACGTCGCGGGTCTCGTGTTCTTCGGCTCGTACTGCTCGAACGACGTGAGCGGGACCGACCTCGCGGTGCTCAGCATCTCGGGCAGCGAAGACGCCCTCAGCACGCCCGACAAGATCGAGGGCGCCGCGCACCTGCTGCCCGCCGACGCGACCTTCGTTGAGATCGAGGGTGCGAACCACGCGAGCTTCGGCAATTACGGCGTGCAGCCGGGCGACGGCGTGGCCACGATTCCCGACGCCGAGGTGCGCGAGCAGATCACCGACGCGCTCGTCGCGTTCTGGGGCGATTCGGGGCAGTAGTGCACGAGCGGATGCCGCGGCATCCGAATCGGACTTTAGCAACTCTGGTTGACAGCCGGAGTTAAGCAACGTAAGTTGCTTGCATGACCCCGCCGCCACCCCCGCCTCCGACGATGCAGAGCCCAGACCCCACCGGATCCGAGGCCTCCGACCTCGCTGCCGTCGTCGCGTTGCGCGAACTCGCCGACCGACTCGAAGACGCCGCCGTCGAACGGGCCATGCGTGCCGGCTGGAGCTGGACGCAGGTCGCCGAAGGACTCGGCGTCACCCGCCAGGCCGTGCACAAGAAGCACCACCGCCGGCTCGAGGGAGCCGGGCTCGACCTGAGGAGGCGCAATGCCTGAGCTGCTGCACGACGATCTCGGCGCGACCCTGAAGTCCGTCGTCCTCGGCGCGATCGACGAGGCCGCATGTCGCGGCGCGACGAAGGTCGAGGCCGAGCACCTGCTCCTCGCCATCTCCGCGAGCGACGATGTCGCCGCCGCGACGTTGGCCGAGGTCGGGCTCGACCACGCCGGCGTCGAGGCGGCGCTGCGCGTGGAACGCGAGAACGCGCTGGCCGCCGCGGGCATCGAACCCGTCGCCGACGAACGCCTGATCGCCGCTCGCGACGCCCGCCCGGGCTGGGGAACGTCGATCCGCGAAGCGCTGAGTCGGGGCAACTTCCGCGTTCGCCGTGCCCGCCCGCGGGCCGAGCGCGAGCGGCTCGCCGTCGCCGATGCGCTCGTGGGCGTGCTCCGTGCCGACCTCGGCACGGTTCCCCGGGCGCTCGCGTACGCCGGCGTCGACCGGGGCGCACTCGTCGCCAGGCTCGAGGCGCTGCGGTGACCGAGGCCGCGGTTCGCGAGCCCGCGGTGATCGCCGTCGACGGACTCCGGATGGCGTACGGCGAGCGCGAGGTGCTCCGCGACGTCTCGTTCGAGGTGCGGTGGGGCGAGGTGCTCGTGCTCCTCGGCCCGAACGGCGCGGGCAAGTCGAGCACCGTCGAGATCCTCGAGGGGCTGCGCATGAGATCGGCCGGCCACGTCACGGTGCTCGGCCTCGATCCGGCGCACGCCGACGAGCGGTGGCGCGCCCGCGTGGGCGTCGTGCTCCAGTCCTGGCGCGACCACGCCAAGTGGCGCGTGCGCGAACTCCTCGCGTACCAGGGGTCGCTGTACGCCCCCTTCGCCACCGAGCGGATGCCGCGGCCATGGGACGTCGACGCGCTGCTCGCCGCCGTCGGGCTTACCGAGCAGTCGGAGCAACGGGTCAGGGCACTCTCCGGCGGCCAGCGCCGCCGACTCGACGTGGCGATCGGCCTCGTCGGGCGACCCGAGCTCGTGTTCTTCGACGAGCCGACGGCCGGGCTCGACCCCGAGGCGCGTCGGGACTTCCACGAGCTCGTTCGCCGTGTCACGCGGGAGTTCGGAGCGACGGTGCTCATGACCACGCACGACCTCGCCGAGGCCGAGCAGCTCGCCGACCGCATCGTGATCCTCGCCGACGGACGCATCGTCGCCGACGGCACCACCGACGAGCTGGCACGCCGGATCGTCGGCGACGACGAGGTGCGCTGGTCGTTCGAGGGGCGGCCGTTCGCGCGTCACGTGCCCGATGCGACCGCCTTCGTGCGGCGACTGCTGCTGCGGCACGAACAGGGCGTCAGCGACCTCGAGGTGCGCCGGGCCTCGCTCGAAGACGCCTACCTGGGCATCGTCCGGGCCGCCGAATCGCCCGATGCGGGTGTCCGTGCCGGAGCGGAAGCCGACGCGCACGACCCGGCGGAGGTCGGCCGATGAGCCTCACGTCGATCGGCGCGCGTGGCGGAATCGCGCACGCCGGAGTCTCGCAGGGCGTGATCGAGCTGCGGCAGGCCTTCACGGGCGCCGAACTGATCGGCCAGCTGCTCTGGCCCCTCGTCACGCTCGTCGCCCTCTTCCTCGTGCGCGACGTGCCGATCGGCGGCGGCGGCGCCACGCTCGACACGTACATCCTGCCGGGCGCGCTCGGCATGTTCGTGGCGCTCGGCATGCTCCTCGTCGTGCAGCAGCTCGCCGCCGACCGTGAAGACGGCTCGCTCCTGCGGGCCAGGATCACGCCGAACGGCATTCCGGCGTACCTCGTGGGCAAGTCCGTGCAGATCTCGGCGACGATCCTCGCGTATCTCGCGATCGTGCTGGGCCCGGCACTGCTCTTCGTCGACGGACTCGCCCTCGGGCGGCCGGGGTCGTGGCTCACGTTCGCGTGGGTGCTCCTGCTGGGTCTGATCGCGACCCAGGGCATCGGTGCGGTGCTCGGCTCGCTCGTCTCGAGCTCGCGGGGCGCCGGGTACGTCTCGTTGCCCGTGCTCGCGCTCATCGCGATCTCGGGCGTCTTCGCGCCGATCTCGGCGCTGCCGGCCTGGGTCGCCGGCGCCGCCCAGGTCTTCCCCGTCTACTGGCTCGGCCTCGGCATGCGCTCCGCGCTGCTGCCCGAGTCGGCGGCCGCGCTCGAGGTCGGCGGCACCTGGCGCCCCGTCGAGACCGCCGTCGTGCTCGGGGCGTGGGCGGTCGCCGGGCTCGTCGCGGCACCCGTCGTGCTGCGGCGAATGACGCGCAAGGAGTCCGGTTCGCGGGTCGCCGCGCGTCGTGAGCGGGCGCTCCAGCGGGTCGGCTGAGTCCGCGGATCCCGGGTGGATCCGGGCTGATCCGGGCTGATCCGCGGCGCGGTCCGCCGGTTGCCTCCACCGCGGCAGTCGGCTGTCGGGCGACGGCGTCGCTACCCTGTACGCATGGCGATCAGGCAGCGGCGGCATCCGGCCGCGACGCAGCGCACGGCCCGCCTCGAGGCCTTCACCGACGGGGTCTTCGCGATCGCGGCGACGCTGCTCGTGCTCGACCTGACGTCGCACTCGCTCGGCAAGGTCACGTCCGACGCGCAGATGTGGTCGGCTTTCGGCGGCCTGTGGGAGCTGCTGCTCAACTTCGTGCTGAGCTTCGTCCTGCTGTGCCTGCTGTGGATGGTGCACGTGCAGCAGTTCGAGCACATTCCGCGCGTCGACGCGACGATGGTCTGGCTCAACAACGGGCGGCTGCTGTTCATCGTGCTCGTGCCCTTCGCGACGAACCTCACGACGGAGTACTCCGACTTCCTCGCCGGGCGTCTCGCGATGCCGGTCACGTTCTTCCTCGCGATCCTGTGCAGCTGGTTGCAGTGGGCGTGGGCGGTGCGGCACCGCGAGACGATCCTTCCCGACCTGGAGCCGAGCGAGGCCGTCGCCTACGGTCGGGGCTCACTGAGCGCCCTCATCATCGCGGGCGCGGTGGTCGTGCTCGCGCCCCTGATCGGGTCGGCGGCGTTCGCGCTGTTCCTGTTCGACGGCCTGTTCACGCGGGCGCTGCACGGCCGGGGCGGCTGATCGGGCGGATGTCGCGGCGAATCCGCCGCGCGGGAACACCCGGCCCGCGCCGCCGCCCGGAGCCAACCGCCTCGAAACGCCGATGCCCCGGAACCGAGCGGTTCCGGGGCATCGGGAGCGTGCGCGGTCGCGGCGGCGGACCTAGCGCACCGTCTTGCGCGCCGTGATCTGGCCCGTGTCGAAGCCGAGCAGGTGCAGTCCGCCGTGGAACCGGGCGTGCTCGACCTTGATGCAGCGGTCCATGACCACCGTGAGGCCCTGCTCCTCGCCGTAGTACGCGGCGTCCTGGTTCCAGATGCCGAGCTGCACCCAGACGGTCTTCGCGCCTGCGGCGACGACCTCGTCGATCACCTGCGGGATGTCGCTGCCGCGGCGGAACACCACGACGATGTCGGGCACCTCGGGAAGGTCCTTCAGGCTCGCATAGGCGGGCTGGCCGAGGATCTCCTTCTCCATCGGGTTGACGAAGTAGAGGCGGTAGTCGCTGGACTGCTGCAGGTACGTGCCCACGAAGAAGCTCGAGCGCTGCGGCTTCGGCGAGGCGCCGACGATCGCGACCGACTTCGCCGCGTTCAGGATGCGCAGGCGCGCCTTGGCGTCGGGACCGACCCAGGTGCGCTGCGACTTCAGCAGCTTCGCGAGCGGCGAGCTCGCGGGCAGGTCGCACGAGAGGCCGTTGACGAGGCGAACGGTCTCGAGGTCTTCGGATGCCGCGGCATCCGTCGTGGTGTCGGTGTCGAGTGCAGTGCTCATCGTGCTGCTCCAGTCGCGGCCGTGAGGGCCTGGTCGAGGTCGTCGATGATGTCTTCAACGTCTTCGATGCCCACGCTAATCCGCACGACGCCCGGAAGCACGCCCGCGTCGACGAGCTGCTGCTCGGTCAGCTGCGCGTGCGTCGTCGACGCCGGGTGGATGATGAGCGTCTTCGCGTCGCCGATGTTCGCGAGGTGCGAGGCGAGGTTGACCGACTCGATGAGCTTCTGGCCGACGGCGCGGCCGCCCTTGACCTCGAAGCTGAACACGGAGCCCGCACCCTTGGGCAGGTACTTCTGCGCGCGGTCGTGGTGCGGGTGGTTCGGCAGGCCCGCCCACCAGACGTTCTCGATGCGCGAGTCGGCCTCGAGCCACTCGGCGACCGCACGGGCGTTGTCGATGTGGGCCTGGATGCGGTACGGCAGCGTCTCGACGCCCTGCGCGAGCAGGAACGCCGAGTGCGGTGCGAGCGCGGGGCCGATGTCGCGCAGCTGCTCTGCGCGGAGGCGCGTGAGGAAGGCGTACTCGCCGAAGTTGCCCGACCACTCGAGTCCGCCGTAGCTCGGCACGGGCTGGCCGAAGAGCGGGAACTTCTCGGAGTGCCAGTGGAAGCGACCCGACTCGACGACGACGCCGCCGAGGGTCGTGCCGTGCCCGCCGAGGAACTTCGTCGCCGAGTGGGTGACGATGTCGGCGCCCCACTCGATCGGGCGGTTGAGGTACGGGGTGGCGATGGTCGAGTCGACGATGAACGGGATGCCGTGGGCGTGCGCCACGTCGGCGAGGCCCTCGAGGTCGGCGATCTCGCCCGACGGGTTCGCGATCGTCTCGACGAAGAGCGCCTTCGTCTTGTCGGTGATCGCGGCCGCGTAGTCGGCCGGGTCGGAGGAGCGCACGAACGTCGTGTCGATGCCGAAGCGGCGGAGCGTGACGTCGAGCTGGGTGATCGAGCCGCCGTAGAGGTTGGCCGAGGCGACGATGTGGTCGCCGGAGCCCGCGAGGCTCGCGAACGTGATGTACTGCGCGGCCAGGCCCGAGGCGGTGGCGACGGCGCCGAGTCCGCCCTCGAGGCTCGCGACGCGCTCCTCGAAGCTCGCGACCGTCGGGTTCGCGAGGCGCGAGTAGATGTTGCCGTACTTCTGCAGCGCGAAGCGCGCCGCGGCATCTGCGGTGTCGTCGAAGACGAACGCACTCGACTGGTAGATCGGGAGGGCGCGAGCGCCCGTCACCTGATCGGGGATGTTGCCCGCATGGATGGCGCGGGTCTTGAAGCCGTATTCGCGGTCTGCCATACGGCAACGGTAGTCATGCCGCGGGCGCCCGCCGCCGGCATCCGTAATGCAGAGCAATCAGACCGCGAGGATGTCTCGGATGCCGCGGCGCGACGCCTCGCGCTCGAGTCGGCGGCCCGGCTCGCCGCCTCAGGTGAGCGTGAAGATCAGGTGCGGCACCGAGATGCGGAACTCGCCGCTCTCGGCGTCGAGCGAGACCGACCCGTTCTCGACGACGAACTCGGTCAGCAGCTCGACCTCGACCAGGATGAACTCGCGCGCGCCGACCGGGAAGGCGCTCGCGACGAGGAACTCGTTGAACGCGATCGTCGTCGCGTCGTCGTCGCCGAAGAAGCCCCCGGCCGCGCCGACGTCGGCGAGGATCTCGTCGTGCACGATGCCGTTCACGGCCGAGTTCGCGACCGACCACACGGTCGTGCGGGCGCGAACCGTGGCCCGCGCCTCCGACCCGGTGATGAACCAGGCGGCGACGCCGTTCCAGTCGGCATCGGCGGAGACCCGGGCGTTCACGACGAGACGGGCCCCCGCGTTCACGAGCGTCTGGGCGTTGCGCGGGTTCTGCCAGAGCGTGAAGAAGCTCAGCCGACCGGCGCCCGTCTCGGCGAACGAACTGCCGGTCGATGCATCGAATCGGTAGCGCGCCCAGCTGTCGAGCGACCCGATCTCGGAATCGACGACCGCCCCCGCGCCGGCGAACGACCGGATGAACGTCGGACGGTCGATGATGACGTTGGTGGAGCCGGGATCCACCGGCAGGGCCGGCGTCAGCCCGGTCAGCTGCTCCCAGTTGCGGGCCGACGCGTCGACGGCCCTCCGATGGCCGGCGACGACGCGCTTGCGCCGTTCGTCGGAGCGCTGCTCGGCGAGCGCGTCGAGCCCATCGGCATCGACGGCGCCGTCGGCGAGCAGGGCGCGGGCGAGTCCGGCGTTCTTCCGTGCGGCCTCGAAGCGCTCCTCCGCGTCCTTCGCCGACGCCCCTGCGGGCGGAGCCTTCGCCTCGCCGATCCGATCGATGATCGCGTCGAGCTCGGCGTACGACGGCGTGTTCGATGACGTGTCCATGGCGACCTCCCCGATGGTCCGTCGTCCTCGACGGCGGTGCGGACGAGGCCGATGCTAGACCCGCGCCGTCGCGGCGTCCATCGGATGCGTCGCCCGGGAGGGGCGGAGGGGCGGAGGTGCGGCCGTCGGGCGCCGCGTGCGAGGCGACGGCTACGCTGGCCCGATGATCCTCGAACATGCGCTGCTGCCCGTGATGCCCGGTCTCGAGGGGGAGTTCGAGGCCGCGTTCGACGAGGCCCGCCACATCATCGCCGCGATGCCCGGATTCGTCGACCTGACACTCTCGCGGGGCATCGAGTCACCGTCGACCTACCTGCTGCTCGTGCACTGGCAGAGCGTCGAGGCGCATGAGGTCGGGTTCCGAGGTTCGCCCGAGTACGAGCGGTGGCGGGCGCTGCTGCACCGCTTCTACGAGCCCTTCCCGGTGGTCGAGCACTTCGCCGAGGTCGCGCACGCCTGAACCGGGCATCTGGCCGCGCCTGCGCACTCGACTGCACAGGGTTTGAGCAGGATGCCCCGGTAGTCTTTCGGGAACGCCGCGCACTGCGGCATCCGGACGAGGGCACCCAGTACCCGGAACGCGACAAGACTGGCTCAGGAGTTGAGCAGTCATGGCTTGGATCGTTCTCATCGCGTCCGGTGTCCTCGAGGCCGTCTGGGCCACCGCACTCGGCAAGTCCGAGGGCTTCACGAAGCTCTGGCCGTCGATCATCTTCGGCGTCGCGCTCGTCGCCTCGATGGGCGGCCTCGCGTGGGCCATGCGCGACATCTCGACCGGCACCGCCTACGCGGTCTGGGTCGGCATCGGCGCCGCCCTCACCGTCGTCTGGGCCATGGTCACGGGTGACACGGATGTCTCGTGGGCGAAGCTCGCGCTGCTCGTCGGCCTCGTCGGCTGCGTCGTCGGCCTGAAGTTCGTCGACGCGGGCAGCCACTAGCGCTCGCCGCGGGCGCGGTGACGGAGCGGATGTCGGCGGCGCTGCCGGCATCCGCTCTCCGTCGTTCGAGCATGTAAAGAATGCTTGACCTTGCGTACGAAATGTCTTACATTCGGTGTGTCAAGGATTCTTGACACGAATCGAGGAGAAGACGATGTCGTACGAGGAGAAGGGCGTCTGGTCGTTCCTGGCGATCGCCGTCATCGGCTACGCGGTCTACCTGGGCATCATGTTCCCGCGGCTCGTGGGCACGCCGATCCCCGACGTCGACTACGTGTGGCCGATGGTGTGGACCATCGGCGGCGCGATCGTCGCGGGCATCGTCTCGCGCATCCTCATCGAGATCGTCGCGCCCAGCGAGACGTACCGCGCAGACCAGCGCGACCGCGAGATCGAGCGCACCGGCGATCGCGTCGGCAACTCGTTCGTCGTCATCGGCGCGCTGGCCGCCCTGATCCTGGCCTGGTTCGAGGTCGACTGGTTCTGGATCGCCAACGCGGTGTACCTCTGCTTCGTGATCAGCGGCATCCTCGCGAGCCTCACCAAACTGGCGGCCTACCGCACCGGGGGGTTCCAGGAATGGTGAAGCCCACGCGCGTGACCAACGCCATCCGCGGACTGCGGTTCGCCCATGGCGAGATGACCCAGGCCGACCTCGCCGGTCGCATCGGGGTCACCCGCCAGACCGTCATCGCCATCGAGCAGGGCCGGTACTCGCCGTCGCTCGAACTGGCCTTCCAGATCGCGCGGGTCTTCGGGGTGCCGCTCGACGACGTCTTCCAGTACCCCGAGGGGGAGTGAACGACCATGAACGAGACGAAGTCAGACACGCAGGCCGCCGGGCGGCCCACCACGACCGCCATGCGGGCGGTCGCTCAACGCCGCTACGGCGGCCCTGAGGTGCTCGCACTCGAGACCGTCACGGCACCCGTGCCGAAGGCCGACGAGGTGCTCGTCGCCGTGCACGCCGTCGACGTCGCCTCGGGCGACGTGCGGGTCATGCGCGGCGAGCCGAAGCTCATGCGGGCGATCTTCGGACTCCGGAGGCCCCGCGTGCCGACGGTCGGCCGCGACATCGCCGGCACGGTCGCGGCGGTCGGCTCGTCGGTGACCGGGTTCGCCGTAGGCGACCGCGTCTGCGGCGAGGTGTCGCAGGGCGGCTGGGCCGAGTACGCCGCGCTGCCCGCCCGGTTCGCGGTGCGTGTGCCCGACGCCGTCGGGTTCGCGGATGCCGCGACGCTGCCGGTCTCGGCCGGCACCGCCCTGCAGGGCCTGCGGCTCGCGGGCATCGATCCCGCGCAGCCGGTCGCCGCGTCGGGCGAGCGCCCGCGCCTGCTCGTCATCGGCGCCTCTGGCGGCGTCGGCGGATTCGCGGTGCAGCTCGCCGCCCTCGCCGGATGGGAGGTCGTGGGCGTCGCCAGCGCTGCGAAGGGCGACCACGTGCGCGCGCTCGGCGCCGACCGCGTGCTCGACTATGCCTCGCCGTGGGCTGAGGCCGAGCCCGACGGTGCGTACGACGCCGTGTTCGACCTCGCGGGAGCCCAGTCGCTGAGTCGCCTGGCCCGGCTCGCGCGGCGCGGCGGCACCGTGGTGCTCTCGGCGGGAGGCGGCGACGGGCTGCTCGGGCCGATCCCGCGGCTGCTCGGGGCGATGCTGCGCGGGCCGTTCATGCACGCGTCGCTGAAGCCGCTCGCCGCAGCCCGCAGCGCCGAAGACCTCGAGGCGCTCGTGGCGCTGCTCGCCGACGGCCGCATCCGCCCGATGATCGACCGGATCGTGCCGCTCGCCGACGTCCAGAGCGCGGTGCGCGCCTACCTGGCCGGCGAGATCCGCGGCAAGCTCGTGCTCTCGGCGCGCTGAGCCGGCAGATGTCGCGCGTCTACTCGACTCGCGAGTCGTCGGAGTCGGGCTCAGGGTTTTCAGCGAACCACGGGCCGACGCGCGTCTCGGCCAAGACCTCGAACGGTTCCTCGTCGAGTACTCGTCCCGACGAATTCGATATGCCAGTTCCGCCTCATCGATGAGGCGGAACTGGCCTTGTCGGATCCGGAGAGTCGGCGGGCTGCGAAGGATGGACAGAGGAGGGCGCGGGCGGTGAACGCGGGCGAACTGGATCAGCCGAGCAGCACCGCGCCGTAGGCGAGGGTCGCGACGAGCGCCCACGACGTGAGGCCGACGACGAGCGCCCGCCACCCCGTGGCGGCGAGGTCGGCGAACCGGATCGACGCGCCGAGCGCGAACAGCGCCATGGCGAGCAGCGCGGTCTGCACGAGATCCGCCGCGTCGAGCACGGGGGCGGGCACCGGCACGAACGACGCGATGAGCACCATCACGAGGAACCCGGCGATGAACAGCGGCACGATCGGCGGGCGCGGTCCGTCTGCGGCGACGTGCCTGCGGCGTTCGACCGCGGCCGTGACGGCGACCATCGGCGCGAGCAGCAGCACGCGCGTGAGCTTCACGACGACCGCGATCGCGAGCGCGGCCGGGCCGCCGAGCTGCGCGGTCGCGACGACCTGGCCGACGTCGTGCACGCCGGCGCCCACCCAGTGGCCGAACTCCACGTTCGACAGGCCGAGCGGATGCCACAGCGCGGGCAGCACGGCGATGGCGAGCGTCCCGCACAGCGTCACGAGCGCCACGGGCACCGCCTGATCCTCGGCGCGCGCTCGCACGGTCGAGCCCATCGCGCCGATCGCCGAGGCGCCGCAGATCGCGAAGCCGCTCGCGACGAGCAGGGGCTGGTGCCCGGGCAGTCCGAGCGCGCGCCCGAGCCCGATGGTGCCGACGAACGTCAGCAGCACGACGGCGACCGTCGTGGCGATCGTCACCCAGCCGAGGTTCGCGATGTCGACGAGGCTCAGCTTCAGGCCGAGCAGCACGATGCCCGCGCGAAGCAGGCTGCGCGACGCGGTGCGCAGACCCGGTGCGAGCGCTCCGTCGAGACGACGCTGCACCGCGGGCACCTGGCCCACGACGATGCCGAGCGCGACCGCGCCCGTGAGCAGCGGCAGGCCGGGCAGCGCGAGGTGCACGAGCCACGCGATGACGGCCGCGGAGGCCGCGACCGCGAGCCCCGGCATCCGTTCGCGCATCAGAACAGGCTAGCCGAGCCCCGCGGGTGCGCCGATCGGGCTCGGCACCCGCTCAGCGGAGCGGGGTCAGCCCCACGACGGCAGCCAGAAGTGCAGCTGCCGGAAGTCGGGCGTGATCGGCATGCCGGTCCAGAGGGGGTAGAAGAAGGCCGAGACGAGCACCGCGAGCACGAGGTACACGCCGACGGTCGCGATGCCGCGTTCTCGTCGCCACCAGACGTCGTCGCGGCTGCCGAGGATGAGCCCGGCGACCGCGGTGAGCGCGAGGATCATGTACGGCTCGAACGCGATCGAGTAGAACTGGAAGACGGTGCGGTCGAGGTACATGAGCCACGGCAGGTACCCGGCGGCGAGCCCGAGCAGGATGAGTCCGGTCTGCCACTCCCGGTATCGGGCGAGCCGGTACACGAGGTAGAGGCACGCGATGGCCGCCGCCCACCAGATGAGCGGGTTGCCGATGCCGATGATCGACGACCAGCACGTGTCGGCGCCGCACCCGCCCGACCCGTCGTCGGTCGAGGCGAAGTACATGTTCGTCGGCCGGATCATGAACAGCCACGTGAGCGGGTTGGACTGCCACGGGTGCTCCGCGTGCACGCCGATGTGGTAGCTGTACGCCGACTGGTGGTAGTGCCAGAGGCTCTGCAGCACGGGCGGAACCCACGAGAAGAACCCCGACGCCTGATTTGCAGGGTCGTCGGCCCAGTGCCGGTCGTACCCGCCGTCGGTCGTGAGCCAGCCCGTCCACGAGGCGAGGTACACGACGAACGCGACGGGCACGTAGAGCAGGAAGGTCACCGGTCCCTGCTTCAGGATCGCGGCCGTCGCCCAGAACGGCACGCCCGCGCGTCGCCTGGCGAGCGTGTCGACGATCACGAGGTACACCCCGAACGCCGCGAGGAACCACAGGCCCGACCATTTCACCGCGGTCGTCGCGCCGAAGGCGGCGCCCGCGGCGATCACCCACGGGCGCGCCCAGAGCGCGGGCCCGTAGTGCGGGTCGTAACCGGAGGCGCGAGCCGCGTCGAGGCCCTGCTGCAGGCGGTCGCGAGCCCAGGCGCGATCGAGGAGCACGAACCAGAACCCGAGCAGGGCGAAGAGCATGACCCAGTTGTCGAGCAGCGCCACGCGCGACATCACGATGGCGTTGCCGTCGACGGCGAAGAGGAGTCCGGCGATGACCGCGAGGATCGTCGACGGCCAGAGCCTGCGCGCGACCATCATGAGGATGAACACGGCCGCGGTGCCCGCGAGGGCGGTCGTCGCCCGCCACCAGAACGCGCTCTCGGCGCCGCCGACGAGCCCCATGCCGAGGGCGATCATCCACTTGCCGAGCGGCGGGTGCACGACGTACGCGGGGTCGTCGGTGAAGATGTCGGTGTCGCCGTTCGCGAACTGCTCGTCGGCGCCATCGGGCCAGGTCGACTCGTACCCGTTGTTCAGGAGGGTCCATGCGTCTTTGACGTAGTACGTCTCGTCGAACACGATCGCCTGCGGATGCCCGAGGTTCCAGAAGCGCAGGACGGCGGCGAGCAGCACGACGATGGCCGGACCGCCCCAGTACCAGAGCGCCCGGCGGCGCGGGGTCGAGAGCGTGCGCGCCCACCAGTCGTCGAGGCGCGTGCCGCGCGGCTCGGGCGCCGGCTCGGGTTCGACGTCGGCGTCGACCTCGGCGTCGACGCCGGTATCGGCGTCGGGCATCGCGTCGGCGCCGGACGCAGCGGCGACCCCTTCGGCGTCGCCCTCGGCCTCCGGCCGGGCCGGTGCAGAAAGCTCACCCTCTGGCGCCGGGCCGATCTCGAGGGCGACGGATGCCGCGGCGGGCTGCTCGGCGGCGACGGGCCGGGTGTCGGGGTCGCCCGCGGCATCCGCTCCTGAAGTCATGCGCCCCAGAGTAACCCGCGCGGAGCGGCGGTGAAGCGACACTCCACAGCGCGTGGTGCGGGAGACTGGGGGCATGATCATCCTCGCGGCGACGCCCATCGGAAACCTCGGCGACGCGTCGGTGCGCCTGCGCGAAGCACTCGAGGAGGCGACCGTCGTGGCGTCCGAGGACACGAGGGTCACCCAGCGCCTGCTCGCGGGTCTCGGCATCGCCAACCGGCCGCGCCTGATCGCGCTGCACGAGCACAACGAACGGCAGAAGGCCGCCGAGCTCGTCGAGCTCGCGCGCGACACCGACCTGCTCGTGCTGAGCGACGCCGGCATGCCGACCGTCTCCGATCCGGGGTTCCCGCTCGTGCAGGCCGCGGTCGCCGCGGGCGTCGACGTCACGGCGATCCCCGGCCCGAGCGCGGTCATCACCGCGCTCGCCGTGGCGGGACTGCCGACCGACCGGTTCTCGTTCGAGGGGTTCCTGCCGCGCAAGGCGGGCGACCGGTCGCGCCGCCTCGCCGAGCTCGCGGGCGACCGTCGGACGCTCGTGTTCTTCGAGGGACCGTCGCGCCTGGCCGCCAGCCTCACGGCGCTCGCCGAGGCCTTCGGCGCCGACCGTCAGGCGGCGGTGTGCCGCGAGCTCACCAAGCTGTACGAGGAGGTGCGTCGCGGCGGGCTCGGCGAGCTCGCCGAGTGGGCGGCGGCCGGCGTCCGCGGCGAGATCTGCATCGTCGTCGCCGGGGCCGAGGAGCAGGCTCCGGATGCCACGACGGCCCTCGACCGCGTGCTCGAGCTCGCGGCATCCGGAACCCGTCTGAAGGACGCCGCGTCGCTCGTGGCCGCCGAGACCGGACTCGGCAAGCGCGATCTCTACGAGGCCGCGCTCGCCGCACGCTCGAGCTGAACGGGCGGGCGGGCCGTCGCGAGACTGGGCCGCGTCTGGGAATCCCGAGCATCTGTCACCATTTCGGGGGTATTTGGCGGAGAATGGGAGGACCACGCACAGGGAGGTGCGACATGGCCCACGAAGTCAGGTTCGCAACGTTCGGCGGACCCGAGGTGCTCGAGATCGTCGAGATGCCCACACCCGAGCCCGGCGAGGGCGAGGTGCTCGTCGAGGTGTACTCGGCCGGCCTCAATCCCGTCGAGAGCGCGATCCGTCGCGGCGAGCACCCCGAGCGCTGGCGGGTCGAACCGCCATCCGGCCAGGGGCGCGACCTCGCGGGCGAGGTGATCGCGGTCGGGCCGGGCGTCTCCCGGTTCGAGCGGGGCGACGAGGTGCTCGGGTTCGTCGAGCGCGGCGCCCAGGCGACCCACGTCGTCGTGCCGGTGGCGAACCTCATCGAGCGCCCGCCCGCGCTCTCGTGGGAGGTCGCCGGATCGCTCTACACCGCGGGCACCACGGCCTGGACCGTGATCGAGGGGCTGAACCTGCAACCGAACGACACCGTCGTCGTCACCGCGGCCGCCGGCGGCATCGGCTGCCTCGCCGCGCAGCTCGCCAGGCTCCGGGGGGCGAGCGTCATCGGCACGGCGCCCGACGCGCGGTTCGACTTCCTGCGCCAGTTCGGGGTGATCCCCGTGGCGTACGGGCCCGACCTCGCCGGGCGGGTGCGCGAGCTCGCCCCGCATCCGGTGAGCGTGTTCCTCGACTTCCTCGGCGGCGAGGCCGGCGAGGCGAGGGCACTCGGCGTGCACCCGTCACGCGTGTTCACGCTCACCGACTGGGACGCCGTCGAGCGCGACGACGCCGTGCGCGCGCCTGCAGGCGACGTGGTCGCGCTCAGCCGGGTCGCGGCGCTCGTGTCGGCCAGGCGCATCCGCCTTCCCATCGCCGACGTCTTCCCGCTCGCCCGGGTCGCCGACGCCTACCGCGCCCTCGAGAAGCGCGAGGCTCCGGGCAAGATCGTGCTCGGCATGCGCGTCGTCGACTACCCCAACCAGCGCGTGGTCGTGCCCGAGCTGAAGGAACAGGACGTCACGCTGGGCGTCGCGACCGACCACGCCCACGTCGACGTCGAGGAGGCCGTGCCGTCGGCCATCGGCGACGGCAGCGTCCGTCGTCGCCGACGCGAGGCGCACGAGCGGGCGACGTCCGAACGGGAGGCCCACCGACGTGAGGAGGCCGACGCCCTGGGGCGCGAGTAACGCGGCAGTCGAGGCATCCGCTCGCCCGTAGGATTGAGGGCATGGCCGATGCCTCCTCGTTCTATGTCACCACGCCCATCTTCTACGTCAACGACGTGCCCCACATCGGGCACGCGTACACGGAGGTGGCCGCCGACGTGCTCGCGCGCTGGCACCGCCAGGCGGGCGAGCGCACCTGGATGCTCACGGGCACCGACGAGCACGGCCAGAAGATCCTGCGCACCGCGACGGCCAACGGCGTGACCCCCAAGGAATGGGCCGACAAGCTCGTCGCCGAGGCCTGGAAGCCGCTGCTCGAGACCGTCGACATCGCCAACGACGACTTCATCCGCACGACCGACGCGCGCCACGAGGAGAACGTGCAGAGGTTCCTGCAGCACCTCTTCGACGAGGGGCACATCTACACGGGCGAGTACGAGGGCTACTACTGCGTCGGCTGCGAGGAGTACAAGACCGAGTCGCAGCTCGTTCCGGGAACGGGCGAGTACGAGGGCCAGCTCGTGTGCGAGATCCACTCCAAGCCGGTCGAGCTCCTGCACGAGAAGAACTACTTCTTCCGCATGTCGGCGTTCGCCGAGCGCCTGCTCGCCCTCTACGAGGAGCGCCCCGATTTCGTCCAGCCCGAGTCGGCGCGCAACGAGGTCGTCTCGTTCGTGCGGCAGGGCCTCGACGACCTGTCGATCTCGCGCTCGACCTTCGACTGGGGTGTGAAGGTCCCGTGGGACGAGTCGCACGTCGTGTACGTGTGGTTCGACGCGCTGCTGAACTACATCACCGCCGCCGGCTACGGCCAGGACGACGAGGCGTTCGCGAGCCGCTGGCCCGCGCAGCACGTCGTCGGCAAGGACATCCTCCGCTTCCACGCGGTCATCTGGCCCGCGATGCTCATGGCCGCCGGGCTCGAGGTGCCGCGCGGCGTCTTCGGACACGGCTGGCTGCTCGTCGGCGGCGAGAAGATGTCGAAGTCCAAGCTCACGGGCATCGCGCCCGAGCAGATCACCGACGTGTTCGGCTCCGACGCGTTCCGCTACTACTTCCTGCGCGCGATCGCGTTCGGCCAAGACGGCTCGTTCTCATGGGAGGACCTCTCGGCGCGCTACCAGGCCGAGCTCGCGAACGGCTTCGGCAACCTCGCCTCGCGCGTGATCGCGATGATCACGCGGTACTTCGACGGCGCCGTGCCGACCGCGGGCGCCCGTACCGAGGCCGACGAGGCGATCGTCGCGCTCGAGGCGAAGGCGACCGATTCCGCGTGGTCGGCCATCGACCGCATCGCGATCCACGAGTCGCTCGCCGCGACGTGGGAGCTCGTCGACGCGCTGAACGGCTACATCACGTCCGAGGAGCCGTGGGCCCTCGCCAAGGACCCGGCCGATCGCGAACGCCTCGAGACCGTGCTGGCCACCGCCTACCACGGCCTCGGCACGCTCGCCGTGCTGCTCTCGCCCGTGCTGCCCAAGGCCACGGCGAAGCTCTGGTCGGCGCTCGGCGCCGAGGGCACCGTGCAGGAGCAGCGCATCGACCAGGCGAACACCTGGAAGCCCGGCACGCAGGTCGCGGCGCTCGAAGCGCTGTTCCCGCGCATCGAAACGGCAGAGTGAGCTCCGTCCGGTGAGCTCAGAGCACCTCCGCACGCGCGCCGACGGCGGCCGCCCGGTCGAGTACCCGCCCGTCCCCGACGGGCTCGCGGTCGGCGTCTACGACAACCACACCCACCTCGAGATCGCCGACGGCGCGCTGCCGCTGAGCGTGCACGAGCACCTCGAGCGCGCGGCATCCGTCGGCGTGGTCGGTGCCGTGCAGGTCGGCACGGATGTCGCGACGAGCCGTTGGTCGGCCGAGATGGCCGCGCGCGAGCCGCGCCTCCTGGCGGCCGTCGCCCTGCACCCCAACGAGGCGCCCGAGCTCGAGGCTGCGGGCGCGCTCGACGACGCGCTCGCCGTGATCGACGAGCTCGCCGCGCAGCCGCGCGTGCGCGCCGTCGGCGAGACCGGGCTCGACTTCTTCCGCACCGAGGCCGACGGGCGACCCGCGCAGTTCCGGGCGTTCGAGGCGCACATCGACATCGCCAAGCGGCACGACGTGGCCATGCAGATCCACGATCGCGACGCGCACGACGACGTCGTCGCGACGCTGCGACGCGTCGGCGCACCGGAACGCACGGTGTTCCACTGCTTCTCGGGTGGCGAGGAGCTGGCGCGGCTCGCGGCATCCGAGGGCTGGTACCTCTCGTTCGCGGGCAACGTGACGTTCAAGAACGCCGAGAACCTGCGCGACGCGCTGCGGGTCGCACCGCGCGACCGCATCCTCGTCGAGACCGATGCCCCGTACCTCACCCCGGCGCCCCTGCGCGGGCGACCGAACGCGCCGTACCTCGTGCCGCACACGGTGCGGTTCATGGCCGACGTGCTCGGCGCCGACCTCGACGAGCTCTGCGCCGATCTCGCGTCGAACACGCGCCGCGTGTACGGCTCGTGGGAGGATGAAGCCCGTGTGGGGGAGTGAACGACCGATCGGCCGCGGCACGTCCGGTGCGTCCGGCGTTCGCGGCGTGCGCGGCATGAGGTGCGAGGCGTGAACGCGCACCGGCACGAGGCCGAGGGGGCGCCCGCGATCGCGCGCCTGCTGGGGCCCGCCGAGATCCGCGACCTCGCCGAGCTCCTCGACGTGACGCCGACCAAGAAGCTCGGCCAGAACTTCGTGCACGACGGCAACACCGTGCGTCGCATCGTGCAGGTCGCCGGCGTGCAGTCGGGCGAGACCGTGCTCGAGATCGGACCCGGTCTCGGGTCGCTGACGCTCGGACTCCTCGAGGCCGGCGCCGACGTCATCGCCGTCGAGATCGACAAGCGCCTCGCCGCGCAGCTGCCGCACACCGCGGGCGTCATGCAGCCGGGCACCTCGTTGACCGTCGTCACCCAAGACGCGCTGCTCGTCACCGAACTCCCGGGCGAGCCCGTGCGGCTCGTCGCGAACCTGCCGTACAACATCTCGGTGCCGGTGCTGCTGCACCTGCTCGAGCACTTCGACTCGCTGCGGTCGGGCATCGTCATGGTGCAGGCCGAGGTCGGGCACCGACTCGCCGCCGAACCCGGATCGAAGGTCTACGGCGTGCCGAGCCTCAAGGCCGCCTGGTACGGCACCTGGCGCACGGCCGGCCAGGTCTCGCGCATGGTGTTCTGGCCCGTGCCGAACGTCGACTCGGTGCTCGTCGGCTTCGAGCGCGGCACCGAGCCCGGCACCGTCGAGGAGCGCCGGGCGACGTTCGCGATCATCGACGCCGCGTTCCAGCAGCGACGCAAGATGCTCCGCCAGTCGCTCTCGGGCGTGCTCGGCGGGTCGGCCGCGGCCGCGAGCGAGGTGCTCGAACGCGCCGGCGTCTCGCCGGAGTCCCGTGGCGAGCAGCTCGTGATCGACGACTTCCTGCGCATCGCCCGGGCCGCCGGAGAGGCGTGACCCGATGACGATCGCGTGGACCGAAGAGGCCGTGCACGTTCGCGCGCCCGGCAAGATCAACGTCTTCATGCGCGTCGGCGACGTGCAGCCCGACGGCTACCACGACGTCGCGACCGCGTATCAGGCCGTGTCGCTCTACGAGGACGTCCGGGCCTGGCCCGACGACGAGTTCAGCGTCGCGTTCGGCGGCAGCATCGACACGTCGGGCCTCGTGACCGACGGCTCCAACCTCGCGATCCGCGCCGCGAAGCTGCTCGCCCGCGCGACCGGCGTCTCCGGCGGCGTCCGGCTCGAGATCGACAAGCACGTGCCGATCGCCGGCGGCATGGGCGGTGGGTCGGCGGATGCCGCGGCCACCCTCGTCGCGTGCGACGCCCTCTGGGGCACGGCCCTGCCGAAGGAGGACCTGCTCGCCCTCGCGGCGCAGCTCGGCGCCGACGTGCCGTTCTCGCTCACGGGCGGCACCGCGATCGGCACCGGTCGCGGCGACCGGTTGAGCCCTGCGCTGGCCACCGGATCCTTCCACTGGGTGCTCGCGGTCGCCGAGTTCGGGCTCTCGACGCCCGGCGTCTACGGCGAGCTCGACCGCATCCGCGCCGAAGACGGCCGCAACGTGCCGCGCTCGCCCGTCGTCGACGCCGAGGTGTTGCAGGCGCTCCGCGCCGGCGACCCCGTGCTGCTCGCGCAGTCGCTGCACAACGACCTCCAGGAGGCGGCGCTCCGGCTCGCGCCCGGGCTCGGCGGCATCCTCGAGCTGGGCGAGTCGCACGGCGCCCTCTCCGGTCTCGTGTCTGGCTCCGGACCGACCATCGCGTTCCTCGCCCCCGACGCCGACTCGGCGCTCGAGCTGCAGGTCGCGCTCTCGGCCGCGCGGCTGCACGCGATCCACGTGCACGGTGCGGTGCACGGCGCGCGGGTGCTGCCGAACTGACGCGCCCGCGCCGCGCCGACCCACGCGGCCGCCCGCCGCGCTGGTGCGCGACGCACGCTCAGGCTCGACGACTAGGCTCGACGGGACATGGCACATCTTCTGGGCGCCGAGCGCCTGCACCTCGAATTCCCGACGCGCACCGTCTTCGACGAGGTCACCCTCGGCATCGACGAGGGCGACCGCATCGGCGTCGTCGGCCGCAACGGCGACGGCAAGTCCACGCTGCTGAAGCTCCTGGCCGGCCGCATCGAACCCGATGGCGGGCGCGTGACCATGCGTCGCGGCATCCGCATCGGCATGCTCGATCAAGCCGACGTCGTCGACCCGGGCCAGACGGTCGCCGAGGCCGTCGTCGGCGGCATCGACGAGCACGTGTGGGCGGGCGACGCGAAGGTGCGCGACGTGATCGGCGGGCTGCTCGCCGACGTGCCCTGGCATGCGCAGATCTCGAGCCTCTCGGGCGGCCAGCGCCGCCGCGTGGGGCTCGCCGCGCTGCTCGTCGGCGACTGGGACGTCGTGTTCCTCGACGAGCCGACGAACCACCTCGACGTCGAGGGCATCGCCTGGCTCGCCGGGCACCTCAAGCAGCGCTGGGCCTCCGGTCAGGGCGCGCTCGTGGTCGTGACCCACGACCGCTGGTTCCTCGACGAGGTCTGCACGGCGACGTGGGAGGTGCACGACGGCATCGTCGAGCCCTTCGAGGGCGGCTACGCGGCCTACATCCTGCAGCGCGTCGAGCGGGACCGCATGGCCGCGGCCTCCGAGTCGAAGCGGCAGAACCTCATGCGCAAGGAGCTCGCATGGCTGCGTCGCGGTGCGCCCGCGCGCACGTCGAAGCCGAAGTTCCGCATCGAGGCGGCGAACCAGCTCATCGAGAACGAACCGCCCGTGCGCAACCCGATCGAGCTGAACCGGCTCGCGGTCACGCGTCTCGGCAAAGACGTCGTCGACCTCATCGACGTGTCCGTCGAGTACCCCGTGGCCGATGCCGCGGCGGGCACTCCCGCGACGAAGACCGTGCTGCGCGACGTCGAGTGGCGCATCGCGCCCGGTGAGCGCACCGGCATCCTGGGCGTGAACGGCGCGGGCAAGTCGACGCTGCTCGGCCTCGTGACCGGTGCCGTGAAGCCCACGGCCGGCAAGGTCAAGCGCGGCACGACCGTGCGCATCGCGACGCTCAGCCAGGAGCTGTCCGAGCTCGCCGAGTGGGCCGACCAGCGCGTCTCCGCGGTCGTCGCCGAGCAGCGCACGAGCTACGAGGTCGCGGGCAAGGAGCTCTCGCCCGGCCAGCTGCTCGAGCGGCTCGGGTTCACGAACGCGCAGCTCTCGACGCCCGTGAAGAACCTCTCGGGCGGGCAGAAGCGCCGCCTGCAGCTGCTGCTGATCCTGCTGCAGGAGCCGAACGTGCTCATCCTCGACGAGCCGACGAACGACCTCGACACCGACATGCTCGCGGCCATCGAAGACCTGCTCGACACCTGGCCGGGCACGCTCCTCGTCGTCTCGCACGACCGCTACCTCATCGAGCGCGTCACCGATCGCCAGCTCGCGATCCTCGACGGGCACCTGCGCGACCTGCCCCGCGGCGTCGACCAGTACCTCGAACTGCGCAAGGCGACGGATGCCGCGCGCCGCAGCGATGCGTCCGACGCGCGTCGTGCCGATTCCGGGTCGACGGGTGCAGCGCCGGCCTCGACGTCGGGTGGGGCGGGCGCCGAGCCTGCCGCCTCCTCGGCGAAGCCGTCCGCGCCGGCCGCACCCGCCCTCGCGGGCGCCGAACGGCGTGCCGCCGAGAAGGAGCTCTCGGCGATCGACCGCAAGCTCGAGAAGCTGCAGTCCGAGATCGCCGCGAAGCACGAGCAGTTGGCCCGCCACGATCAGTCCGATTACGCGGGCCTCGGGACGTTCGGCGACGAACTGCGCGCGCTCGAGGCATCCGTCGCTGACCTCGAAACCCGCTGGCTCGAAGTATCTGAGATTCTCGAAGCCTGACCTCGCAGGATCTATGACGTTTCGTGTCCATGGCGGCATTCGAGAGAAGAATCTTCGCCTAGCGTAGGAGTGCGCCCGCGTTCGCGGCATCGAAGCCCCCACTGTGACCGACCGTGGCGGAGCCATGCCTGCTCCACAGCCATCAGCATCAGAACGCGCGCGCCGACGTGAAAGGAACACTCATGGCACTCCGCCGCACCAAGCTCATCGCCGCACTCGCAGCCGTCCCCCTCGTGCTCGGCCTCGCCTCCTGCGCCTCCGCAGGCGAAGCCTCCTCGGCTGACGACGTCATCAAGATCGGCGTCGTGGGCAAGGCCGACCCCCAGTGGGCCGCATTCGAGACCGCCGCCGAGAAGGCCGGCATCGACATCGAGATCGTCGATTTCTCCGACTACGCGCAGCCGAACCCCGCGACGACCGAGGGCGAGCTCGACCTCAACCAGTTCCAGCACATCGTGTACCTCGCCGACTACAACGTCTCGGCCGGCGAAGACCTCACGCCCATCGGCTCGACCGCGATCTACCCGCTCGGCCTCTACTCGACGAAGTACGACGACGTCGCCGACATCAAGGAGGGCGAGACCGTCGCCGTTCCGAACGACGCGTCGAACCAGGCCCGCGGCCTGCTCGTGCTGCAGTCGGCCGGCCTCATCACGCTCAAGAGCGGCGGCACGATCTTCTCCGACCTCGCCGACATCGACGAGGCCAAGTCGAAGGTCAAGGTCACCGCGCTCGAGGCGTCGCTCACCCCGACCTCGCTGCCCGACGTCGCCGCCGCGATCATCAACAACGACTTCGTCGAAGACGCGGGCCTCACCTTCAGCGACGCCATCGCGAAGGACGACCCCACCGACCCGAACGCGCTGCCGTACGTGAACATCTTCGCGACGCGCGCCGACGACGCGAACAACGAGACGTACCTCAAGCTCGTCGACATCTTCCAGACCGACGCCGACGTGCAGGCCGGCCTCGTCGAGGCCTCGGGCGGCACCGGCGTTCCGGTCGTCACCCCGGTCGCCGACCTGAAGGACTCGCTCGCCAAGGTCGAGGCCGACACGAAGGCCGCAAAGGGCTGATCATCGACATCCGCGAGAGCGGATCGTCCGCGCGAGCGGGCGACGGAACCCCACGGGGTGCCGTCGCCCGCTTCGCGCGTGCTGGAAGGAGCACTCCATGGCCCTCGTGAGCCTCACCGACGTCACGAAGTCGTATCCGCCCGCCGACCGGTCGGGCGCGCCCGTCGTCGCCGTCGACGCCGTCAGCCTCGACATCGAGCCGGGCGACGTCTACGGCATCATCGGCTACTCGGGCGCGGGCAAGTCCACGCTCGTGCGCCTCATCAACGCGCTCGAACCGGCGACCTCCGGCAGCATCACGTTCGACGGCCGCGAACTCACGGCGATGCCCGAGCGCGAGCTCCGCGGCGTCCGCCTCGGCATCGGCATGATCTTCCAGCAGTTCAACCTGTTCACGTCGAAGACCGTGTGGAAGAACGTCGCCTACCCGCTCACCGTGGCCGGGTGGACGAAGTCCGAGATCCGGCTGCGCGTCGACGAGATGCTCGAGTTCGTCGGCCTGACCGACAAGGCCAACAGCTACCCCGAGCAGCTCTCGGGCGGCCAGAAGCAGCGCGTCGGCATCGCCCGGGCGCTCGCGACCTCGCCGCGCCTGCTGCTCGCCGACGAGGCCACGAGCGCCCTCGACCCCGAGACGACGCAGGAGGTGCTCGCGCTGCTGAAGCGCGTGAACCGCGAGTTCGGCGTCACGATCGTCGTCATCACGCACGAGATGGACGTCATCCAGTCGATCGCCACGAAGGTCGCGGTCATGGACGGCGGCCGGGTCATCGAGAACGGCGACGTGTTCGACGTGTTCTCCGACCCGCAGAACGCCTCGTCGCAGCGATTCGTCTCGACGGTCGTCAAGGGCGTGCCCTCGCCCGCCGAGCTCGCGGTGCTCCGTGAGCGCCACGAGGGGCGCATCGTCACGCTCTCGTTCCGCGACGGCGACGCGTCGCAGGCCTCGGTCTTCGTCGACCTCGCGACGGCAGGGATCGAATTCGAGCTCGTGTACGGCGGCATCAACGACATCCAGGGCAGGGCGTTCGGGCACCTCACCCTCGCGGTGCGCGGCGAAGGGGCCGCGATCGACGCGGCGCTCGCGAAGATCGGCGAACGCATCGACGTGACGGAGGTGGCGTGATGGATCGCCTGTTCGAACTCGGCCCCGAATTCTGGACCGCCGCCGGCGAGACGCTCTACATGGTGGCGTTCACGCTGCTCATCGGTGGCGCCATGGGGCTTGTCCTCGGCATCGTGCTCTACGCGACGCGTGCGGGCGGCCTGCTGGCCAGCCGCGTGGTCTTCACGGTGCTGAACGTGGTCATCAACTTCTTCCGACCGATCCCGTTCATCATCTTCATCGCGGTCGCGCAACCGTTCGCCCGGCTCGTGATCGGCACGGGCATCGGCAACGACGCGCTCATCTTCACGCTCTCGATCGCGTCGTCCTTCGCGATCGCGCGCATCGTCGAGCAGAACCTGGTGACCGTCTCGCCCGGTGTCGTCGAGGCGGCCAAGGCCATGGGCGCCGGGCCGTTCCGCATCCTCCGCACGGTCGTGATCCCCGAGGCGCTCGGTCCGCTGATCCTCGGCTACACGTTCGTGCTCGTCGCGATCGTCGACATGACGGCGGTCGCCGGGTACATCGGCGGCGGCGGTCTCGGAAACTTCGCCCTCGTCTACGGCTACCGGCAGTTCGAGCCCGCGGCGACCTGGGCCGCGGTGCTGCTCATCATCCTGCTCGTGCAGGTGGTCCAGTTCCTCGGCAACTGGCTGGCTCGCAAGGTCATGCGCCGCTGAGCGCCGTTCGACCGGCACGAGCGGGGGGGGGGGCGCGGGGGGCCCGCCCCCGGCGCCCCCCCCCCCCCCCCCGACTCGTTCAGCCGCCGACCGACGACAGCTCGTTCGGCACATGGGGCAGCTCGGCGCTCGCGGTGATCGCTCCCGTGCCGAGGTCGACGACGTGCAGTGCGGAAGCCGCCGGATCGGTCACGTAGGCGCGGTGCCCGTGCACCTCGAGCGACGGCCGGGGCTGCTGCCACTCGCTCGGCTCGGTCCACGCCTCGACCACGTCGATGCGTTCGACGACCTCGCCCGTCGCGGGGTCGAGCACGTGGATCGCCCCGTCGGTGCCGAGCACGAGCGCCTCGCCGTTCGGCCCGCGAGCGAGCGAGCGGAAGGTGTAGCTCGTGCCGAGCTCGACCAGCCGGAGGGTCGCGGACTCGGTGTCGATGAGGCTCACGCGCGTCGGGCGCTCGAGTTCGGCGTCGGGGTCGACCTTGTAGTCGCCGAGCACGACGGTCGACAGGGCGCTGCCGGACGGGTTGCCGATGCGGCCGTAGGCGTCGGGCGCCTGCACCTCGGCGAACGCGCCGTCGCTCCAGATGATCGCGCCGTCCTCGCAGCCGAGCACCACGGTGTCGTCGGCGGCGATCGCCGCACCGTGCACGCCGGGGCAGGTCTCGATGCGGGCGAGTTCGGCTCCCGCCGCGTCGAGGACCGCGGCACCGGTGCGCGCGCTCTCGTCGCCGAGCGTCGTGAGCAGGCCGCCGCCGGCGAGCGGCACGACCACGCCGTGGTGCGCCTCGGCGCTCTCGTGCACGACGGCGTCGACGTCGTCGGGCTCGTCGGCGTTGCGCAGCGCCCCCTCGTCGTAGAGCAGCGCCTCGCCCGTGCCGTCGGCGAAGAGCGCGGTGACGCCGGCGTTCGTCGTGACGTGGCCGGGGTGCTCGGCGGGGAAGGACAGGCCGGTGAGACCAGGGTCGGTGGCGTAGTAGTGGTCGTGGTCGCTGTGCGCCTCGACGCGCACACCCGTGTCGAGCACCTCGAACGCATCGTCGGTCGACACGAGCACGCGTCGGCCGTCGCCGGCCGGGTTCACGCGCAGGAAGCCGTCGATCGGGAGGTCGGCGACGAGCTCGAGCGAGTCGCCCTCGAGCACGAGCACGCCGCCGTCGTAGGCCGCGACGATGCGCGTCGTCGCGACCTCGCGCTCGGCGTTCGACGACGGGGCGGTGCCGGATGCCTCGGCGGACGCGCCGCCGTCTTCGCCGGACGGCGAGGCGCAGGCGGCGAGTGCGGCGACGGCGAGGAGCGCGGGCGCGGCGGTGAGGAAGTGGAGTCGGTGCGGTCTTCGAGCGGTGATCATGCGGGGAACGCTATCGTTAATGAAAATCATTATCAACACGAGAGAACGGCGAAGCCCGACGGATGCCGCGGGCAGCCGACTCGGGCTCAGTCGAAGCCGAGACTCAGCTTGCGGAGCAGCCCGGCGAGGCGCTTCTGCTCACCCGCCGGAAGGCCCGAGAGCAGCTCGGACTCAGCGTCGACGAGCCGCGTGATCGCCGCGTCGACCCGGGCGAGACCCGCCGGGCTCATCTCGACGAGGATGCCGCGGCCGTCGTTCGGGTCGGTCTGACGGCTCACGAGACCGCGCTCGACGAGCCGGTCGATGCGGTTCGTCATGGTGCCGCTCGAGACGAGGGTCTGCTGCAGCAGCTGCTTGGGGGAGAGGCGGAACGGCGAGCCCGCGCGGCGCAGCGCCGAGAGCACGTCGAACTCGCTCGACTCCAGTTCGGAGCGTGCGAACGCCTGACGCCTGGCCCGATCGAGGTGCTTCGAGAGGCGGGCGACGCGCGAGAGCACCTGCAGGGGTGCGAAGTCGAGGTCGGGGCGTTCGCGCTCCCAGTCCTCGACGATGCGGTCGACCTCGTCGGCATGCGTCATCCACCCAGTATCGCGCGAACCGGGCCGGGCGCGTGCCGCGGCGGACGCATCGAACACGGCGGCACGTCTGGCAGACTGGAGGGCGCTCGTGCGCCCCGCGCCCGGGTGGTCCGCCATAGTGTAACGGCAGCACGACAGCCTTTGGAGCTGTTCGGTCCAGGTTCGAATCCTGGTGGCGGAGCATGGACCAGAAGCTCGCCATCATCGTGCTCGCCGCAGGCCAGGGCACCCGCATGAAGTCCTCGACCCCGAAACTGCTGCACCCGCTCGCGGGCGCCCCCGTCGTCGGACACGTGCTGGCCACGGCCCGCGCGCTCGACGCCGCCCACGTCATCGCCGTCGTGCGCCACGAGCGCGACCTGGTCGCCGCCGCCGTCGAGGCCGAGCTGCCCGGCACGCGCATCGTCGACCAGGACGAGATGCCCGGCACCGGCCGCGCCGTCGAACAGGCGCTCGAGGCGCTCCCCGCCGACTTCGACGGCGAGGTGCTCGTGCTGAACGGCGACGTGCCGCTGCTGAACGCCGACACCCTCGCCGGATTCCTCGAACTGCACCGCGGCCGCGCCGCGGCGGCATCCGTCATGTCGGCCCTCTACGACGACCCCACCGGCTACGGTCGCATCGTGCGCGACACCGCCGGTCAGTTCGACCGCATCGTCGAGCAGAAGGACGCGAACGAGGCCGAGCGCGGCATCGGCGAGATCAACGCGGGCATCTACGCGTTCGGCGCCTCGGCGCTGCGCGACCAGCTCGCGAACCTCACGACCGACAACGCGCAGGGCGAGAAGTACCTCACCGACGTGATCCAGCTGCTCCGCACCGCGGGTTCCGAGGTCGAGGCCGTGCCCGTCAGCGAGCCGTGGCTCGTCGCCGGCATCAACGACCGCGCCCAGCTCTCCGAGACGGCCGCGCGCCTGAACGCCCTCATCATCCGCGGATGGCAGCTCAACGGCGTCACGATCGAAGACCCGACCACGACGTGGATCGACCTCACCGTGCGCATCGCGCAAGACGTCACGATCCGCCCCGGCACCCAGCTGAAGGGCGCCACGGTCATCGAGACCGGCGCGGTCGTCGGGCCCGACACGACCCTCACCGACTGCGAGGTCGGCGAGAACGCCGACGTGCGCCGCACCGACGCGACGCTCGCCGTCATCGGCGCCGGCGCGACCGTCGGCCCGTTCTCGTTCCTGCGCCCCGGCACCGTGCTCGGCGCCGACGGCAAGATCGGCGCCTTCGTCGAGACGAAGAACGCGCAGATCGGCACCGGCAGCAAGGTGCCGCACCTCTCGTACGTCGGCGACGCGACCATCGGCGAGCACTCCAACATCGGCGCGGGCTCGATCTTCGCCAACTACGACGGCGTGCGCAAGCACCACTCCGACGTCGGGTCGCACGTGCGCACCGGGTCTCACGGGGTGTTCGTCGCGCCCGTTAGGATTGGTGACGGCGCCTACACGGCCGCCGGAACCGTCGTCCGCAAAGACGTCCCGTCCGGCGCGCTCGCCGTGAACGTGGCACCGCAACGCAACATCGAGGGGTGGGTCCAGACGCACCGGGCCGGTTCAGCGGCGGCCGACGCCGCCGATGCCGCGGCCGAGGCATCCGGTTCCGACGCCGACTGAAACGCACCAGCCGTACGCAGGTGGAGAGGACACACCACATGTCGGGAATCGAAACCACCGGATCGAAGCGGCTCGTGCTGGTCTCGGGGCGCGCGCACCCCGAGCTCGCGGAGCAGATCGCCGCCGAACTCGGGTCGGAGCTCGTGCCGACCGACGCGCGCACCTTCGCCAACGGCGAGATCTACGCGCGCTTCGACGAGAGCGTGCGCGGCTCCGACGCGTTCGTGATCCAGTCGCACACCGCGCCGATCAACGAATGGCTCATGGAGCAGCTCATCATGCTCGACGCGCTCAAGCGCGCCTCGGCCAAGCGCGTCACCGTCGTCGCGCCGTTCTACCCCTACGCGCGTCAAGACAAGAAGGGTCGCGGACGCGAGCCCATCTCCGCGCGCCTGGTCGCCGACCTCTTCAAGGCGGCCGGCGCCGACCGCATCATGTCGATCGACCTGCACGCCGCCCAGATCCAGGGCTTCTTCGACGGGCCCGTCGACCACCTCTTCGCGATGCCCGTGCTGCTCGAGGAGTTCAAGAACTCGCTCGACCCGTCGACGTTGACGGTCGTCTCGCCCGATATGGGCCGCGTGCGCGTCGCCGACATCTGGAGCGACAAGCTCGGCGTGCCCCTCGCGATCATCCACAAGCGCCGCGACCCCCTCGTGCCGAACCAGGTCTCGGTGCACGAGATCGTCGGCGACGTGAAGGGCCGCGTCTGCCTGCTCGTCGACGACCTCATCGACACCGGCCGCACCATCGTCAAGGCGGCCGAGGCCCTGAAGGACGCCGGCGCCATCGGCGTCGTCGTCGCCGCGACGCACGCCGTGTTCTCGCCGCCTGCGACCGAGATCCTGCAGTCCGACTTCATCGACCGCGTCGTCGTGACCGACACGCTGCCGGTTCCCGAAGACAAGCGCTGGGACCGCCTCACGGTCCTGCCCATCGCGCCGCTGCTCGCCCGCGCCATCCACGAGGTCTTCGAAGACGGCTCGGTCACGAGCATGTTCGACGGGGCTGCGTAACCTCCGATGACGATCACGACCCCGCGACCGTGGCTCGCCGGGTACGCCGAAGGCGTGCCCCACGACCTCGAACTGCCGGAGGGCTCGCTCTACGACCTGCTCGCGACCTCGGTCGCCGAGCACCCGGCGAGCGTCGCCCTCGAGTTCTTCGGCCGTGAGACCACCTACGCCGAGCTCGGCGAGCAGGTCGAGCGCGCGGCCGAGGGGCTGCGCCTGCTCGGCGTGCAGAAGGGCGACACGGTGGCCATCGTGCTGCCGAACTGCCCGCAGCACATCGTCGCGTTCTACGCCGTGCTGCGACTCGGCGCGATCGTCATCGAGCACAACCCGCTCTACACGCCCCGAGAGCTGCGACACCAGTTCGAGGACCACGGCGCGCGGTTCGCGATCGCATGGGACAACGTCGTCGAGACGGTCCTCGCCTTCCCCGCAGACCTCGGCGTCAAGCACGTCGTCTCGGTCGACGTCACGCGGGCGATGCCGTTCCTCACGCGCACCGCGCTCAAGCTGCCGATCGCCAAGGCCCGCGAGTCCCGCGCGGCCCTGACCTCGGGCGCGAAGGGCACCGCGACGTGGGCCGACCTCGTCGACGCCGACCGCATCGACGCGCACATCGTCGCCCCCGAGGCATCCGATGTCGCGCTCATCCAGTACACGAGCGGCACCACCGGTTCGCCCAAGGGTGCGACGCTCACCCACCTCAACCTGCTCGCGAATGCGGCGCAGTCGCGCGCCTGGGTGCCGACGATCGAGCGCGGCAACTGCGTGGTCTACGCGGTGCTGCCGATGTTCCACGCCTACGGGCTCACGCTCTGCCTCACGTTCGCGATGAGCATGGGCGCGCGCCTCGTGCTGTTCCCGAAGTTCGACCCCGACCTCGTGCTGCCGGTCATCAAGAAGCGTCCGCCGACCTTCCTGCCCGCCGTGCCGCCGATCTACGACCGCCTGACCAAGGCGGCCGCGGCCAAGGGCGTCTCGCTCGAGGGCATCCAGATCGCGATCTCGGGCGCGATGGCGCTCACCCCCGCGGTCGTCGAACCCTGGGAGGCCGCGACCGGTGGCGTGCTCGTCGAGGGCTACGGCCTGTCGGAGTGCTCGCCCGTCATCTCGGCGAACCCGGTCGCCGGCAATCGCAAGGCCGGCACGATCGGCCTGCCGCTCCCGTCGACCGAGTGCCGCGTCGTCGACCCCGAGAACCCCACCGCCGACGTCGAGGCCGGCGGCGAGGGCGAGCTCGTCGTGCGCGGCCCGCAGGTGTTCCAGGGGTACTGGAAGAAGCCCGAAGAGACCGACGCCGTGTTCGTCGCCGATCCCGACGGCGGCACCCCCTGGTTCCGCACGGGCGACATCGTCTCGATCGACGCCGAGGGCTTCGTGCACGTCGTCGACCGCATCAAGGAGCTCATCATCACGGGCGGCTTCAACGTCGCGCCCACCGAGGTCGAGGAGGCGCTGCGCACCTACCCCGGCATCGAGGACGTCGCGGTCGTCGGCCTGCCCGACGAGCACTCGGGCGAGCAGGTCGTCGCCGCGGTCGTGCTCGCCGACGGCCAGCGCCTCGACGAGGCCGCGATCCGCGAGTTCGCGCGCGAGCGACTCACGCCGTACAAGGTGCCCAAGCGCATCGTCGAGGTCGACGAACTGCCGCGTTCGCTCATCGGCAAGGTGCTCCGCCGCGAGGTGCGCAACCGCCTCCAGGCCGGCTGAGCCGGAGCACGCCCGTGTCGTCGTTCCTGTCTCCGGATGCCGCGGCCGCCCTCGCGGCGCTCGCGGCCCTCGACGGCGGGCACGGATCGACCGGCCGGGTTCCGCCGCTCGACCGGCTGCGCGGCATCCGCTCGCTCGTGGCGGCGCTCGAGGCAGACCCCGCCGCGCTCGAGGCCGCGCGCGAGGCGGTCGACACCGGCGCGAGCTGGGACGACATCGCCGACGCCGCCGGGCTCAGCGCCTCGGCGGCCAAGTACCGCTGGGCCGGCGACGACGACACGATCGCCGACCGCCAGGAGGCGAGCCGGCGTCGCAAGCGCGAACGCCCGTCGAGCGTGCCAACCGACCTGCCGGGCGAGAGCGTCTCCGAGGCTGCGAAACGGCTCGGGGTGACGCCGAACGCGATCTACCAGCGCGTGAACCGCGGCCTCGTCGAGGCCCGCACCGTGACGCTGCCAGACGGGCGCTCCTACAAGCGCGTGTTCTTCGAGGCCGAGCCCGAGGTCGAGCACGAGCCCGAGACCGAGGTTGCGGGCGCTGAGGCACCGCACCGCGACGCCGACTGACCCCTCGCGGGCTCCGACCTCGATCAGGTCGGCGTGCCGACGCCGTAGCGCGGGGCGGCCGGGAAGAGGCCGAAGTTGGCGATGTGGTGGCGCGAGCCGTTCTCGGTCGTGACGTAGCACTGCCAGCCCGGCCCGCCGTCGGCGAACAGCTCGAACGGGGCATCCGTCGACAGCTCACCGCCCGTGGCGCCCGCGGCAGCGAGTGCGAACGTCGCGCAGGACGAACGGGCGGTCGAGGTCGCGACCGAGAACGTGGACAGCACGATCGGGAGCACCATGCCGGCGAGTGCCAGCATCACCGCGATGCGCATGGCGCGCTGGCGTCCGGGGCGTCGGGGGGGGTCGACGGGCTCGTAACCCGCGAGTTCGGGATGGTCGTCGGTCATCGGGTGGCCTCGATCGAGATGGAGATGATGCCCGCGAGGGCCGCGAGCAGGACGGTGGCGGCGACGCCGAGCATCACCACGGGGGAGGGCGGCACGGGCTCGTGCCGGGCATCGAGCTGTCGCCGACGCACGGTGCCGTGCGCGACCGCGACCGCGGCGAGCACGAAGAGCGCGACTCCGGCGACGGCGAGGGCCGGCTGTTCGGAGCTGAACCCGCTGCGCAGCGCGAGCACGGCGTTCACGGCGATCGCGAGCCCGGTGCGGCTCCAGGCCAGCGAGGTGCGTTCGGGTTGGAGCCCGGGATCGCGGGGCACTGCTGCGCTCGTGTCGGCGGACATGCGCGGCTCAGCCGGAGACCAGGATCAGCACGGCGATCACGGCCGCCGCCAGGAGGGCGATGGTCGAGAGGAGGGGGATCGCGAGGCTCCGGGGGAGCGGCCTGCCGGTGCGCATGGCGATCTCGTTGCCGCGCCAGCGGACATACGAGAGACCGCCGAGCACGGCTGCGACGACGGCGAGTCCGAGCGCGAGGATCAGCACGACGACGCGCGGTCCGATCTGCTGGGCGAACTCGAAGAGCAGCACTCCGCCCGCGAGCAGCGCCAGCGCCGTGCGGATCCAGGCGAGGAAGGTGCGTTCGTTCGCCAGCGTGAAGCGGTAGTCGGGGTCTTCGCCCTCGCTCTGCCAGTTCGGCTTGCGCATGCACCCTCACTCGTCGTCGGTCCGGCCGGAGCCCGGGACGGCCCGGCTGGAACGCACGTGGCCCCGGGCTTCCGCCCGGGGCCAAGGTTACCCGCGAGGGCGGGTCAGTGCGTCGAGGGAGTCGTGGCGATCTCGGTGCGGTCGCCCGACCAGAGGGTGTGGAACACGCCCTCCTTGTCGATGCGCTTGTAGGTGTGCGCGCCGAAGAAGTCGCGCTGGCCCTGCACGAGCGCTGCCGGCAGGCGGTCTGCGCGCAGGCCGTCGTAGTACGCGAGCGACGAGCCGAACGCCGGGGCCGGGATGCCGGTCTCGACCGAGCGCACGACGACGCGGCGCCAGGCGGCCTGCGCGCGCGTGAACGCCTCGGCGAAGTACGGCGCCGAGAGCAGCAGCTCGAGGTTCGGGGTCTCGTCGTAGGCGTCGGCGATGCGGTTCAGGAACTGCGCGCGGATGATGCAGCCGCCGCGCCAGATCTTCGACACGGCGCCGAGGTCGATGTTCCAGTCGTACTCGACGGCGCCGGCGCGGATCGCGTCGAAGCCCTGCGAGTAGGCGACGATCTTCGAGGCGTAGAGCGCGAGGCGCACGTCTTCGATGAACGCGTCGACCTGGTCGGCCGGGATGCGGTCGGCCTCGTCGGGGCCGGCGAGGCCCTTCGCGGCGGCGCGCTGCTCGGGGTGCGACGACAGGCCGCGGGCGAACACGGCCTCGGCGATGTTCGAGACGGGGGTGCCGAGGCTGAGGGCGGTCTGCACCGTCCAGACGCCGGTGCCCTTCGAGCCCGCCTCGTCGAGGATGACGTCGACGAGGGGCTTGCCGGTCTCGGCGTCGACCTGCTTGAGCACCTCTGCGGTGATCTCGATGAGGTAGGACTCGAGTTCGCCCTTGTTCCACTCGGCGAAGACCTCGGCGATCTCGGCGGGGGACTTGCCCGTGCCGCGGCGGATGAGGTCGTAGGCCTCGGCGATGAGCTGCATGTCGGCGTACTCGATGCCGTTGTGGATCATCTTGACGAAGTGGCCGGCGCCGTCGTGGCCGATGTGCGTGACGCAGGGCTCGCCCTCGGCGACCGCGGCGATCGACTTCAGGATCGGGCCGAGGGTGACCCACGACTCGTCGGAGCCGCCGGGCATGATCGAGGGGCCGTTGAGGGCGCCCTCTTCGCCGCCGGAGATGCCGGCGCCGACGAAGTTGATGCCGGTCTCGCGCACGGCCTTCTCGCGACGGATGGTGTCGGTGAAGAGCGCGTTGCCGCCGTCGACGATGATGTCGCCCGGCTCGAAACGGCTCGCGAGTTCGGAGATGACGGCGTCGGTGCCCTTGCCGGCCTGCACCATGATGATCGCGGTGCGGGGCTTGGCGAGCGAGGCGACGAACTCGTCGTAGGTCGAGGCGCCGACGAAGCCGGCCTCGGGGTGCTCTTCGAGCAGGGTCGAGGTGCGCTCGTAGGAGCGGTTGAACACGGCGACCGTGTTGCCTTCGCGGCTCGCGAGGTTGCGGGCGAGGTTCGACCCCATGACGGCGAGTCCCACGACTCCGATGTTGGCTACGGCTTCAGGCACGAACACACTCCTCGTGAAGTTGGGTGGGGATGTCTCAAGCGTACTGTGAGCGAGGCTCACCGTTGCGCGCTGTTGCTGAGAGGTCGTCGACGACCGCTCGTCGTCGACGCGGTCACAGCGACCGCTCGGCGATGAATCGTCGGGCGACGGAGATGTCCCGGCCGCCGAGTCCGCGTTCGACGAGTTCGTCGAACGCCGCGCGCAGGGTCGGGAGCAGCACGGGGTCGGTGCCGGTGGCCGCGGCGGCCTCGGCGGCGAAGCGCAGGTCCTTGACCATGTACTCGGCGACGCCGGAGGGGGAGTCGTCGCCCGTGACGAGCTTGTCCTTTCGGCTCGCGAGCAGGTTCGATCCGGCGTAGCCGCCGGCGAGCAGGCCGAAGAGCGCCTCGAGGTCGAGCCCGGATCGCTCGGCGAGCACGGCGGCCTCGCCGAGCGCGAGGATCGTGGCCGAGACGATGAGCTGGTTGCACGCCTTCGCGACCTCGCCCGCGCCGAGCGGCCCGAGGTGCACGGGGGTGCCGCAGGGCGAGAGCAGGGTCGCGGCGCGAGTCGCGTCGGCCTCGTCGCCGCCGAGCATGATCGAGAGCGTTCCGGCCTTCGCGCCGTCTTCTCCGCCCGAGACCGGGCAGTCGACGACGTGGATGCGACCATCGGATGCCGCGGCGAGCCGCTCGGCGAGGTCGCGCACCTGCGGCGCCGACGAGGTCGATCCGACCAGCAGCAGGGCGTCGCGCGCGCCGTCTCCGTCGCGGCCGCGTTCGAGCAGGCCGGCCAGCAGCCCGTCGGATCCGTCGAGGACCTCGTCGAGTTGCGGCAGGTCGGGCAGCATCGCGAGCACGGCGTCGACGCGGCGGCCGAGCTCGCGCGGGGTCTCGGCCCATTCGGCTCCGAGGTCGGTGAGGTCGGGCCGCGGGCGGCGGGCGGTGATCACGACGCGGCGCCCGGCGGCGAGGAGGCGGCGGGCCATCGGCGCGCCCATGGAGCCGAGTCCGATGACGCCGATCAAGGCGTCGTCGGGTGCCTCGTCGGGTGCGCCGCCCGGCGTGACGGCGGCTGGAACGGGATGTTCGGCGTTGGACATGCGAGCAGTGTACCTCAGCGTCAACCTGTCGTACAGGGTTCAATATGCTGAACTTCCGCTATGCTGGGGGTGCTGACCGCGCCGGAGGGGCCCGTGGGCCCGCGCCGCTCGGTCGCCAGACCGCAATGAAGGGGAAGACCGGATGCCCGACACCCAGAACCGCCTGCGAGCCGTGGTCGCAGTGCCGCTCTCCGAGGCGCACTGCCGGCTCATCGAAGAGCTCGAGCCGCGCATCGACCTCGTGCGCGACCACTCCCTGACGCATCCGATGCGCGGCCCCGCCGACTGGTCGGGCGACCCGGAGCACGTGCGCACGGCCGACGAGCAGGCCGCGTTCGACGCCATGATCGACTCCGCCGAGGTGCTCTTCGGCATTCCCGACGTCGACCCGGCGGCGCTCGCACGCACGGCGAAGGCGAACCCGAACCTCCGGTGGGTGATGACGATGGCCGCGGGCGGGGGCAGCCAGGTCAAGGCGGCCGGCCTCGAACGCGAGCAGCTCGACCGCGTCGCCTTCACCACGAGCGCGGGCGTGCACGGCGGCCCGCTCGCCGAGTTCGCCCTGTTCGGCGTGCTCGCCGGCGCGAAGCACCTGCCGCGCCTCACCGCGGACCAGCAGGCACGCGAGTGGCCCGAGCGGTGGGAGATGCGCCAACTCGACGAGATGACGGTGCTCGTGGTCGGCCTCGGCGGCATCGGCGCCGAGTGCGCACGACGCTTCAGCGCGCTCGGCGCGCGGGTCTGGGGCACCACGCGCAGCGGCGACGCCGTCGAGGGCGTCGACCGCCTCATCCCGATCGACGAGCTCGAAGACGCCGTCGCCCACGTCGACGCGATCGTGGCGACGCTGCCCGGCACCGAGGCCACGCATCACCTCCTCGGCGAGCGCGTCTTCCGCGCCGTCAGGCCCGGCGTCATCGTCGCGAACGTCGGGCGCGGTACGGTGATCGACGAGGCGGCGCTCACCACGGCGCTCGACGACGGGCGGGTCGGCTTCGCCGCACTGGACGTCTTCGAGTCCGAGCCGCTCTCGGCGGCATCGCCGCTGTGGTCGCACCCGTCGGTGCTCGTGAGTCCGCACACCGCGGCGCTCTCGCGCAAGGAGGAGGAGCGCATCGCGCGGCGGTTCGCCGACGACGCCTCCCGGTTGCTCGACGGCCTGCCGATGCGCAGCGTGGTCGACACGGTCGAGTTCTACTGATCCCGCGGGTCCCGCGGACGAGAGGGGCGGCATGTCCGAGGAGTCCGACGCGAAGGCCGACCGTCAGGGGCGCGACCCCGCGCCCGCCGTCACGCGCAGCCTGCGCATCCTCGGGCTGCTGGCCGAGGCATCCGGGCCCCTGACCCTCACCGAGATCGCGAGCGGCCTCGGCCTCGCGAAGTCCTCGACCGCGAACCTCTGCCTCGCGCTCGAGGCGGCCATGATGGTGCAGCGCGTGCCGCTGGGCTATCAGCTCGGTCGCCGCACGATCGAGCTCGGCGGGGCGTACGCGTCGCAGTTCAGCCAGGTGCGCGAGTTCTACACGGTCTGCGAGACCTCGCCCGTGCTCGTGCACGAGGTCGTGCAGGTCGCGATGCTCGATGACACCGAGGCGCTCTACCTCGCCAGGCACGAGGGCTCGCGCAGCGTGCGCTTCGGCACCCCCCTCGGGTCGCGTCTGCCGGCGGCCCTCAGTGCCACGGGCAACGCCCTGCTCATGCCGATGGACGATGCGGATGTCACGGCGCTCCTCGCCGACCAGGCGCCGTTCCCACGGCTCACCGATCGCAGCATCCGCGACATCCCCGACCTGCTCGTGAAGCTCGCCGCGGCCCGCGATCGCGGCTGGGCGCTCGACGACGGGGAGTCCTTCCCCGGCATCGTCGGGGTCGCCGTGCCGCTCGAGGGCTGGGCGCCGAGCGACCCGAGCCTCGCGCTCGGCGTCGCGCTGCCGGTCGCCGAGGCGACGCCCGGCCGGGTCGCGTCGGTCGCCGCCGCGCTCGTCGACGCCGCCGCCCGGCTCACGAACCCGCTGAGCGCCGGGCGCAGCCGGGGCTGACGGGCCGCGCTCGGGGGAGCGCCGAGGGCTGACGCCCGCACGCGGCATCCGGCCACCGTCGTTCACGCCGTGCGACACGGCGTGCTTCGTCGCGCCCGGACGCGCGCCACCGGCATCCGCTCGCTCGAATCTTGTTCAAGGGGTTGAACTGCGTACAACACGTTGATACAGTGGCCGTCATCGCGACACCCGCGAGCCGATCAAAGGAGATGGGACATGACCGGTACCGCCCCCGCACCCACCGCGGTGAACGACGATCCCGAGTACGCCGCGAACCTCAAGCGCGCGACCTACGCGTCGAGCATCGGCAGTGCGCTCGAGTACTTCGACTTCGCGCTCTACGGGCTCTCGACGGCGCTCATCTTCAACGTGCTGTTCTTCCCCCAGGACGACCCGGCCATGGCCACCGTCGCCGCGTTCGCCACCTACGGCGTCGGGTTCCTCGCCCGCCCGTTCGGCGGCCTCTTCTTCGGGCGCCTCGGCGACCGGCTCGGCCGCAAGTGGGTGCTCGTCGTCACGATCATGCTCATGGGCGGCGCCTCGACCGCCATCGGCCTGCTGCCGACCTACGAGGCCATCGGCATCTGGGCGCCGATCCTGCTCGTCACGATGCGCCTGCTGCAGGGGTTCGGAGCGGGTGCCGAACAGGCCGGCTCGACCGTGCTGATGGCCGAGTACGCCCCCGTGCGCCGCCGCGGCTTCTTCTCGTCGCTGCCGTTCATCGGCATCCAGGCCGGCACGCTGCTCGCCGCGCTCGTGTTCAGCCTCATCACGCTGCTGCCCGAGGAGGCGCTGCTCACGTGGGGCTGGCGCGTGCCGTTCCTCGCGTCGTTCCTGCTGATCCTCGTCGCGCTCTTCATCCGCATGCGCCTGAAGGAGACGCCGACCTTCGTCGAGCTCGAGAAGCACGAGCAGATCGCCGAGAAGCCCGTCAAGGAGATCTTCACGAAGGGCCTGCCCGGCGTCATCGTGGGCATCGGCCTGCGCATGGCCGAGAACGGCGGCTCGTACATGTTCCAGGCGCTCGCGCTCGCCTTCTTCGTGTCGGTCGTCGGCCCCGAGGCCGACAAGAGCCTGCTCACCTGGGGCGTCACGTTCGGCTCGCTGCTCGGCATCTTCACCGTTCCGCTCACGGGGGCGATCTCCGACCGCGTCGGCCGCCGCAAGGTCTACCGCTTCGGCGCCGTGTTCATGCTGCTCTACGCGGTGCCCGCGTGGTGGCTCATCTCGCTCGGCAGCTACCCCATCGCGATCGCCGCGGTCGCGGTCGGCATCGGCATCGCCGTGAACACCATGCTCGGCCCGCAGTGCGCCATGCTGCCCGAACTCTTCGGCAACCGTCACCGCTACCTCGGCGTCGCGATGGCGCGCGAGCTCTCGGCCGTGCTGGCCGGCGGCGTCGCCGGTGTGCTCGGCGCCTACCTGATCGCCGTGAGCGGCGGCAACTGGATCCTGCTCGCGATCTACATGGTCGTGCTCGCGCTCATCACCACGGCGTCGACGTTCCTCGTGCCCGAGACGCTCCGCCGCGACCTCACCCGCACCGACGACGCCATCAAGGTCTCGAGCACCGAATCCGGCGACGACGTCGACGCGACCACGCTCTCGATCCGGACGATCCAGTGGTGACCGGCCCCGCCGCCTTCGACCTGACCGGGCGCACCGCGCTCGTCACGGGGTCGAGCCAGGGCCTCGGGCGGGCGCTCGCCGCGGGCCTCGCGGCATCCGGCGCCACGGTCGTCGTGCACGGTCGCGACGCGGCCAAGGCGGCGCGCACGGCCGACGAGATCGCCTCCGCGACCGGCGCGCGCACCCTCAGCGCCGTCTTCGACGTGACGGATGCCGCGGCGGTCGACGCGGGCATCGCCGCCGTCGAGGCCGAGCTCGGCACGCCCGACATCGTCGTGAACAACGCCGGCATCCAGCGCCGGGCGCCGATCGCGGAGTTCAGCGACGCCGACTGGCATGAGCTCGTCGAGACGAACCTCTCGAGCGCGTTCCACCTCTCGCGGCGCGTGGCCCGCGGCATGATCGAGCGCGGTTCGGGCAAGCTCATCCAGATCGGCAGTGTGCAGTCCCAGCTCGCCCGACCCTCGATCGCGCCGTACGCGGCGACGAAGGGGGCGATCGTGATGCTGACGAAGGGGCTCTGCGCCGACCTCGCGCCGCACGGCGTGCAGGCCAACGCGATCGCCCCCGGGTACTTCGCGACCGAGCTCACGCAGGCGCTCGTCGCCGACGAGACGTTCTCGGCGTGGGTGCGGGGGCGCACCCCAGCCGGGCGCTGGGGCGAGGTCGACGACCTCGTCGGCGCCCTCGTCTTCCTCGCGAGCAGCGCGAGCGACTTCGTGAACGGCCAGACGATCTACGTCGACGGCGGCATGACGGCGGTGGTCTGATGCGCATTGCCAGACTCGCCACGCCCGCCGGGCCGGTCCACGTTCGGGAGTCCGTCGACGGCTGGGTGCCGATCGAGGACCCCTACACCGCGTTCGCCGAGGGGAGGGGACCGGTCGACGCCGGTGCCCCGATCCTCGGCGAGCTCCTCCCTCCGTGCACGCCGCTCGTCGTCGTGGGCATCGCGCAGAACGGGCCCGAGCACGCCTCGCCCGTGCAGGCGTGGCTGAAGAGCCCGCGGTCGGTCGTGGCATCCGGCGTCCCCGTGACGCTGCGCCGCGACGCGGGCACGACCGTCGCCGAGGGCGAGATCGCGCTCGTCATCGGCCGGGAGACGACCGGGCTCACGGCCGAGAATGCGCACGAGTACGTGCTGGGCGTCACCGCGGTGAACGACCTGTCGAGCCCAGACCGGGCGGCGGTCGACCCGCGCAACTTCGAGCCCAAGGCGGGGGAGGGGTACACGCCCCTCGGCCCGGTGATCGACACCGGGGCCGACCTCGACGACGTGTCGCTCGAGTTCTTCGTCGACGGCGTGCCCGCGGGCGCGACCAGCAGTCGCGCGCTGCCGTCGTCGCCGCGTGCGTGCCTCGCGTACCTCGCCGAGTGGACCACGCTCGGCCCGGGCGACGTCGTCATGACCGGAGCCCCGACCTCGCAGGCCCCCATCGATCCGGGCGCCGTCGTCGAGATCGTGGTCGCCGGCGTGCGACTCGTCACCCCAACGCGCTGACCGGCGCCCAGAACTCGGAGGACCCATGCCGAACCTCGGCGTCGTCGCCCACGCGGCCGACGACTTGCGCATCGAAGCGCTGCCCGAACCCGTGCCCGCAGCCGACGAGGCGGTGCTCGAGATCGCCTTCGGCGGCGTGTGCGGCTCCGACCTGCACTACTGGCGCCACGGTGCCGCCGGCGCCTCGGTGCTGCGCGAGCCCATGGTGCTCGGCCACGAGATCGCGGGCACCGTCGTGGTGGCCGCCGCCGACGGAACCGGCCCCGCGGCCGGCACGCGCGTCGCCGTGCACCCGCTCACGCCGCACGGCGACGGGCGCACGCCCTGGCCCGCAGACCGCCCGAACCTCGCGCCCGCGTCGAGCTACCTCGGCTCGGCGCTGCACCTGCCGCACACGCAGGGCGGGTTCGCCCGCCGCGTCGCACTGCCCGCACGCCTGCTGCACGCCGTGCCCGACGCCCTGCCCCTCGATGTGGCCGCGCTCGCCGAACCGGCCGCCGTCGCCTGGCACGGCCTCGAGCGCGCGGGCGACGTGCGCGGCAAGCGCGTGCTCGTCATCGGCGCCGGACCCATCGGCCAGCTCGTCGTCGCCGTGGCCCGCCACCACGGCGCCGCCGAGGTCATCGCCACCGACCTGCACGACCTGCCGCGGCGGATCGCCGAGCAGCACGGCGCGAGCACGCTCCCGGCGACGGATGCCGCGGCCGTCGCCGAGCTGAACGCCGACGTCGTCGTCGAGTCGAGCGGCACCGTGCCCGGCCTCGCGAGTGCGATCGAGGCCGCCCGCCGCGGCGGAACCGTGGTGCTGCTCGGACTCCAGCGCGCCGGCGACGTTCCCGCAGCCGTGGCCACCGCGATCACGCGCGAGCTCACGATCGTCGGCTCGTTCCGCTTCGCCGACGAGTTCGACGACGTCATCGCGGCGCTCGCCGACGGCTCGCTCGACGTCTCGGGCATCGTCACGCACGTGCTCCCCGCCGACCGGGCGATCGAGGCGTTCGGCGTCGCAGCCGACGCCTCCGTCTCGTCGAAGGTGCTGCTCGACTTCACCGGCGAGTGAGCGTCGCGACGCGGGCGATTCCGCGCCGCGCGACATCGGGTAGACTTGCCTGCGAACTTCGGCGAGGGATGCCCCGGCCAACCGAGAGATCGGGCGGCATGCGGCATCCGTGATCGACGCGGTGGGAGCAGGCTCCACGGCTATTTCCTCACGCATCCGCGCATCGTGCATGCAGCGGCGTTCGAGTTGAAGACATCAGACACACGATCTGGGCCGACTGCGCCCGCAAGGAGAAACATCATGGCTGACGACAACAAGGTCACCGCAGACGTCCGCGAGGCGTTCGGCAAGGGCGCTGCCCGCAAGATCCGCGCCGTGGGCAAGATCCCCGCCGTGATCTACGGCCACGGCACCGAGCCCCAGCACGTCACGCTGCCCGGCCACCAGGTCGCGCTGCTCATCCGCAAGGCGAACGCCGTGCTCGACCTCGACATCGCGGGCAAGAGCCAGCTCGTGCTCGTCAAGGACGTCCAGAAGGACCCCGTGCACCAGATCATCGAGCACATGGACCTCATCGTCATCAAGAAGGGCGAGAAGGTTCAGGTCGAGGTCCCCGTGCACCTCGAGGGCGAGACCGCCGCCGGCACCATCGCCGACGTCGACTCGCACACCCTGCTCCTCGAGGTCGAGGCGACCCACATCCCCGAGAGCGTCGTCGTCTCGGTCGAGGGCCTCGAAGAGGGCTCGCAGATCCACGCCAAGGACGTCGAGCTGCCCAAGGGCGCCTCGCTCATCACCGACGGCGACTCGCTCGTCGTCAACGTGCACACCCCGCAGAAGGCCGACCTCGGCGAAGAGGCCGAAGAGGCCGAGACCGAGGCTGCTGCCGAGGCTCCCTCCGAAGAGGCTGCCGCCGAGTAATCTCAGCGCACGCACGCCGATCGGGCCTGCGGCATCGCATCCGGGTACGCTCGGATGCGGGCCGCGGGCCCGTTCCCGTTCGGGCGCAGGCAGCACCACTTACCGCCCGCATCCGGGCGCAGCGCCGGCACCCACCGACTCGCGAGCGGAGCTCGCCCAGCAACGAACGGAGACGACCGCATGGGCCTGACCGACCTGTTCCGCCTCCGCCGGAAGGAAGACCCCACCGTGGCCGCGAACACCTGGCTCGTCGTGGGCCTCGGCAATCCCGGAGCCCAGTACGCCGCCAACCGGCACAACGTCGGGCAGATGGTCGTCGACGAGCTCGCGAACCGCATCGGCGCGAGCTTCAAGACGCACAAGACGCCGTCGCGCGTGGCCGAGGGCTTCCTGCGCCCCGGCGGCCCCAAGCTCGTGCTCGCGAAGTCGAACGGGTACATGAACACCTCGGGCGGGCCGGTCTCGGCGCTCCTCAAGTTCTACGGCCTCGAGCCCGACCGGCTCATCGTCGTGCACGACGAGCTCGACATCCCGTTCGACACCGTGCGACTGAAGGCCGGCGGCGGGCACGGCGGGCACAACGGCCTCCGCGACATCCTGAAGGCCACCGGCAACGTCGACTTCACGCGCGTGCGCGTCGGTGTCGGGCGCCCGCCCGGCCGCCAGGACGCGGCCGACTTCGTGCTCAAGGACTTCTCAGGCGCCGAGCGTGCGACGCTGCCCAACCTGATCTCGGATGCCGCAGACGCCGTCGAGGCGATCGCCGACCTGGGTCTCGTGGCGGCGCAGCAGAAGTTCCACTCGCCGGCCTGATCGCCCTTCGCGGCGGCGTGCCGGCGACCGGCACGCCCCATCCGAATCAGATCAGGCTGCGCAGGTACTCCTCGGGCGAGGTGCCGGCGGCGCGGGCGAGTCGGTGCAGCCGGTCGTGCTCCTCGGTCGAGAGCTCGACCGTGAGCTGGTGCCAGGCGTCGGGCGCGTCGTCGAACGAGAACAGCGCGTCGTCGTCGGCGTCTGCGGCCGCGTCGGCGACGACCGGCACGGACGCGTCGATGACGGATGCCGCGTCGAGCTCGAGTTCGACGTCGTCGATCGGTCCGGCGGATGCCGCGGCATCCGCCCCGCCGACCTCGTCGCGCCAGCCCGGGCCCGACGGCACCGGCTTGCCGCTGCGGTACGCCTCGGCGACGGCGCGGGCGCGCGTGTCGGCGGCCTCGTTCATCGGGTGGCCGACGTGGCCCTTGACCCATTCGAAGCGGTAGCGGCGGCCGACAAGCTCGTCGTCGAGCTCCTTCAGCAGCTCGACGTTCAGCACGGGCTTGCCGTCGGCCTTGCGCCAGCCCTTGCGCTTCCAGCCGGCCATCCACTTGGTGATGCAGTTGATGACGTACTGGCTGTCGCACAGCACGAGGAGCTCGTCGTCGAGGTGCGCGGTCGCGCGGAAGAGTTCGAGCACGGCCTTCAGCTCGCCCTGGTTGTTCGTCGCGTGCTTCCAGCCACCTGCGCCCCAGCGGTCGTCGTCGACGTACCAGGCCCACCCGGCGGGGCCGGGATTTCCGAGGGCGGATCCGTCGGCGGCGGCAGTGATCACGGGGTGTCCTCCAGGGGGTTCGGTGCGGCGCCCATCGTATCGGGCGGCACCGACCGTAACCCGACCGCCGTCCCGTCGTGGCCGGGCGGCGGCCGTGTCGGAGGCCGCGCGTAGACTCGCATGGTGATTCTGCAGGGCTTGAACACGGCGCTTTCGCGCGCCTCCACGATCGACCGCGCCCTGGGCGAAGCCCTGCGGAGCGCCGACTTCTCGGCGCCCGACGGCATCGACGCGCCGCTGCTGGCCGGCCTGCTGCAGCGCCGCACCGAGGCCGGGCTCGCGCCGGCGCTGCTCGTCATCACGGCGACGAGCCGCGAGGGCGAACAGGTTCGCACCGCGATCGCGCCGTACCTCGACGGCGCAGAGGTGCTCGAGTTCCCCGCATGGGAGACCCTGCCGCACGAACGCCTCAGCCCGTCGGCCGAGACCGTCGGCCGCAGGCTGCACGCCCTCCGACGCATGCACGACTGGCAGGCGGCCGGCTCGCGGCATCCGCTTGTCGTGGTCGCCTCGGTGCGCGCCGCCCTGCAACCGCTCGCCGACAACCTCACCGCCCACGCGCCCATCGAACTCGTGCCGGGCGGTCGCGGCTACGACCTGCCCGAGATCTCGCGCACGCTCGTCGACCTCGCGTACGCGCGCGTCGACATGGTCTCGAGGCGTGGCGAGTTCGCCCTCCGCGGCGGCATCCTCGACGTGTTCCCCCCGACCGCCGACCACCCGGTGCGCGTCGAGTTCTTCGGCGACGAGGTCGAAGAGCTCCGCGCGTTCTCGGTCGCCGACCAGCGCTCGCTGCCCGACGTCATCGAGCGCGTCGAGCTCGCGCCCAGCCGTGAACTGCTGCTCACGCCGTCGGTGCGCCAGCGCGCCCGCGAGATGGTGCACGAGTTCCCGAGCATGGCCGGCATGCTCGAGAAGGTCGCCGAGGGCATCCCCGTCGAGGGCATGGAGTCGCTGGCGCCCGCGCTGCTCGAACGCCTCGTCTCGTTCGCGCACTACCTGCCGGTCGGCGCGGCCGTCGCCGTGCTCCACCCCGAGCGCGTCTCGGGTCGTGCCGTCAGCCTCGCCGAGACCAACCGCGAGTTCCTCGGTGCGGCCTGGAGCGCGGCCACGGCCGGCGCCGACGCGCCGATCGACCTCGCCTCGGGCGATTTCCTCACGGTGCGCGAGTTCCGTGAGGCCGTGCTGTTCAGCGCGCCGGGCGAACCCGACCCGAACCGCGCCTGGTGGACCTTCACGAACTTCGACATGGGCGATGCCGCGGCCGTCGTCGCGGCGTCGGCCGGCGGTGAGGCGGCCGAGTCCGCGTCCCGCCTCGCATCCGAGTACGTGCGCGTGGCGGCCGACGCCATGCCGAGCTTCGCGGGCAACGTCGCGGGTGCGGTCGAGCACGTCGGGCAGCGCCTGCGCGACGGCTGGAGCCTCGTCGTGGCATCCGAGGGCCAGGGGCTCGTCGAACGCGCCCGCGACGTGCTCTCCGAGGCCGGGTTCGCGGCGCGCACCGTCGAGGCCGTGCCCGACGAGCTCGAGCCGGGTGTCGCGTACCTCGTCCGCGCGGGCGCCGCACGTGGATTCGAGGTGCCCGAGGTCAAGCTGGGGCTCCTCTCCGAGGCCGAGTTCTACGGGCGCGCTGCAGGCTACGAGGCGCGCCGCAGCGCCAAGCTCGCGCCGCGGCGGCGCAACGTCGTCGACCCCCTGCAGCTCAAGGCCGGCGACTTCGTCGTGCACCAGACGCACGGCATCGGCCGGTTCGTCGAGATGGTGCAGCGCGAGGTCGCGACCGGCAGCCGCCCCACCGGCCCGAGCCGCAGGGCGGGCATCGCCCAGCAGCCCAAGGCCGTGCGCGAGTACCTCGTGCTCGAGTACGCGGCCTCCAAGCGCGGCCAGGCGGGCGACCGCCTGTTCGTGCCGACCGACCAGCTCGACCTCCTCTCGCGGTACGTCGGCGGCGAGGCTCCCTCGCTCTCCAAGATGGGCGGCAGCGACTGGGCGCAGGCCAAGGGCCGCGCCCGCAAGGCCGTGCGCGACATCGCCGTCGAGCTCGTGAAGCTCTACTCGGCGCGCATGGCGGCGAAGGGCCACGCGTTCGGCCCCGACACCCCGTGGCAGCACGAGCTCGAAGAGGCGTTCCCGTTCACCGAGACGCCCGACCAGGTGCAGACCATCGACGAGATCAAGGCCGACATGGAGCGGCCGATCCCCATGGACCGCCTGCTCGCGGGCGATGTCGGCTTCGGCAAGACCGAGGTCGCGGTGCGTGCGGCGTTCAAGGCCATCCAAGACGGCAAGCAGGTCGCGATGCTCGTGCCGACGACGCTGCTCGTGAAGCAGCACCTCGAGACCTTCACCGAGCGCTTCGCCGGGTTCCCCGTGCACGTGCGCGCCCTCAGCCGCTTCCAGACCGACAAGGAGGCGCGCGAGACCATCGCCGGCCTCGGCGACGGCACGGTCGACATGGTCATCGGCACGCACCGCATCCTCACCGAGAAGGTGGTGTTCAAAGACGTGGGCCTCGTCATCATCGACGAGGAGCAGCGGTTCGGCGTCGAGCACAAGGACGCGCTGAAGAAGCTCAAGACCAACGTCGACATCCTCGCGATGAGCGCGACGCCGATCCCGCGTTCCCTCGAGATGGCCGTCACGGGCATCCGCGAGATGTCCACCCTCGCGACCCCGCCCGAAGACCGGCACCCGATCCTCACCTTCGTCGGCCCCTACTCCGAGCAGCAGGTCGCGGCCGCCATCCGCCGCGAGATGCTCCGCGAGGGGCAGGTCTTCTTCGTGCACAACCGCGTCTCGTCGATCAACCGGGTCGCGGCGCAGCTGTCGGAGCTCGTGCCCGAGGCGCGCATCGCGGTCGCGCACGGCCAGCTCAACGAGCATGTGCTCGAGCAGATCGTGAACGACTTCTGGGAGCGAAAGTTCGACGTGCTCGTCTCGACGACCATCATCGAGACCGGGCTCGACATCTCCAACGCGAACACGATCATCATCGACCGCGCCGACAAGTACGGCCTCAGCCAGCTGCACCAGCTGCGCGGCCGCGTCGGCCGTGGGCGCGAGCGCGCCTACGCGTACTTCCTGTGGGACCCGGCGAAGCCGCTCAGCGAGACCGCGCACGACCGACTCTCGACGATCGCGGCCAACAACGACCTCGGCTCCGGCATGCAGGTGGCGCTGAAAGACCTCGAGATCCGCGGCGCGGGCAACCTGCTCGGCGGCGAGCAGGCCGGGCACATCGCCGGCGTCGGCTTCGACCTGTACCTGCGCATGATCGGCGAGGCCGTCTCGACCTTCCGCGGCGACGTGGCCGAGGGGCAGACCGAGCTGCGGCTCGAGCTGCCCATCGACGCGCACATCCCCGAGGACTACGTCGACTCCGAGCGCCTGCGCCTCGAGGCGTACCAGAAGCTCTCCGCGGCGAGCGGTCCGGCCGCGAAAGACGAGCAGATCGGCCAGGTGCTCGACGAGCTCGTCGACCGCTACGGCGCCCCGCCCGAGGCCGTGCAGAACCTCGTCGCGGTCTCGAGGCTCCGACGGCTCGCCCAGTTCGCCGGGCTCTCCGACGTGATCGCCACGGGCACCAAGCTCCGCATCGGCCCGGCGAACATCCCCGATTCACGGCGCGTGCGCCTCGAGCGCATGTACCCCGGCGCGAAGCTCGTGGCCGCAAGCGACGTGATCCTCGTGCCGTTCCCGGTGCGCGGCGGCGAGATGCCGGCCGATGCCGACCTCATCGAGTGGGTGTCGAACCTCATCACCGCGATCTTCCCGCTGCCCGAAGCGGCCGAGTCCACGGGCGCGACGCCCGCGGCGGGCGGCGCGGCCTAGCCGGGAGCGGCTGCCCCGCGGCATCCGCTCAGCGTGAGAACGGGCCGCCCGGGCCGCCGACCGCACCCTCGGCTCGGTACTGCCGCGACCGCACGGTCACGGCGATGCCGGCCAGCACGATCGCGATGCCCGAACCGAGCAGCACGGCGAGCGTGCCCTCGTCGGCGACCTCGGGGGTGCCGGCGAACGCGAGTTCGTTCATGAGCAGCGAGACCGTGAAGCCGATGCCGCCGAGCGCGCCGACCATCGCGAGATCGCCGATCGTGAGTGTCGCACCCGTTCGACGCCTCGCGACGAGCAGGCCGAGGCCGCCCGCGAGCATGATGCCGACGAGCTTGCCGACGGGCAGGCCGACGACGATGCCCCAGAAGGCGGGGGAGAGCTCGCTGACGGCCACCTGCGGGATCGCGACCATCGCCGCCGAGAGCGCGAACAGCGGCAGGATCACGCCGTTCGACACGGGTTCGAGCCCATGCACCGCGCGGCCGCCGGGCCGGCGCGCCATCACGAAGCCGAGCGCGACGCCGGCGATCGTGGCGTGCACGCCCGACTGGAGGATGAAGTACCAGGCCAGCACGGCGAGCACCCACAGCACCGCCATGATCGGCCACTGCGGGCGACGCGAGAGGATCCACGCCGAACGCGGCTTGAGCATGCGGCTCACGGCCCCGAAGAGCGCGATCGCGATCACGGCGAGCCCGAGGTACGCCATGCTCGCGTCGGCCGTGAAGAAGAACGCGATGATGAGGATCGCGATGAGGTCGTCGAGCACCGCGAGCGCGAGCAGGAACACGCGCACCCGCGTCGGGATGAACCGGCCGAACACGGCGAGCACGCCCAGTGCGAACGCGATGTCGGTCGCCGTCGGGATCGGCCAGCCGCCGACCGTGTCGGTGCCGGCCGTGAAACCCACGAAGATCAGCGCCGGCACGACCACGCCGCCGAGCGCCGCGATGGCCGGCAGCAGCGCCTTCGAGAGCGTGTTCAGCTCGCCGATGACGAGTTCGCGTTTCAACTCGACGGCGACGATGAAGAAGAACACCGCGAGCAGGCCGTCGCTGATCCAGTGGCCGACCGAGAGGTCGAGCCCCAGCCATGGCAGGTCGATGTGCGCGTCGAGCAGGTCGATCAGGCTCGAGCCGAACGGCAGGTTTGCGAGCACGAGCCCGAGGATCGCGGCCACGAGCAGCAGCACGGCCGCCCAGCGTTCGGACCTGAGGACGTTCATGGGGCACTCCGATCATGAGTGCGACGCGGATGCGATGGTGTGCAGGCGTCGACGGGGCGATTGCGGCGGTCTCCCGCCGGCCGACCAGACTTCCCGGCACTCCTCGTGGAAGCCTATCGGGCACGTACACTCGTGCGGTGTCGTTCTCGGTCTGGGTCGCGTTGCTCGCGGCGAGCGTGGTCATCTCGTTCACCCCCGGAGCGGGTGCGATCAACACCATGGGCAACGCCCTGAAGGTCGGTCTCGGCCGTGCGTTCTGGGGCATCCTCGGGCAGCAGGCGGCCCTCGTCGTGCACATCGTGATCGTCGCGGCCGGCCTCGGCGTGCTCGTCGCGAACTCGCCGGTCGCGTTCGACGCGATCCGCTACGCGGGCGCGGCCTACCTCGTCTACCTCGGCATCCGGCAGTTCCTCGCGAAGCCCGTGGTCGAGGGCGACGACGGCGCGGATGTCGCATCGACCGTCGATTCGCCCGCCGGCGAGTCGGGCTGGTCGCTGTTCCGCCGGGGTCTGCTCGTGAACCTGCTGAACCCGAAGGCGATCGTGTTCTTCCTCGCGTTCCTGCCGCAGTTCATCCGCCCCGGCGAGCCGCTGCTGCCGCAGTACCTCGTCGTCGCCGCGACCGTGATCCTCGTCGACGTCGCGGTGATGTGGGGCTTCTTCGCCGTCGCGGCCCGGTCGTTCCGCCGGGTGACGAGGTCGGCGCGCGGGCAGACGGTGCTGAACCGCGTGTTCGGCTCGCTGTTCCTCGCCGTCGGCGTCGCGCTCGCGGCGATCCACTGAGCCGGGTGTCGCGTCGGCCGCCGAGTTCGCCCGACCCGTGGTCGAATCGAGCGGCGCGTGCCTAGGCTGAACGGATGACGCACACAGCCGCATCCTCGGTCGAGTCGCCCCATCCCGGGCTCGACGAGCTCATCGCCACGGTCGCCCTGCTGCGTGCGCCCGGCGGATGCCCGTGGGACGCCGACCAGACGCACGAGAGCCTCGTGCAGTACCTCGTCGAGGAGAGCTGGGAGCTCATCGACGCGATCGAGTCGGGCGACCGCGCCGAGATGATCGAGGAGCTCGGCGACGTGCTCTACCAGGTGCTCTTCCACGCCGACATCGCCGTACACACCGACGGCGAGCGCTTCGACATCGACGACGTCGCACGGCACATGACGGCGAAGATGGTGTCGCGGCATCCGCACGTGTTCGGCGATCGCGAGGCGTCGACGGCAGAAGATGTCGTCGCGTTCTGGGAGGATCTCAAGGCCGAGGAGAAGCCGCACCGCACGAGCGTGCTCGACGGCGTGCCGCGCGGCATGCCCGCGCTCGCACTCGCCCAGAAGGTGCTCGCCAAGGCCGAGAAGGCCGGAGTCGGGTCGGATGCCGCGCGCGACGTCACGGCTCCCGCGACCGAGGCCGAGCTCGGCGACCTGCTGTTCGCGCTCGCCGCGTCGGCGAAGGCGCAGGGCCTCGATGCCGAGCGCGCGCTGCGCGGAGCCGTGCGCGCGTTCGAGGACGAGGTGCGGTCGGCCGAGGTCGCCGCGGGTTCGTGAGCCGCGCCGACGGTTCGTGAGCCGCGCCGCGGTGCTGGAAGAATGGACGGCATGGCCGCAACCGTCACCCCTCCGCGCGGAATGCGCGACTTCCTCCCCGCCGAGAAGGCCCGTCGCGAGCACGCGCTCGGCGTGATCCGTGGCGTCTACTCGTCGCACGGCTTCGACGAGATCGAGACGCCCGTCATGGAAGACGCGTCCCGCCTGCACGCCGGCCTCGGCGGCGACAACGAGAAGCTCGCGTTCGCGGTCATGAAGCGCGGCATCACGCCCGACGACCTGACGGCGGCCGCGACATCAGGCGACGCCCTCTCACTCGCCGACCTCGGCCTCCGCTACGACCTGACCGTGCCGCTCGCGCGGTTCTACGCGACGCACCGCGCGGCGCTGCCCCCGGTGTTCCGCTCGATCCAGATCGCGCCCGTGTGGCGCGCCGAGCGACCGCAGAAGGGCCGCTACCGCCAGTTCGTGCAGTGCGACATCGACATCATCGGCGAGGCGGGTCCGCTCGCCGAGCTCGAGCTGCTCACCGCGACGGTCGCGACGCTCGACGCGCTCGGCCTCGGCGGCTGCACGATCCGCCTCAACGACCGGCGAGTCCTGCAGGGCATCCTCGGCTCCTGGGGTGTGGCAGAAGAGCTTCGCGAGCGCGCGCTCATCACGATCGACAAGCTCGACAAGATCGGCACCGGGGGAGTCGCGGCCGAGCTCCGCGACCTCGGCATCGTCGACGACGGGGCGGATGTCGCGGCCGAGCTCGAGGCGCTCACCACCGCCGACTGGCACCTGTACGACGGCGTCGTGCCGCCGCCCACCTGGCTCGACCGCGACGCGTACGCCGACCTGCTCGCGCTGCGCCAGACCATGCCGCACGCGAAGATCGAGTTCGACCCGACCCTCGTGCGAGGCATGGGCTACTACACGGGCACGATCTTCGAGATCGCTCACCCCGACTTCGGCTACTCCCTCGGCGGCGGCGGCCGCTACGACGGCATGATCGGCCGCTTCCTCGGCCAAGACGTGCCGGCGTGCGGCTTCTCGATCGGCTTCGAGCGCATCGTCGACCTGCTCGCCGTGCGCGACGAGGGCCGCCCCCGCTCGGTCGTGCTGGTCTACGACCCCGCCGTGGAGCCCGCGACGCTGCTGAAGCTCAAGCACGAGCTCGTGGCATCCGGAACCCGCGTGCGCTTCGAGCGCCGCGTGAAGAACGCACGCGCCCTGTTCGAGCGCGTCACGGCCGACGGCTTCGACGCCGTCGCGAACGTGACCCTCGAGACGACGGATGCCGCGTCCCTCGCGTTCCGCGACCTCACCGCCTGACCCGCCGCCCGCCCGGCCTCTCCGCGAGAGGTCGCAGATGGCGACATCCGTGCGCTGATTGTCGCCATCTGCGACGTCTCGATGGTGTCGGGTTGCGGGGCTGTGGAGAGCTTGCCCGCGAATCGCGGGGGTCCAGCAGCATCGATGGCATGGTTCCCGCGTCCAGGCTGCCCTCGCATCTGCAGGGTGCCGCGTTCCTCGCCTCCGACGTGCACTTCCACGAGGCGACGCGAAGCCGACTCCGCGGACGTGACGTGCAGCGTCCGTTCACCGGGGTGCGCGCCGTCGGGCTCGACCTCGAGGCCGTGCTCGATCGCTGTCGTGCCTACGAGCCACTGTTGCGACAGGGCGATGCCTTCAGCCACGAGACCGCCGCGGGGCTGTACGGCCTTCCGCTTCCCAGCCCTTCGCGATCCGTGCACGTCCTGGCCAGAATCGGTTCGGCGCGACCGCGTTCCCGCGGCGTGACCGGTCATACGACCCGCACGGCGGTTCCGATCCGCGTCGTCCACGGGCTGCCCGTCGTGCCACCCGCCATCGTGTGGTGTCAGCTCGCCGCTTCGCTGCGGCGGGAGGATCTCGGCGCCGTCGGGGACGCCCTCGTGACCGGGCGGCGCGGAGGCCGGAACCGGGCGTCGGCGCTGGCGACGCTCGACGACCTCCGTGGTGCCGTGCGGACATGGGGCAGCGGGCGAGGTGCACGCAATCTCGCGTGGGCGTTGCTCCGCGTTCGCGTCGGAGCGGAGTCTCGACCCGAGTCGCTCACGCGGCTGCTGCTCGTCGAGCACCATCTCCCCGAGCCGATCGCGAACGATCCGACGCCGGTACGCGCCGGACTGGTCCTCCATCCCGACCTCAAATGGGAGCGCTGGCGAATCGTTCTCGAGTACGAGGGCGACGGGCACCGGACGAGTCGATCGCAGTGGCAGCGCGACATCCGTCGGCAGCGCGACTTCGAGGCCGCCGGATGGGCGGTCATCCGGGTGACGTCACATGACCTGTTCGTCGACCCTGCCGACTTCGTCGCGCGAGTTCGAGATGTCATCGCACTGCGCTGTCGGGGCAGCTGACCCCCTCGAGAAGTCTCGGATGGCGATGATGCGGCCCTTGGAGTCGCCATCTGCGACTTCTCGAGGCCCCGTGCGAGCAGCGCGGAGGGCGACGTGGAACGTCATGCCTGAGCGAGCCTCACTAGACTGGCCTGCGGATCACGACGGAGTCGTCCACCGCACATACCCATCACAGAGGAGTTCACTGTGGCATTCATCGAAGCTGTAGGCGCACGCGAGATCCTGGATTCTCGCGGCAACCCGACCGTCGAGGTCGAGGTCCTGCTCGACGACGGCTCCCTCGCCCGTGCGGCGGTGCCCTCGGGCGCCTCGACCGGTGCGTTCGAAGCGTACGAGCTGCGCGACGGCGACAAGAGCCGGTACCTGGGCAAGGGCGTGCTGAAGGCCGTCGACGGCGTGCTCGACGTGCTCGGCCCGGCCGTCGAAGACCTCGACGCGAGCGACCAGCGTCTCGTCGACGCCGCGCTCATCGAAGCCGACGGCACCCCGAACAAGTCCAAGCTCGGCGCCAACGCGATCCTCGGCGTGAGCCTCGCCGTCGCGAAGGCCGCGGCCGACTCGGCCGACCTGCCCCTGTTCCGCTACCTCGGCGGCCCGAACGCGCACGTGCTGCCCGTTCCGCTGTTCAACGTCATCAACGGCGGCGAGCACGCCGACAACGGCATCGACATGCAGGAGTTCTTCCTCGCGCCGATCGGCGCCGAGACCTACTCCGAGTCCCTCCGCTGGGGCACCGAGGTCTACCACACCCTCCGGGGCGAGCTGAAGGCGGCGGGCTACGCCACGGGCCTCGGCGACGAGGGCGGCTTCGCGCCCGACCTGCCGAGCAACCGCGAGGGCCTCGAGTTCCTCGTCAAGGCGATCGAGAAGGCCGGCTTCACCCCCGGCAAGGACATCGCACTGGGTCTGGATGTCGCGGCGACCGAGTTCTTCAAGGACGGCGTCTACCGCCTCGACCAGAAGGACTGGTCGGCCGACCAGCTCATCGGCTACTACGAGGAGCTCGTGCGCGACTTCCCGATCGTCACGATCGAAGACGCGCTCGCCGAAGACGACTGGGACAACTGGAAGTCGCTCACCGAGGCGCTCGGCTCGAAGGTGCAGCTCGTCGGCGACGACCTGTTCGTCACCAACCCCGAGCGGCTCGCCGACGGCATCCGTCGCGGCGTCGCCAACTCGCTGCTCGTGAAGGTCAACCAGATCGGCACGCTCACCGAGACGCTCGACGCGGTCAGCCTCGCGCAGCGCTCCGGCTACACGGCCATGCTGTCGCACCGCTCCGGCGAGACCGAGGACACGACGATCGCCGACCTCGTGGTCGCGACGAACGCGGGTCAGATCAAGGCTGGCGCGCCCGCCCGCAGCGAGCGCGTCGCCAAGTACAATCAGCTCCTGAGGATCGAAGAAGAGCTCGGCGAGTCCGGCGTGTTCGCGGGTCGCTCGGCGTTCCCGCGGTTCACGGCCTGATCGGCTCCGACTGCACAGACTGGCGGGGGTGGCCGAATGGCCGCCCCCGCCGGTTCGCGTCCGGGGTCAGGCGATGCACGGGGTGAGGTGAGGAGGGGTGATGGCGAAGAGACCGGCGAAACCCGCGACCACGGCGAGGCCCTCAGCGGCGGCGAAGTCCGCGAACACCTCGAAGTCCGCGAACACCTCGAAGCCAGCGAACACCTCGAAGGCCGCCGGCCCGTCGAAGGCCGCAGCCTCGAAGTCCGCTCCCGCCCCCGCCGCCTCCAAGCCGCGGGCGAAGAGCACGACCTCCGCACGACCCGCCGTGTCGCGCGCGAAGCCGGCCGGCAAGCCCACGCCGCCGCGCGCCTCCGCGGGGCGGAGCGCAGCCGGGTGGCTCGGCGGCATCCGATTCTCAGGTTTCTCGCTCATCATGATGGGTGTCCTCGTGCTCGCGCTCGTGGTGCTCGCACCGACCATCGCGCAGCTCGCGGAACAGCGCCAGAAGATCGCCGAGTTGCAGGCCACGGTCTCGCAGCAGGAGTCCGAGGTGCAGCGCCTGCGCGACGAGCGCGAGCGCTGGAACGACGAGACCTTCATCACGACCCAGGCGCGCGAGCGGCTGACGTACGTGATGCCTGGCGAGGTGAGCTACCTCGTCATCGACGATCGATCCGAGGCGGCCAGGGCGGATGCCACGACCGAGGTCTCGGCAGACGTGACCGAAACGAAGGGGGACTGGATGAGCACGATCCTCTCCTCCGTGATGACCGCGGGCCTCGCGCCCGCAGCAGGAGGTGCCGGATGACGCGACCGCCGTTCGACCCCGTGACCGAGCGGGACATCCGCATCGTGTCCGCCCAGCTCGGCCGTCAGGCCCGCGACGTCGTGGGCATTCCGGCTCGCTGCGTGTGCGGTGCGCCGACCGTGGTGGCCACGTCGCCGCGGCTCGCCGACGGCACGCCGTTCCCGACGTTCTACTACCTGTCGCATCCTGCGGCGACGTCGGCGATGTCCTTCCTCGAGGCCGCCCAGCTCATGGTCGAGTGCAACGAGCTGCTCGCGGCCGACGCATCCGTCGCCGAGGGCTACGCGCAGGCGCACCGCGACTACCTCGACGACCGCGAGTCGTTCGGCGTGGTGCCCGAGCTGGTCGGCATCTCGGCGGGCGGCATGCCGACGCGTGTGAAGTGCCTGCACGCGGTCGTCGCGCACTCGCTCTCGGCGGGTCCAGGCGCGAACCCGATCGGCGACATCGCGCTCGAGCGGTCGACGTGGTCGCCCGACGTGTGCCAGTGCCCCGACTACGGCGTCGACGACGTCGATGCGGCGGCCGGCCTCGCCGGGTCCGGCGGAGTCGGCGGCTCGGACTCCGACGGGCGCGAGTCGGCGTGACCGCCGCACGCACGGTCGCCCGGCTGGTCGCAGCCGTCGCCGTGGGCGCCGTCGTGGCGCTCGCGGGGGCCGCTCCCGCGCAGGCCGACACCGTGCGCGACTACCAGTACTGGCTGGCCGACTACGGCTTCACGACCGCGTGGAACACCACGAAGGGCAAGGGCGTCACGGTCGCGGTCATCGACACCGGCGTGAACGGCAACGTCGCCGAGCTGCGCGGCGTCGTCAAGGGAGGCACGGATGTCTCGGGCATCGGCACTCCCGACGGGCAGACGCCGGTCGGCGACAACCCGACGCACGGCACCATGGTGGCCTCGCTGCTCGCGGGCCGAGGAACCGGCGCGGGCAACGGCGTGATCGGCGTCGCGCCCGAGGCCGACCTGCTCACGGTGTCGGTCGCGTTCGGCGTCGAGACCGGTGCCGACAAGTCGAACGACGACCAGATCGCCGAGGCCGTGAAGTGGGCGGTCGACCACGGTGCCGACGTGATCAACATGTCCCTGACGCGCAACACGCAGACCTGGCCCGAGAGCTGGGACGAGGCGTTCCAGTACGCGTTCGAGCACGACGTCGTGGTGGTCGCCGCCGCCGGCAACCGCGGCAGCGGCACGAGCGAGGTCGGCGCGCCGGCGACGATCCCGGGCGTCGTCGCGGTCGCGGGCGTCGACAAGGAGAAGAACGCGAGCTTCGACGCGAGTTCTCAGGGCATCACGCTGGCCGTCGCCGCGCCCAGCGAAGACCTCGTGGGCGTCCTGCCCGACGGGTCGCACGCGGTGTGGAGCGGCACGAGCGGTGCTGCGCCGCTCGTCTCGGGCCTGGTGGCGCTGATCCGGGCGGAGTATCCGGACCTCGACGCGGCGAACGTCATCAAACGCCTCATGGCGACCGCGGATCCGAACGGCCACGAGGTGCCGAGTCCGCTGTACGGCTGGGGCATCATCGACCCGGTCGCGTCGCTCACGGCGAAGGTCGATCCGGTCGCCGAGAACCCGCTGGGCAGCCTGTCCGCGTGGATCACGCTGCACCGTCGGGCCGACACCCCGGTCGAGACGGATGCCCCCGACGATCAGGTGATCGTGCCGATCGCCGACCCTCCGCAGCCCGTCGACGTCGAGACGCAGACCCTGCTGCCGACTCCGTGGACCCTGGCCTACATCACCCTCCCGCTCTCACTGGTCGCGGGATTTGGTACGCTAGCAGCGCTGTTGGGCATCGGTGCCGCTCGGCATACCAGGCGGGCCGCTCGCACTCGCGAGCAGTGATCGCAACCATCAGAAACTGAGGAGTCCATTCACCGTGCCCAAGATTCTCATCGTCGGCGGTGGCTATGCGGGGTTCTACACGGCGTGGAAGCTCGAGAAGTGGCTGCGTGCCGGCGAGGCAGAGGTCACGATCGTCGACCCGCTGCCGTACATGACCTACCAGCCGTTCCTTCCCGAGGTCGCTGCCGGCTCGATCGAGCCGCGTCACGCGGTCGTCGCCCAGCGTCGCCACCTCAAGAAGACGAACGTCGTCACCGCGAAGGTGACCGGCATCGACCACGCGTCCAAGTCGGCGACCATCACGCCCGAGGTCGGTGAGTCCTGGCAGTTCGAGTACGACGTCGTCGTCGTCACCGGTGGCGCCGTCTCGCGCACGTTCCCGATCCCGGGCATCGCCGACAACGCGATCGGCCTGAAGACGATCGAGGAGGCCGTCGCGATCCGCGACCGCGTGCTCACGAACTTCGACAAGGCCTCGAACCTCCCGGCCGGTCCCGAGCGCGACCGTCTGCTCACGTTCGTCGTCGTCGGCGGCGGATTCGCGGGCATCGAGGTGTTCGCCGAGCTGCGTTCGTTCGCGAGCTCGCTGCTCGAGTTCTACCCGCAGCTCTCGTTCGACGACACGCACTTCCACCTCATCGAGGCGATGGGCCGCATCATGCCCGAGGTCTCGCTCGAGACCAGCCACTGGGTCATCAAGCACCTCGCGCAGCGCGGTGCCGAGATCCACCTCGACACGCAGCTGCAGAGCGCGGTCGACGGCGTCATCGAGCTGTCGACCGGTGAGAGCTTCGAGTCCGACCTCATCGTCTGGACCGCGGGCGTCATGGCCAACCCGGCGATCGTCCGCACGAGCGACCTCCCGGTCGAGGAGCGCGGCCGCATCAAGACGCGCGCCGACCTCCGCGTGGGCGACGAAGACGACATCGTGGCCGACGCCTGGGCTGCCGGCGACATCTCGGCGGTCCCCGACCTCACGGGCGGCGGTGTCGGCGGCTACTGCGTGCCGAACGCGCAGCACGCGGTCCGTCAGGGCAAGCTGCTCGCGAAGAACATCGTCGCCGTCCTGCGCGGCGAGGAGCCGAAGCAGTACTTCCACAAGAACCTCGGCGCGGTCGCGGGTCTGGGCATCGGCTCGGGCGTGTTCCAGTCGGGCAAGATCGCGCTCAAGGGCCTCATCGCCTGGTTCGCGCACCGCGGCTACCACGGTCTCGCGATGCCGAGCTGGGAGCGCAAGTTCCGCGTGTTCTGGGGCTGGGTGAACAACTTCTTCCTTGGTCGCGACCTCGTCTCGCTGAGCGCGCTCCAGCAGCCGCGCGCCGCGTTCGAGGCGTTCGCCGCTCGTCCCAAGCCCGCGGTCGCCGCGGCTCCGGCAGAGGCGCCCGCCGCGCCGAAGGCCGCCGAGAAGGCTCCCGCCAAGGCGAAGGCCGAGTCGAAGCCCAAGGCAGAGGCTGCTGCCGCCAAGTAGGCTCGCAGCGAAGCAGGTATGACGCGACGTCGCCTTCGGGCGGCGTCGCGCTCCCGTAGCCCAATCGGCAGAGGCAGGCGACTTAAACTCGCCGCAGTCTGGGTTCGAATCCCAGCGGGAGCACCGAAGCGAGATCCCCCCGGTCGCGCGCCGTGTGACGGTGTGCGTCGCGCGACGACATCCGGTTTGTCCGGACGGCCAACCCTCTGGCAGAGTTTCAGTCGTCTGCAGGTTGAAACGAAGCCTCGCGTCCGGTCCCACCGGCACGGCCTGCGGTTCCCGAGACGACGGCGTCGGTCGAGACCGCGCCCGCAGGAAAGCGAGCATCCCCATGACCAAGCCCCAGGGCGTGCACCTCGTCGGCAGCATCAACCTGCCCGACGCCGAGACCACCATGCGTTCGGCCGCCGAGATCCTCGGCGATCGGGTCCGCCGGATCCCCGACGGCGAGGTCGGCGAGCGCTTCCACTGGATCGCGTGGCAGCCGAACCGTCTCGCCCCGACGGAGGGCCTCGAGCGGGTCGGCGAGCCCGGTTACCTCATCGGCGGCGTGCTCGACGTGCGCCCGCTGCGCATCAGCGACGGGGTCGAGGCATCCGATCTCGTGCTGCCGAACCTCGGCTATGCGGATGCCGCGATCGAATCGTGGGGCGTCTTCGACCGTCTGCGCGCGGAGGGTGCGATCGCGCCCGAGACGCGCTTCCAGGTGTCGCTTCCGACTCCCGCGGCAGTCGTGGGAGCCTTCATCGTGAGCGAGGACCGCGCCCGGTTCGAGCCGGTGTACGAGGCGGCGCTGTTCGCCGAGCTCGACCGGATCCTCGAGGCGATTCCGCATGCGGCGCTTGCGATCCAGTGGGACAGCGCGGTCGAGTTCGGCTACATCGAGAACGCCGGCTACTTCAAGGGCGACGGTGCCGGATACCTGCCGTGGTTCGACGACGTCTGGGCGGGCGTGATCGAGCGTGCCGTCGCACAGGCCGCGCACGTGCCCGACGACGTCGAGGTCGGGTTCCACCTCTGCTACGGCGACGTCGGCGAGAAGCACTACGTCGAGCCGATGGATGCCGCAAACCTGGCGTCCTTCGCGCAGCGCCTCTTCGAGGCGGCGCCCCGACGCATCGACTGGCTGCACCTTCCCGTGCCGATCGAGCGCGACGACGACGCGTACTTCGCGCCGCTCGAGACGCTCGTCGTGCCGGAGGGCACCGAGCTCTACCTCGGCCTCGTGCACCGCGAAGACGGCGTCGAGGGCGCCGAGCGCCGCATCGAGACCGCGCAGCGCCACGTGGCCGGCTTCGGCGTCGCGACGGAGTGCGGCATCGGCCGTGCTCCGGCCGAGGCGACGCTGCCGCTGCTCGCAGTGCACGCGGCGGTCGCCGAGCCGCTCGCGCGGGCCTGATCCGACGCGCACCGGAAGGGCCCGCCGCGGGCCTTCCGGTGCGCGCGACCCGTCAGACGCGGTTCGCGCGCGCGGCCGCACGCCGCCGCCGGAACCACTTGTCGCCCTCGACGACGACGAGCAGGACCAGGGTGAGGCCGATGCACCCCAGCCACTGCCAGCCGGTCAGCGACACCGTGCCGAGTGCGCGCTGGAGGAATCCGATCTCGGTGGACGCGACGATGAGCAGCACCGGCCAGAGCAGGATCTTCGCGACGGCGGCGATCGGCGGGAACAGGCCCGACTCGGGGGTGCGGCGCATCAGCAGGGCGCTGAGCACGGTGGCCAGGCCGAGCACGACGTACGCCATGGTCATCGATGCGGTCGGTTCGACGGGGCTCGGCTCGTCAGGGCCCCACAGCAGCGGCACGAGGGCGATCAGGAAGATCACCGCGCCGTACACCAGCCACTCCGTGAGCGACACGGGATTGACCACGCCGATCTTCGGGTCGCGCGGCGGGTGGTTCATGATGCCGGGCGGGTTCGCGTCGGCCGCGATCGCGAACACCGCGAACAGGGCCACGAAGAAGTTGATGAACAGCACCTGGGCGGGGAACAGGGCGACGCCCTCGGCGATCGAGAAGGCGCTCGCGGCGAGGAACAGCATGATCAGGCTGAGCAGCTGGGTCATCTGGAAGCGCAGGTACGCCGTGATCTTCGAGTAGACGATGCGGCCGATCTCGACCGCGTGAACCAGGGTCGCGAAGTTGTCGTCGGTCAGGACGAGCTTCGCGGCCTGCTTCGTCACCTCGGAGCCGGAGCCCATCGCGACGCCGATGTTCGCCTGCTTGATCGCGGCAGCGTCGTTCACGGCGTCGCCCGTCATCGCGACGATCGCACCGTCGGCCTGCAGGAGGCGGACGAGCCGCAGCTTGTCGTCGGGCGTGACCCGGCCGAACACGTGCAGGTCGGGCAGCCGGCGCGCGAGCTCCTCGTCGTCCATCCGCTTCAGGTCGGCGCCGCTCACCGCCCCGGTGCCGAGCCCGAGCTCTGCGCCGATGGCGCCGGCGGTCACGGCGTGGTCGCCCGTGATCATGCGCACGTCGATGCCCGCGTTGTGCGCGACCGCGACGGCGTCCTTCGCCTCGGTGCGCAGCGGGTCGACGATGCCGACGATGCCGACGAGGGTCAGCTGGTCGACCCACGACATCGGCTCGGCCGTGACGCCGGCCTCATCGGCGTCGTCGAGGAAACGCGCGGCGAGCGCGAGCGTGCGGAGCCCCGTGGCCGACATGCGCTCGAGCTCCGTCGTCGCGGCTTCGGACCCCACGGGCACGACCTCGCGGGTCTCGCTGAGCATCGTCGTGCAGCGCCCCAGCACGACATCGGGCGCACCCTTCACGATGAGCACGAGACGCTGTTCGCCGCGGTACGGGATGCGCTGGAGGGTGGCCATGAACTTGTAGTCGGAGTCGAACGGAACCTCCGCGATGCGCGGGTAGTCCTTGCGGGCCTGGTCGGCGTCGATGCCGAGCCGGGCGGCGAGCACGACGAGCGCGGCCTCGGTCGGGTCGCCAACCACCTCGCCCTCCGACGACACCGTCGCGTCGTTCGGCAGCCCGATGGCGAGTCCGAGCGTGGGCGCGTCGATCGGCTCGTCGGACGTGCCGAGCACGTGGCCGTCGAACGAGTAGCCCTCACCCGTGACCCGGTAGGTGCTGCCGCCGAACCAGGCCGTGCGCACGGTCATCATGTTCAGCGTGAGCGTGCCGGTCTTGTCGGAGCAGATCGCGCTGGTGGCGCCGAGCGTCTCGACGTCGTTCAGCGACGTGACGATCGCCTGCTCCTTCGCGAGCTTCGACGCGCCCCATGCGAGGAGGCTCTGCACGAAGACCGGCAGGCCGGTCGGGATCGCGGAGATCGCGACGGCCGTCGCGAGGAACAGCAGTTCGTCGAGACTCTGCCCGCGCGCGAAGCCGATGAGCACGATGACGAGCACGGCGCTCCATGCGATGATGCCGAGCACCTTCGTCAGGCCGTCGAGCTCGAGCTGGAGCGGCGACTTCTTGTCGCCGACCTCGGTGAGCAGCGACGCGATGCGACCCATCTGGGTGCGCATCCCGGTCTCGACGACCACGATGCGCGCCGTTCCGCGGGTGACCGAGGTGTTCTGGAACACCATCGCCGTGCGATCCGCGAGCGCCGTTCCCGCCCCGTTCTCGGCCGGTCCCTTCGGGATCGGCAGCGACTCGCCCGTGAGCGAGGACTCCTGCGTCTCGAGGTTGGCCGAGCGGAGGATCCGGCCGTCGGCCGGCACGAGGTCGCCGGACTCGAGATCGACGATGTCGCCGGTCACGAGCTCGGTGGCATCGATCTGGAGCAGCACCCCGTCGCGGATGACGCGCGCCTTCGGGGTCTGCAGCTTCGCGAGCGCATCGACGCTGCGGCGGGCCTTCACCTCCTGCTGGGTGCCCGTGATGACGTTGAAGAGCACGAGGACCGCCACGATGATCGCCGTCGTGACCTGCCCGATCAGCAGCGAGACGATCGTCACCGCGATGAGCATGAGCGTCATCAGCTCGAGCACCTGGCTGAGGGCGATGCGCCAGACACTCGGCGGCGGCGCGCTGTGCAGCGCATTGGGACCGAGATCGGCGAGCCTGCGGGCGGCCTCCGTCGCCGCGAGTCCGGCGCGGTCGTCGGTCTCGAGCCGAGCCGTGATCTCGCTCGGCGGGAGCGACCACCAGGCGGTCTCGGGCTTCGCGTCGGATTGCGTCTGCGGGCTTCCCTCGGTCGTCGTCATGCGACCGCGCCCCTCGAGCGGGCGGATGTCACTGCGAGCCGTAGGCTCTCGAGTCGATCGTTCATGCCGAATTCCCCCTCGACGGTGCGCCGTCGACGGCGCTCGGGTTGATCGTATAGCCGCGATCCGTCCACAGGGAAGACGTCGGGCGTCGAGTCTCCGGCGCGTCGGCGGCGGGTGGGCAGACGTCATCCGGCGACGCACTGTGAAGGCGTGTTGCGCCCGTTTACCGCGGGAGTCGCGGTCGTTTTCGGCGTTCGGGATGCGGGGTTAGTGTCGCCCCATGCCCACCATCAACATCGTCGCCGTCTCCGGAAGCCTGCACGCGCCGTCGAAGACCACCGTCCTCACGCGCGAGATCCTCGAGGGGTTCGCGACCGCGCTCCGTTCGGGGAACGGGCGCGATCTCGAGATCGACACGCACCTCATCGAGCTGTCCGAGATCGGCCCCGAGTTCGCCGGCGTGTTGAGCCGCGACGCGCTGCCGCCGGCCGCAGAGGAGGCGCTGCGTCGCATCGAGTCGGCGACGCTGCTCATCGTCGCGAGCCCGGTCTACCGGGCGTCGTTCACGGGCCTGTTCAAGCACGTGTTCGACTTCGTGGGGCAGTACGCGCTCATCGACAAGCCCGTGCTGCTCGCGGCGACGGGCGGCAGCGACCGCCACTCGCTGATCCTCGAGCACCAGTTCCGGCCGCTCTTCTCGTTCTTCCAGGCGCTCACGCTGCCGATCGGCGTCTACGCGAGCGACACCGACTTCGTCGACTACCAGGTCGACTCCGCCGACCTGCGCGCCCGCATCGATCAGGCGATCGAGCGCGGCCTTCCGGTGGTGCGCAGCTCGGTCCTGCCGGTCTCGGACTACGTCGGCACCTGGTGAGGATGTCTCAGTAGCCGGGCTGCTTCGGCAGTAGCATCGGCACTGTGGGCATCGATGCCGTCCTGACGATCGTCGCGCTCGTGCTGAGCGGCGCGAGCGTGGTCGTCACGGGCCTGTTCTCGGTGCGCACGGCCCGCCTCGCGTCGGAGCTCGATGCCGAGCGCGAGCAGCGCCTCGAGACGCAGTCCGCGTTGAAGGCCGCCGAGCGGGTCTACGAACCGCTCGCGATGGCCGCCGCCGAACTGCAGTCGCGCATCTTCAACATCGTCGAGACCGGCTGGGTTCCGCTCGTGCAGCGCTACAAGAGCCACGGCGACTACGCCGTGACGAGCACGGCGTACCTGTTCGCGAACTACTTCGGCTGGATCGAGGCCAGGCGGCAGGCGGTGCTCTCGTCGAGCGGCGAGGGCGGTCGCGACATCGCGGTGCAGCGCCTGATCGACCTGGTGCTGCAGACGCTGCGCCGGAGCGAGCACAGCGAGGGGTTCCTGTTCTTCACGACCGAGCAGCGGGCGATCGGCGAGCTCATGCTCAGTTGGGAGAACTCGGCCGACGCGAACGCCCGGATCCCTCGGGTCATGGGGTACGCGTCGTTCGCGGCGCGCTTCCGCGACGATGTCGACTTCCGCGGCTGGTTCACGCCCGTCGACAGCGGCATGGAGCTCGTCGCGGCGGGCGACCATCGTCGACTCATCGAGATCCAGCGGGCGCTCGTCGCACTCATCGACGAACTCGATCCGAAGCGCAGGTACACCGTCGGCTTCGATCTGGCACCCATCGAACCGGATGCCGGCAGCGCGGCCGCCGAGGCGACCGAGCCCTCCTAGGGCTGCGAGCCCGACTCAGGACATGCGGTCGAGGCGCCGGAGGATGAGCCCCTCGCGGAGCGCCCACGGCGAGACCTCGAGCTCGTTCACGCCGAACGCGCGCATGGCCTCCGAGAGCACGACGGCGCCCGCGACGATCTGGAACGTGCGGTCGGCGGTGATGCCCGGCAGAGCGGGTCGTGCGTCGGCGGGGATGCGCGCGAGACGGGGATCCAGTCGTCGAGCCCCTTGCGGCGCATGATGCTGCGCTCGTCCGGGCCGACGCCCTCCTCGGTCCAGCCGGCGAGGCGGGCGAGCGAGCGGATCGTCTTCGACGAGCCGACCACGTGCGACGGCTTCGGCAGATGCGCGAACTCCTCGAGGGCGGGGCGCAGCACCGAGGCGGCGTGATCGCGGAGTCGTTGCACCTGCTCGGGGGCGGGCGGGTCGTCGGGGAGGAACGCGATCGTCGAGCGTCCGGCGCCGAGGGGGAGCGAGCGCGCGACATCCGGGATCTCGTCGATGCCGTTCGCGATCTCGAGCGAGCCGCCGCCGATGTCGAAGAGCAGGATGCGCTCGGCCGACCAGCCGTACCAGCGACGCACGGCGAGGAACGTGATGCGCGCCTCGTCGGCGCCCGAGAGCACCTGCAGCTCGACCCCGGTCTCGGCGGTCACGCGTGCGAGCACGGCCTCGCCGTTCGCCGCCTCGCGGATGGCGGAGGTCGCGAACGCGAGCAGTTCGTCGATGCCCGATTCGCGGGCGACCCGCACGGCGTCGCCGACGGCGGTGAGGATCGCCTCGACCCCGTCGGAGCCGATCGATCCGTCGGGCTCGAGGTACCGCATCACGCGCAGGACGGACCGGTGCGAGGCTGCCGGGATGGGTCGTGCGCCCGGGTGTGCGTCGACGACGAGCAGGTGGACGGTGTTCGATCCGACATCCAGGACCCCGAGACGCATGGTGCGAGCGTAGCGCGTGGTGCATACTGTTCGAACTGGGTCACATGTCCCAGTTCGCTCGGTCGCCCGTCCGAGCATCGGCAGCGTCGTCGGAGAGGAGCCCGAGTGACCCGCATCCCCGCGCCCGAGCGTCGTGTCGCGCTCATCGAGGCGGCACTCCGCGTCGTCTCCCGCAACGGCATCGCGCAGGCCACCACGCGCGCGATCGTCGCCGAGGCCGGCATGAGCCTCGCGAGCTTCCACTACGCCTTCGACTCGCGCGACGAGCTGATCGACGAACTCATCTCGACGGTCATCGACCGCACGCGCGGCGCCGTGATGCCCGAGGTGCTCGTCGAGGGCACGCTCGTCGACGTGCTCGAGGCCGGCATCGTGCGCTACTTCGAGCACCTCAAGGCCGACCCCGAGCACGAGCAGGCGATGCTCGAACTCACCCAGTACGCGCTGCGGTCGCCCGAACGCCACCCGCTGGCCCGTGCGCAGTACGCGCGGTACGTCGAGCTCGCCGAGCAGTCGCTCGCGATCGCGGCCGAACGCTCGCACTCGACGTGGACCGTTCCCGTGACGCGTGTCGCCCGCACGCTCGTCGCGTTCACCGACGGGCTCACCGTCACCTGGCTCGTCGACCGCGACGACGCCGCAGCCCTGGCGGTCGCCCACGCGGCCGCCGACGCCCTCTCGAGAATGGCCGAACCCCGATGACGAGCCTCGACCTCACGCCGCCCGCGGCGCTCGACGAACCCACGCGGCGGGTGCCCGCCGGGTGGATCGCCTCGTTCGCGACCATCTGGTTCGCGATCTGGATGGCGCAGTTGACGCCCGTGCAGCTGCTCCTGCCCGCGCAGATCGACGCGACGCTGCACCCCGAGAACTGGGTCGACAGCGTCGTCGCGTTCGGCGTGATCTCGGGCATCGCGGCCATCGCGACGATCATCGCGTACCCGCTCACGGGCGCGGCCTCCGACCGCACGACCTCGCGCTTCGGCCGCCGCCGCCCGTGGATCGTCATCGGCGCCGTCCTGTTCGCGGCCTCCCTCGCGGCGCTCGGACTCCAGACGGACATCTGGGGCATCGGTGCGGCGTGGGTCGCGGCATCCGTCGGCTTCTGCATCATGACCGCGGCGCTCACCGCGACGATCTCCGACCAGGTCCCGGTCGGCCAGCGCGGCTTCGTGTCGGGGTGGATGTCGGCGCCGCAGGCGGTCGGCATCATCGTCGGCCTCCTGCTCGTGACCGAGCTCGTCACCGACCAGGCGCTCGGCTACGTCGTGCTCGGCGTCGTGCTGCTCGTGCTCGCCGTGCCGTTCCTCCTGCGCCACGACCAGCCGCTCGCCGCCGCCGAGCGCACCCGGGTCACGGCGAAGGGCGTCATCGCGAGCCTCTGGATCAGCCCCCGGAAGTACCCCGACTTCGGCTGGACCCTGCTCAGCCGCGTGCTCGTCTCGGTCGGCAACGCGCTCGGCACGAGCCTGCTGCTCTACTTCCTCATGTTCGGGCTCGGCGACGACAACGCAGAGGACGACCTGATCATCCTCACGCTCGTCTACATGGTCTTCGTGGTGGGCGCCTCGCTCTTCGGCGGGCGGCTCTCCGACCGGCTCGGGCGCCGCAAGGCGTTCGTGTTCGTCGCCTCCACCCTGCAGGCCGTCGCCGCGCTGCTGCTCGCGCTCGTGCCCGACCTCTCGGTCGCGATCGTCGCGGCCGGCATCCTCGGCCTCGGGTACGGCTGCTTCCTCTCGGTCGACCAGGCCCTCGCCACGCAGGTGCTGCCCGATGCCGCGTCGCGCGGCAAGGACCTCGGCATCATGAACATCGCGACGGCCGTCCCGCAGGCGATCGCGCCGCTGATCGGCGCCGCCGCGGTCGTGCTGACGGGCTCGTTCGTGCTGGTCTTCGTCTTGAGCGCGGTGTTCGCGTTCGCAGGTGCGATCGCGGTCTCGCGGGTTCGGAGTGTGCGCTGATGCTCGATCTGTCGAGGCCCGAGACGGGCCAGACCTCGAAGACGACGACGATCACGAAGGCGACGGATGCCGCGCCATGGGCGACTCCCTCGCGCTACTGGCCGGCGCTCACCGCCGCGACCGCCCACCTCGACACCCCGGTCGGCGTGCTGCACCTCGGGGCGCTGCGCCACAACGCGCACGACATGCTGCGTCGTGCGAACGGCATGCCGATCCGCGTCGCGTCGAAGTCGATCCGGGTTCGGAGCGTCATCGAGGCGCTGCTGCGCCTCCCCGGTTACCACGGCGTGCTCGCCTACACGCTCGCCGAGGCGATCTGGCTGGCCGACACGATCGACGACATCGTCGTCGGCTACCCGACCGCCGAGCGCGGCAGCATCCGCCGTCTCGCGACCGATCCGCAGCTCGCCGGCCGCATCACGCTCATGGTCGACTCGATCGCGCAGCTCGACCTCGTCGACGCGGTCATCGCGCCGAGCGAGCGCGAACCGATCCGCATCGCGCTCGAACTCGACGCCTCGTGGAACGCGCCGGTGCTGGGCCACCTCGGCGTGCGCCGCTCTCCCGTGCACGAGCCCGCCGATGCGGGTGCGCTCGCGGCCTACATCGCGACCCGTCCGGGGTTCCGGCTCGTCGGCATGATGGGGTACGAGGCGCAGATCGCAGGCGTCACGAACCGCCCGGCGGGCAAGCCCGTCGACGGCGTCGTCAACCGCTGGATGCAGTCGCGCTCGATGCCCGAACTCGTCGAACGCCGCACCCGGGCGGTCGCCGCGGTGCGCGAGCACGCCGACCTCGAGTTCGTGAACGGCGGCGGCACGGGTTCGCTCGAGGTCACCTCGGCCGACCCCTCGGTGACCGAGGTCGCGGCCGGATCCGGACTCTTCGGCGGTCACCTGTTCGACGGGTACGCGCACTTCACGCCCGCGCCGGCGGCCGCGTTCGCCTTCGACGTCGTCCGGCGTCCGAGCTCGCGCCACGCGACGATCCTGGGCGGCGGATGGATCGCCTCCGGCCCGCCCGCACCCGACCGCCTGCCGCGCATCGTCTGGCCCGAGGGCCTCGAGATGCTGCCGCGCGAGGCGGCCGGCGAGGTGCAGACCCCCGGCACCGGCCCCGCGGCCGCGCAGCTCCGGGCCGGCGACCGCGTGTGGTTCCGCCACACGAAGTCGGGCGAGCTCTCCGAGCACCTGAACGAGTTCCAGCTCGTCGACGACGACCGCATCGTCGACGCGCTTCCCACCTACCGCGGCGAGGGCAAGGTGTTCCTGTGACGGCGACCGGAGCCACCTGGCGCAACTGGGGCCGGACCGAATCGGTGCGGCCCGTGCGGGTCGAACGACCCGACTCGACCGGTGCGGTGCAGCGAGCCGTGACGGCGGCCGCGGCATCCGGACTCCGCATCAAGCCGGTCGGCGCCGGGCACAGCTTCACCGGCATCGCCGTGGCGCCCGGCGTGCAGCTCGACCTCGCGGACGTCTCGGGGGTCATCGCCGCCGACCCCGCGACCGGCCGGGTCACGCTCGGCGCCGGCACGCGGCTCTACGACCTGCCGCGACTGCTCGCACCGTACGGGCTGGCCCTCCAGAACATGGGCGACATCGACCAGCAGACCATCGCAGGGGCGACCTCGACCGGCACGCACGGCACGGGGCTCGGGTTCGGCGGACTCGCGACCCAGATCGTCGCCGCGAAGCTCGTGACGGGCACGGGCGAGCTCGTCGAGGTGAGCGAGACGAGCCGGCCCGAACTGCTGCCGGCGGTCCGCGTCGGACTCGGCGCGCTCGGCGTGCTCGTCGAGGTGACCCTCCAGCTCGTGCCCGCCTTCGTGCTGCACGCCGTCGAACGCGTCGAACCGCTCGACGCCGTGCTCGGCCGATGGACCGAGCGCGTCGCCGGCGCCGACCACTTCGAGTTCTACTGGTTCCCGCACACGGGCACCGCCATGACCAAGACGAACACGCGCCTGCCCGGCGACGCCCCGCGCGACCCGCTCGGCCGGGTCTCCCGCTGGGTCGACGACGAACTGCTCGCGAACGGCCTGTACCGGGGCATCTGCGCGCTCGGAAAGGTCGCGCCCTCGACGACGCCGTTCTTCGCGCGCCAGCTCGACCGCTTCACGGGCGACCGGGACTTCAGCGACTTCTCGCCCGCGGTCTTCACGACGAACCGCACGGTGCGGTTCCGCGAGATGGAGTACGCCGTGCCCCTCGAAGCCGTGCCCTCGGCGTTCGGCGCGGTGCGCTCGCTCATCGAGCGCAAGGGCCTCCGCGTGAGCTTCCCGCTCGAGGTGCGGGCGGCGGCGGCCGACGAGAACTGGCTCTCGACCGCCTATGGGCGCGACACAGGCTACATCGCCGTGCACCGCTACTTCCGGGAGGACCCGACCGAGTACTTCACCGAGGTCGAGGCGATCATGGACGACCACGGCGGGCGTCCGCACTGGGGCAAGATGCACACGCAGACGGATGCCACGCTTCGCGAGAAGTACCCCCGGTTCGACGACTTCGTCGCGGTCCGCGACGAGTTCGACCCCGAGGGCGTGTTCCGCAACCCGTACCTCGACCGGGTGCTCGGGGTCAGGGCGTCCGTCGACGCAGCGTGATCGAGCCGAGCACGATCGAGCCGACGATCCACGCGACGATCACGAGCACCTTCGACAGGATCCACTCGGCGCTCTCGGAGTCGGCGGCCACGGCTTGCAGCGCGTCGATCGCGAAGCTGAGCGGCAGCCACTCGCTGATCGTCTCGAGCACGGGCGGCAGCTGGTCGCGCGGGATGAAGATGCCGCAGAGCAGGATCTGCGGCAGCACGAGCAGCGGCATGAACTGCACGACCTGGAACTCGGTGCGTGCAAACGCGCTCGCGAGCAGGCCGAGCGCGGTGCCGAGCACGGCGTCGGCGACGGCGACCGCGAAGAGCAGCCAGATCGAGCCGGTGATGTCGAGACCGCACACCCAGACCGCGAACGACACGGCGATCGCCGTCTGCGCGACTGCGAGCAGGCCGAACGCGAGCGCGTAGCCGAGCAGGAAGTCGCCTCGGCCCATGGGCATCGAGAGCAGGCGCTCGAGCGTGCCGCTGCGGCGTTCGCGGAGCGTCGCGATGCTCGTCACGAGGAACATCACGATGAACGGGAAGAGGGCGATCATCGCCGGCCCGATCTGGTCGAAGACGTCGGTGTCGGTGAAGATCCAGGCGACGAGCCCGATCAGCAGGCTCGGCACGACGAGCAGCAGGCCGATGGTGCGCGGATCGTGGCGGATCTGCGAGAGCACTCGGCCGGTGGTCGCGAAGGTGCGTGCGAGGTTCATCGGGTCGCCTCCGGTCCGGATTCGGCGGAGGTCCCGGGCGATGTCCCGGGGGAGACCTCGCCGTCGGCCGCGTCGAGGTGCTCGGGCTCCTCGGGTTCGGCGGCATGTCGCGCGCGCCGCGGCCGGTCCGGCTCCCGTGACGGCAGGTCGGGCGCTCCGCGTTCGATGAGCCGCAGGAACGCCGTCTCGACGTCGTCGGTGCCGGTGAAGGCGAGCAGGCCCTCGACCGTGTCGTCGGCGAGCAGTTCGCCGTCGCGCATGAGCAGCAGCCGGTCGCAGCGCTTGGCCTCGTCCATGACGTGGCTCGAGACGAGCAGGGTGGCGCCGTCGTCGGCGAGGCTCCGGAAGAGCTCCCAGAGCTGTACGCGCAGCACCGGGTCGAGGCCGACGGTCGGCTCGTCGAGCACGAGCACCTCGGGTTCGCCGAGCAGGGCGGCCGCGAGCGAGACCCGTCCGCGCTGCCCGCCCGACAGCGAGCCGACGAGCCGGTCGACGACCGTGCCGAGGTCGGTGCGCTCGATGACGCGGTCGACGTCGGATGCCGGCGCGCCGAGCACCCGGCGGAAGTAGGCCAGGTTCTGGCGCACCGTGAGGTCGTCGTAGACGCTCGCCTGCTGCGTCACGTAGGCGACGCGCGTGCGCAGCGGCGCACTGCCCGCGGGCAGCCCGAGCACCTCGATCGACCCCGACGCCACGACCTGCACGCCCACGATGGAGCGCATGAGCGTCGTCTTGCCGCTGCCGCTCGGCCCCAGCAACCCCACGATCGCACCCGACGGCACGGCGAGCGAGAGCCCGTCGAGCACGGCGGTGCCGCCGCGCTTCACATGCAGGTCGTCGACGATGACGGCCGCACCTGTGGCGGCGTCCGCACTGTTCATCATGGGGGTGATTCTTCGCCTGCGCGGGGCGCGTGTCGAGCAGAACCGCCGAGACGGGCGCCGCGACATCCGAACGTCAACCGAGAGGGGACTCTCCGCTTGCTTCGAGTCTCATGGGAACCCCGGACGCGCTCTCAGCCGATCGATAGAATGATGGGCATCCGAGATCGTCGCAGCAGCGCTAGGAGTCCGTGCCATGGAATGGCTCATCCCCGTCATCATCGTCGTCGCGCTCGTGCTGGTCATCGGCATCTACCTGTGGGCCACGTACAACTCCCTCGTCACGCTCAACGTGCGCGTCGACGAGGCCTGGAGCGACATCACGGTGCAGCTCAAGCGCCGTGCCGACCTGATCCCGAACCTCATCGACTCGGTCAAGGGCTATGCGGCGCATGAGAAGGCCGTGTTCGAGAACGTGACGCGCGCGCGTGCCGAGACCCTGCAGGCGCAGGGCCCGGCCGATGCCTCCGCGGCCGAGAACCACATGCAGCAGGCGCTGAAGTCGATCTTCGCGGTCGCCGAGGCCTACCCGCAGCTGCAGGCGAGCCAGAACTTCCTCGCGCTCCAGTCCGAGCTGGTCGACACCGAAGACAAGATCCAGGCTTCGCGCCGGTTCTACAACGGCGGCGTCCGCGAGCTCAACACGAAGATCAAGGTCTTCCCGAACACGCTGTTCGTGCGCGGCCTCGGGTTCAACGAGCGCGACTTCTTCGAGGTCACCGAGCCGGCGGCCATCGCCGAGCCGCCGCGCGTGCAGTTTTGATGGGGGCCGTCAGGCGCCCATCAAGGTCGAGTAGCACCGCGCGCAGCGTGGAGCGTATCGAGACTCCCCGGGGCAGCTGATGTACCGAGCGATCGCCAAGAACAAGCGCAACACCTTCTTCATCATCCTGTTCTTCCTGGCCATCGTCGGCGGGCTCGGGTGGCTCGCCGCGGTCATCTACGGCGATCTCACGATCGTCGTCGTCACCGTGGTCATCGCGTCGGCGTACGCGGCGTTCCAGTACTTCACCGCCGACCGTCAGGCGCTCGCGATGTCGGGAGCGGTCGAGGTGCACAGCAAGGCCGACCACCCGCGCCTCTGGCGCACGGTCGAGAACCTCTCGATCGCCACGGGCACGCCGATGCCGCGCGTGTTCGTCGTCTCCGATCCGGCGCCGAACGCGTTCGCCACGGGTCGCGACCCCGAGCACGCGGTCGTCGCGGCCACCACGGGCCTCCTCGAGATCATGGACGACGCCGAGCTCGAGGGCGTCATGGCGCACGAACTGGGGCACGTGCGCAACTACGACATCCGCCTGTCGATGATCGTCTTCGGGCTCGTCGTCGCGGTCGGCTTCATCTCCGACATGTTCGTGCGCATGGCGTTCTTCGGCCGCAACAACAACAACGGCAACCCGATCATGATGGTCGTCGGCCTCGTCGCCATGCTCATCGCGCCGCTCGTGGCGAGCCTCGTGCAGCTCGCGGTGTCACGCCAGCGCGAGTACCTCGCCGATGCGACGGGTGCGATGACGACGCGGCATCCCGACGCACTCGCCAGCGCGCTCGAGAAGCTCGAGCAGTACGGCCGGCCCATGAAGCGCCAGAACTCGTCGATGGCCCACCTCTGGATCGCCGACCCGCTGAAGCCCGGCGCGCTCAGCCGGCTCTTCGCCACGCACCCGCCGATCGAGGAACGCGTCAAGCGCCTCGAGAACATGGGCGGCGCGTTCTAGCGGTTCCTGCGCGTCAGGCGGATGCCGCGAGCTCGGGTCGCAGCGCATGCGCGAGGTTGCCGCGGTCGGCCACGACGATCTCGTCGAGACCCTGCCAGGCGGCTGCGCGCTGCAATGCCGGGACGAGACGGGCCGCGGTGTCTGCAGGGGCCGTGGCCTCGCTCCACGCCGACTGCACGCGGAGCACGCGGTTCTTGCGGTCGTTCTTGAGGTCGACGCGGCCGACGACGTCGTCGTCGATGAGCACCGGCAGCGAGTAGTAGCCGAACACGCGCTGCGGCTCGGGCGTGTAGATCTCGATGCGGTAGTGGAAGTCGAACATGCGCTCGGCGCGCGGGCGGAACCACACCACGGGGTCGAACGGCGAGAGCACCGTCGCGGTCTCGATACGGCGCGGGCGTCGGGCGTCACGATGCACCCAGGTGGGTGCGGGGCGGCCGCCGACACTCCAACCGGGCACCTCGACGGGCACGAGCACGCCCTCGTCTTCGAGATCGCGGACGGCTCCCCGCACCTGCACGCGCTTCATGCGCCAGTAGTCGGCGAGGTCGGCCTCGGTGGCGATGCCGAGTGCGGATGCCGCGCGCTCGACGAGCACCCGGATGGCGTCGGCCTCGGCGGGCGGCGTTGCGAGCAGCTCGGGTGCGAGCGCCTGTTCGGGCAGGGCGTAGACGCGTTCGAAGCGCCGGCGTTCGATGCAGACGACCTCGCCGACGCGGAACATCCACTCGAGCGTGCGCTTGACCGCGGACCAGCCCCACCACGGGCCGCGGCGCTGGTTGGCGTCGTGCTCGATCTCGCTCGCGCGCATCGGGCCGTTGGCCGCGAGCTCGGCCTTGAGCCAGTCGGCGAGTTGACGGTTCTCGACGAGCCACCCGCCCCAGGCCTCGCCCCGCTGACGGTACTCGTCGCGGCGGAACTCGAACAGCGGCCAGAGCTCGCGCGGCACGAAGGCCGCCTCATGCGCCCAGTATTCGAGCGTACGGCCGCGCCTGCCGGTGGTGACCCGGTCGAGCGTCGCCTTGTCGTACGCGCCGAGGCGGCTGAACACGGGCAGGTAGTGGCTGCGCTCGAACACGTTGACCGAGTCGATCTGCAGGAGTCCGAGGCGGTCGAGCACACCGCCCACCTGACGAACGCCCGGCCCCGCGGGCGCTGGGCGCCCGAACCCCTGCGCGGCGAGCGCGATGCGGCGGGCGAGTGGGGGACTGACACGTTCGACCATGGTGTTGGAACTGTATCGATCACCGCCGACATCGTGCATGCCGTGCGGCGCATGCCCCCCGCCTAGACTGGAGCGATGGGCCAGGGTCGGGGCAGGTTCGTCGGCAGAAGACGCGCGGTCGATCGCGCGCCCGAGCGCCAGGGCAGCCTGCTCGCGCCGGCATCCGGGGCCGCGCCCGAGCCGAAGCCCGACGTCGACGCGTCGATCCCGTTCGGCATGCGCCTCGCGGCCGCCTGGTCGTGGCGACTGCTGCTGGTCGGCGGCGTCGTCGCCGTCGTGATCTTCCTGATCATCCAGTTGCGGCTCATCGTCATCCCGGTGCTCGTCGCCGTGATCATCGGCGCCCTCCTGGTGCCGTTCTCGAGCTTCCTGCAGCGTCATCGATGGCCCAAGTGGCTCGCCATCACGACGGCCATGCTGAGCGCCCTCGCCGTCGTCGGCGGACTGCTGACGCTCGGCATCTGGCAGATCGTGCGGGGGTCCGACGAGCTGGCGGCCCAGTCGGTCATCGCCTGGAACGACTTCCGGCAGTGGCTCGAAGAAGGCCCCTTCCACCTCACCGACGCGCAGCTGAACGACTTCGTGAAGCAGGCCGTCGAGACCGTGCAGTCCGGCAGCGGCGTTCTCGTCACGGGAGCGCTCTCGGTCGGCACGACGCTCGGCCACGTCCTGACGGGAATGCTGCTGGCGCTCTTCACCACGCTGTTCATCCTCATCGACGGCCGCGGCATCTGGGCGTGGGTCGTGCGCATCTTCCCGCGCCGCGCGCGGGCCGCGGTCGACGGCGCGGGCATCGCCGGCTGGACGACGCTGCAGAACTTCGTCAAGGTGCAGATCCTCGTGGCCACGATCGACGCCGTCGGCATCGGCCTCGGCGCGTTCCTCCTCGGCGTCCCGCTCGCGGTGCCGATCGGCATCCTCGTCTTCCTCGGGTCGTTCATCCCGATCGTGGGTGCCGTCGCCACCGGCGCGCTCGCGGTGTTCGTCGCCCTCGTCTACAACGGGCCGGTGATCGCGCTCATCATGCTCGGCGTCGTGCTGCTCGTGCAGCAGCTCGAGGGGCACGTGCTGCAGCCGCTCATCATGGGCACCGCGGTCAAGGTGCATCCGCTCGGCGTCGTGCTCGCCGTCGCGGCCGGCTCGTTCCTCGCGGGCATCGCCGGCGCGTTCTTCGCGGTGCCGCTCGCCGCCGTGCTGAACGTCATGATCAATTCCGTCGCGAGCGGTTCGTGGAAGCACGACGCCCCACCGGTGCTCGGCGACGTGTCCTCGCCGCTCTGGCGAACCGTCCCGCAACGACCCGGTTATCAACGAGGAGAATGAACGCGTGATCAGCACCATCCCGGGACCCGACCTCGCCGACTTCGCCCGTGCGCGCGAGGTCGTCTCGGCGGCCGTCCGCCGAACGCCCATGGAGTCCTCGCAGTTCCTCGCCGACCGGCTCGGCGTCCCGGTCTTCCTCAAGTGCGAGAACCTGCAGCGCACCGGGTCGTACAAGCTCCGCGGCGCCTTCAACCGCCTGAGTGCGCTGAGTCCTGAAGAGCGCGCCCGGGGGGTCGTCGCCGCCTCCGCCGGCAATCACGCGCAGGGGGTCGCCTTCGCCGCCCGCGAGCTCGGCATCAAGGCCACGATCTTCATGCCGGTCGGCGTCGCACTGCCGAAGCTCGACGCGACCCGCGCCTACGGTGCCGACGTGGTGCTCCACGGCGACTCGATCGGCGAGACGCTCGAGGCGGCGAACGCGTTCGCGGTCGACACCGGCGCCGTCGTGATCCCGCCGTTCGACCACGCCGACGTCATCGCCGGGCAGGGCACGCTCGGCCTCGAGGTGCTCGACGACGTTCCGGATGCCGCGACGATCGTCGTGCCCATCGGCGGCGGCGGTCTCGCGGCCGGCGTCGCCAGTGCGGTGAAGCAGCGTGCCGCCCTCGAGGGCCGCACGATCCGCGTGATCGGCGTGCAGGCCGAGAACGCCTCCCCGTTCGTGCCCTCGCTCGCGCAGGGCCACGCCGTGCAGGTGCCCGTCGTGCCGACGATCGCCGACGGCATCGCCGTCTACAAGCCCGGCGAGCTCACGCTCGAGATCATCCGCGAGACCGTCGACGAGGTCATCACGGTGAGCGACGACGACATCGCGCGTGCGCTGCTCGTGCTCCTCGAGCGCGCGAAGCTCGTCGTCGAACCCGCCGGCGGCGTCTCGGTCGCAGCACTCATGAGCGGGCGCATCCAGTCCGACGGGCCGGTCGTCGCCCTGCTCTCGGGCGGCAACATCGACCCGCTGCTCATGCAGCGCGTGATCGCGCACGGCCTCGCGGCATCCGACCGCTACCTCACGCTCGAGATCGGCCTGCCCGACCGCCCCGGGCAGCTCGCCCGCATCGCCGAACTGCTCGCCGAGGCGAACGCGAACGTGATCGAGGTGCTGCACACGCGGCACGGCAACGGCCTCCAGATCTCCGAAGTGGCGCTGCGCCTCTCGGTCGAGACCCGCGGCCCGGCGCATCGGGCATCGGTGGTCGACGTGCTGCGTCGCGCCGGGTACGAGCCCAAGATCGTCTCGGAGTAGCGCCCGGCAGAACGCGCTCGCGCGAGCCGCGCCGTGGAACGCGAAACGGCGCCGACCCTCGGGTCGGCGCCGTTTCGCGGTTCGCGGAGGGTGCGGCTACTGGCCGCCCCAGGTGTCGACGGCCGTGACCTCGACCGCGATCTCGCGGCCGTTGGGCGCGGTGTAGCTGGTCTTGTCGCCGACCTTCAGGCCGAGGATCGCGGCACCGAGCGGGCTCTGCTCGCTCCACACGTCGAGCTCGGAGTCGCCGGCGATCTCGCGGCTGCCGATGAGGAAGGTCTCCTCGTCGCCCGCGATGACCGCGGTGATGACCGTGCCGGACTCGACGATGCCCTTCGACGCGGGCGCCTCGCCGACCTCGGCCGACTTCAGCAGGCCCTTGAGCTGGCGGATGCGGGCCTCGATCTTGCCCTGCTCGTCTTTCGCGGCGTGGTAGCCGCCGTTCTCCTTCAGGTCGCCCTCTTCGCGCGCCGCTTCGATGCGCTTCGCGATCTCCTCGCGACCCGTGGTCGAGAGCTGCTCCAGCTCGGCGGCGAGCCGGTCGTACGCATCCTGCGTGAGCCAGGTGACGGTGGCGTCCTGCGCCATGGTGCCCTCCTGCGGGGACGCGTCGTTGGCGAACGCGTCCGAATAGACGTGACGCCCCGACGACTGTCGAGGCGAATGCCCCATGTTAGGTGAGCCAGCAGCTCGAAATCAAACCCGTCGCGGCGTCGCGCGCGGTGCGAACCGACTCCGTGAGACTGCGCAGATGGCGCTCGGACGCCGGGATCTCGACGATCTTCCAGCCGACGACGGTGAAGTCCTCGTCGAGCGCCTTGACGGCGCAGGCGGTGGTCTCGCCCGCCGGCACCGACAGGGTCCAGGTGACCTCGACGGAGCGCTCGTCGTTGTGCACGACGTGCGAGGTGTCGGTGGCCTGCACGACCGCCTGCTGCCCGTCGAGCCCGGCCCACACGACCCACGAGACGAGCACGATTGCGAAGGCGATGCCCGCGCCGATCATGATCCCGACGTCGCGGCGTCGACGCGTTCGGGTGCGCCCGTAGCGCGTGGCGAGCGGGTCGGTGTCGGGGGTGGTCACTCGGATTCCTCGCGGGTCGGATCGTCTAGGCTTGCCTTTCAAGCCTAACCCGCAGGGGTCAAGCCCGAATCCGCTGTGAGAGAGAGTCCGATGCGCTCCGTGCCCGCCAGTTCCCCCCGCCGGATTCGTCTGTGAGCGCGGCGACGGCACTGCTCGCCGCACAGGTCGCGCTCGCCCCGCTGGTGCGCGCGGCCGACGACAAGGAGTTCGACCCCAACGACGTCACGCCGGGCGTCTGGGGCTTCGTCATCACGTTCGCGATCATGGTCGCCGTGGTGCTGCTCGTGCTCGACATGACCCGCCGCATCCGCCGCACGAACTACCGCGCCGAGGTGCAGCAGGAGCTCGCGCGCGAGATGGCCGAGGCCGACGCGGCGAAGCTGGAGCAGATCGCGCAGGCGGAGGCCGCGGCATCCGGCACCCCGATCGTCGACGCCGAGCCGAACGACGCCGGCCCGAACGCAGCGGGCCCCGACGCGACCGGTCCCGACGCGGCATCCGGAGACCAGACCTCCCGCTGAGCGATGCTCGCGCCGACGGTGCCGGGCGCCGGGCTCAGCCCAGGTGGTACGCCGGGGCGATCGCGATGATGAGCGTCGCCGTCCAGTGGCACATGAAGGCCAGGACCGTGCAGGTGTGGAAGATCTCGTGGAACCCGAACACGCCCGGAACGGGGTTCGGCTTCTTCAGCGCGTAGACGACCGCGCCGCCCGAGTAGAGCAGGCCGCCGACGACGACGAGCACCATCATCGCCACGCTGACCGCGAGCAGGTCGCCGAGGTACATGACCGCGGCCCAGCCGAGCAGCAGGTAGATGGGCACGTACAGCCAGCGCGGCGCCGTGATCCAGAACACGCGGAAGCCGATGCCGAGCAGCGCGCCGCCCCACACGATCGCGAGCAGGGTCCAGCCCTTCTCGGGAGGAAGCGCGAGGATCGCGAGCGGCGTGTAGGTGCCGGCGATGAGCAGGAAGATGTTCGCGTGGTCGATGCGCTTCAGCACGAGCTTGGTGCGCGGCTTCCAGTTGAAGCGGTGGTACAGGGCCGAGTTGCCGAACAGCAGCATCGACGTGAGCGTGAACACGGCCGACGCCCACTTCGCGGGGGCGCCTTCGGCGAGCACGATGAGCACGATGCCGGCCGCGATCGTGAACGGGAACGTGCCCGCGTGGATCCACCCGCGCCACGTCGGCTTGACCTCTTCGGTCGGGTGCGCCATCGAGTCGTCGAGCAGCGGGATGTTGGGCAGATCGGGGCCGTGCAGATCGCGGTCGATCTCGGCATCCGCCGGGTCCTCCGAGGCGACGGGCTTGGACAGCTCGTGCACGAGATCGTCGGAGTCGCGGTGGTGCTCAGGGGTCATGCAGACAGCGTAGAGCCTTGCCGGTCACGACCGGCTGTGAGTGTCGGGGCCCCAGTCGCGGTAGCGTAGTCCCGTGCAATCCAGCGATCCGTCCCTCGGTCGCGGCATCCTCTACCGGCTGTATCAGCGCCGCCTGCGACGCGGACTCGAGCAGGAGTCGCTGCCTCGACATGTCGCGATGATCATCGACGGCAACCGCCGGTGGGCCAAGCAGCTCGGCTACGACACCGCCGCCCACGGCCACCGCGCCGGGGCCGCGAAGGTGCGCGAGTTCCTCGAGTGGTGCGACGACCTCGACATCCAGGTGGTGACGCTCTACCTGCTCTCGAGCGACAACCTCGGCAACCGCGCGAGCGACGAGCTCGCGGCGCTCATCGAGATCATCGCCGAACTGGCCGAGGAGCTCTCGCACTACCGCGACTGGCGCGTGCAGCACGTCGGGTCTGATGCAGGCCTGCCGGAGCCGCTCGTGGCCGCGCTCGACGCCGCCGAGCACCGCACCGCCGACAAGCGCGGCATGCACGTCAATCTCGCCGTCGGCTACGGCGGGCGCAAGGAGATCGTCGACGCCATGCGCTCGATCGTCGCCGCGCACCACGCCGAGGGCGGCAGCCTCGAAGACCTCGCCGACCGGCTCACGCCCGAGCTCATCGGCCTGCACCTCTACACCGGCGGGCAGCCCGACCCCGATCTCGTGATCCGGACGTCGGGCGAGCAGCGCCTCAGCGACTTCATGCTCTGGCAGGCCGCCCACAGCGAGTTCTACTTCGTCGAGGCGCTCGGCCCCGACCTCCGGCAGGTCGACTTCCTGCGGGCCATCCGCGACTACGCGAGACGGCACCGGCGCTTCGGCAGCTGAGATCCGCCGTACGCGGTTCGCCGCGGTCTGCCATGATATGGCTCGAAGAAGGGGGCATGAATGGGAATCGACGCATTCGTCGACGGGTTCCGAGAGGAACCCGGGTATCTCGATTTCGGCCGGTTCGGTCCGCTCTCGCGCGTCGCCGCCGAGGAGAGCAACGCCCTCACCCACGTGCTCGAGCGCGCCAGGCACGGCAGCTCGTCGATCTTCGTCGAACAGGATGCCAGGGTACGCGAGGCGGCCTCGGCGCTCACGGGGTTCCCGGCCGACCAGATCGTCTTCGAGCCCAACACCAGCACGGGCCTCATGCACGCGATGTTCGGGCTCACCGGTGGCGTGCTGCTCTCGGCGGAGGAGTTCCCGAGCGTGACGATCGCCGCCGTCCGTGCACAGGAGGCGCTGAACGTCGTGCAGCCGGTCTGGCTCGAGACCGACCACGGCAAGGTGACGCCCGGGCAGATCCGCGACCAGCTCGAGCACGGCGTGGGCGCCGTCGCCGTGAGCCTCGTCGACTCGCGCACGGGCTACCTCTGCGACATCGAGGGCATCCGCCAGGTCATCGGCGACCGGCTGCTCATCGTCGACGCGATCCAGGGCTTCGGCGTGGTCGACGCCCCGTGGCAGGCGGCCGACGTGGTCGTCACCGGCGGCCAGAAGTGGTGCCGTTCCGGATGGGGCACCGGCTTCCTCGCCCTGTCCGATCGTGCGATCGACCGCCTGACGCCCGTGTTCTCGGGCTTCGCCGCCACCGAGGAGACGGAGCCGTGGGGCTTCGTGCCGCCGCCCGCTCCGGGGGCGAAGGCGTTCCGGGTCTCCAACCCCGACCCGATCGCCCAGGCGCGCTTCGCGGCCGCCATGGAGGAGCTCGCCGAGGTCGGCGTCGAGAACGTCAACAGCGCGATCGCCGAGAACGTCAGCCGCATCATCGACCTCGCCGACGAGTTCGCGATCGCGGTCGTCTCCTCGCGCAACGAGCAGGAGCGCGCCGGCATCGTCGTGCTCGAACCGCCCGCCGACCAGCTCTCGGTGCTCACCGCGTCGCTGCACAACCACGGCGTCACGGCTTCGACGAGGCTCGGGCAGGTGCGACTCAGCGCCCACGCCGGAACGGATGCCGAGACGCTCGACATGCTGCGATCCGCGTTCGTGTCGTTCGGGTCGGCCGCGACCTACTGAGGCAGGGCGGGCCGGCGCCCGCCAGCGGTATCCGCTCGACCGGGCGTGCTCGATCGCGCGTCGCTGCCGCGCGGTCATCGCCCGCACGCGGCATCCGTTCGCGTCGAATTGTGAACAGTGCGTGACGTGCGGAGATTTCGCCGCGTGTCGCTCTCGGGGTTTCCGCGACGCGGACGTAGCGTCGCAGGCATCGGGCAAGGTGCCCGAACGAGTCGGCTCGTGAAGCGCTCGTGTAGGAGGATTCGCCGGCCGGCGCGAGAGCCGAGCGGAAACGCTCGGGGCAGGAGCGGTCGTGGCCTCACTCGAAACCTCCCAGTCCGACGCAACGTCCACCGGTCGCCAGCAGCGACCCGATGCCGCATCGCCCCACGGCGTCGCGCAGGACGAGCGCACCTACGTGTTGGACACCTCGGTTCTGCTGTCGGATCCGAAGGCGCTGTTCCGGTTCGCCGAGCATTCGGTCGTGCTGCCGGTGATCGTGATCACGGAGCTCGAGGCCAAGCGCAACGACCCCGAGATCGGCTACTTCGCGCGCCAGGCGCTGCGGATCCTCGACGAACTCCGCATCGAGCACGAGCGGCTCGACTTCCCGATCCCGGTCGGCGAGGGCGGATCGCTGCGTGTCGAGCTCAACCACTCCAGCATGTCCGTGCTGCCGAGCGGCCTGCAGCTGAACGACAACGACACGCGCATCCTCGCGTGCGCCGCGAACCTCGCGAACGACGGCGTCGCCGTGACCGTGGTCTCCAAGGACCTCCCGCTGCGCGTCAAGGCGGCCTCGATCGGCCTCGACGCGCAGGAGTACCGCGCCGAGCTCGCGCTCGACTCCGGCTGGACGGGCATGAGCGAGCTCACGCTCGGCTCCAACGACATGGCCAAGCTCTACGAGCACGAGCACCTCTCGGTCGCCGAGGTCGAGGGCGTGCCCGTGAACACCGGGCTCGTCATCCACTCGGATCGCGGGTCGGCGCTCGCCCGCGTCGTGGGGGAGCGCGAGGTGCGGCTCGTGCGCGGCGACCGCGACGTGTTCGGCCTGCACGGCCGCTCGGCCGAGCAGCGCCTCGCGATCGACCTGCTGCTCGACCCCGAGATCGGGATCCTCTCGCTCGGCGGACGAGCCGGCACCGGCAAGTCGGCGCTCGCGCTCTGCGCCGGACTCGAGGCCGTGCTCGAACGGCAGCAGCACAAGAAGATCATGGTGTTCCGCCCGCTCTACGCGGTCGGCGGGCAGGAGCTCGGGTACCTCCCCGGCGACCAGGGCGAGAAGATGAACCCCTGGGGGCAGGCGGTCTTCGACACGCTCGGCTCGGTGGTCTCCGACAACGTGCTCGACGAGGTCGTCGACCGCGGCATCCTCGAGGTGCTGCCGCTCACGCACATCCGCGGGCGCTCGCTGCACGACGCGTTCGTCATCGTCGACGAAGCCCAGTCGCTCGAACGCAACGTGCTGCTCACCGTGCTCTCGCGCATCGGGCAGAACTCCCGCGTCGTGCTCACCCACGATGTCGCGCAGCGCGACAACCTGCGCGTCGGTCGCCACGACGGCGTCGCCTCCGTCATCGAGACGCTGAAGGGGCACCCGCTGTTCGCGCACATCACGCTCACGCGATCGGAGCGCTCGGCCATCGCGGCGCTCGTCAGCGAGATGCTCGACGGCAACGAGCTCGCCTGATCGGTCGAATCGGCCGAATCCTCGATTCGAACGGCGGATGCCGGTGGCGGGCGACCTGCCACCGGCATCCGCCGTGAAGGTCGACCGTCAGCCGTAGATCTTCTCGGCGTACGACGGGCCGTAGTACTCCTCGAGGACGGCGAGGTCGTCGTCGGGGCGCTCGAGCGCCTTCGCGATGACCGCACGGGGCGGCGCAGCATCGGGGTGCCAGCTCTCGGGAACCCAGGCCTGCGAGCGCAGGAACGCCTTCGAGCAGTGCGAGAAGACCTCCTCGACGGCCACCTCGACGACGAGGCTCGGCACGTGACCGCGTACCCGCATGTGCTCGGCGTACGGGGCGTCGCGCAGGACGCGCGCCGTGCCGTTCACGCGCAGCGTGTCGCCGCGCCCCGGAATCACGAAGATGAGGCCGATGCGCGGGTTCTCGAGCAGGTTGTGGAACCCGTCGGCCCGCCGGTTGCCGGGGCGCTCGGGGATCGCGATCGTCTGCTCGTCGAGCACGATCGCGAATCCGGCCGGATCGCCCTTGGGCGAGACGTCCTGGTTGCCGGCGGCATCGGCCGTCGCCACGAAGCAGAGCGGCGAGGCCTCGAGCCACAGCCGGTCGATGTCGTGCAGGAACGGTCGGGACTTGTCGCGAACGGCCGGCAGCGGAGTGCCGACGAGCTCCTCGAGCTCGGCGACCGACGTGATGGGCGTGCCTCCGTGATCCATACCGCCAACCTACGCCCGGACCTCTGCGCACGTCGCGGGCTCCACCGTCGAACTCCGGTCAGAACCCGCAAGGTTCGAGCCTGCCTGCCCTCGGGAGCGGACGAGACGACGGATGCCTCGGGCCGACGTGCGGCCCGAGGCATCCGGTTCGATCGAATCGCCCGTGCGACTACTTCGCCTGGGGCGGGCGGGTCATCGAGAGCAGGTCGAGCGCGGTGTCGAGCTGCTCCTCGGTGAGGTCGCCGCGCTCGACGTAGCCGAGGTCGACGACGGCCTCGCGCACGGTGATGCCCTGCTTCACCGAGTGCTTGGCGATCTTCGCCGCGGCCTCGTAGCCGATGAGCTTGTTGAGCGGCGTGACGATCGACGGCGACATGCCCGCCAGGGCCGTGAGGCGCTCGAGGTTGGCCTCGAGGCCGTCGACGGTCTTGTCGGCGAGCACGCGCGACGCGTTCGAGAGCAGGCGGATCGACTCGAGCAGTGCGGTGCCCATCACGGGGATCTGCACGTTGAGCTCGAACGAGCCCGAGGCGCCGGCCCAGGCGACCGTGGCGTCGTTGCCGATGACGCGCGCGGCGACCATGAGCACCGCCTCGGGGATGACGGGGTTGACCTTGCCGGGCATGATCGACGAGCCGGGCTGCAGGTCGGGGATGTGCAGCTCGCCGAGACCCGTGTTGGGGCCGGAGCCCATCCAGCGGATGTCGTTGCAGATCTTCGTGAGGCTCACGGCGATCGTGCGCAGCGCGCCCGATGCGTCGACAAGGCCGTCGCGGTTGGCCTGCGCCTCGAAGTGGTCGGCCGCCTCGGTGATCGGCAACTCGGTCTCGCGCTGCAGGATCTCGATGACGAGCTGCGGGAAGCCGGCGGGGGTGTTGATGCCGGTGCCGACGGCGGTGCCGCCGAGCGGGACCTCGGCCACGCGGGGGAGGGCGGTGCGCACGCGCTCGATGCCAAGGCGGATCTGGCGGGCGTAGCCGCCGAACTCCTGGCCGAGCGTGACGGGCGTGGCGTCCATGAGGTGCGTGCGGCCCGACTTGACGACCTCGGCCCACGCCTCGGCCTTGGCCTCGAGGGCCACGGCGAGGTGGTCGAGCGCGGGGATCAGGTCGTCGATGAGCGCGGCGGTGACGGCGATGTGCACCGAGGTCGGGAACACGTCGTTCGAGGACTGCGACGCGTTGACGTGGTCGTTCGGGTGCACCTCGGCACCGAGCTTCTGCGTCGCGACGGTCGCGAGGACCTCGTTCATGTTCATGTTCGACGAGGTGCCCGAGCCGGTCTGGTACGTGTCGACCGGGAAGTGCTCGACGAACCCGTGGGTGCCGGCGATGACCTCGTCGGCGGCCGCGACGATCGCGTCGGCGATCGCGCCGTCGAGCACGCCGAGCTGGGCGTTGGCCTGAGCGGCGGCCTTCTTGATGCGCGCGAGCGCGGCGATCTGGGCCGGCTCGAGTCCCTTGCCCGAGATCGGGAAGTTCTCGACGGCGCGCTGGGTCTGCGCACGGTACAGGGCGGCCGCGGGAACCCGCACCTCGCCCATCGTGTCGTGTTCGATGCGGTAGTCGGCGGTGTTGTCGACCAAGGTGTTCCTTCCGGTTCGCGTGCCCGTGGAGCTCGTGCAGCGGGCGGGATGTGTGTGGCGGATGCCTCGGGCGGGCGTCTGGTCGGACTCGGCGGTTCTGACGGCTGTCAGATCTGCCCGACGACGACGTCGGTGTCGACCAGTCCCTCGGAGAGGCGGTAGTTCGCGCCCACGATGGCCAGCGTACCCGCTGCGATCGCGTCGCTGATCATCTCGGATTCCTCGAGCAGGCGCGAAACCGACGAGCGCAGGTGCTCACGGCCGACGAACCCCGCGTCGACCTTCGAGGAGTCGATGGGTGCCGCCGGGTCGCCGCCGGCGACGCGCCGCACCGAGGGGATGATGCTCGAGATGAGACTCGCGATGTGCGGCGGCAGCTGCTCGGCGTCGGCCGTCTGCGAGGTGATCGCGGCGCCCACCGCACCGCAGGCGTCGTGGCCGAGCACGATGATCAGCGGCACGTTCAGCACGCCCACGGCGTACTCGAGCGAGCCGACGACCGACGAGGAGATCACCTGGCCGGCGTTGCGCACGACGAAGGCGTCGCCGAGGCCGACGTCGAAGATGATCTCGGCCGAGAGCCGCGAGTCGCTGCAGCCGAAGATCGCGACGAGCGGGCGCTGGCCCTCGGCGAGCGAGGCGCGCCGCTCGACGTCTTGGTGCGGGTGCTGGGGCTTGCCCGAGACGAAGCGCACGTTGCCGCGACGCAGTTCGCGCCAGGTCTCGGCCGGTGAGGTGGGACGAGCGGGGGATTCGGTCACAGCGGCTCCTCGTGAAGATGGGGCGGTGCTCAGCGGATGGTGCGTGCGGAGGTGCGGGGTGCCGCGCGGCGGGCGCCGTCGGCGCAGCTCACTGCTGCGCCTGCACGGTGTCGGCGATCGCGGCGGCCAGGGTCGCGAACTCGGCGTCGGTCGCGGTGCCGACGAGCACGAACACCGTGCTGCCCGCCTCGGTGACGAGGCCGTAGCGTGCGTTGCCGAGGTCGTCGGTCGAATCGCGGTTGTCGTAGATGGTCCAGTCGACGCCGTCGATCTGCACGGTGCCCGTCGCGAGCGTGCGCGCGAGCAGCTCGGCCGACCACGTCGCGTTCGCGTCGAGGCCCTGGTACAGCCCGATGAACTCGTCGCTCGGGGTCAGGTAGCCGGTGTACCAGGCGGTGATGCCGTCGGTCTGGCTGCGGCGCAGCTCGGCGGCGTTCGCGCTCCAGCCGTCGGGCAGGTCGGGCACGGCGAGCGGCCCGTCGCTGCCCGCCTGGGCCTGCGCGGCGATGGCCGGGACGTCGATGTCGGGGTGCAGGGGCTGATCGCCGCGCGGCACCGCGAGCACGATGACCACGACGACCGCGACGCACGCCACGAGCGCGTACACGAGGTTGCTGACCGTCTTGCGCTCGCGGTACTCGCGGGAGTTCTTCGCCTTGCGGGCGGCCGTCTCCTGCGGGGTCTCAGGGCGGCCGAGCTCGGCGACGATCGGCCCCTGGCCGGGTTCGGCCATCAGAGCGCTCCCTCGTCGGATGCCGCGGCGCGGCCGTTCGCGCCCGTCGCCGCCGCAGTGCGTGCCGCGTCGAGCCTGGCCTTCGCGCCGACCAGCCACTCTTCGCAGCGCGCGGCCAGCGCCTCGCCGCGCTCCCAGAGGGCGAGCGAGTGCTCGAGGGTCGCGGACCCCTGCTCGAGTTCGGAGACGACCTGCACGAGTTCGTCGCGCGCCTGCTCGTAGCTCAGCTCGGAGACATCCGTGGTGGGGGGCATGGGCGCCATTCTATTCGGCGCCGCTGACAGGTTCGTCGGCCGCCGTCACGCGCCGGGCGGCGGTGGAGGTCGTGGGCTCGAGCGCGTCGTCGAGCGCGTCGTCGGGTGCGTGCGGCGTCGCCCCCGCGTCGAGCGCGCCGAGCGAGTCGGCCGCGATCGTGCCGTCGGCGAGCGTGACCGTGAGCCGGGTCGCGGCGGGCGCGCCGGCCGGGCCCCTGACCACGTGCCCGTCGGGCCCCTGCACGATCGCGTAGCCGCGGTCGAGCGTCGCCTGCGGCGAGAGCGCGCGCAGGTGCCCGCGGAGTTCGCCGATGCGCGAGGACTGCCGCTCGATGTGGCGGTCGACGAGCTCGGAGCCGCGGGCGACCCAGCGGGTGAGCTCCTCGGCCCGGCGGTCGACGATCCAGGTGCCGTCGGCGAGCACGGGCCGCATGCGCAGGTGCCCGATGCGGTCGATCTCGCGCGTGAGGATCGACGAGAGGCGCATGCCGAGGCGCGCGCGCACCTGGTCGACGCGGGCCAGTTCTTCGCCGACGTCGGGGATCACGCGCTTCGCGGCATCGGTCGGGGTCGAGGCCCTGAGATCGGCGACCTCGTCGAGCAGCGGCCGGTCGGCCTCGTGCCCGATGGCCGAGACGATCGGGGTGGTCGCCGCCGCGGCCGCGCGCACCACTCGCTCGTCGCTGAAGCCCAGCAGGTTCTGGAAGTCGCCGCCGCCGCGAGCGATGATGATGACCTCGACCTCGGGGTCGGCGTCGAGCTTCTGGATCGCCGCGACCACCTCGGTCGGCGTGCGGTCGCCCTGCACGGTCGCGTAGGCGGTGCGGAACTCGACCGCGGGCCAGCGCAGGCGGGCGTTGCGCAGCACGTCCTTCTCGGCGTCGCTGTCGCGCCCGGTGATGAGGCCCACGACTCCGGGCAGGAACGGCAGGGGTCGCTTGCGGGACGCCGCGAACAGGCCCTCGGCGGCGAGGGTGGCGCGCAGGCGCTCGAGGCGCTCGAGCAGGTCGCCGAGGCCGACGTGCTTCATGTCGTACACCTGGAACGAGAGCGAGCCGCCCTTGACCCACCACGTCGGCTTCACGAGCAGCACCGCGTGGTCGCCCTGCTTGAACTGCTCGGTGAGCTTCGCGCGCACCGACGACCACATCGTGAACGAGATCGTGGCGTCGGCCTCGAGATCTTTCAGCTTGCCGTAGACGTTGCCGCCCGAACCGCCCCACTGCGTGATCTCGCCCTCGACCCAGACCATGCCGAGTCGTTCGATCCAGTCCTTCAGCTTGTTCGAGAGCGTCGAGACCGGCCACGGGGCGTCGCGGGTCGCCGTGGCATCCGTCATCGTGTTCTCCTCAGGTTCGGTCGGCGTGGCTCGGGTTCGTGCGATCGACGGGGCCGTGGTCGGCGGGTGCCCAGCCGTGCGCACGTAGACTGGGCGGGTGACGACCACCACCCCCAGAATCGGCCTCGGCATGCCCCGCGTGCCCGGCCTGCGCGGCCGGCTCAAGGATATCCCCGTCCTCGGACACAAGCGCGTGCTGCTCGCCGCCCCTCGCGGATACTGCGCGGGCGTCGACCGCGCCGTGATCGCCGTCGAGAAGGCCCTCGAGCACTACGGCGCCCCCGTGTACGTGCGCAAGCAGATCGTGCACAACATCCACGTCGTGACCGAGCTCGAGGCCAAGGGCGCGATCTTCGTCGACGAGGTCGACGAGGTGCCCGAGGGCGCCCACATCGTCTTCAGCGCGCACGGCGTCTCGCCGGCCGTCGTGAACGCGGCCTCCGACCGCGGGCTGCACGCGATCGACGCGACCTGCCCGCTCGTCACGAAGGTGCACCGCGAGGCCGTGCGCTTCGCACGCGACGACTTCGAGATCCTGCTCATCGGCCACGAGGGCCACGAAGAGGTCGAGGGCACCGCGGGCGAGGCGCCCGACCACGTCACCATCGTGAACAGCCCCGACGACGTGCCGAACATCGACGTGCGCGACCCCGACAAGGTCGTGTGGCTCTCGCAGACGACGCTCTCGGTCGACGAGACCATGGAGACCGTGCGCCGCCTGCGCGAGCGGTTCCCGAACCTCGCCGACCCGCCCAGCGACGACATCTGCTACGCCACCCAGAACCGCCAGGTCGCGATCAAGAAGGTCGCGCAGGATGCCGAGCTCGTGATCGTCGTCGGCTCGGCGAACTCCTCGAACAGCGTTCGCCTCGTCGAGGTCGCCCTCGAGTACGGCGCGAAGGCCGCCTACCGGGTCGACTACGCGAGCGAGGTCAAGCAGGAGTGGCTCGACGGCGTCGCCACGGTCGGCGTCACGAGCGGCGCATCCGTTCCCGAGGAGCTCGTGCACGAACTGCTCGAGGCCCTGGCAGATGCCGGCTACGGCGAGGTCACCGAGGTGAAGACCGCCGAAGAGGACCTGATGTTCTCGCTCCCGAAGGAGCTGCGTCGCGATCTCGCCGGCAACCGCGAGGAGCGCGCGCTCGGCGGGCGCACCCGAACGGCACCGCCGGCCTGATCGGCATCCGTCGACAGAGACACCGACGCCCGCGGCAGATCCGTTCTGCCGCGGGCGTCGTGCTGTCTCGGGGTGCTCGGCCCGGAGGGCCGGGTCTAGACGCTCGCCGTGCTGAGCGAGGCCAGGAAGTCGGGGTCGCTCGCGAACACGAGCATGCCGACGATCGTCACGACGAAGAACGCGGCGACGCCCGCGACCAGCGGGATCCACCACGAGAGCCGCCGGGCGCGCAGGCGTGCGCGCGACCAGAGCAGGGCGCCGAGCCAGAGGACGATCTGCAGCACGACGCCGGTCGCGATGATCGACGGCACCGCAGGGCCCGGCGTGAACGAGGTCGGCCCGTCGATGCCGAGCATCTGCGACGAGAGCTTCGCCGATTCGAGCGCCGTCGCGGGCAGCTGCACGAGCGCCATGATGTTGTAGAACAGGCCGAACACGCCGAAGACGAGCAGCGCGATGGTCCAGAGGCGATCCCGCGGCGGGGCGGCGGCGGTCGCCTGCCCCGCGACGGGGGCCGCGAGGGGTGCGGGGGCGGATGCCGCGGACGGTCCGGTCGTCGCGGCGTCGGCCGCGGCATCCGGAACCGCCTTCGGGTCGACCGGCGGTTGCCAGGTCCACCCTTCGGGCGCGTACTCGCCGTACCGCGGACGAGGCCGCTCGTCGATCGGGGGAGTCGTGGGCGAATCCTGCCCTGCGGCTCCGGTCGTGCGAGCGGCCTCGTCGTGCGTCATCTGATCGCGCCCTACGCCGAGATCGAGTTGCCGGCGGAGCCGAGCTGGCGGGTCGACTCGACGACGCGAGCGGCCATGGCGGTCTCGGCGACCTTGCCCCAGGCGCGGGGGTCGTAGAGCTTCTTGTTGCCGACGCTGCCGTCGACCTTGATCACGCCGTCGTAGTTCTTCAGCATGTAGTCGGCGACCGCGCGCGTGTACGCGTACTGCGTGTCGGTGTCGATGTTCATCTTCACGACGCCGTTCGCGACGGCCTCGGCGATCTCGGCGTCGGTCGAGCCCGAGCCGCCGTGGAAGACGAGGTCGAGCGGCTTCGGGCCGGTGCCGTACTTGGCGGCGAGGCCGTCCTGGATGTCCTTCAGCAGCGACGGGCGCAGCTTCACGTTGCCGGGCGCGTAGACGCCGTGCACGTTGCCGAACGTGAGGGCGGCCATGTAGCGGCCCTGCTCGCCGAGGCCGAGCGCCTCGACGGTCGCGATCGCGTCGTCGAGCGTCGTGTAGAGCGCGTCGTTCGAGCCCTCGTGCTTCACGCCGTCTTCTTCGCCGCCGACGACGCCGATCTCGACCTCGAGCACGGCGTTGATCGCCTTCATGCGGGGCAGGAGCTCCTGCGCGATCTCGAGGTTCTCGGTGAGCGGCACGGCCGAGCCGTCCCACATGTGCGACTGGAAGATCGGGTTGCCGCCGGCCGCGACGGCCGCCTCGGACGCCTCGAGCAGGGGCAGCACGAAGTCGGCGAGCGCGGGCTTCGGGCAGTGGTCGGTGTGCAGGGCGACCGTGACGGGGTAGCTCTTCGCGATCTCGTGCGCGGCGGCGGCGAACGCGAGGGCGCCCGTGGCGCGGGCCTTGACCGTGTGGCCGGCGAAGTAGTCGGCGCCGCCGGTAGTGACCTGGATGATGCCGTCGGAGCCGGCCTCGGTGAGGCCCTGCAGCACCGCGTTGAGGGTCTGCGTCGACGAGACGTTGAACGCCGGGAAGGCGAATGCCTTCGCCTTGGCGGTGTCGAGCATCTGTGCGTACTGCTCGGGGGTTGCGATGGGCATGGCGCTCCTTCGGAAGGCAACAGGATTCATGCTGAGTCTACCGAGGTCGCGAGGAGTGCTCACGTGCGTCACGAGGCGTGCGGATGCCGCGGGCTGGGCGATGATGGGTCGGTGACCCGGTTCTCCCCGCCCTCGCCGTTCGATTCCGCCCTGCGCGACGCACTGCTCGTGGCCGTGCGTGCCGCGGCCGATGCGGCCCGGCCGCTCGTGGGCGGCGGCGACGGCGACGCGGTCGACGCTGCGGCCGTCGACGCGCTGCGCATCGCGCTCGCGGGCGTGCCCGCCGACATCCGCGTGGTCTCGGGCGAGGGCGAGAAGGACGACGCGCCCATGCTGCACCCGGGCGAGCGGTTCGGCACCGGCGTCGGCCCGGCGCTCGACCTCGTCGTCGACCCGGTCGACGGGACTCGTCTCGCGGCGGCGGGGCGCCCGGGCGCCATGGCGATCCTCGCGGTCGCCCCGCGCGGCTCGTACGCCGACCCCGGGCCGGCCTTCTACCTCGACAAGCTCGTGCACGCCAGGTCCGAGCGGCCCGCGGGCGCGGCGAGCGCGGACCCGGGCCTCGCGCTCGACCGCTCCGTCGAGGAGAACCTCGACCGGCTCGCGGCCGCGCACGGGCGCCCGGTCTCGACTCTGCGCGTCGCGGTGCAGCGGCGCCCCCGCAACACGGCCGTCGCCGACGCCGTGCGCGCGGCGGGTGCGAGCCTGCACGAGTTCGAGCACGGCGACATCGAGCGCGTCGCGCACGCCGCAGCGCCCGGCGGCGACCTCGACCTGCTCCTCGGCATCGGCGGTGCGCCCGAGGGGCTGCTCGAGGCGGCGATCGTGCGCGCGCACGGCGGCGTCATGCTCGCACGGTTCGCGCCGCAGTCCACGGCCGAGCGGGCGCGCATCGCCGGCTACACGGCCGGGCTCGCCGAGGACGCCGTCGAGCGCGGGTTCGTCGCTGCCGGGGGAGTCGTGCTCGCCGGGCTGTGCGCGGCATCCGCCCTCGTCGTGATCTCGCCCGTGACCGCGTGCGCGCTCGCGCCCGCCCGCACCGACCTCGTGCTCGTCGACGGCGCGAGCCCCGACCTGGTGACCGCGGCCTTGACCGACGGTTAAGAATCGAGGTTCTTTCGGCGCACGTTCGTGCAGAAACCGCCGGAAACCGGGGGTGCGTGCCTAGGCTTGACGGTGAGCGCGCACGGATCCTCGGCTCGCGAGGGGCCACCCAGGGCCGGGCGCACGAACCGGAGGACCGCCCGATGATGATGACCCCTGCCGACGACAGCCTCTACCTGCACCCCGACCGCAACATCGCGCTCGAGCTCGTGCGGGCCACCGAGGCCGCGGCGATCCGCTCCTACCCGTGGATCGGCCGGGGCGACAAGCTCGGCGCCGACGGGGCGGCGGTCGACGCGATGCGGGCCTTCCTCGGCACGGTCAACTTCGACGGCGTCGTCGTCATCGGCGAGGGCGAGAAGGACGCCGCACCCATGCTCTTCAACGGCGAACGCGTCGGCACCGGGCGCGGGCCCGCCTGCGACATCGCGGTCGACCCGATCGACGGCACCTCGCTCACGGCCGCGGGCCGCCACAACGCGCTCTCGGTCATCGCGGTCGCCGACCGCGGAACCATGCTCGACGCGTCCTCGGTGTTCTACATGGACAAGATCGTGACCGATGCCACGGGCATCGGCGTCGTCGACATCCGCCGGCCCATCGGCGAGAACCTGCGGGCCCTCGCCGCGGCCAAGGGCAAGGACGTCGGCGAGCTGCGCGTCGCCGTGCTGAACCGCGACCGCCACGAGCAGCTGATCGCCGACATCCGCGAGGCCGGGGCCGGAACCCGCCTGATGAGCGACGGCGACGTCGCCGGCGGCATCAACGCGGCCCGCTACGAGTCGCGCATCGACATGTGCGTCGGCATCGGCGGCAGCCCTGAGGGCATCACGACCGCATGCGCGATCAAGGCGCTCGGCGGATTCATGCAGGGCGTCCTCGCGCCGAAGGACGACGCCGAACGTGCGCGCGGCGAGGCCGCCGGACTCGACTGCGACCGTGTGTACGAGCTCGACGACCTCGTGCGCGGCGACAACACGTTCTTCGTGGCCACCGGCGTGACCGACGGCGAACTGCTCGAGGGCGTGCGCAAGAAGGGCCCGATCATCCGCACCGAGTCGATCGTGCTGCGCGGCAAGTCGGGCACCATCCGCCGCATCGTGGCGGACCACCTCGTGGAGAAGTGGCTGGACGACGCCGACCGTTGACCGTTCGGCGCTCGCCGATGCCGGTGGTGCGGCCGACAATGGAGGCATGACCGACCGAAGCCGATCGCTGCCGCGCGCCCTGCGCCCCTTCGAGGGGGCGCAGTACCGGTTGCTCGCGCTCGCCCTCGCGGCGTCGCTGCTCTCGGCGGGCGCATGGCTCGTGGCGGCGGTGTGGCAGGTCGTCGAACTCGGCGGCACGCCCATCGACCTCTCGCTCGTCGCCGTCGGCTCGAGTCTCGGCCTGGTGCTCGCGGTGCTGATCGGCGGCGTCGCGGCCGACCGGATCCCGCAGCGCCGCATCCTCATCACGGTCGAGGTCGTGCGGGGGCTCGCGTTCGCGGCCGCCGCCGTGCTCGCCGCGACGGGCGTCATCGAGGTCTGGCACATCGCCGTGATCTCCTTCGTGCTCGGCGTCGCCGACGGCTTCTTCTACCCCGCCTACTCGGCGTGGCTGCCGGCGCTCCTGCCCGCATCCCAACTGCTCGCCGCGAACGGCATCGAGGGCGTGCTGCGGCCCGCCGTCATGCAGGCCGCCGGCCCCGCGCTCGCGAGCGCGTTCATCGCGCTGCAGGGGCCGTGGCTGGCGTTCGCAGCCGTTGCGGTGATGCAGGTCGTCGCCGCGGTCGTGCTCGCGATCATGCGCACGACCCCCGTGCGTCGCGACCCGAACGAGGTCGTGCGGCACCCCGTGCGCCAGTCGTTCATCGACCTGCGCGACGGCTTCAGCTACCTCGTGCGCACGAAGTGGCTGCTGGCCACGCTCGTCTTCTCGATCATCCTCGTGTTCATCATCATGGGGCCGATCGAGGTGCTGCTCCCCTTCGCGGTGAAGGACCAGACCGGCGGAGGAGCCGGTGCGTTCGCGCTCGCGCTCGCCGCATTCGGTGTGGGCGGCGCCGTCGGCTCGCTCTCGGTGGCCTCGTTCCGCCTGCCGCGGCGCTACCTGACGCTCATGATCCTGGCGTGGGGGGTCGGATGCCTCCCGCTCGCGATCATCGGCTACACCTCGCAACTCTGGGTGATGGTGATCGCGCTGTTCCTCGTCGGGGTGCTCTTCGACGGTGCGCAGGTCGTCTGGGGCACCCTGCTGCAGCGCCGGGTGCCGCCGTCGATGCTCGGTCGGGTCTCGAGTCTCGACTTCTTCGTCTCGCTCGCGCTGATGCCCGTCTCGATGGCCGTCGCAGGACCGGTCGGCGAGGCCATCGGGCTCGCGCCCGCGTTCCTCATCGCCGGGCTCGTGCCGCCGTTCATCGCGTTCGCCACGCTCGCGATCGCCCGCCTCGGAAAGGACGAGCTCGCGCATCCGCTCGACTCGTCGCCGCCGACCGAGGCGGTGGGCGTCGTCACCGGGGCCGAGGCGGCGGCCGGGTTCGCCGCCCCCGTCGACGAGACCCATCCACGCGCACCAGACGGCGAGCCGTCGCGCGACTGACGGCCGCGCGACGGGCCGGTGCGCGTATCGTGCGCAACCCCCTCGACGGGCGGCGGGCCGGTATGCGAGGGTGGGCGCGAACAGGGAGGGTTCTCATGGTGGAGATCAACGACGCGTTCCCCGGCTTCAGCGTCGACGACGTCGGTGTCGCACGGGCGTTCTACGGCGACGTGCTCGGGTTCGACGTGCGCGAGGAGATGGGCGGCCTGCAGTTCTCGTTGCCGTCGGGGCAGGGCGTCTTCGTCTACCCGAAGGACCAGCACCAGCCCGCGACCTTCACCATCCTGAACATCGTGGTGCCCGACATCGGCGCCGCGGTCGACGCGTTGAACGCACAGGGCGTCGTCACCAAGATCTACGCGGATCCGCATTCGTTCGGCACCGACGAGCGGGGCATCGCGTGGGGTTCGAAGACCGGCCAGGGCCCCGACATCTGCTGGTTCCGCGACCCGGCGGGCAACGTGCTGAGCCTGATCCAGAGCTGAAGCCCAGACCTCGGGCGAGGTTCGTGCCGGAACTCAGGGACAGCCCTCAGCCGGACGGCCGAAATCAGGCGTAGACCGGCCGCATGTTGGGACAGAAGCTGAACTCGCCGTGGGCGTCGAGCGGGGGCGTGTACACGCACACCTGGACGTACCAGGTCACGCACCCCGGTCGGACGATCGTCGAGGTCGCCCTCACCTCGGTCAACAGCATCGATGACGACGACGGGACGTTCGCGCGGTTCGGCGTCTCGCAGGTCGTGAGCGACTCGGGGGTCGAGGACTTCGGCGACAACGGACCGCCGGTGGTCGCACGCGACGGCGTCACGAGCGTCAGCGTGCGGATGTTCGTCTTCAACTCGTACGCTCGCGGGCGCGTCTCGCGGAACTTCTGGTGAGGAGCCGGACCATGTTCGATGAGACCGCAAGCAGCGACGACACCGTTGAACGCCAGCGCACGAGCGTGCTGTTCGATCCGGACACCGGACGGGCCGTGTACGGCCACACCTTCGTCGGCGAGGACGACGAACGCTCGGCGCACGAAGGCGAGCGGGCCCGTCGCAGGGTGCTGCTCGATGAGGTCGGTGACGGCGACGCGAGTCGACTGCGCTTCGCGGATGCGCCCGCCGTGCTGCGTGCCGACGGCCCCGCGGAGCTCGAGGTCGTCGACGACGTCGTGCGCCTGCGACCGCTGCGACTGCCGACCGGTCGACCCGATCGAGGCGGGAAGGACCGGCGCGACTGATCAGATCGAGCGGATCTCGGGATCGATGTCGGCGATGAAGCTCGCGTCGTCGGTGCCGAGGTCGAGCTCGGCATCGATCACGTCCGCCTCGCCGGCCCCGGTCTCGATCGCCGCCGTCTCGGCCGTGGCGGCCGACGTGAACTCGTAGGCGGTGAGCTCGCGCGGACTCTCTTCGATGCCCTCGAGCTGCGCGAGCACCTTGGTCTCGTCGAGCGCCTTGAGCTTGCGCGCGGTGGGCATGACGCGGGTCTCGAGCGAACCGACGAACGCGTTGTAGTCCTTGACGGTGCGCTCGATGGTGCGGCCGAGCTTCTCGATCTGGCCTGCGGTGACCGACAGGCGCGCGTAGAGCTCGCGGCTGAGGTCGAAGAGCGTCTTCGCCTCTTTCGTGAGCACGTCTTGCTGCCAACTGAACGCGACGGTCTTCAGCACCGACCAGAGCGTGACGGGGGAGGCGAGCGCGACGCGCTTCGAGAAGGCGTAGTCGAGCAGGGCGGGGTCGGTCTCGAGCGCGCTCGAGACGAGCGACTCGCTCGGGATGAATGCGATGACCATCTCGGGCGAGGCGCCGAGCCCGGCCCAGTAGGTCTTGCCGCCGAGTGCGGTGATGTGGTCGCGCACGGCCTTGACGTGCTGCTTCATGAGCGACTCTCGTCGGGCCGCCTCGGCGCCGACCGCCGTGAGCGGGATCTGGCTGGCCTCGAGGTAGGCGTTGAAGGGCACCTTTGCGTCGACGGCGATGTTCTTGCCGCCGGGCAGGTGGATGACCATGTCGGGGCGGCCGGCGCCCGCGTCGGTGCTGATCGAGTGCTGGGTGTCGAAGTCGACGCGCTCGAGCAGGCCCGCGGCCTCGACGACGCTGCGGAGCTGGGTCTCGCCCCACACGCCGCGCGTGCTGTTCGAACGCAGGGCCGACGCGAGCGTCTCGGCCGTGGAGCGCAGGCGCTCCTCGTTCTCGGCCGCGATGCGCAGCTGCTGGCTGAGCTCGCCGTGCTGGCGGTGACGCTGGGTCTCGAGCTCGGTGACCTTGGCCTGCATCTCGGTGATGGTCTGCTTCACGGGCGCGAGCGCCTGGAGCACCTTGCTGTCGGCGGCCTCTCGCGACTCGCGCTGCTGCTGCTCGGCGCGCTGGCGCTCGACGATCTCGCGGTACTGGGCGCGTGCCGACTCGATCTGCTCGCGAAGGCCGACGGTCGTGGCCTCGACGGAGGCGAGCTCGGCGCGGAGCTGCGCCTGGACGTGCTGCTCTTCGGCGCGGATGCGCGCCTGCTCGGCCGAGCCGCCGGCCTGGAGGGCGGCGATCGCGGCCTGGTGTCGGGCTTCGACCAGCGCGGGGTCTTCGGTCGGGACGACGCCGGCCGCGGCATCCGTCGCACGCTTGGATGCGAGGAACCACGTGGCGAGCGCGCCGAGCGCGATGCCGACGACGAGGCCGATGACCAGCAGCAGGATCTCCATGCCGCCAAGTGTGACAGCGGCCGCCGACATCGCCCGTCGCAGCGCTCGGCGTGGGCGCTACTGCAGCGCCATGGGGCCGTGCGTCGCCTTGCGCGTGGCGGTCGCGGCCTGCCCGATCGCGCCGAACGCCACCCGCGTCACGTGGGCGAGCCGGTCGAGGTCGTCGACGTCGTGGCGGGCCGCGGCGTGCACCATGATGGCGGCGCAGGCCTCGGCATCGGCGAGGGCATCGTGGTGCGAGAAGCCCTCGAAGCCCGCGGCCATCGCCGCGACCGGCAGCCGGTACGACTCGAGGTGGTAGGTCTTGCGCGCGACCTGCAGGCTGCAGAGCGAGCGGTGGTCCGGCACGTCGAGGCCGACGGCCTCGGTGGTCGCCGCGATGACGCGCATGTCGAATCCGGCGTTGTGCGCCACGAGCACGTCGGCACCCGCGAAGTCGCGGAACACGGGCAGCAGTTCGGCCCAGCCTGCCTCGCGTTCGACCATGTCGCGCGTGATGCCGTGCACGCGCACGTTCCACTCCGAGAACTCGTCGTGGGGGAACGGCGGGCGGATGTAGCGGTGCAGGCGATCGACCACGACGCCGTCTCGGACCTTCACGAGTCCGACGGAGCAGGCCGAGGCGCTCGACGGGTTGGCGGTCTCGAAGTCGATCGCGGTGAAGTCCACTGGCACGGAATGCATCGTGCCATGTGCCTCCGACGGTTGACGGATGCCTCGCCGCGGGCGTGGAATGGCGGCATGACCGAGTCTCCCGATGCTGCGCCGCCCCTCGGAGACCCGGCGGCCCCGGCGACCGTCGAGGCGGCGAGATCCTTCGGCGCCGCGGCATCCGTCTACCATCGCTCGCGGCCGGGCTACCCGACCGAGGCCGTCGCCTGGCTGATCGGCGATGCCGAGCAGGTGCTCGACCTGGGCGCCGGCACGGGCAAGCTGACCGAGGCGCTCGTCGCGCTCGATCGCGACGTCATCGCGGTCGACCCGGTCGAGGAGATGCTCGACGAGCTGGAGCTGGCCGTGCCCGGTGTACCGCGCATCCTCGGCACGGCCGAGGAGATCCCGCTCGACGACGACTCGTTCGACGCGGTCGTCGCGGGGCAGGCGTGGCACTGGTTCGAGCCGCAGCGCGCGCTGCCCGAGATCGCCAGGGTGCTCCGCCCGGGCGGCGTGCTCGGCCTCGTCTGGAACAGCCGCGACCTGCGCGCCGACTGGCTGCGCGAGGCGGGCGAGATCATGCACGAGCGGCACGACGCGAGCGCGACCTTCGAGGCGTACGTGAACATCGGCGCCCCGTTCGGGCCGATCGAGGAGCACACGGTCGCCTGGTCCGAGCGGATGTCGCGCGCGAGGTTCCTCGAACTCGTGCGCTCGCGCTCGTACTTCATCACCTCGTCGTCCGACGAGCAGGCGGCGACCATCGCCGCGCTCGAGGTGCTCTTGAACACGCATCCGGATGTCGCGGGCGCCGTCGACCTCGAGGTGCCGTACCTCACCCGCGGCTTCAGGGCGCGGCTGGGCTGAATCGCGGCGGTGCGAAGGAGGACGACCATGCGCTACCTGCTCGCCGTCTGGGACGGCGGGGGAGCGACCCCGCCGAACCTCGGTGTCGCGCGCCTGCTCGTCGAACGAGGTCACGAGGTCGTGGTCCTGGGCGATCCGACCCTCGCCGACGCGATCGCCGCCACCGGGGCCGTGCATCGAACCTGGCCGACCGCGCCGCAGCGCAGGTCGACGGCCCTCGAAGACGACGTGCTGAAGGACTGGGAGTGCCGCACGCAGCTCGGTGCGCTGCTCCGGGTGCGCGATCGCCTCATGACCGGCCCGGCCGCCCGCTTCGCCGCAGACGTCGTGGCTGCGCTCGACGCCGAGCCGTTCGACGCGGTCCTCGTCGACGGCCTGCTCCTCGGCGCGCTCATCGGCGCGGAGGCGCGCGGCATGCCGACCGGGTTGCTCGTCGGGAGCGTGTACCTGCAGCCCTCGCGCGCGCGCCCGCCGTTCGGCCTCGGCCTCGCGCCCGCGCACAACGCGCTGGGCCGGACGCGCGACCGCGCGGCGTACGCGCTCATGACGGCGGCCGCCCGTGCCGGGATGGGCCCGGTCAACGCGGCCCGCGCCGAGCTCGGCCTCGCGCCGGTCCGCAACCCCGGCGAGCAGTGGGATCACGCAGACCGCGTGCTCGTGCTCACGGGCTCGGCGTTCGACGACCCGCCGCCCGACGCGCCCAACGTGCGCTACGTCGGGCCGGTGCTCGAGGACATCCCGGCCGACCGCCCGGGCCTGGCGCTGCCGCCGGGCGAGGCACCGCTCGTGGTCGTCGGGCTCTCGAGCTCGTACATGCGGCAGGCCGACCTGCTCGCGCGGATCTCCCGTGCCCTCGCGTCGCTGCCCGTGCGTGCGGTGATCACCACGGGCCCCGCGATCGACCCCGCGGAGATCCCGTCCGCGCCGAACGTCCTCGTGGTGCGATCTGCGGCCCACGCCGAGCTGATCCCGAAGGCCGCGCTCGTGATCACCCACGCCGGGCACGGCACGCTCATCAAGGCGCTCGCCGCGGGCGTTCCCGCCCTCTGCATCCCACTCGGCCGCGACCAGCCCGAGAACGCGGCCCGTGCAGCGCGGCACGGCGCCGCGATGGTGATCTCCCCGAGATCGGATGCCTCGGCGATCGCCACGGCCGTGCTCGACGTGCTCCTCGAGCCGTCGTACCGCGAGGCGGCCGCCTCGCTCGGCGAACGCATCCGGGCCGAGATCGACTCGGGCGTGCTCCTCGCGGAGCTCGAGGGGCTGGCCGAGGTCGGACGCCGGGCGCGCTGACGCGGCGCTGAAGCGGAGGCGCCTGCACGCGGCATCCGCTCGGATCGGGCCGCGACCGCCCGGAATGAGGCCGCAGAGCGCAGCACCGGTACGATAGACCCCCGTGGCTCTCACTATCGGCATCGTCGGCCTGCCCAACGTCGGCAAGTCCACCCTCTTCAACGCCCTCACCAAGAACCAGGTGCTCGCGGCGAACTATCCGTTCGCGACGATCGAGCCCAATGTCGGCGTCGTGAACCTGCCCGACCCGCGCCTCGAGGTGCTCGCCGGCATCTTCGGCTCGGAGCGCATCCTGCCCGCCGCCGTGTCGTTCGTCGACATCGCCGGCATCGTGCGCGGTGCGTCGGAGGGCGAGGGCCTCGGCAACAAGTTCCTCGCCAACATCCGCGAGGCCGACGCGATCGCGCAGGTCGTGCGCGGCTTCAGCGACGGCGACGTCGTGCACGTCGACGGCAAGGTCGACCCCAAGGCCGACATGGAGACCATCAACACCGAGCTGATCCTCGCCGACCTCGAGACCCTCGAGCGCGCCATCCCGCGCTACGAGAAGGAGATCAAGGGCAAGAAGCTCGACCCGTCGGTACTCGAGGCCGCGAAGGCCGCCGAGGAGGTGCTGCAGAAGGGCACGCCGCTCTCCGCGGCATCCGTCGACCTCGCGCCCGTGAAGGAGCTCGGCCTGCTGACGGCCAAGCCGTTCATCTACGTCTTCAACGTCGACGAGGGCGTGTTGACCGATGACGCGAAGAAGGCCGAGCTCGCAGCGCTCGTCGCCCCGGCCGAGGCCGTGTTCCTCGACGCGAAGATCGAGTCCGAGCTCATCGACCTCGACCCCGAAGACGCTGCGGAGCTCCTCGCCTCGACGGGCCAGGAGGAGTCGGGCCTCGACCAGCTCGCCCGCATCGGCTTCGACACGCTCGGCCTGCAGACCTACCTCACGGCCGGCCCCAAGGAGTCGCGCGCGTGGACGATCCACAAGGGCGACAAGGCCCCCCAGGCGGCCGGCGTGATCCACACCGACTTCGAGCGCGGATTCATCAAGGCCGAGGTCATCTCCTTCGCCGACCTCGTCGAGACCGGCTCGGTCGCCGAGGCCCGTGCCAAGGGCAAGGCCCGCATGGAGGGCAAGGACTACGTCATGCAGGACGGCGACGTCGTGGAGTTCCGCTTCAACGTCTGACCTCGGCCCTCGGGGCGTGACCGGGCCCCGGCATGGCCGGGCTCAGATGCCGGAGCCGTCCGTGCTGCGCGGCGTCCCGGTTCGGGATTCGGCGCCGGTGTCGATGCCCGTGTCCGTGTCGGTCCGGGGGTCTCGATCGGCTCGGCGCGCGCTCACGGGCGTGGCCGGGTTCTCATCGGATGCCGCGGCTCGGGCCTCCGTGCGGCCGTCGTCGATGGGCGGGGCGGCGTGGCCGCCCGTCGCGCGAGGCGTGGTGTCGGGCTGAGCCGCAGCCGGTGTCGTCGCGGCGGCATGATCGGCGGCGGCAGGCCTGTCGGGATCGACCTCGGCCGCGCGGCTCGCGTGGCGGTCGGCCTCCTCCTGGAGGCTCGCGGCTCGCTCGCGGCGGTCGGCGCTCTCGCGGGCCAGACGGTCGGCGTCCAGCCGGGCGCGCTCGGCATCGGCCTCGGCCTGCGCGGCGTTCGACTGCGCGGCGAGGCGGTCGGCTTCCGCCTGCGAGGCGGCGGCCGCCTGTTCACGCGCGTCGCGGGCGGTGTTCTCCGCCTTCTCGCGCAGTTCAGCCGCGCGTCGACGCTCCGCCTCGACCTTGGCCTCGGTCCGGCGACGTGACGTGGTGATCACGACGATGACGACGATGATCGCGATCACGACGATCGCGACGACGATCCAGATCCAGATGCTCGAATCCATGGGTGTTCCACCTTTCGGGGGCGATCCCGTCATTCAACGCGCAGGGTCGCCCGACGGCCAAGGGGTTGTGCCGCGCCGCCGTATCTGAAATGGTCGCGCGCGTCGACGCGACGATCCGAGATGAAGCCGGTCGAGGGTGACGGACGCGACCGCCCGTCAGAGCGGCGGTACGTGTTCGTGCACAACTCCGGATGAAGCGGGCGGCGCGCCGTGCGTTGCCGGCGACACGCTGGGGATGCTGCCGGATCTCCTGAGTTGCGCACGCCGGCGTCGGCGGAGCAGCGGGTCGGACGTGGCCGTCAGGCGCGGCTCAGGTCGTCGAGCGTCGCGAGCGGCACCAGGCCCTCGGCCGCGACGATGAGGCGGGGGTCGGCGGTGATGAGCGCGTCGGCCTGGAGGGTCGCGACGGCGAGGTACTCGGCGAGCGTCGTGTCGCTCCAGTCGAGGCGCGCGGCGAGCTTCCACGCGGTGGAGCGGGACACCCGGTCGCCGAGGAGCCGCATCTTCAGCTCGGCGAGCCGCTCGAGCTGGTCGCGGCCCGCGCGCTCCTCGAGTCGGCCCTCGCGCACGTCGCGGTAGAGCTGCGAGAGCACGTGCGAGCGCAGCACGGAAGGGGCGACGAGCTGGTGGCCGGGGTGAACGGCGAGGTCGTCGCGAATGATCTGCAGCGCGGCCTCCGCATCGATGGCATATCGCGTCATGCGCCCATGGTCGCAGGTCGACCGGCCGCGGGGAACCTCAGGCGAGGGCGGGTGCGAGCATCGCGGGCGACTCGAACGGCACGTCGCGCAGCGCGGCGGCATCGAGCGCGGCGGCGGCCGCCCGCCGCCCCTCGGCGATGAGGCGGGGCGCGTCGGCCATCGTCCACTGCGCCATGCCCTGCATCTCGGGCTGGATGAGCACGACCGAGGGGTCGCGCACGAGGTCGGCGGTGCGGTTGACGGTGCGCATCATGCGAACATTCTCGAACTTCGCGTGCAGGCGCACGACGATGACGCGTGCGGCGCCGAGCTCGCGCGCGGCGGAGACCGGCACGTTGTCGATCATGCCGCCGTCGGCGAGCCACACGCCGTCGCGGCGCACAGGGGAGAGCAGGCCGGGCACGGCGATGGTCGAGCGCAGGGCGGCGCTCAGCGAGCCGGTGTCGAGCGTGACGGCCTTTCGCGCGCGCAGATCGGTCGCGACGGCGGCGAATCGGCGCGGCAGCTCCTCGATCAGCGGATCGCGGCCGAACACGCGACGCACGGACGCGTCGAGCACGCCGGTGTCGAGCAGCGCCAGGCGGGGTGCGAACGACCACGTCGCGATCTCGCGCCAGCGGAACGTCAGCGTGGCCCGCGCGATCTGCTCGGCGTCGAATCCGGCCGCGTAGGCGGCCGCGACGAGCGCGCCCGAACTCGTGCCGACGGCGATGCCGGGGCGGATGCCGCGTTCGGCCAGCTCCTGCAGCACGCCGACGTGTGCGGCGCCGAACGACGCGCCGCCGCTAAGCGTGAGTCCGAGGGTCGAATCGTCGCTCGCGGCGACATCCGGCTGCTCGTTCTGCATGCCGCGACGATACCGCGGCGGGATGGGGCGACTCTGTGCGGCGCCGGGGAGAACGCTGGGAGCGGGCGGCCTAGCGGCCCTGGCGCTTCTTGTAGGGCTTGGGCTCGCCCTTCACGATCGGCGCGCGGCCCTTGCCCTTCGAAGCCTTCGCCTTGCCGCCGGCGGGCACGGCGGGCTTGGAATCGGGCACGGCCGGGGCTTCGGCGATGCGACGGTGCGCCTCGTCGAGCAGCAGCGCGCCGGCCTCGGTGAGCCCCCAGCCCGACTTGGCGCGGGTGAAGAGCGGCATCCCGGTCTCCTCCTCGAGCTTGTCGATGGTCGAGTAGAGCGAGGCGAGCGGCACGCCGAGCGCCTCTGCGGCGCGTGGAACGTGCACGTCGGCATCGACGATGGCGACGAATCGCTCGAGTTGCGCGATCTTCACGGTGACCCCTTCTTCGATGCCCCGCGCCGCACGGGAAGGCCGGGCGGCACCTCTCAAGACTAGGCGGAACGGGCGTTCGAGCGCGCCGGGCCCGAAATCGGTTCGTGCGCGTGCAAGACTCGCGGCCAGGCCGACACAATCATGTCGTGACGACCGCCAGCACCGACGCCAGCACCGACCCGACCGAGGAGGTGGCGGTGGCCGACCCCGCGAGCCCCGAACCCGTGAGCGCCGCCGAGAGCTCCGAACCCGTGAACTCCGACACCGATCGCGCGTGGTTCACCGCGGTCGTGCGCGAGCATTCGACCGCGCTCGTGCGCTACTTCGCCCGCCGCGGTCCCCGTCAGGACGCCGAGGATCTCGCCGCCGAGGTCTTCGCCACGGCTTGGCGCCGCCGCGCCGACGTGCCGGCCGAGGCCGTGCTGCCGTGGCTCTACCGCACTGCGGGCTTCACGCTCGCGAACCACCGCCGCAAGCACGTCGACCTGCCCGTCGACGAGGTGCCCGAGTCGGGTGCCGTGCGCGTGCGCGAAGATCCCGAGCTGAGCGTGCTGTTCGACGCCGAGCTGCGCGGCGCGCTCGAGAGCGTGGGCGAGCGCGACCGGCGCATCCTGCTGCTGCACGCCTGGGAGGGCCTCGACGGCGAAGAACTCGCGGCCGTGCTCGAGATCTCCCGATCCGGGGCGGATGCCGCGCTGTCGCGAGCCCGCAAGCGCCTGCGCGAGGCGTGGGGCGAGCGGCTGTCGTTCTAGCGGCACCGGGTGCCGGAGCGGCCGAGCGGGCCGCCGTGCAAGGTTCGGACCCCGAACGACATATCTCCCAGTGAACGCGGATCTCTGCACCACGGCGTTCGAAGCCACAGACCCCAGCACCGCGCACTCCGGAGGGTGATCCCCATGAACGACGACCACGAACTCGATCCCGAGGCGCGGCTGCGCGCCGCCGACCCCGCCGCCGGCGTCGAGCCGCGCGCGGGCTTCGTCGACGAGGTCGTCGCCGCGGCGACGGGCGAGGCGACCGCATCCACGGAGACCGCCGCACCCGGTGAGACCGCCGCACCCGCGGCCCCCGTCACCGACCTGGGCGCCGAGCGGGTGCGCCGTCGCCCGCGCTGGATCCCCGCCGCGGCGGTCGCGGCATCCCTCGTCGTGTTCGGCGGTGCGGGCTACGCGGTCGGTGCGGCGAACGGCGGGCCTTCGAACCTCGCGAGCGACGCGGCCCCGGCGATCTCGCTGCAGGGCGTCTCGGGCGGTGCGGCCGCCCCCGAGATGGCGACGGGCGCCGACGCTCGGGCGGGAGCGGGCACGTCGAACAAGATGTCCGCCGACATGAGCTATCCCTACGGCGGCTTCGGGCGCAACGAGTTCAGCTCGTCGGGCCTCGGCACGACGGCCGGCACCGCGGCCGGGTACGGCTACGACGCCCGTGCGGCGTCGAACGTCGAGACGGTCGCGGCGCTCGCCGCAGCACTCGGCGTCGAGGGCACACCCGAGCTGGCGAACGGAGCCTGGACCGTCGGCTCGCAGGACGGCACGGCGGCCAGCCTCACCGTCGGCCTCGACGGCACGCTCGGCTTCTCGTTCTACGACCCGAGCCTCGACCCGTGGTCGTGCCCCGCGACGGGTGACGGCACCGGCAGCTCCGACGGGTCGGAGGGCGGCGACGCCGTCGACCCCGCGACCGACCCGAGCATCGAGCCCGGCATCGTCGAGCCGTGCCAGCCGACCGGCTCGGCGCCGAGCGAGGCGACCGCGATCGACGCGCTCCGCACGCTCATCACCTCGACGGGCCGCGATGCCGATGCCTTCGAGTACACGTCGGAGACGTGGGAGGGATCGGTCACGCGCACCGCGCAGGCGTGGCCCGTCATCGACGGCCAGCGGGTCGACCAGAGCTGGACGGCCGAGGTCACCGAGAAGGGCCTGCTCAACGCCTACGGCGCGCTCGCCGACATCGTCCCGCTCGGCGAGTACGAGATCGTCAGCGAGCAGGACGCATTCGAACGCCTCTCCGACCCGCGCTTCGGTGCGCAGATGACGGCCCTGCCGATCCTGTACCGCGAGGGCGCCGTCGCCGATGCGGCGACGGAGTGGGTGCCGCCGACCGAGCCGCCGGCGGTGCCGACATCCGGCGCCTCGATCTCGTGGCCGGTGAACCAGGTCGAGATCGTGAGCGCACGACTCGGCCTCGCCAGCCAGTGGCAGCCCGACGGCAGCGTGCTGATCGTTCCGGCCTACGAGTTCACGGATGCCGGTGGCGGCACGTGGTCGGTCATCGCCGTCGCCGAGTCGAAGCTCGACTTCTCGACGCCGACCGAGTAGTCGAACGGCCCACGTCGAATCCGTCGACGTGGGCCGTTTCGCACGTCGGACCGGGTCAGACGCCCTCGGCCGTCTCGTCGCGCAGGCGCGGCTCCGTTCGGAACTCCGGTCGGAGCCCCGCCTTGTCGGCGTAGAACGCGCGGATCGTGCTCATGTCGGCCGCCACGTCGCCCGTGAGGTCGATCGTCGGGCCGAGGCCGGCCGACATCGTGGTGCGGTCGACGTAGCCGAGGGTGACCGGCATGCCGGTCTCGCGGGCGATGCGGTAGAAGCCCGACTTCCAGTACGTGTTGTTGCCGCGCGTGCCGTCGGGCGTCACGACGAGGCCGAAGACCTCGCCGCCGCGGATGCGATCGACGACCTCGCCGACGACCCGGCTCGGGTCGTCGCGGTCGACGGGGATGCCGCCGAGCCCGCGCATGATCGGGCCGCGCCAGCCCGTGAAGAGGCTCTTCTTGCCGAGCCAGCGGAACTCGATGCCGAGCCGCCATGCGATGCCGAGCATGAGCACGAAGTCCCAGTTCGACGTGTGCGGTGCGCCGATCAGCACGCTGGGGCGGCCGGGCGCCGCCTCGCTCACGAGCGTCCATCGGCTGCAGGCCCAATACGCGCGGGAGAGGAGTCGTCGGAGCACCCGGCAACCGTATGCGACCGCATATGTCCGTTTCGGAATGCTCGCGGAATCGCCAGGCGGTGCGGCGAGGCGACGACGTCCCCGTCGGCGCGACACCCGCGGAGATAGGGCAGGATGTCTCGGATGAGCAACCCTGTCACCGTGCACCTGCGTTACGAGATCGATGCCGACAAGCTCGCGGAGTTCCGCGAGTACGGGCAGCGCTGGATCCGCCTCGTCAACCGCCTCGGCGGCACGCACCACGGCTACTTCCTGCCGAGCGAGGGCGACAGCGACGAGGCGTTCGCGCTGTTCACGTTCCCGTCGCTCGCCGACTACGAGCAGTACCGCATCGCCTCGGCCACCGACGCCGAGTGCGTCGAGGCCTACCGGTTCGCCGTCGAGACGAAGTGCATCCGCCGCTACGAGCGCCGCTTCCTCGCGCCCGTCTTCGAGTGACTCGCGCGATGACCGACGGCGCGCGCCTGCTGCAGGCCTACGACGACCAGTTGCGAACGGATGCCGAGACGCCGAGTGCCATCGCGGTCGAACGCCTCGGGCCGTTGCGGCTCGTGACCTTCGCGGGCGGCCGCGGGTTCGTCACGTACCGCGACCTCGGCGGGGCGGATGCCGCCGGCATCGCCGAACTCGTCGCCGGAGCGGTCGCGCACTACGAGGCCGCGCCCGAGATCACGAGGTTCGAGTGGAAGACCCGCGGCCACGACGTGGCGCCGGGCCTGCACGAGACCCTGCTCGCGCACGGGTTCGAGGCCGACGAGCCCGAGTCGATCATGATCGGCGAGGCCGCCGGGCTCACGGCCGAGGTTCCGCTGCCCGACGGCATCGCACTGCGACGCATCGGCGAGGAGTCCGACGTGCGCGCCATGAGCGCCATGCAGGACGAGGTCTTCGGCGATCCCGTGTCGGATGCGATGGCCGACGCGCTCCTGCGACGCCTCGCGCTCGACGACGGCATGGAGCTGTGGGTCGCCGAGACGTCCGACGGCGAGATCGTCAGCGCCGGGCGGCTCGAGCCGGTCGCGGACACCGACTTTGCGGGCATCTGGGGCGGGGCCACGCGCGAACCGTGGCGCGGACGCGGCATCTACCGCGCCCTGACCGCGGCGCGCGCCAGGTCGGCGCTCGCGCACGGCAAGACGCTGATCCACAGCGACTCGACCGAGTTCTCCCGGCCGATCCTCGAGCGCTCGGGTCTCGTCAAGGTCTCGACGACGACGCCGTACCTCTGGCGGCGCTGAGCGGCGCTGCGAACCGCCATCGACCTCGGGGTCGTGCGGCGGCGACCTCACAGCCCCGCGCTGACTAGGGTTGTCCGGTGACTGCAACACTCGTGGCCCAGGGCCTCGCCGGCGGATACGCCCATCGCACGCTGTTCGAAGACCTCGACCTCACGGTCGCGCCGGGCGACGTCGTCGGCGTCGTGGGCGCGAACGGCGCCGGCAAGTCGACGCTGCTCGGCATCCTCGGCGGGGCGATCCCGGCGCTCGCGGGCACCGTGTCGCTCGCCCCGAGCGACGCCTTCGTCGGCTGGCTGCCGCAGGAGCACGAACGCCTCGACGGCGAGACGATCGCGCAGTACGTCGCACGTCGCACGGGCTGCGCCGAGGCATCCGCCCGCATGGATGCCGCGGCCGAACTGCTCGGCGCGACCGAGGTGCCCGACGGGGTCGACCCCGGCGAGGAGTACTCGGTCGCCCTCGAGCGCTGGCTCGCCGCCGGCGCGGCCGACCTCGACGAGCGGCTGCCCGCGGTGCTGGCGGAGCTCGGACTCTCGGTCGGCGCGAGCGGCGACGCCGCGACATCCGACACCCCCGTCATCACCCCCGACTCGCTGATGACCGGACTCTCCGGCGGCCAGGCTGCGCGCGTGGGCCTTGCCGCGCTCATCAGCTCGCGCTTCGACCTCGTACTGCTCGACGAGCCCACGAACGACCTCGACCTCGACGGACTCGCACGCCTCGAGGCGTTCGTCGCCGGACTGCGCGGGGGAGTGGTGCTCGTGAGCCACGACCGCGAGTTCCTCGCCCGCACGGTCACGAAGGTGCTCGAACTCGACCTCGCCCAGCACTCCAACCGGCTCTACGGCGGCGGCTACGACGCGTACCTCGAAGAGCGGGAGACCGTGCGCCGCCATGCGCGCGAGGACTACGACGAGTTCGCGGCCAAGAAGGCCGACCTCGTCTCGCGCGCCCGCGTGCAGCGCGAGTGGTCGAGCCAGGGCGTGCGCAACGCCATGAAGAAGTCGCCCGACAACGACAAGATCCGCCGTAAGGCCGCGAGCGAGTCGAGTGAGAAGCAGGCGCAGAAGGTGCGCCAGATGGAGAGCCGCATCGCACGCCTCGACGAGGTCGAGGAGCCCCGCAAGGAGTGGAAGCTCGAGTTCACGATCGGCCGGGCGCCGCGGTCGTCGGCCGTGGTCGCGACGCTCGCCGCGGCATCCGTGACCCGGGGCGACTTCACGCTCGGCCCGGTGTCGCTGCAGGTGCAGGCGGGCGACCGCATCGGCATCACGGGCCCGAACGGCGCCGGCAAGTCGACGCTGCTCGGGCTGCTGCTCGGGCGCATCGAGCCCGACGGCGGGCGAGCGAGCCTCGGTTCGTCGGTCGCGATCGGCGAGATCGACCAGGCGCGATCGCAACTCGCAGGGCGGATGCCGCTGGCCGACGCCTTCGAGGCGCTCGTGCCCGAGCTCAGCTCAGGCGAGGTGCGCACCCTGCTCGCGAAGTTCGGCCTCAAGGCCGACCACGTGCTGCGAGCCGTCGACGACCTCTCGCCCGGGGAGCGCACGCGCGCCGGCATGGCGCTGCTGCAGTCGCGCGGGGTCAACGTGCTCGTGCTCGACGAACCCACGAACCACCTCGACCTGATCGCGATCGAGCAGCTCGAGCAGGCGCTCGAGGGCTACGAGGGCACCCTCCTGCTCGTGACCCACGACCGCCGCATGCTCGATCACGTGAACCTCGACCGGCGCTGGCACGTCGAGGGCGGGCGCGTCACCGAGGCCTGAGCCGCGGACTCCCGCTCGCGCCATCCCGACGCAATCCGGAGCGCAACGGCAGGAAATCTGCGGACACCGGCAGTCACACAGGATGCCGCGGGCGGCACTCCTTGGCACCATGAGGGCATGACCCACCTCATCGTGCCCGGCATCGGCGGCTCGGGGCCCACCCACTGGCAGACGCTCTGGGAGCGCGACCTCGAGCAGAGCGTGCGCATCGCGCCGACGTCGTGGGACGAGCCGCGCCTCGACGACTGGCTCGCCGCGCTCGACCGTGCGAGCGAGTCGGCCGGGCCCGACGCCGTCATCGTCGCGCACAGCCTCGGATGTCTCGCGGTCGCCGAATGGCTCGCGCGCAACCCCGGCGGCGCATCGGCCGTGCTGCTCGTCGCGCCGCCCGACCCGGACGGCGAGCACTACCCCGAGCAGGCGAGGGAGTTCGCCCGTGACGGCGTTCGCCCGCTCGGACTGCCCGCCCTCGTGGTGGCGAGCGACGACGACCCGTACGGAAGCCGCGCATTCGCCGCGGAGCTCGCCGAGCGCCTCGGCGCGGGCTTCGTGTCGGTCGGACCGCTCGGGCACATCAACGCGGCGAGCGACCTCGGCGACTGGCAGGAGGGTCGCGAGCTGCTCGACGACCTCGTGGAGGTCGCGCAGCGGACCGCCGCCTGAGCGGGTCGGCGCGTTCGGCTCACGCTCGCCGGCTGACGCTCGGTTCGGACCACCGCTGCGACCCGTCGTTCAGGTTTCGTCGGTCGTGCACGTGACGTCGACGATCCAGCTTTCTTCGTAGGCGTCGTCGCCGTAGACGATCGGCACTCGTTCGAACGGCTCGACATCGTCGACGTAGCTGACGCGGGTCTCTTCGGGATCCGGTGATGCCTCGTCGTTGCTGTACCCGGACTCGATCCTCATCTCGTCGCAGGCCGCGATCGGGATCACGTCGAGCTGCCAGCAGCCGCGTTCGTAGATGTTCGAGCAGAGGTCGTCGTAGCGGCCGTCGGTGTAGAGCTCGAGTCCGGCCGGGAACTCGAAGTCGGTCTCGAGTGCCGTGAGTCGTTCGCCATGATCGGGGCCGGCCTCGTCGCCTTCGTCGTCGAGCACCCACCGGCTGGAACTCTCCGCGATCCCGGGAGCGGCCCGCGCGATGATGATCCCCAGCCCGACGACGCCGCCCACGATCGTCGTCAGGGTCAGGACCGATGCGACGACGATGCCGGTCACGGCGAGCGGGCCGAGTCGCGCGCGGCCGGTCGACGCCGTGGCGCCGACCGTGGCGGCCTCGGCGAGCAGCGTGCTCCGAGCAGCCCGGAGACGCTCCGCCCACGCCTCCGCCTCCTGGCGTTGCGCCGGATCGGGATATCGCGAGGGGTGGCGGGCCCACGCCTCGCCGGCGTAGGCGCGCTCGACGAGAGCGACGGTGAGCGGGGCGTCGGGGAAGATGCGCAGCAGCTGCCGCGCCGTGTTCGGGTCCACGGGGCGATCGTAGTGGTCGCCGCGGACACGGCACCAACCCGGACGCGCGATCGGCATCGCGACGCCTCCGCCGCGATGTCGCCTGCCCGATGTCGCCTGCTTGTGCAAGGCTTCTCGCATGCCCGAGTCACCGGAAGTGCAGGCACTCGCCGAAGAACTCGACGCCCGTCTGACGGGTCGAAGGCTCGTCGATGTCGACGTGATCGAGTTCCGCATCGCGAAGACGCGCGGCCGCCCGCCCGAGTCGCTCGTCGGCGAGCGGGTGAGCGGCGTGACCCGGCACGGCAAGCTCCTCGACCTGGGCTTCGGCCCAGCGGGGCACCTCGTGGTGTCGCTCGGTCGTCACGGGTGGGCGCGCTGGGCCGGGTCCGTCGCCGAAACGGATGCCGCGGCATCCGACCCGCCTCCGCCCACGCTCGCGACGCTCGTGTTCGACGACGGGCCGGCGCTCGAACTGACCGATGCCGGCGGGTGGGTCTCGCTCGGATGCTGGGTGGTCGACGACCCGCTCGAGGTGCCCGCGGTCGTCAAGCTCGGCCCCGATCCGGCTTCGGCGCAGTTCTCGCGAGCCGACTTCGACGCGGCGGTCGTCGGGCGTCGCAAGCAGGTCAAGGCCGTGCTGCAGGAGCAGGAGTCGCTCGCGGGCATCGGTAACGCGTACTCCGACGAGATCCTGCACGCGGCGAAGCTCTCGCCCGTGGGGCACGCCGCGACGCTCGGCGGCGACGAGCTCGACCGGCTGTTCGACGCGACGGTCGGGGTGGTCGGGGCCGCGATCGCCGAGCGACGCGGTGTGCCGATCGCCCGGCTCAAGGCCGAGAAGGTCGCCGCGATGCGCGCACACGGACGCACGGGCGAGCCGTGCCCGGTCTGCGGCGACGCGATCGCCGACTTCTCGTTCGCGAGCACGACCGCGCAGTACTGCCCGACCTGTCAGACCGGCGGCGAGGTGCTGCCGCTCAAGGGCGAGTGAGGGCCGCCCGGCCGCCTCTGGCCGGCACCCTTCGGATCAGGCCGAGATCGGCGTGCTGCGCGACGAGCCCGCGTAGACGCGGCTGAGCGACTCGGGTGCGGCGGTGAATCGCCCCGGCTGCCCCTCGGAGGTCAGGTACTGCACGCGGATGCCCCGGCCGATGCGGGTCACCTTGGTGACCTCGTAGACATGACCGGCGACGTTCACGAGGGTGTCGCCCACCTCGAGGTGGCGGGCCTGCCGCAGCTCGATCGTCTTCATAGTGAGAGCTTCTCACCAACCACCGACATTCGAACATCCGTACGGATGCCGCGGGCGATCCCAGGGGCGACAGGCGGCCATCCGGCGGCCACCCAGGCGTTCCCCGGCCGCTACCCGACGGCGGCGAGCCGCTTCGCGAGCTCGGCGTCGTCGCGCACGAACCACACCTGGTCGCCGCGGTTCGACTCCCACACGTAGTCGCTCAGGGCACGGCTCGCCTCGGTGTACCCGGTCACGTCGCCGACGATCGCGAGCCGCACGCGGTAGTTCACGAGCTTCTGCGTGAATGCGCCCGCGAGCCCGGTGCTCAGGTCGAAGAATGCGGGATCGAGTCGCTCGACGGGCACCGCCGCGGTCTTCGCATCGTGCGACCAGACGCTGCCGATCAGGTCGATCGCGTCGTCTTCGGTCGAGATCGGCTCGCCTTCGACGGCGAGGGTGAAGACGTGGATGTCGCTGCTCTGCTCGTTCGGCATGCTCCGACCCTAATCGGGGCGGCGTGCGAGGGGAACAGTCGCGGGCGACCCGAGGCACAGCCGGCCGCGCGGGCGCTGGCCGACGTCGCCGGTCGGTGGCAGCATGAGTGTCGTGCCCGAACTGCCGGAGGTCGATGCGCTCGCCGCGTTCCTCCGCGAGCGCGCGGTCGGCCACGCGATCACGTCGGCGTCCGTCACCGCGATCTCGGCACTGAAGACCTTCGATCCTCCGCTGCACGCGCTCGCCGGCGGCACGATCACGGCGGTCGCACGGCACGGCAAGTTCATCGACCTGACCGTCGGCGCCGAGCCGTTGCACCTCGTCTTCCACCTCGCCCGTGCAGGCTGGCTGCGATGGTTCGACGAGGTGCCGAAGACGATCCTGAAGCCGGGCAAGGGTCCGATCGCACTGCGCGTGAAGCTCGACGACGGCGCGGGCTTCGACCTCACCGAGGCCGGCACGAAGAAGTCGCTCGCGGTGTACGTCGTGCGCGACCCCGACGATGTCCCGGGCATCGCGCGCCTCGGACCCGACCCCACGGCGCCCGGTTTCACGCTCGCCGACTTCCAGGCCGTGCTCGACGGGCGCCGCACGCAGATCAAGGGCGTGCTGCGCGACCAGTCCGTGTTCGCGGGCATCGGCAACGCGTACTCCGACGAGATCCTGCACGCCGCCCGCATGTCGCCGTACGCGCTCGCCGCGAAGCTCACGCCCGAGCAGGTCGAGACCCTGTTCACCGCCCTGCGCGACACGCTCGCCGAGGCGGTGGCTGCGGCATCCGGCCGCCCGCCCGCAGACCTCAAAGACGCGAAGCGGCGCGGCATGCAGGTGCACGCCAGAACGGGCGAGGCGTGCCCGGTGTGCGGCGACACCGTGCGCGAGGTGCGGTTCGCCGACTCGACGTTCCAGTACTGCCCGACGTGCCAGACGGGTGGCAAGCCGCTCGCCGACCGCGTGCTGTCGCGGTTGCTGAAGTAGCCGGGCAGCGGCAGCGGCAGCGGCAGCACCATCAGCACCGGCAGGGTCAGGCGGCCTCGCCGTCGAACAGTCGGGCCGCGCGACCGAGCCAGACCTCGGGGTCGTCGCGGTGGTAGACCCGCTCGTCGGGCTCGATGCGATCGAGGAACCCCTGGTAGATGACCGCCTGCCGCAGCGCGGCCACGGGTGCGAGCAGCATCGCCGCCCGCCCGGGGTCGGAGCCGGGCACAGCCGCCTCCCACGCCTCGGTCCAGTGCCGGCGGGCGAGCTCCGCGTGCTCGGCGTCGACCCGGTCGGTGAAGGCGGCCGCGTCGAGCAACGGGTGCCCGACGCCCGAGTCGCCCCAGTCGAGCAGCGTCAGGTGGAGCCCGCGTCCGCGTACGTTGCCGGGGGCGAAGTCGCCGTGCACGAGCGTGTCGGGCAGTCCGCACGCGGCGATCCGGGCGGCGCGCACGTCGAGGCCGTCGACGAGCGATGCCACGGCGGCGCGTTGGGCACGGTCGAGACGGTCGGCGGTCGCCTCGAGGGCGTGCGCGCCCGGCGCGGCGAGGGCGGGCATGCGCCAGTCGGGCAGTCCGAGCGCGAGCAGGTCGTCGAGGCTGCCGGCCTCGTCGAGCTGGATGCCGATGAGCAGGTCGATCATGGCGCGCTGCTGCTCGGCGGTCGAGCCGTCGTAGAGGTCCTCGCCCCGGATGTCCGCGAGCAGCACCCGGTCGACGGCGCGAGCGATGACGTGCGGCACCGCGTGGCGGCCGTGCCGCCCCTGCCGCCCGAGCCGCTCGATGATCGCGCCCTCGTGCGCGAAGAACGGCGGCACCTGCTTGAGCCACACGTCGCCCCGGTCGGTCGGCAGCCGCCACACGCTCGAGAGGTTCCACGTGCGCACCTGCTGCGCGGGACCGGTGAGCGCGACGCCCTGCCCGGCGAGTTCGTGCACGGACCAGCGCAGCGCGCGGGTCGGGCCGCCGGGCTCGGCCCACGCCATTCTGAGCGGTTCGGATGCCGCGACGCTCGCCCCGGCATCCGTCAACCGGATCGGCGGCACGGCGTCGACCTCGGCGAGGTACCGCACGAGGTCGGGCTCGCCGTCGGGGCGTCGAACGACCTCGAGCAGCCGCAGGACGATCGCCTCGAGTCCGAGCGACGCGCGAGCGGCGACCACGACCTCCTGCGCGAGCATGGTCCACGGCTGGTCGGCCGAGAACCGCGGGCTCGTGCCGAGCACCTCGCCCGAAGGCAGGCACAGCACGAGCTCGACCTCGCGCGAGCGCCCGTCACCCATGCCCGAAGGCTAGCGGGGTCGGGATGTCGGATGCCGCTGCCACACTTGCGCGTGATGATCGACGAACTGCGCACCGACCGCCTACTGCTCACCCCGCTCACCCTCGACCACGTCGACGACCACTTCGCCGTCTACGGCGACCCGCGCACCTGGGCGCACCTGCCGAGCGGCGTGCACACGAGCCGGGGCGACTCGGCGCGTGCGATCGAGCGCTCGATGCAGAGCCGGCGAGAGTTCGGGTTCGGGCAGTGCGCCGTGGTGCTTCGCGAACCGATCGGGGCCCTCGCGCCGGGGTCGTTCATCGGGTCCGCGGGAGCCGCGATGCTCCCGTTCGGCGCATGGAACCTCGGGTACCGGTTCGCGCCGGAGGCCTGGGGGCACGGTCTCGCCGGCGAGGCCGCGGCGATCTCGCTCGACGCGGCGCGCAGGGCGCAGCCCGATGCCCCGGTCACGGCGCGGGCGCTCGCGAACAACCCGGCTTCGGTGCGCGTGCTCGAGCGACTCGGTCTCCGGCTCCTGTGGCGCGGCGCATCGAGCGCGGCGCCGTCCGCCGCCGTCACGACCCACCTCGAACGAGTCGTCTTCGCCGACCGCGAGCTCGACGCCGAGACGCTGGAGGCGGTCATCGCGCTCGGCTGATCGCGCTCCTCAGACCTTCGCGCCGGCCAGCACCCCGTCGACCAGCCGCTCGAGCAGCGCGAGGCCGTCGGGCGAGGTCACCGACTCGAGGTGCCCCTGGACGGATGCGACGCCACGGCCGCGCAGGGCGTGCACGACGCCCGTCGTCGCATCCGAGGCGACCTCGAGGTCGAGACGACGCGTTGTCGAACCGTCGGGCGCGAGCGCCGAGAACGTGTTGTAGAAGCCGATCGCCGCGGTCTCGCCGAACACCTCGATCGGCAGCTGCACGCCCTGGCGGGGCGTCGGCAGAGGCGCGAGCTCGAGGCCTGCGAGATCCGAGAGCACCTGATGGCTGAGGCACACCGCCAGGAGCGGTCGGTCGGCCTCGAGCCGCGCCGCGATGAGCTCGCGCAGGCGCGCGATGCGCGGGTCGGCCGCGTCGCGGGGGTCGCCCGGCCCGGGGCCGAACACCACGAGATCCTCGGAGGCCGCGTCGGGCGCCTCGTGCCACGGCACGAGCCGCACGTCGAGCCCGAGATGCCGCAGCTGGTGCGCGAGCATCGTCGTGAAGTCGTCGTTCGCGTCGATCACGAGCGCCGAGCGCCCGCGCGGCTCGTGCGCGTGCTGCGGCGACCTCCAGAACGCGGCGAGCTGGTCGTTGCGTGCCGCGAGCAGCTCGGCGTGCGGGTCGACGGCCGTGGCCGTGGCGGTGGCCGTTGCACCGGCGTCGGGTGCGGCGTTCGGCCCGACGCTCGGCGCGGCGGTGCCCGGCGCGGCCGTACCCGGCGCGGTCGGCCGTGCTGCGGCATCCGCCCGCGGAATCGCGCCGAGCGCCGTGAGCATGCCGGCCGCCTTCGCGCGCGTCTCGGCGACCTCGCCGACGGGGTCGGAGTGTCGCACGAGCGTCGCACCGACGGGCACACTCACGCGGCCGTCGCGCAGGTACGCGGTGCGGATGAGGATCGGCGCGTCGACGTCGTAGCCGGCGGCCGTCGGCGTGAACCGGGCGAACACGCCCGCGTAGTAGCCGCGCGCGGTCGGCTCGTGCCTGGCGATGACCGAGCAGGCGTTGCCCATCGGCGATCCCGTGACGGTCGGGGCGAACATCGTGCGGCGGAGCACCTCGCGCGGGTCGAGGTCGGAGTGCCCCTCGAGCAGGTACTCGGTATGGGTGAGGCGCGACATCCGCTTGAGGAAGGGTCCGCGGATGCGGCCGCCCTCTGGGCAGACCGCGCTCATCATCTTCAGCTCCTCGTCGACGACCATCACGAGCTCCTCGCGCTCCTTGACGTCGTGCAGGAACGCGAGCAGGCGCTCGTCGACGGAGGTCTCGGCATCGGCCTCGGTCAGCACGTCGTGGCGGAACGTGCCGCTGATCGGGTTCATCGAGACGAGCCCGTCGATCGACGAGACGTGGCGCTCGGGCGTCGCCCCGACCGCCGCGAGCCCGGGCGTGTGCACCGCGAACGTCCAGAACGCGCCCTGCTCGTGCTCGAGCAGCGCTCGAAGCCAGCCGAGCACCGCGGTCGACGGCGGCACGTCGACCTCGCCCACGAACTCGCGGCGGATCACGAAGTTCGCACCCTCGCCTCGCCCGATCTCCTCCTGGATCACGCGACGCACGATGTCGGCGTACGCCTCGTCGCTCACATCGACGTCGAGGTCGACGGCGATCGGATGCCGCGGCAGCAGCTCGATCGCCTCCGCGACCGGGAGCACGGCACGCTCGCGCACGACGAGGCAGCGGATCGGCGCGCCGTCGTCGTGCGCCTCGAACCCGCGCTCCCGCACCTGCCGGAACGGCACGAGCGCGAGCACCTCGTCGCCGTCGAGCGGGATGTCGGCGAGCAGGTCGACGTCGACCACCTCGCCGACGAGCACGTCGAGCGTCGCGTCGTGCTCGCGTCGGATCACGGCGAACGGCGGTGCGTCGGCGCCCGCGTCGAGCAGCGAGGCGAGCAGCGCGGTCGGCCGGTCGCGCGACTGCTCGGCGGGGTGCGCGGCCGCGTTCGAGATGGCCGGGTGCGGTGCGGTCATGAGGTCTCCGGTGGTCTTCTGGCCCTCGGGCCGGAACCTTCCGCAGAACGCGAAACGACCGCCCTCGGGCGGTCGTCGTACGTCGAAACGTGGAGTCCGCCTAGGAGGCGGGCCACCAGCTGCAGGTCGACGTGGTCATGGGCTCGATGTTAGGGCATCCGCGCGACGCGTGCATCCTCGGTGCGTCACACGGCGCCCGGGGCTAGCATTCCCGGGTGATCGATGCCGCTGTGCCTGCACCCGAGCCCGACCCCGCGCTCGTCGCACGCCTGCGCGCCGCGGGCTGCGTGTTCGCCGAGGACGAGGCGGCGCTGCTCGAAGCCGCGGTCGCCGAGCGGTTCGGTGCCGGCGCGGGCGCCGGCGCGGGCGACCGTGCCCCGGATGCCGCGGCCGAGCTCGAGCGACTGGTCGCGCGGCGCGTGGCCGGCGATCCGCTCGAGCAACTGCTGGGCTGGGCGGAGTTCGGCGGACTCCGCATCCTGCTCGAACCGGGCGTGTTCGTGCCGCGGCGCCGCACCGAGCTGCTCGCCGAGTCGGCGTCGGGCCTCGCGACGGCGGTCGCGGCATCCGGCCGGGTGCCCGTCGTCGTCGACCTCTGCTGCGGCGCGGGGGCGATCGGAGCCGTGATCGCGGATGCCGCGGGGCCGGTCGAGCTCGTCGCGGCCGACCTCGATCCGGCGGCCGTCCGAGCCGCCCGCCGCAACCTCGAGCCGCGCGGCGCGCGCGTCGTCGAGGGCGACCTCTTCGCGCCGCTGCCGACCGACCTCCGCGGACGGGTCGACGTGCTCGCCGTGAACGCGCCCTACGTGCCCACCGACGAGATCGCCATGATGCCGCCCGAGGCGCGCGACCACGAGGCGCTCGTCGCACTCGACGGCGGGGCCGACGGCCTCGACGTGCACCGGTGGGTCGCGGCATCCGCCCTCGAATGGCTCGCGCCGGGCGGCCGACTGCTCATCGAGACCAGTCGGCAGCAGGCCGCGGCCACGGCGGCGCTCGTCGAGGCGGGCGGGCTCCAGGCCGGGATCGTGCGCGACGACGAACGCGGCGGCACGATCGTCGTCGGCACCCGTGTCAGCGGTTCGCGGCGAGCAGCGCCTGCACCTCGGCATCCGTCGTCTGCGTGAAGTCGAGGTAGTACTGCCCGACGGCCATGAAGCCGGCGGGCGTCGCGAGGCACACGAGCTCGTCGATCTCGGGTGCGGCCACGAGGTCGACGGCCGCGTCGGGGGCGGACACCGGCACAGCGAGCACGACGGATGACGCGGCCCGCGCCCGCGCGACGAGGCATGCGACCCGGGCGGTCGCGCCCGTCGCCACCCCGTCGTCGACCACGATCGCCGTGCGCCCCGCGAGCTCGATCGGCGGGGCGTCGCCGCGGAACCGGCGCACGCGAGCCTCGAGCTCCGCGCGCTCGTGCCGTTCGACCGCCGCGAGCGTGCGGGCGTCGACGCCGCCGAGCGCGATCACGTCGTCGTTCAGCACGCGCGCTCCCTGCTCGCCGATCGCACCCATGGCCACCTCCTCGCGGTGGGGGAGCCCGAGCTTGCGCACGACGAGCACGTCGAGCGGTGCCGCGAGGGCGTCGGCGACCTCGGCCGCGACCGGCACCCCGCCGCGCGGAAGCCCGAGCACCACCGGCCGCGACCACTCGCCCTGCCCGTCGTCCTGCCCGCGCTCGCGGAGCAGGATCGCCAGGCGGCGACCCGCGTCGCGGCGGTCCTCGAACACTCGTTGCATCATCACGGCACCTGCCGACCGGCCTACTCCCGCGGGGCGGGGGCGTCAAGCGCGCACCGGCGACGCCGGCGATCACGCACTGTGAAGACGAGTATTTTTCGTCTCAGGCGGTGCGTCACCTACACTGAACCAAATCCTTCCCCCTTTACCCGGGGGGAACCCGAATCGAAGGATGCGACGGTGCCCTTGCTGCCGTCGGGCTTGGAGTGTCCGTGGGGCGTCACAGCGTCACCGCATCGACGACGAAGAAGTCGAGACGCGGTCTCTACCTGTCCGTCATCGCCGCAGTCGTCGTCATCGGCGTCGTCGCGTCCGGCGTCTACCTCTGGATCGGCGGCCATCTCGACCCGAACCAGGCCGCAGCCGGGTCGGCGTGCGAGAGCGTCGAAGAGCTGCGCATCGTCGCCGACACGACGATCGCGCCGGTGCTCTCCGACATCGCGGCCGACTTCGATGCGGCCAACGACGGCTGCGTCAGCACCCAGATCACCTCGCAGGAGTCCGCCGACACCTCCGCGGTGCTCGCCTCGGGCGGCCTCGACGTCGATGCCTGGGTGCCGCAGTCGTCGGTGTGGGTCGACCGGGCCGCGGCCACGGCCACGTCGCTCGGACGGGCCACCCCGAATGCGCGCGTGGGCCAGACGATCGCGGTCACGCCCGTCGTGTTCGCCGCCGCCTCGTCCGACGCGACCGAGATCGCCGGCGAACCGCTGACCTGGGCCCGCGTGCTCGACGGGTCGCTGCCGGCGATCCTGCCCGACCCCGAGGCCTCGGCGGCGAGCCTCACGAGCCTCGTCGGGCTCGGCGCCCACGCGCCGGCCGACGACCCCCGCCCGCTGGCCGCGGCCATGATCGCGCTCGGAAAGTCGATTCCCGCGTCGACGAGCGCGGCGTTCGGAGCCCTCTCCTCGGCGGCGCAGCCGAGCGTGGTGCTCACGAGCGAGGCGCAGGTCGCCGAGTACAACGGCGACGAGCCGAGTGAGACGCTCACGGCGGGGTACCCCACCGACGGCACGCTGATGCTCGACTACCCGCTCGTCCGCGTCGGCGATGCCGCCGACGAGGCCGCGCTCGCAGCCGAGGGCGAGGCCGGCGGCGATTCCGCCGAGCCCAGCGCCGAGACCTCCGTCTCCGACGGGTCGACGGCACGGGTGCAGACCGTCTCCGCGTCGACCGGGAGCGCCGAAGCCGGCGCCTCCGATGTCACGCGGGCGCTCACCGAACGGGGGCGCCTGCTCGCCGCCTTCGAGAAGGCCGCGACCGCCTCGTACGACCGCCTCACCGCTGCCGGATTCCGCACGGCGCTCGGAGCCGGCAAGATCGACACGCTCGGCATCGCGCCCGAGGGCCCCGCGGCTCAGGTGCTGCCCGTCGACTCGGCCACCGCGCTCACGCTGCTCCGCACGTGGGGCGTGCTGTCGCTTCGTGCCCGCTACCTCTCCGTCATCGACGTCTCCGGTTCCATGGAGGAGCCCGCAGAGAACGGCCTGCGTCGCATCGACATCTTCCAGCAGGCGGCCATGAACGCGGTCTCGAAGTTCTCGGGCGAGGTCGACCTCGGCGTGTGGGCGTTCTCGACGATGCGCAACGGCGACCTCGACTACGAGGAGCTCGCCGCGATCGCGCCGCTCGGCGATGCGGCGCACACGCAGCAGATCGCGGGCATCATCCAGTCCCTTCCCGGCCGCCTCGGCGGGGCGACCGGCCTCTACGACACCGTGCTCGCCGCCGTGGGCCGGGTGCGCGAGGGCTACGACCCCGAGAAGGTCAACGCCGTGCTGCTCATCACCGACGGCAAGAACGAGGACGAGAACGGCATCGACCTCGACACGCTCATCTCCGAGCTGGCGAAGGGCGAGGAGGGCTCGCAGCCCGTGCCGGTGATCATGATCGGCTTCGGTCCCGACACCGACCTCGAGGCCATGCAGAAGATCGCCAAGGTCACGAAGGGCGGCGCCTACTCCGCCTCCAAGCCCGAAGACCTCGGCATCGTGCTCGTCGATGCGCTCTCGCAGCGCAGCTGCCGCCCCGACTGCGGCTGAACATCGCCCGTCGCGCATCGAACCGCGACCTGGATGAGAACCAACCGGCCCGCCCGGCGCTGCTGCGCCGGGCGGGCCGGTTGGTTCTCAGGTGCGGAGCACCTGATCAGTGCGCGATGAACTCGCCCCCGCTGTCGGCCGGCCGCCGCACGAAGGCGCTGCCGACGATCGCGAAGAGCGACAGGATCGCCCCCACGAGGAATGCCGTGTGGATGCCGGCGGCCTGGGCCGCCTCGGCCGAGCTCGCGGTGGGCGCCGCGGCGGCGCTCGCGGCGGCCATGACGGTGATGAACAGCGCCGTGCCCGCCGCGCCGCCGACCTGCTGCACGGTGCCGACGATCGCCGAGCCGTGCGAGTAGAAGCGCGGTTCGACCGAACCGAGTGCGGTCGTGAAGAGCGGGGTGAACATGAACGCGAGCCCCGCCGAGAGCACGACGTGCGCGAGCAGCAGCAACCACGGCGAGGTCTGCTCCGACACGAGCGTGAGCCCCCAGAGCACGCCGCTCACGACGATGCTGCCGGGCACGAGCAGCGGTCGCGGTCCGAAGCGGTCGTAGAGGCGGCCGACGGTGGGCCCGAGCAGGCCCATGACGAGACCGCCGGGCAGGAGCAGCAGGCCCGTCATGATCGGCTCGAGGTGCAGCACGTTCTGGAGGTAGATCGGCAGCAGGATGATCGTGCCGAACAGCGCCGCCATCATGACGGTCATGAGCGCGATCGAGACGGCGAAGTTGCCGGACTTGAACGGACGCAGGTCGAGCAGGGCGCGGTCGCGACGCTGCAGCAGCAGCTGCCGGACGACGAACGCGAGGATGCCGAGGGCGCCGGCGCCGAGCGAGATCCACATCTGCGCGGGCGTCGCCGTGCCGGCGGCCTCGCCGCCGATGAGGCTGAGCCCGTAGACGAGCCCGCCGAAGCCGATCGCCGAGAGCACGACCGAGAACACGTCGAGCGGGAGGCGCTTGGGCGTGTTGACGTTCTCGACGCGCCGGATGCCGATGATCAGCATGACCACGGCGATCGGCAGCACGAGCCAGAACATGAAGCGCCACGACAGGAAGCTGAGGATCAGGCCCGAGATCGTGGGCCCGATGGCCGGGGCCACCGAGATCACGGTCGACACGCGGCCCATGAAGCGGCCGCGGTCGGAGGGCGCCACGAGCTCCATGAGGGTGGTCATGAGCAGCGGCATCATGATCGCGGTGCCGGTTGCCTGCACCACGCGACCGCCGAGCAGCATCTCGAAGCCCGGTGCGAGGGCCGAGATGAGCGTGCCGGTCGAGAACAGGCCCATCGCGGCGATGAAGACGGCCCGCGTCGAGAACCGCTGCAGAAGGAACCCGGTGATCGGGATGACGACGGCCATCGTGAGCATGAACGCGGTGGTGAGCCACTGCGCCTCGGAGATCGTGATGCCGAGATCGGTGACGAGGTGCGGGATCGCCACGCCCATGATCGTCTCGTTGAGGATCACGACGAAGGCTGCGGCCAGCAGCAGCCAGATCACCCGGGAGTTGCGGGCGCCGTGCAGCGCCTCGGCGTCGGTGTGGTGCTGGTCCGTCGAGGCGACAGGGCCGGAATCGGTGGTGGAGACCTCTGGAAGGGCGCGTTCGGTCACGGAGCGGATCCAATCGGCAGAAAGTGGACGTCGCGCAGCGGCGCGCAAGAAGGTTCGTCAGCTGTGACGGAAGTCACCGACCACAGGGACAACCCGAGCGGGGCACCGGGCTATTCCCGATCCGCACGATGAATTGCAACGTATGGAATCGGCGTGTGCGAGGGCGCTCAGGGAGCGGGAGCGGGCCCGTCGATCGGGGTCGGACGGGGGAGCCAGTCCTTGAACATCGACTCTTCGGGCGCGAGCTCGGAGCGCAGTCGCTCTTCGAGCTCGGGGTTCGCCGCCGCGGCCTCGGCAGCCTCGACGGCGTCGTTCTCTGGAGCGTTTGCGTCGGTCATGCTCCGACGATACCGCGCACGGCCGACACCGCGCGGATGACGGCCGCAGCGGCATCCGCGATCTCCTCGTCGGTCGTCGTCGGGCCGAGCGTGAAGCGAACGGCGGTGAGTGCGAGGTCGGCCGGGATGCCGACGGCCGTGAGCACGTGCGAGGGGTCGCTGCTGCCGGCCGCGCACGCCGAGCCGCTCGAGCACGTCACGCCGAGCCGGTCGAGCTCGAGCAGCACGGCCTCACCGCTCGTGCCGGGGAAGACGAACGAGACGGTCCCGGGCAGGCGACGGTCGGCGTCGCCCGTGAGCTGCGCCCCCTCGACTCCCGCGAGGATGCGCGCCCGCAACTCGAGCCCCTGGCGCGCGGCCTGCGCCGTGGCATCCGCCCGCTCGGACTCGGCGAGGCGCAGCGCCGTGGCGAAGGCGACCGCCCCGGCCACGTTCTCGGTGCCGGAGCGACGCCCGCGCTCCTGACCGCCGCCGTGCAGCACGGGTTCGAGCGCGACGCGACCGCGCGCGACGAGCACGCCCGTGCCCTTCGGGGCGCCGACCTTGTGGCCGGCGAGCGAGAGCGCATCGACGCCCAGCCCGCCCGGGCTGCCGGCGCCGCCCGGCCCGTCGAGGCGCAGGTCGAGGTGCCCGGCGGCCTGCACGGCATCGGTGTGCATGAGTGCGCCGGCCTCGTGCGCGACGGCCGCGAGCTCGGCGATCGGCTGGATCGCGCCGATCTCGTTGTTCACGAGCTGCACGGAGACGAGCGAGGTATCGGGTCTGATCGCCGACGCGAGCGCCGACGGATGCACGAGCCCGCCGCGGTCGACGGCGACCTCGGTCACCGTGAAGCCGTGGTGACGCACCAGGTACGCGGCCGACTCGAGCACGGCCTCGTGCTCGATCGGGGAGATCACGAGGTGGCGTCCGCGCGGTCGGGCGAGCGACATGCCCTTGATCGCGAGGTTGTCGGCCTCGGTGCCGCCGCTCGTGAACACGACCTCGCCAGGGCGGCATCCGATCACCGCGGCCACCTCGGAGCGCGCCCACGCGAGCGCACGGGCCGCCTCCTCGCCGAGCTCGTGGCGGCTCGAGGGGTTGCCGAACGAGCCCGTGAGGTACGGCCACATCGCCTCGATCGCCTCGCGGCGCACCGGGGTCGTCGCGGCGTGGTCGAGGTAGATCATGGTCGGCCCGCGTCGTCTCCCGGCTCGCCGAGAGCCGAGGTCTCTGCAGGGGCGCCGGCTTCGGCGGCCCCCGCCAGCGCGATGTCGATGTCGAGCCCGAGGTCGAGCGCACGCGCCGAGTGCGTGAGCGCACCGACCGAGATCACGTCGACGCCGGTCGCGGCGATCGCGGCGACCGTGTCGAGGTTCACACCGCCGGATGCCTCGACGACCGCCCGGCCGCCGATGCGACGAACGCCCTCGCGCAGGTCGTCGAGACCGAAGTTGTCGAGCATGATCGTGTCGGCGCCGCCTGCGAGCACGGCGTCGAGCTGGTCGAGGCGGTCGATCTCGACCTCGAGGTGCGCCGTGTGCGGCATCCGTTCGCGTGCCGATCGGAGCGCCGATGCGAGGTCGACCCCGCCTGCGGTGAGCACCGCGAGGTGGTTGTCCTTCGCCATGATCGCGTCGGACAGCGAGCGGCGGTGGTTGCGCCCGCCGCCGTCGCGCACGGCCTGCCGCTCGAGGCTGCGCAGGCCGGGCGTGGTCTTGCGGGTGTCGACGATGCGCGCGTGCGCGCCGACGGCCCCCGCCGCCGCGGCGACGTAGGCGGCGGTCAGCGTCGCGACGCCCGACATGCGCTGGCCGAGGTTCAGCGCGACGCGCTCGGCGGTGAGGATGCCGCGGGCAGGCCCGTGCACGCGGGCGAGCACGTCGCCGGCGGCGAACCGGTCGCCGTCGACGGCGAGCCGCTCGACCTCGATCGCCGGGTCGACGATGCGGAACGCCGCGGCGAACACCTCGATGCCGCTGAGCACGCCCGGCTCGCGCGCGACGAGCGCGGCGGTGGCCGTGGCATCCGCCGGGATGAGGGTCTCGCTGGTGAGGTCGCCCCATGGCGCGTCCTCGTCGAGTGCGGCGGTGACGATGCGGTCGATCTCGCGGCGGTCGGTGCTCACGCTGCCTCCTCGGCTTCGGGGGTGAGGTGCACGAGCTCGTGCAGGGGGAGCGGGACGGATGTCGCACGCAGGCCGTCGGCCCCGGCGGCACCGAGCACGTCGAGGGCGCCCGCCGCGTTCGCCGCGGCATCCGCCCGGAAGTGCGCGCCTCGGCTCTCGGTGCGTGCGGCCGAAGCGGCGACGGTCAGGCGTGCGAGGTCGAGCAGGTTGCGGTCCTCGGCGCTGCGGCGGTCGTGCACCTCGGATGCCCGCCACGCCTCGAGGGCGTCGGATGCCGCGGCCAGGCCGTCGGCCGTGCGCTCGAGCCCGACGTGCTCCCACATGAGGCTCTGGAGGGCGGCCCGGTCGACGGCAGTGCCGTCCGTCCGTTCTTCGAGCCCGTGTGCGCCCGTCGTCGGCGCAACTCCGGAGCCCGCTTGCGACGCGCCGATGGCGGCACCCACCTCGTCGGCACGTCGTCGCCCGTCTCCGGAGTTCGGCGGCGTGAGCGCAGCAGCGTCAGCGCCGGCGTCGGCGTCCGCGTCGATCGCCCGGGCCGCCCGGTCGGCGAACACGGCCGCCTCGAGCAGCGAGTTCGAGGCGAGCCGGTTCGCACCGTGCACGCCCGTGCGCGCGGTCTCGCCGACGGCGAAGAGGCCGGGCAGGCTCGTGCGTCCGTCGAGGTCGGTGACGACGCCGCCCATGGCGTAGTGCGCGGCGGGGGTGACGGGCACGGGTTCGGCGGCCCAGTCGTAGCCGGCGTCGCGGCAGGCCGCGCCCAGCCCCGGGAACCTGCGGTCGAGGAACTCCCGGCCGAGGGCGGTCGCGTCGAGCGTGACGGGTTCGCCGCCCTGCTCGAGGCTCTGCCGCCAGACGGCGCGGGCGACGACGTCGCGGGGCGCGAGCTCGGCCTGCTCGGAGACCTCTGTCATGAAGCGATGCCCGTCGCGATCGCGCAGCACCGCGCCCTCGCCGCGCACGGCCTCGGAGATGAGGGGCGTGCCCGGAGCCGCGAGCGCCGTCGGGTGGAACTGCACGAACTCCAGGTCGGCGATCTCGGCGCCGGCGCGCCAGGCGGCCGCCACGCCGTCGCCCGTGGCCACGTCGGGGTTCGTCGTGTGCTGGAACAGCTGCCCGGCACCGCCCGTGGCGAGCACCACGACGTCGGCTCGCACGTCGATCAGTTCTCCGGATGCCGCGAGCAGGCGGGCGCCGACGACGCGCACACCGGCGGTGCCGGCCGAATCGGCCGGTCGCACCTTGCCGTCCTCGGCTCCGGCTCGGCCGTCGCCGGCCTCGGTGAGCAGGTCGACGAGCATCGTCTGCTCGTGGATGCGCACCGCCCGCCGGCGCACGGTCGTCACGAGCGCGCGCTCGATGGCCGCGCCAGTGGCGTCGCCGCCGGCGTGCAGGATGCGCGCCCGCGAGTGCGCGGCCTCGAGCCCGCGCGCGAGCCCGGAGTCGCCGTGGTCGAACGCGACCCCGAACCGGATCAGGTCGCGAACGCGTGCCGGACCCTCGTCGCAGAGCACGCGCACCGCTTCGGGGTCGCAGAGCCCGGCACCGGCGGCCAGCGTGTCGGCGTAGTGCCGCTCGGCCGAGTCGTCGGGGAACAGCGCCGCGGCGATGCCGCCCTGCGCGTGGCGGGTGTTGCCGTCGGCGAGTTCGGTCTTCGTGACGAGCTCGACGTCGTGGCCGGCGTCGGCCGCGCGCACCGCGGTCCAGAGCCCCCCGATGCCGCCGCCGACGACGAGCACGTGCGCCATGGTCAGGCCCCGGTCGGCACGGCGTCGGCTTGCGCGGCGTCGGCTTGCGCGGCGTCACCGGGAACGGCGTCGACCGCCACCGGGGCGACGGAGGCCGGCGGCTTCGCCGCGAGCATGCGCTCGAGGGCGACGCGCGCGGGCTCCGCGACGTCGTCGCTGACCGTGATCCGGTTCACGACGCGCCCGGCGACCAGTTCTTCGAGCACCCACGCGAGGTAGCCGGGGTGGATGCGGTACATCGTCGAGCACGGGCAGACCACGGGGTCGAGGCAGAAGATCTCGTGCTGCGGGTACTCGGCGGCGAGGCGCTGCACGAGGTTGATCTCGGTGCCGATCGCGAAGGTCGAGCCGGCGGGGGCGGCCTGGATCGCCTTCACGATGAAGTCCGTCGAGCCCGCGGAATCCGCCGCGTCGACGACGGGCATGGGGCACTCGGGGTGCACGATGACCTGCACGCCGGGGTGGTCGATGCGCGCCTGCGCGATCTGCTCGACCGTGAAGCGCCGGTGCACCGAGCAGAAGCCGTGCCAGAGGATGACCCGAGCGTCGTCGAGCTCGTCGGCGGTCGAGCCGCCGAGCGCCTTGCGCGGGTTCCACATCGGCATCTGCTCGAGCGGCACGCCGAGCGCCTTCGCGGTGTTGCGGCCGAGGTGCTGGTCGGGGAAGAACAGCACGCGCCGCCCGCGCTCGAACGCCCACTCGAGCACCGTCTTCGCGTTCGACGACGTGCAGACGATGCCGCCGTGGCGCCCCACGAAACCCTTCAGGGCGGCCGACGAGTTCATGTAGGTGACAGGGATCACGGGCACGCGCCCCGAGGCATCCGTCGCCGTCAGATCGCCGTAGACCTCTTCGAGCTGGGCCCAGCACGCCTCGACCGACTCCTCGTCGGCCATGTCGGCCATCGAGCAGCCCGCGGCCAGGTTCGGCAGGATCACGGCCTGTTCGGGCGTCGAGAGCAGGTCGGCGGTCTCGGCCATGAAGTGCACGCCGCAGAAGACGATGGCCTCGGCATCGGGGCGCGTGAGCGCCGCGTTCGCGAGCTGGAACGAGTCGCCCACGAAGTCGGCGTGCTCGACGACCTCGTCGCGCTGGTAGAAGTGGCCGAGCACGACGACGCGCTCGCCGAGGGTCGCCTTCGCGGCGCGGATGCGGTCGTGCAGCTCGGCCTCGGAGGCCGTCTTGTACGACTCGGGCAGCGCGCCCTGACGCGGCGACCCCGTGGGGATCACGTCGCCCATGGAGGAGCCGGGCCCGTACGCCACGGGACCCGCGTCGAACTCCCACGGCCCCTTCGCGAGCTCGGGCGAGCAGGTGCTGCCCGCCGCCTTGCCGGTCTGGATCAGCTGGATCGAACGGTCGACGGATGCCGCGAGCCGCGTGTCGGCGGGCTGGACGAGCGTCATGGGTGTCTCCTCAGGTGCGGTGCGATGGGGATTCGGAACGCGCCCTGGATGCCCGCCTCTGCGGGATCGGCGGGGCGGTACAGCTTGGGCGGGCGGTGCGGGGTGCCGGTGCGCACCTCGCCGGTCTCGACGAGGGCGCCCGACGCCTCGACCGTGCGACGGAAGTTCGCCGGGTCGAGGGGGCGCCGCATCACGGTCTCGTAGACCTCGCGCAGCTCGGCGAGCGTGAACGTCTCGTCGAGGAACGCGTGCGCGATCTGCGAGTAGCCGAGCTTGGTGCGCAGGCGCCCGAGCGCGTAGGCGACGATCTCGTTGTGGTCGAACGCGAGTTCGGGCAGGTCGTCGGCGTCGAACCAGCGCACGTTCGGATCCTCGATGGCGCCGCTCGTCTCCTCGGGTCGCACGAGCGCCCAGTAGACGACCGAGACGACGCGCTCGTCGGGGGAGCGGTCGGGCGCGCCGAACGTGTACAGCTGCTCGAGGTAGCGGGGCGTGACGCCCGTCGTCTCGTCGAGGGTTCGCGCGGCGGCGCCCTCGAGGCTCTCGGCCGCGCCGAGCCAGCCTCCGGGGAGCGCCCAGCGGCCCTCGCCCGGTTCGCGCAGGCGCCGCACGAGCGGGATCCACAGCGACCGGTCGGCCGGCTGGAGCGCCTGCACGGGCTGCTCGCCGTGGGCGACGCCGGGTTCGCGCGCGAAGATCACGGTCGACACGGCGAGGCGTGCTTCGGCGAGCTCGATCGTGCGAGACATCCGTCGCCCCCTTCGTGTCACCGTGACTCTAAGTACGCGATCATCTTACAGTCGAACTGACACGAACAGAAATCCGGATGTCGCGGCGCGTCAATTCGCGGCCCGTGGCCTGCGGCGGGCGAGAAGAGGGGTGCACCGGACCCCCATCCGATGCACCCCGTGGTGCGCGTCACGAGGCGGAGCAGGGCTCACGCCGTCGGACGGCACTTGAAGCATCCTCGATGCCGTCGTTCTCGCCAAATCGGCGCGACACCCCTTGACACAGCCGACGAAGCGGCGCGCTCTCGGCGGGGCGCGCACAGCGCTGTTAGAATCGGCGCACAATCACATACCGGGCCATCGACGCATCGCGGGAGAGCCGGAGACGTTCTGTTGACGCAGAGCCGGGCCGGCACCGAAGGAGCAAGCCTCCCCGCCAATCTCTCAGGTATCACACCGCGATGAACACGGCCGCTCTGAAAAGTGGAAGCCGCACGCTGCGGCGTCCCGCCCACGGTGAAAGCGCGATCGCGTGAAACTCTCAGGCTCATGACAGAGGGGGAGTTCTCAAGCGGCATTCGCCGTTCGATGCGACGAACGCACCATTCAGGAGAACTCGTGACCCTCGATCCCGGTACCACCAGCCCCGCGGCCGCGCCCGCCGACGCGAGCGCGACGCGCGAACGGCTCAGCCCGCTCGACGCCGTGCACCGCGCAGCCGGCGCGAGCTTCACGGACTTCGCCGGATGGCAGATGCCCGTGCGCTACTCGAGCGACCTGGCCGAGCACCACGCGGTGCGCACGACGTCGGGCCTGTTCGACCTGTCGCACATGGGCGAGATCGTGCTCATCGGCCCAGAGTCCGCGGCGGCCCTCGACTACGCGCTCGCCGGAAAGCTCTCGGCCATCGAGATCGGCCAGGCGAAGTACTCGCTCCTGCTCGCCGACGACGGCGGCATCATCGACGACCTCGTCGTGTACCGCACGGGCGACGACCGCTTCATGGTGGTCGCCAACGCGTCGAACGCGGCGGTCGTCGCCGACGAGCTGCGCACCCGGGCCGCCGGATTCGACACCATCGTCGAAGACGAGAGCGACGACATCGCGCTCATCGCGCTGCAGGGCCCCGACGCCCGCGCCGTGCTGCTCGAGACGCCCGGCTTCGGTGTCGCGGGCCCGGGCAACGACGAGGAGGACTTCGACGCGAGCATCGCGGCGCTGAAGTACTACCGCGCGTTCCCGGCCACCTTCGAGGGGCAGCCCGTGCTCGTCGCGCGCACCGGCTACACGGGCGAAGACGGCTTCGAGCTGTACGTCGCGCCCGAGCACGCGCCGACGCTGTGGGCCGCCATCGTCGAGACCGGCGGTCCGCGCGTCACGCTGTGCGGGCTCGCCAGCCGCGACACGCTCCGCCTCGAGGCCGGCATGCCCCTGTACGGGCACGAGCTCGGCCGCGACATCCTGCCCGTCCAGGCCGGCCTCGGCCGGGTCGTCGCGCACGCCAAGGAAGGCGAGTTCATCGGCCGCGCCGCGACCGCCGAAGGCCCCGCCGACGACGCCCGCGTGCTCGTCGGGCTCACGACCGAGGGCCGTCGCGCGCCCCGCGCCGACTACGAGGTCTACGACGGCGACGGGGCGGATGCCGAGCTCGTCGGCGTCGTCACGAGCGGCGCGCTGTCGCCGACGCTCGGCCACCCCGTGGCCATGGCGTTCGTCGCGCCCACGGCCGTCGAGGGCGGCGGCCTGCACGTCGACGTCCGAGGAACGCGCATCGCGGCATCCGTCGTCGCCCTGCCCTTCTACAAGCGCCAGTCCTGACGGGCGCCCGCCCCGCGTGCCCCACGCGGCGGCGATCCGCCACCCGCGGCCACGGCGCCGCGCATCCGCATCCACCCAGACACCGCACGACACCGCACACGACCCCGATCTCGAGGAGCACACCATGACCGATCAGACCGCACTGCAGTACACCGAAGAGCACGAGTGGGTGCTGGTCGACGGCGACACCGTCACCATCGGCATCACCGACTATGCCGCCGAGAAGCTCGGCGACATCGTCTACGTCGACCTGCCCGGAGCAGGAACGGCCGTCACCGAGGGCACCGTCGTCGGCGAGATCGAGTCGACGAAGTCGGTCGGCGAGCTCTTCGCCCCCGTGAACGGCGAGGTCGTCGAGGCCAACCAGGCCGTCGTCGACTCGCCCGAGCTCGTGAACTCCGACCCGTTCGGCGAGGGCTGGCTGCTGAAGATCACCGCCCCCGAGCTGCCGAAGCTGCTGAGCCACGACGAGTACCGCGCCCTCACGGGCGAGTGACCCCCGAGTAAGGAACCGCACCCGATGAGCACCTCCTCAACGTTCGACCTCGACGCCTTCGGGCGCCGCCACATCGGCACCACGCCGAGCGACCACGCGATCATGCTCGCCGAGCTCGGCTACGACTCGCTCGAGGCGCTCATGACTGCCGCGGTGCCGACGTCCATCCGCATGGGCGAGGTGTTGAACTCGGCGATCCCCGCCGCCGCGACCGAGCGCGAGGCGCTCGCCGAGCTCGCCGCGCTGGCCGACCAGAACACGGTCCGCACGTCGATGATCGGCCTCGGCTACTCCGGCACGATCACGCCCGCCGTGATCCAGCGCAACGTGCTCGAGAACCCGAGCTGGTACACGGCCTACACGCCGTACCAGCCCGAGATCTCGCAGGGTCGCCTCGAGGCGCTCATCAACTTCCAGACGATGGTCACCGACCTCACCGGGCTCGACACGGCCAACGCGTCGATGCTCGACGAGGGCACCGCGGTCGTCGAGGGCATGCTCCTCGCCCGCCGCGGGAGCAAGTCGACGTCGAACCGCTTCGTGGTCGACGCCGACGCGCTGCCGCAGACGCACGCGCTGCTCGTCTCCCGGGCCGAGGCCGTCGGCATCGAGCTCGTCGTCGCCTCGCTCGACGAGCAGACCGACGTCTCCGCCCTCGGCGAGCACTTCGGCGTCTTCGTGCAGTACCCGGGCGCCTCGGGCCGCGTGTGGAACCCGGCATCCGTCATCGCCGCGTCGAAGGCGCAGGGCGCGCTCGCGGTCGTCGCCGCCGACCTGCTCGCGCTGTCGCTGCTGACGAGCCCCGGCGAGCTCGGCGCCGACGTCGCGGTCGGCACGAGCCAGCGCTTCGGCGTGCCCATGGGCTTCGGCGGGCCGCACGCGGGCTACATGGCCGTGCGCAAGGGCCTCGAGCGCCAGCTTCCCGGCCGACTCGTGGGCGTCTCGCAGGACGCCGCGGGCCACCCCGCCTACCGGCTCAGCCTCCAGGCGCGCGAGCAGCACATCCGCCGCGAGAAGGCGACCTCGAACATCTGCACGGCGCAGGTGCTGCTGGCCGTCATGGCGTCGATGTACGCCGTGTACCACGGGCCCCGCGGCATCCGCCACATCGCGGTGACGACCGCGGCCAAGGCCAAGGCGCTCGCCGACGCGCTCACGGGCTTCGGCCTCACGCTCGCGCACGACCACTACTTCGACACGATCCGCGTGCACGTGCCCGGTCTCGCGAAGAACGTCGTCGCGAAGGCGCACGACCTCGGCCTGAACGTGTGGGAGGCCGACGAGGCAACCGTGCACATCGCGGTCGACGAGACGACCACCGAGCACGAGCTCTCGCTCGTCGTCGAGGCGTTCCGCCTTGGCGAGCGGGCGGATGTCCCGGTGTCGCTGTCCGCCCTGCCCGACAGCCTGCCCGTGGCGCTGCGCCGCACGAGCGCGTACCTCGAGCACCCGGTGTTCAACACGCACCAGTCCGAGACGCAGATGATGCGCTACCTGAAGACCCTCGCGGATCGCGACTACGCGCTCGACCGGGGCATGATCCCGCTCGGCTCGTGCACGATGAAGCTGAACGCGGCGACCGAGATGCAGGCCGTGACCTGGCCAGAGTTCGCGAACCTGCACCCGTTCGCGCCCGAGGCCGACGTCGTCGGCTCGCTCGGGCTCGTCGAGCAGCTCGAGAGCTGGCTCGCCGAGGTCACCGGCTACGACACCGTGTCGCTGCAGCCGAACGCGGGCAGCCAGGGCGAGCTCGCGGGCCTCCTCGCGATCCGCGGCTACCACCTCGCCAACGGCGAGGCCGAGCGCGACCTGTGCCTCATCCCGTCGAGTGCGCACGGCACCAACGCGGCGTCCGCGGTGCTCGCGGGCATGCGCGTGGTCGTCGTGGCCTGCGACGAGCTCGGCAACGTCGACCTCGCCGACCTGCGGGCCAAGATCGCCGAGCACGCGGCATCCATCGCGGCGCTCATGATCACGTACCCGTCGACGCACGGCGTCTACGAGCACGACGTGCGCGAGATCTGCCAGGCCGTGCACGACGCCGGCGGACAGGTCTACGTCGACGGCGCCAACCTCAACGCCCTGCTCGGGTTCGCGCGCTTCGGCGACTTCGGCGGCGACGTGTCGCACCTGAACCTGCACAAGACGTTCTGCATCCCGCACGGCGGCGGCGGGCCCGGTGTCGGCCCCGTGGCGGCCAAGGCGCACCTCGCGCCCTTCCTGCCGGGCCACCCCATGGCGCAGCGCACCGACCACGCGGGCGGCTTCGTGCACGGCGGCGGACCGGTCTCGGCGGCTCCGTACGGCAGCCCGTCGATCCTGCCGATCTCGTGGGCGTACGTGCGCATGATGGGCGCGGAGGGGCTCGCGCAGTCGACCGCCTCGGCCGTGCTCGCGGCGAACTTCGTGGCCTCCCGCCTGCGCGAGCACTTCCCGGTGCTCTACACGGGCGAGAACGGCCTCGTCGCGCACGAGTGCATCCTCGACCTGCGGCCGCTCACGGCCGAGACGGGCGTGAGCGTCGACGACGTGGCCAAGCGCCTCATCGACTACGGCTTCCATGCACCCACCATGTCGTTCCCGGTCGCGGGCACGCTCATGGTCGAGCCGACCGAGTCCGAGGACCTGGCCGAGCTCGAGCGCTTCGTCGAGGCCATGATCGCGATCAAGGCCGAGGCCGACGCCGTCGGACGCGGCGAGTGGCCGGTCGACGACAACCCGCTCCGCGGCGCACCGCACACGGCGGAGTCCGTCATCGCGGGGGAGTGGACCCACCCCTACACGCGCGAGCAGGCCGTCTACCCGGTGCACTCCCTCGTGCGCAACAAGTACTGGGCGCCCGTGCGCCGCATCGACCAGGCCTACGGCGACCGCAACCTGGTGTGCGCCTGCCCGCCGATCGAGGCGTTCGCGTAACGAGCAGAGCAGGGCGACGGATGCCGCGGGCGGCCGCCTGCGGCATCCGTCGCCCGCGCGCCGGCCGACCGCGCCGACGCGTCCTCGAACCCTGTACGTGAGGTGACCTCAGGTCTACACTGGGGGCACTCTCACGAGGGGGTGCGCAAGATGCTCATGGATCTGGTCTCGATCGTCGGCGGCGTCGGGTTCGTCGCGGCGATGGTCGTCTGCAGCGCGGCGGCGTCGCGCGTGTTCGGGCTCGAGCAGCGGGCCGGCCTCCTGGAGCGACGAGATCCCGGTCTCGCCGAGGCGTTGCGGCGCGCCGACTCGTTGAGCGCGCTCGCGCAGTCGGGCGTCTACGGCGTCGACGGCATCTCGGCCGCCTGCACGCCGTCGCGGCACAGCTGGCTCGAGATGGCCCGTGTGCGCGCGAGCGACTCGGACCTCCGCGTCGAGCCGCCCGAGGAGGCGCTGCCGCCGATGCCGGCCACGGTGCTCGCGCTCGCGAGCGGGTCGCACCTCGCCCCGAGGACCCGGCCGCGGCACCCGCTGCCCGAGCCGCGGCATCCGCAACCCGAGCGCGAGCCTCAGGAGGCCGGCGCGGCGAACAGCCCGGGCCACCAGGCGACGGCCAGGGGGTAGCCCACGAACGACACGACGTCGAGCACGAAGTGCGCGACGACGAGCGGCATCGTGCGCCCCCACCGCTGGTAGCACCAGCCGAAGACGATGCCCATCGCCGCGTTGCCGACGAACGGACCGAAGCCCTGGTACAGGTGGTAGCTGCCGCGCAGCAGTGCGCTCGAGACGATCGTCGCCCACGGGCCGACGCCGAGCTCGCGCAGTCGCGTGAACAGGTAGCCGACGACGATGAGCTCCTCGGTGAGCGCGGCCTCGAGCGCGCGCAGGACCAGGATCGGCACGGTCCACCACAGCCAGTCGGCCGGTGACGCCTGCACCGCGACCGTGATGCCGAGCGCACGGCCTGCCGCGTACAGCGCGAGCCCCGGCACGCCGATCACCAGCACGAGGAGCAGGCCGGATGCCGCGTCGCGCCCCGGCCGGGTCAGGTCGAAGCCGATGCGACGGAACGGGCTGCGCCCCGGCTGCCACAGCAGGTACAGCACGAGCGCGACCGCGAACAGGCCGAAGAACACGTCGAGGAACTGGTACGTGAAGTCGAGCCACTCGCGCTGCGACCGGCTCGGGTTGAGGGCGACCGACTGGTCTCCGAGCGCCTGCGCGGCCGTGAGCTTCGCGATGATCGAGACGACCGAGTACACCGCCGAGGCGCCGAGCGAGAGGCCCAGCACGATGATGATCTCGATGCGCAAACGAGCAGCCGACATGCACTGATCCTCGCATACGAGCCGTGTGTGCAAAGATCCTGCGCGCCACGCCGGAATCCGTCGCACGTTGCGTTCGCAAGGTTGCGCGTCGGTAACAGTTTGCGCAGGAGTTTGCTTCGAGGGTTGGCGATTCATAGTCTCGACTCATCCCGCGCTCCAGGGCGGCCAGAAGCCGCACTGCCGACGCACGTCTACAGGAGGAACATTGAAGATCAAGAGAATCGGCGTTGCAGCCATTGCTCTTGCTGCGGCCGGAGTGCTCGTGCTCACCGGTTGCACGAGCGGCTCGCCCGAGGCGACCGACGGCGCGAGCACTTCCGCAGTCGTCACCACCAACGGCTCCGAGCCCCAGAACCCGCTGGTTCCCACCAACACCAACGAGACCGGTGGCGGCAAGATCATCGACTCGATCTTCGCGGGTCTGGTCTACTACGACGCAGACGGCGCCGTGCACAACGACGTCGCGGAGTCCATCGACACCGAAGACGCGCAGAACTACACGATCAAGATCAAGCCGGGTCTGAAGTTCACCAACGGTGAAGACGTGACCGCGAGCTCGTTCGTCGACGCATGGAACTACGGCGCGAACACGGCCAACGGCCCGCAGCTCTCGCAGTACTTCTTCGCCGACATCGAGGGCTTCTCCTACGATGAGGACGTCGCAGAGCTCCCCGGCCTCAAGGTCGTCGACGACACGACCTTCACGGTCGCCCTGATCCAGCCCGAGTCGGACTTCCCGCTCAGCCTCGGCTACTCGGCCTTCTACCCGCTGCCCGCCTCGGCGTTCGACGACATCGACGCATTCGGTGAGAACCCGATCGGCAACGGCCCGTACATGCTCGACGGTGAAGGCGCCTGGAAGCACAACGAGCGCATCAGCCTCGTCGCGAACCCCGACTACGACGGTCCTCGTGCCCCGAAGAACGGCGGCCTCGACATCGTCTTCTACGCCACGCAGGAAGCGGCGTACGCCGACCTCCAGGGCGGCAACCTCGACGTCCTCGACGCCATCCCCGACGGCGCTCTCTCGACCTTCCAGGACGAGTTCGGCGACCGTGCCGTCACGCAGGCCGCAGCGATCTTCCAGTCGTTCACGGTTCCCGACCGCCTCGCGCACTTCGGTGGCGAAGAGGGCAAGCTGCGTCGCGCCGCCATCTCGAAGGCGATCGACCGCGAAGAGATCACCGACGTGATCTTCTCGGGCACCCGCACGCCGGCCCACGACTTCACGTCGCCGGTCATCGACGGCTACTCCGAGGACATCCCCGGATCCGAGGTCCTCGACTTCGACGCCGACGCAGCCAAGGACCTGTGGGCCCAGGCTGACGCCATCTCCCCGTGGAGCGGCACCTTCCAGATCGCGTACAACGCCGACGGCGGCCACCAGGCCTGGGTCGACGCAGTCGCGAACCAGCTGAAGAACAACCTCGGCATCGACGCGTCGGGCGCTCCGTACCCGACCTTCGCCGAGGTCCGCACCGCGATCACCGACCGCACGATCGAGACCGGCTTCCGTACCGGTTGGCAGGCCGACTACCCGGCGCTGTTCAACTTCCTCGGCCCGATCTACGCGACCGGCGCAGGCTCGAACGACGGCGACTACTCGAACGCCGACTTCGACGCTCTCCTCCAGGAGGGCCGTGCCGACACCGACCTCGCTTCCGCGAACGAGAAGTTCCAGCAGGCGCAGGAGATCCTCTTCCAGGACCTCCCCGCGATCCCGCTGTGGTACTCCACGGTCAACGGTGCTTGGGGCCAGACGGTCGAGGACGTGCAGTTCGGCTGGAACTCCGTGCCGCTGTACTACGAGATCACCAAGAGCGAGTAATTCTCGATCTGGGATGTCTCGGGGTTAGACTCTGAGGCGCCCGTGGGGCGGCAGCCATCGGCTGCCGCCCCACACTCACGTATCCTCCGGTGCACGTCTGATCGGCGTAGCATCGTGGGGTCGAACTCGCATAAGGGTGAGGTTTCTTCCACATGTCCACTAATCCGAAGCGCGAGGCCTGATCGATGGCCGGATACATCGCGCGCCGACTGCTGCAGGCGATCCCTGTACTGCTCGGAACAACGTTCCTGATCTACTTCATGGTCTTCGCCATGCCGGGCGACCCGATCGTCGCCCTGTTCGGCGACAAGACCCCGCCGCCCCAGGTGCTCGAACAGCTCCGTGAGCGGTACAACCTCGACCAGCCGTTCATCGTCCAGTACTTCATCTTCCTCGGCAACATCTTCCGCGGAGATCTCGGCACGTCCTTCTCCGGGCAGCCGGTCTCCGAGATCCTCGCCGAGACGTTCCCGGTGACGCTGCGACTGGCCCTCATGGCGGTCATCATCGAGATGGTGTTCGGCATCGCCGTCGGTCTCATCTCGGGTCTCCGCAAGGGCGGCATCTTCGACGCCAGCGCGCTCGTCGTGAGCCTCATCCTCATCTCGCTGCCGGTGTTCGTGGTCGCCTTCGTCGCCCAGTTCATCTTCGGCATCCAGCTCGGGTGGTTCAGAACCACGGTCGGGCCAGGCGCACCGACCCAAGACCTGATACTCCCGGCGATCGTGCTGGCGACGATCAGCTTCGCGCAGATCACGCGACTGACGAGGGCGTCAGTCATCGAGACCGACGGACAGGACTTCGTTCGCACCGCCGCGAGCAAGGGCCTCTCCCGCAGCCGTATCGTCCCCGTGCACATCCTGCGCAACTCCCTCATCCCGGTGGTGACTTACCTGGCCGTCGACTTCGGCGTGCTCATGGTCGGTGCGACCGTCACCGAGGGCATCTTCAACGTCCCCGGTGTGGGACGCACGCTCTACCAGGCGATCATTCGCGGCGAGGGCCCCACGGTCGTCTCGTTCGTGACCGTGATGGTGCTGATCTACCTCGTGGTGAACCTGCTGGTCGATCTTCTGTACGCCGTTCTCGACCCGAGGATCCGCTATGCCAAGTAACACCAGACCCGATCAGCAGCACTTCGTCGCACCGCTCGAAGAGACCCCTCTCGTCGCGATCGACAAGGTCAAGGCCGAGGGCAAGCCCACCAACCTCTGGACCGACGCCTGGGCCGACGTCCGAGGCCGTCCGATGTTCTGGATCTCGTCGGCGCTCATCGTGCTCGTCGTGATCGTCGCCCTGTTCCCGGGCCTGTTCACGCAGGTTCCGCCGAACAACGACTGCCAGCTCTCGAACAGCAACGGCGGCCCGGCAGACGGCCACCCGCTCGGCTTCACCAAGCAGGGTTGCGACATCTACTCGCGCATCATCCACGGCACGTCGACGTCGCTCTCGGTCGGCATCATCGTGACCGTGCTCGTGGCCGTGCTCGGCATCACGTTCGGCGCGTTCGCGGGCTTCTACGGCGGATGGATCGACTCGGTGCTCTCGCGCCTCGGCGACATCTTCTTCTCGATCCCCTACATCCTCGCGGCCGTGGTCATCATGTCGGTGTTCTCGAAGTACGCGAACGTGTGGGTGATCTCGCTCGCCATCGGCATATTCGCGTGGCCGGCGACAGCACGTGTGCTGAGAGCCGAGATCCTGAGGGTGAAGAACGCCGACTACGTCATGGCGGCCACCGCCCTCGGCGTGTCGCGCTTCCGCATCCTGCTCCGTCACGTGCTCCCGAACTCGATCGCGCCCGTGATCGTCATCACCACGATCTCGCTCGCCTCGGCGATCGTCGCGGAGGCGACCCTGTCGTTCCTCGGCGTCGGACTGCCGTCGAGCACCATGTCGTGGGGCAATGACATCAGCGCCGCGCAGCTCGACCTCCGCACCGCCCCGCAGGTGCTGATCCTCCCGTCGATCGCGCTGTCGATCACGGTGCTCAGCTTCATCATGCTCGGCGAGGTCGTCCGCGACGCGCTCGACCCGAAGGCGAGGGCACGTCGATGACCGACACCACGAAGGCAACCGAATCGGCCGTGCGCCGCGACGGCTCCGAGCGTCCGATCCTCGAGATCAAGAACCTCGAGGTCGGGTTCAACACCCAGAACGGCCTGGTCAAGGCCGTCGACGGCGTGAACATCACGCTCTACCGCGGCCAGAGCCTCGCGATCGTCGGCGAGTCCGGCTCCGGCAAGTCGACGACCGCGCACGCGATCATCAACCTGCTCCCCGGCACCGGCCAGGTCACGGGCGGCCAGATCCTCCTCGACGGCCAAGACCTGACCAAGGCGTCGAAGAAGGAGATGGAGGTCGTCCGCGGTCGCAAGATCGGCTTCGTCCCCCAGGACCCGATGTCCAACCTGAACCCGGTCTGGTCGATCGGCTTCCAGGTCGAGGAGGCCATCAAGGCCAACGGCATCGCGACCGGCCGCAAGGAGATCAAGAAGCGCGCGATCGAGGTGCTGAAGCAGGCCGGCCTCCAAGACGCCGACCGTCGCCTCAAGCAGTTCCCGCACCAGTTCTCGGGCGGCATGCGCCAGCGCGTGCTCATCGGCATGGGCCTGGCCGCAGACCCGCAGCTGCTCATCGCCGACGAGCCCACCTCGGCGCTCGACGTCACCGTGCAGCGCGTGATCCTCGACCACCTCGAGTCGCTGACCCGCGAGCTCGGCACGACCCTGCTGTTCATCACGCACGACCTCGGCCTCGCGGCCGAGCGCGCCGAGCAGCTCGTGGTCATGTACAAGGGCCGCGTGGTCGAGTCCGGCCCGTCGGTCGAGATCCTGCAGAACCCGCAGCACCCGTACACGCAGCGTCTCGTGGCCGCGGCCCCGAGCCTCGCGTCGCGGCGCATCCAGGCCACGGGCAGCATCGCCGCGGCCGAGGCCGCGATGCAGTCCGACGCCGAGACGGCGGCGGGCGACGAGATCGACCTGCTCGCGACGGCCGAGGCGCGAGCCGAGCTGCTCGCGGCGGCCGAGTCGGCGCCGCCGGCGATCACGGTCGAGCACCTCACCAAGGTCTACAAGATCCGTGGTGCGGGCGACTTCACCGCGGTCGACGACGTGTCGTTCCAGATCCCCAAGGGCACGACCATGGCGCTCGTGGGCGAGTCGGGCTCGGGCAAGTCGACCGTCGCGAAGATGCTCCTGAAGCTCGAAGACGCCACGTCGGGCAAGATCGTCGTCGGCGGTCAAGACCTGGCCAGCGTCACGGGCAAGCAGCTCTTCGACCTGCGAAGCCGCATGCAGCCGGTCTTCCAGGACCCGTACGGTTCGTTGAACCCGCTGCGCAACATCGGCAACACGATCTCCGAGCCGCTCTCGACGCACGGCGTGGGCGACCGCGCCTCGCGTCGCGAGCGCGTCTTCGAGCTGCTCGACCAGGTGTCGCTTCCGCGCACCCTGGTCGGTCGCTACCCGAACGAGCTCTCCGGCGGTCAGCGTCAGCGCATCGCGATCGCGCGTGCGCTCGCGCTGAAGCCCGAGATCGTCGTGCTCGACGAGGCCGTCTCGGCGCTCGACGTGCTCGTGCAGGCCCAGATCCTGCGCCTGCTCGCCGATCTGCAGGGCGAACTCGGCCTCACGTACCTGTTCATCACGCACGACCTCGCGGTCGTCCGGGTGATCGCCGACCACGTGAGCGTCATGCAGCGCGGTCGCATCGTCGAGGCCGCGACCACCGACGAGGTGTTCGAGAACCCCCGGCAGCAGTACACGCAAGACCTGCTCGCGGCCATTCCGGGCGCGAACATCGAGCTCGGGGCGTAGCCCCGAACCGGCTCGGCGCGGCTCGCCGCGCACCCGCGAACGCCCGGCATCCGATCTTCGGATGCCGGGCGTTCTCGGTTCTCAGGTGAACACGGCCTCGGCACGGTAGGCTTGTCGGGCGCGAGCCGTCGATCTCGGTCGTGCATCCCCAGACCTTCACCAAAGCGCTTCCCGCGTTCTCCGTCGTGCCGCCCTCGCGGCCGAGGGGCGCGGCATCCGAAGCCCACCAGCCCAGAGGACCGAACATGGCGAACGCCACCCGCAACGACCTGCGCAATGTCGCGATCGTCGCTCACGTCGACCACGGCAAGACCACGCTCGTCGACGCGATGCTCAACCAGACGCACTCGTTCGCCGAGCACGCGCACGTCGAAGAGCGTGCGATGGACTCCAACGAGCTCGAGCGCGAGAAGGGCATCACGATCCTCGCCAAGAACACGGCGATCTCGTACAACGGCGTCCACGCGGGCGGCACCCCCATCACGATCAACGTCATCGACACCCCGGGTCACGCCGACTTCGGCGGCGAGGTCGAGCGCGGCCTCTCCATGGTCGACGGCGTCGTGCTGCTCGTCGACGCGAGCGAGGGTCCGCTGCCCCAGACCCGCTTCGTGCTCCGCAAGGCCCTCGAGGCCCGCATGCCGGTCATCCTCCTCGTGAACAAGACCGACCGCCCCGACGCGCGCATCGACGAGGTCGTCGCCGAGAGCCAGGACCTCCTGCTCGGTCTCGCCTCCGACCTGGCCGACGACGTGCCCGACCTCGACCTCGACGCGATCCTCGACGTGCCCGTCGTCTACGCCTCGGGCCGCAACGGCGCCGCGAGCCACACCAAGCCCGAGAACGGCGAACTGCCCGACAACGACGACCTCGAGCCCCTCTTCGAGGCCATCCTCGAACACATCCCGGCTCCGACCTACGACGACGAGCACCCGCTGCAGGCGCACGTCACCAACCTCGACGCATCGCCGTTCCTCGGCCGCCTCGCGCTGCTCCGCGTCTTCCAGGGCACCATCAAGAAGGGCCAGACCGTCGCGTGGGTCAAGCACGACGGCACGGTTCAGAACGTGCGCGTGACCGAGCTCTTCCTGACGAAGGCGCTCGACCGCTACCCCGCCGAGAGCGCCGGCCCCGGTGACATCGCCGTGGTCGCGGGCTTCGAGGACATCATGATCGGCGACACGCTCGCCGACCCCGAAGACGTGCGCCCGCTCCCGATCATCGCGGTCGACGAGCCGGCCATCTCGATGACCATCGGCACCAACACCTCGCCGCTCGTCGGCAAGGTCAAGGGCCACAAGCTCACCGCGCGCATGGTCAAGGACCGCCTCGACCGCGAACTCGTCGGCAACGTCTCGCTCAAGGTCGTCGACATCGGACGCCCCGACGCGTGGGAGGTCCAGGGCCGTGGCGAGCTCGCGCTCGCGATCCTCGTCGAGCAGATGCGCCGCGAGGGCTACGAGCTCACCGTCGGCAAGCCCCAGGTGGTCACCAAGCAGGTCGACGGCAAGACGCACGAGCCCTACGAGCACCTCACGATCGACGCACCCGAGGAGTACCTCGGCGCGATCACGCAGCTGCTCGCGTCGCGCAAGGGCCGCATGGACAACATGTCGAACCACGGCACCGGCTGGGTGCGCATGGAGTTCATCGTCCCGAGCCGCGGCCTCATCGGCTTCCGCACCGAGTTCATGACGACCACGCGCGGCACCGGCATCGCGAACGCGATCTCGCACGGCTACGACGCGTGGGCCGGCCAGATCGTCACCCGCAACAACGGCTCGATCGTCGCCGACCGCTCCGGCGTCGTGACGCCGTTCGCGATCATCGCGCTCCAGGAGCGCATGACGTTCTTCGTGAACCCGACCGAAGAGGTCTACGAGGGCATGGTCATCGGCGAGAACTCGCGCAACGACGACATGGACGTCAACATCACCAAGGAGAAGAAGCTGACGAACATGCGTCAGTCGACGGCCGACAACTTCGAGTCGATGACTCCGTCGCGCCAGCTCTCGCTCGAGGAGTGCCTCGAGTTCGCGCGTGAAGACGAGTGCGTCGAGGTCACCCCGGCCGCCGTGCGCATCCGCAAGGTCGAGCTCGACGCCACGGCGCGCGCTCGCACGACCTCGCGCCTGAAGAAGCAGGGCTAGGCCGCTTCGAGAGGGGCGGATGTCACGGGTTGCAAGCCTGCGACATCCGCCCCTTTCGGCGTCTCCACGGGGCTGGAGTGCACCGGCGCACACGGGTTGCGCAGGCGAAGTTGAGGGTTTGTACAGAAACGTTTCATACGTTGGAATGATTCACCTGGACGCCCCCGACCAGAAATACCTGCTCCACCCATGACCTTCCCCCACTTCGGCCGCCGAGCCGCTGCGCGATCCCGTGCGGCCGTCCGCGGCACCCATGCCCGTGTCCTTCCCGCGAACCAGGCCTTCCGCGCCGCGATCGCCTCGGTGCCGCCCATGCGCGACCTGCTCCCACGACGGGCCGGTCTCGTGCTGCTCGGACTCGGCTTCGTCGGGGCCATGGTGATCAGCTCGAGTGTTCCGGCCCTCGCCGTGAGCGCGAGCGACACGACCGCCTCGGTCTACGCGCCGGCGCCGTACACCGGCGACACGGTCGAGCTCGAGCCGCAGACCATCGAGGTCGCGAGCGACGTGGTCATGCCGGCAGCGGTCGCGGGTGCGAGCACCTACGCGGTCGAGGCCGCCCCGCCGCCTCTGGTGTCGCAGGTCGCGAGCGTCGGCTCGGTCTCGCTCATCGAGACCGACCGCATCGTGTGGCCCGTGCTCACCCCCGAGCGCCAGAGCGACGGGTTCGGCCCCCGCTCGGCTCCCTGCGCCGGCTGCTCGACGGTGCACGACGGCGTCGACTTCAACCCGGGCAACGGTTCGCCGATCGTGTCGATCGCCGACGGCGTCGTCGTGCTCGCGACCGAGAACGGCGGCGGTCTCGGCGTGAACATCGAGGTGCAGCACAACATCGGCGGCACGCTCGTGACCTCGTCGTACGCCCACATGCAGAGCGGCTCGATGACGGTGGGCGTGGGCGACCACGTCACGGCCGGCCAGCAGATCGGCGTCGTCGGCACCACCGGTCAGTCGACGGGCCCCCACCTGCACCTCGAGATGTTCGGCGCCGACGGCGTTCGGTTCGACGGCTTCGCCTGGCTGGCGATGCGCGTGACCGGCTGACCTCATCGCTGCCTGACCGTCATCGCCTGACGGCCATCGCCTGACCGTCAACGCTCGACCGGCGCCGGTCCTCCGTCGGGCCCGAGGAGCACGACATCTCTCCGACTCAGCTGCTGAACCCGGGGGAGCGCTTCTCGAGGAACGCCGCGACGCCTTCGCGCATGTCGTCGGTGCCGAAGGCCTCGGCGAACCCGCCGACCTCGATCGCGACGGCCTCGTCGGTCGACCGGCCTGCGGCGCCCACGAGCACGCGCTTGGCGTTCGCGACGGCGACGGGGGAGTTCTGCGCGATCTGCGCGACCGTCTCGCGGGCTCCGGCGAGCAGCGCCTCGCGGTCGGCGAAGCGGCGCACCACGAGCCCCGCCTCGACCGCTTCGTCGATGCCGATGCGGCGTCCGCTGTAGATGAGTTCCTTCGCGCGGGCGGGGCCGACGACGCGCGGCAGGCGCACGGTGCCCCCGAACCCGGGGATGAGTCCGAGGCGCACCTCGGGCTGGCCGAAGCTCGAGGCATCCGTCGCGTAGATGAAGTCGCAGGCGAGCGCGAGCTCGAGGCCACCGCCGAGCGCGAACCCGTCGACGCAGGCGATCACGGGCGCGTCGCAGGCCTCGATGCGCGCCGCGACACGGTGGCCGAGCTCGGCCGAGCGTCGCCCCTCCTCGGGTGTCGCACCGGCCATGCCGGCGATGTCGGCGCCCGCGACGAACGCACGCCCGCCGGCACCGACGACGAGCACGCCTCGAACGGATGCCGCGGCATCCGCGATGCGCGCGAAGGCGTCGTCGAGTGCTTCGAGGACCGAGGACGAGAGTGCGTTGAGCGCCTTCGGACGGTCGATCGTCACGATCGCGACGTCGCCGTCGAACGCCAGGTCGACCTCGGGGCGGGCGGGCTCGGGCTCGGGTGTCGTCATCGTCGTCGATCCTCTCGGGTGGCTGGGGCTCCACGCTACGGCATGCGCGCCGGTAGAATCCGAGGACACCGAATCCATCGAGGAGTCACGATGTCATCACCTTCGTCCAGGGTCCGGATGCCGCGCACGGCGGTTCGCGCCGCCCTCGCCGTCGCGGCGGCGGGCCTCGCCGCAGGGCTGCTCACGGGCTGCGTCAACCCCGTCGAGGATCTCGTGCAGAACGGCGTCGAAGACGCGATCGAGGGCGCTACGGGCGGCGACGTGAGCCTCGGCGGCGAACTGCCCGAGGGTTTCCCGGCCGAGATCCCGGTGGTCGAGGGCCAGATCACGGTCGGCATCGGCACGGGCGACGCGAACGGCTGGGTCGTGGTCGTGGACTCGACCGCGGCCGACCCCGCGGCGGCGGCCGCGTCGGCACTCGAGGAGGCGGGCTTCGCCGAAGACACCTCGATGACCCAGGAGCAGCGCGACGCGCTCACCGGAGGGCAGCTCGACGCGAACGTCTACTCGAACGGCACGTACCTGGTGCTCCTCACCGTGCAGGACTCCACGGTCTCGTACACGGTGACGCCGAAGTGAACGACCTCGGCGAGACGAGCCTCTGGAGCCGCGTCGCGACGCTCGTGCTCGCGCTCCTCGTCGGCGCGATCTACGGCACGCTCGGCACGGTCGGTCATCGCCAGGTCTGGCGGATCGGCGAGGTGAGCCTGCCGTGGGGTCTCGTCGTGGCGCTCATCGGCGTCGCGGCGCTGCTCGTCGCGTTCCGCACGATCGGCGGGGGTCGGCTGGTCGCCGCGGTGGCCGGACTCGGCGTGATCCTCATGGTGGGCCTGCTGACGCTGCCCGGTCCGGGTGGTTCCGTGCTCGTGGTCGGCGACCTCACGGGCACGATCTGGTCGATCGGCCCGGCGCTCGTGACCGTGTTCGTCGTGGCCTGGCCGCGACTGCCGCAGCGCACGCGCCCCGCCGGCGCCGTAGTCGCCGGCTCGGCCTCGGGCGCGGCCTCGCCGGGCTTCGGCGCGGCATAGACTGAAGTTCCAGTCTTCCGAAAGGACTCCGAGCCACCGTGACCTACGTCATCGCCCTTCCGTGTGTCGACGTCAAAGACCGCGCCTGCATCGACGAGTGCCCGGTCGACTGCATCTACGAGGGCGAGCGCTCGCTCTACATCCACCCCGACGAATGCGTCGACTGCGGCGCATGCGAACCGGTCTGCCCGGTCGAGGCCATCTACTACGAAGACGACCTCCCCGACGAGTGGGCCGACTACTACAAGGCCAACGTCGAGTTCTTCGACGACCTCGGCTCGCCCGGCGGCGCCGCCAAGGTCGGCGTCATCGCGAAGGACCACCCCGTCATCGCCGTGCTGCCCCCGCAGGCGCACTGACATGGCGCTCGGCGCGCTGCCCGACTACCCGTGGGACCTGATGACCCCCTACCGGGAGCGCGCGGCCGTGCATCCCGACGGCGTCGTCGACCTCTCGATCGGCTCGCCCGTCGATGAGACGCCCGCGGTGATCCGCGAGGCGCTGTCGGCCGCGACCGATGCGCACGCCTATCCGCAGACCGTGGGCACGCCCGAACTCCGCCGAGCGATCGTCGAGTGGTTCGAACGCCGTCGAGGCGTGGTCGGCACGGGCCTCGGCGAACGCAACGTGCTGCCGACGATCGGCTCCAAAGAACTCGTCGCGTTGCTGCCGATGATGCTCGGCGTCGGCGAGGGCGACGTCGTCGTCCACCCCCGCGCCGCGTACCCGACGTATGCGATCGGCGCGGCCATCGCCGGAGCCGACGCACTCGCCTCCGACGACCCGGCCGAGTGGCCGGCCGAGACGAAGCTCGTGTGGCTGAACAGCCCCGGCAACCCCGACGGGCGCGTGCTCGACGTCGACGAGCTGCGCGCCGCGCAGACCCGGGCGCGCGAACTCGGCGCGACCATCGTCAGCGACGAGTGCTACGCCGAGCTCGGCTGGGACGCCCCCTGGAACGACGAGCGCGTGCCGAGCATCCTCGACCCGCGCGTGAGCGGCGAGAACCGCAGCGGCACGCTCGCCGTCTACTCTCTCAGCAAGCAGTCGAACATGGCCGGCTACCGTGCCGCGTTCGTCGTCGGCTGCGGGCTCCTCATCGAGCAGCTCACGAACGTGCGCAAGCACGCCGGGCTCATGCTGCCGGCACCGCTGCAGGCCGCCATGGTGGCCGCGCTCGGCGACGACGCGCACGTGGCCGAGCAGAAGGAGCGCTACCGCGCGCGCCGCGACGTGCTGCTGCCGGCTCTCGAGGCCGCCGGATTCCGCATCGACCGCAGCGAGGCCGGACTCTACCTCTGGGCCACCGAGGGGCGCGACGCGTGGGAGTCCATCGGACGGCTCGCCGACCTCGGCATCGTCGCCGGCCCGGGGCACTTCTACGGAGACCACTACCCCGAGCACGTGCGGCTGTCGCTGACCGCCACCGACGAACGCGTCGCAGCCGCCGCACGCCGACTCGCGGCATCCGTCGCCTGAGACGACCTCGGATTCGCGCCCGACTCGTCTGCGCATCGTCCGCGGGTCGGGTCGTGACTGTGGCCTGACACAGCCGGAGGGGTCCCGATCGCGGTCGCATCTGTCGAATCCGGCAACTGCTCGCCGGTTGTATTGGCGGATGCGACAGTGTGCCCCGGCCACGTCTAGGCTGTAGTTCGGATCGCGGCCGAACCACGCCGCGAGACGGAAAGCAGGTGACCGCACATGACGATCACAGGAGGCGCCGTGAGCGACGCTCTGAACGCAGCCGAAGGCCAGAAGCCCCTTCAGGCGACCCTGAACTTCCCGGGTGGTACCGCGGAGTTCCCCATTCGTGCCGCCGTCGACGGCGCCTCGAGCATCGACCTGTCGACGCTGACGCGACAGACCGGGCTCACCGCACTCGACTACGGCTTCGTGAACACGGCCTCGACGCAGTCCGAGATCACGTACATCGACGGCAACCAGGGCATCCTGCGATACCGCGGGTACCCGATCGAGCAGCTGGCCGAGCACTCGACCTACCTCGAGGTGGCCTGGCTGCTCCTCTACGGGTCGCTGCCGACGGCCGACGAGCTGGGCGAGTTCGACGAGAAGATCCGTCGCCACACGCTGCTGCACGAAGACCTCAAGCGTTTCTTCTCGGCGCTGCCGCACACCGCGCACCCGATGTCGGTGCTCTCGAGCGCCGTCTCGGCACTCTCCACGTACTACGAGGGCCAGGACCCCGACGACGTCGAGCTCACCATGGTGCGCCTCCTCGCGAAGCTGCCGGTCATCGCGGCCTACGCGCACAAGAAGAGCCTCGGGCAGGCGTTCCTGTACCCCGACAACTCGCTGAGCTTCGTCGACAACTTCCTGCGGCTGAACTTCGGCAACATGGCCGAGCCGTACGAGATCGACCCGGTGCTCTCGAAGGCGCTCGATCGCCTGCTGATCCTCCACGAGGACCACGAGCAGAACGCCTCGACCTCGACCGTCCGCCTCGTCGGCTCGACCGGTGCGAACCTGTACGCGTCGATCTCCGCCGGCATCCAGGCGCTCTCGGGCCCGCTGCACGGCGGCGCCAACGAGGCCGTGCTGCAGATGCTCGCGCAGATCCGCGACTCCGGCGAGGGCGTGGGCAAGTTCGTCGAGCGCGTGAAGCGCAAGGAAGACGGCGTCAAGCTCATGGGCTTCGGCCACCGCGTGTACAAGAACTACGACCCGCGTGCGACGATCGTCAAGCAGTCGGCAGACGAGGTGCTCGCCGGCCTCGGCGTGGCCGACCCGCTGCTCGACATCGCCAAGGAGCTCGAGCAGTTCGCGCTGCAGGACGACTACTTCAAGGAGCGTCGCCTGTACCCGAACGTCGACTTCTACACCGGCGTGATCTACAAGGCCATGGGCTTCCCGACGCGCATGTTCACCGTGCTGTTCGCGATCGGCCGCCTGCCCGGCTGGATGGCGCACTGGCGCGAGATGAACCTCGACCCGCAGACCAAGATCGGTCGCCCGCAGCAGCTCTACATCGGCGAGCCCGAGCGCCGCTACCCCGGCGCCTGAGCGCCGGTCCCGTCGTCGGTCCGCCTGAATCGGGCGGACGGATGCCGCGGCCGCCGAGACGCCGAAGGGGCGCCACGTTCGCGTGGCGCCCCTTCGGCGTTCGTGCGTCTCGTGGTCGGGTCACCCCGCCACGGGCGTCTCGCTCGACGCCGGATCCGTGGCGGCCGGCGGCGAGGATCCGGCCGCCGGCCGGAGATCGAGGGTGTCGGTCGTGGCAGCGCGGACCGCGTCGAGGCTGAACGGCCAGTCGCGGGTCTCGCCGTGCTGCCAGAGCGGCGCCTGGTCGGTGTAGTTCGGGTGGAACGCGTGGCCCGATGCGCCGGTGAGGTTGACCCACGTCGAGGCGTCGAGGTCGTTCAGGTCGACGACCATGCGCATCGACGGCACCCAGTCGACGCCGTAGCCCAGCGTCGCATCCCAGCCGATGGCGTTCACGATCGACGAACCGCCGCCGAGCTCGTAGGGGCCGCGGTTGAAGAGCCATTCGATGGGCGCGATGCCCGAGGTGCCGAAGCTCGCGTTGGTGAGGGTGAGCGTGTGCAGGCGACCCCAGCGCCACGTGTCGGCGTTGCCGCCCATGCGGCTCGTCGCCTCGCCCCAGGCCTCGCCGAGCGCATCGGCGATCATCGCGTCGCGGCCGGTGACGCCGAGCCGGTCGTTCGTCCACCAGGCGGCGTCGGGTTCGCCGAGCAGGGTTCCGACGACGCTGAACCAGCGGTCGCCGCCCGTGGGGCGGGTCTGCTCTGGGAGGGTCTCGAACATGTCGGCGAGCAGGGTCTTCCAGAACACGGCGAAGTACGCGGCCTCGGGGCTGTTCGCGTCGGCATGGCCGTTCCAGTCGGCGAGGAGCTCGGCACCTCGCGCGGCGTCGCCCGAGAGGTCGAGCTCGGCGATGACCGGGAGGAACGCGGCGGCGTTCGCGTCACTCGTGTCGAGCTGGATGCGCGTGAAGTCGTCGGCGGTGAGCTTCTCGCCGGCATCGATGCGCTCCTTCAGCAGCTGCTCGATGGCGGTCGCGCGGTAGCCGTAGTCCCAGTCGGCGGTGAGGAAGGGGCCGCCGTTCACCACGGCGTTGTTCGCCGTCACGAGGTAGCCGCGCGGCGGGTTCAGCACGTTCGGCAGGTCGTCGAACGCGACCTCGCCGGTCCAGCCGACGTCGCTCGTCCATCCGGGCTGGGGCAGCGTGCCGTCGCCCGATGCCCGGATCGGCACCGCTCCGGGCGCCTGATAGCCGATGTTGCCGTCGACGTCGGCGTAGATCAGGTTCTGCGAGGGCACGTCGAACTGGGCCGCCGCGGCGCGGAACTCGTCCCAGTCGCGTGCGCGGTCGAGTGCGAAGATCGACTGCGCGGTCGTGCCCGGGGTGAGCGCGGTCCACTGCAGCGACAGTTCGTAGGCGCCGTCGAGGACGCCGGATGCCGCGGGGTACTCATCGGCCACGGCCGTGAAGTCCGGACTGATGTCGGTGACGATCGGCCCGCGACCCGTGGAGCGCACCGTCACGGTGACAGGCGCACCGCCGGCGACCTGGATGGTCTCCTCGCGCACCTGCAGCGGCTGCTGCACCCCGTCGAGCTCGTAGGTGTCGCCGGTGACGCGCTCGAGGTAGAGGTCGGCGACATCGGGTCCGAGGTTCGTGAAGCCCCACGCGATGCGCTCGTTGTGGCCGATGATGACGCCGGGAAGGCCCGCGAACGTGTAGCCGGCGGTGTCGAACGTGCATGCGTCGGTGAGGGCGGCGCAGTGCAGGCCCATCTGCGCCCAGATCGACGGCAGCGCCGGGCCGAGGTGCGGGTCGTTCGCGAGCAGCGGCTTGCCCGATGCGGTCAGCTCTCCCGAGACGACCCACGAGTTGGAGCCGATGTCGTTGCCCTCCGGCCCGAGCAGGGCGGGGATGCCGTCGAGCGTCGCACGCAGCGCAGTGAGGGCGGCCACGTACTCGGCCTTGGCCCCGGTGGCCTCGGACGTCGCGGATGCCGCAGCACCGCCGTCCGCGGCATCCGTCACCGAGGGCGCGGGGTCGACGGGGGTCGCACCGCCCGTCGAGGCCGTCGCCGACGCGGCGGGCAGCCCGTCGATGATGGTGGGCGCGGTCGACCAGTCGAAGCCGGGATGCAGGCGCGCGACCTCTTCGGCGGGCAGCGCGGAGGAGAGGAGGGCCCGGTCGATCTCGTCGCCGAGGTTCGATCGCAGGTCCCAGGCCATGGCCTTGAGCCACGCGATCGAGTCGACGGGGGTCCAGGGCTCGGGGGAGTAGCCGGGGTTCTGGAGACCGAGCACGGCGTACTCGAGGGAGAGCTCGGCGCCGCTGCGCTCGGCGAGGTAGGCGTTCACGCCCGCCGCGTACGCCTCGTAGTAGGCGCGGGAGGATTCGTCGAGCAGCTCGTACTCCTGCTCGGCGACGCCGCGCCAGTTCAGGGTGCGGATGAACGTGTCGGTGCCGACCTGCGAAGCCCCGAAGAGCTCGGCGAGCCGACCGGCGGTGACGTGGCGGCGGAAGTCCATCTCCCAGAACCGGTCCTGCGCGTGCACGAAGCCCTGGGCGTAGAAGAGGTCGTGGTCGTTCTCGGCGACGATCTGGGGGATGCCCGCGTCGTCGCGGTACACGCTCACGGCCGCGATGAGGCCGGGAGCGTCGATGCGCCCGCTCGTCGTGGGGAACGAGCGCTGCACGATCCACCACCCGACGCCGCCTGCCGCGAGCACGAGGAGCAGCACGACCGCGAGCGTCCAGGTGAGCGCTCTCAGCCAGCGGTGGTGTCGGGTTCTGGGTGCGTCGGTGCCCACGTCACTCCTTCGTGCTCGCCCACGGCGATGGCCGCCGCCCGGCGACCTGAGGCACAACTGTAATGGAGCGGGCGGGCCGTGCGAACGGCCCGTCGGAACTCAGGCGTGGAGCGCCGTGTTCAGGGTGACGCCGTGGCCGTCGCGCGAGAGCACCTCGACCCGGCCGTTGACCGAGTTGCGGCGGAACAGCAGGTTGGGGACGCCCGAGAGCTCGACCGCCTTGACGGTGCGGTCGGTGCCGCTTCCGAGCACGGCGACCTTCGTGCCGGCGGTGACGTAGAGGCCGGCCTCGACGACCGTGTCGTCGCCGATCGAGATGCCGATGCCCGAGTTCGCGCCGAGCAGCGCACGCTCGCCGATCGACACGCGCTGGGTGCCGCCGCCCGAGAGCGTGCCCATGATCGAGGCGCCGCCGCCGATGTCGGAGCCGTCGCCGACCACGACGCCCTGCGACACGCGCCCCTCGACCATCGAGGTGCCGAGCGTGCCGGCGTTGAAGTTCACGAAGCCCTCGTGCATGACCGTGGTGCCCGGTGCGAGGTGCGCGCCGAGGCGCACGCGCGAGGCGTCGGCGATGCGCACGCGCTCGGGCGTGACGTAGTCGAGCAGGCGGGGGAACTTGTCGAGGCCCGTCGCGTGGATGCCCGCGCGCAGCAGGGCGGGGCGGAGACGGTCGAAGTCGGCCGGGTGCACCGGGCCCGCGTTCGTCCAGACCACGGCGGGCAGGTGCCCGAAGACGCCGTCGAGGTTGATCGTGTTCGGCGCCGCGAGCAGGTGCGAGAGCACGTGCAGGCGGAGGTACGCGTCGGCCGTGCTCGCCGGGGCGGCGTCGAGGTCGATCTCGAGCTCGATCGCCTCGATCCGGACGTTGCGGCGGGCGTCCTCGCCCGCGAGCGCGGCGTGCTCGGGCGCCAGCGGTGCGGCCGCTGCGCCGACGCGCGGCGCCGGGAACCAGGCGTCGAGCACGGTGCCGTCGCCGGCGACGGTCGTGAGACCGGTGGCGGCGGCGGTGCGGGCAGGGGCGATGGCGGTCTCGTTCGCGGGCATGCTCCAAGGGTACCGACCGGGGCGGGCGGATGACGCGGGGCGACGCGCGCGGCTTCGCGACGCGGCCACGGCGTCACGGGGGCGCCCCGAATAGACTCGGGGAATGCCCGACGAGACGCCAGCCCCGCTCGACCCGACCGCCGACTCGGTGACGCTCACGAAGGCGATCTGCGACATCCCGAGCGTGTCGGGCGACGAGACGGTGCTCGCCGATCTCGTCGAGCAGGCGCTCGCCGCGGCATCCCACCTGGAGCTGCACCGCGACGGCGACACGATCGTCGCGCGCACGAACCTCGGGCGCGAGCGCCGGGTCGTGATCGCCGGGCACCTCGACACCGTGCCGATCAACGGCAACGTGCCGACCCGGTTCGAGACCGAGGACGGCGTCGACTACCTCTGGGGCCGCGGCACCACCGACATGAAGGGCGGCGTCGCCGTCGCGCTGAAGCTCGCCGTCGAACTCGCCGACCCGGTCTACGACGTCACCTGGATGTTCTACGACCACGAGGAGGTCGCGGCCGACCTGAACGGGTTGAAGCGCCTCGCCGAGGCGCGGCCCGACCTGTTCGAGGCCGACTTCGCCATCCTCGGGGAATCCTCGAACGGGCAGGTCGAGGGCGGGTGCAACGGCACGCTGCGCGTCGAGCTCCGCGCGACCGGCACGCGCGCCCACACCTCGCGCCCGTGGATGGGCGTGAACGCGATCCATGCGCTGGCCCCCGCGCTCGAGCGGCTCGCCGCCTTCGAGGCCGAGACGGTCGACGTCGAGGGGCTCGCCTACCGCGAGGGGCTCAGCGCGGTCGGCATCGGCGGCGGCGTGGCCGGCAACGTCGTGCCCGACGAGGCCGTGCTCACGGTCAACTACCGGTTCGCCCCCAGCCGCACGGTCGACGAGGCGATCCAGGCCATGCGCACGCTGTTCCCCGAGTACGACGTGACGGTGACGGATGCCTCGGCGGGCGCCCGGCCGGGGCTCGACGACCCGTTCGTGCAGGGGTTCCTCGCGGCGGTGGGCGCCGAGGCGCGGCCCAAGTACGGCTGGACGGACGTCGCGCGCTTCAGCGCCCTCGGCGTGCCCGCGGTCAACTACGGGCCGGGCGACCCGAGCCTCGCGCACACAGATGACGAGCGCGTGCGCCTCGATGCGATCCTCGCGTGCGAGATCGGCCTGCGGTCGTGGCTGACCGGGGCCTGATCCGCCGATGACGACGGCGCAGACCGAGCGCGGGCCCGAGCGGGAGCCCGGCCATGAGCCCGACCCGTTCCGGACGACGCGGTGGTCGCCGCGCGTGCGGTGGCGTCTCGCGCCGTGGTGGCTGCGCGTCGTGCTCATCTTCGTGGGCGCCCGCGCGATCACGACGGTGTTCGTGCTCGCGCTCGCGAGCGTGCAGGGCGCGAACCCCTGGACGGCCGCGAGGCCCGGCTACTTCGAGTTCGCGAACATGTGGGACGCCCGCTGGTACCAGATCATCCTGCTCTCGGGGTATCCGGGCGTGCTGCCGCAGACGGTCGACGGCCATGTCGCCGAGAACGCGTGGGCGTTCATGCCGGTGTATCCGGCGTTCGTCGGCATGCTCACCTGGTTCCAGGTGCCGTGGAACATCGCCTCGGTCGTCGTCTCCCTCGCCGCAGGCCTCGGGGCCGCGCTCGTGCTGCACCGCCTCATGTCGCGGTTCCTCGAACCCGATCGGGCGATGTTCGCCGTCGTGCTGTTCTGCGTCGCGCCGGTGTCGCCGATCAAGCAGTTCGGCTACGCCGAGTCGCTCGGCTACCTGCTGCTCGCCACGGCCCTGCTGCTGCTCGTCGACCGGCGCTACGGATGGCTGTTCCCGGTGATCGCACTGTGGTCGTTCACCCGGCCGGGTGCGCTCGCGTTCGCGTTGACGCTGGGGCTGCACTGGCTCTGGCGCTGGTGGCGGCGGCGCGACGACCCGTTCCCGCTGCGCGAACGCGTGCTCGCGGCATCCGTCACCGCCTTCGCGGTGCTCTTCGGCTTCGGCTGGCTGCTCGTGGCCGCGATCGGCACCGGCGACCTGCACGCGTACACCGACACCGAGCTCGCCTGGCGGGCCGCGTACATCGGGTACGGCGAACTCGTGCCGTTCACGGCCTGGTTCGAGTCGGGCGGATGGTGGCTCGGGCAGCCGCTCGGCGCGATCGCCGTCGTGGCGCTCGTGCTCGGGTTCGCACTCCTGCTCTTCACGCCCGCCGTGCGACGGCTCGGCGTCGACATCCGGCTGTGGTCGGCGAGCTACGCGCTGTACCTGCTCGCGGTGTTCTTCCCGCAGTCGAGCGTGTTCCGCATCGCGTCGCCGTTGTTCCCGCTCGTGGGCGCGTTGGCGATTCCGCGGTCGAGGTGGTACCGCTGGAGCGTCGTCGTGCTCTTCCTGGCCCTGCAGGTCGGCTGGCTCCTCATCGCGTGGGGCATCGACGGGAGCGACTGGACGCCGCCGTGAGTCGCCTCGAGGCGTCGTTGGTCGCTCTGCGTCATCCACAGGCTCCCGGCGATTTCTCAGGACTGCTTCCGATGAACGATAATGGATGCATACAGCCACGAAAGGGGTAGCTCAATGGCGGCCATGAAGCCACGCACCGGAGACGGGCCTATGGAGGCTGTGAAGGAGGGTCGTCTGATCATCGTGCGGGTACCGCTCGAAGGCGGCGGACGCCTTGTCGTCTCGGTGAACGATGCTGAGGCCAAGGAGCTCTACGACGTGCTCGGCGGCGTCGTCAACCCGGCCTGATCAGTTCCAGTTTCGAGCCGAGCCCGCGTGCGGTGCTCGGCTCGAGGCATGCCCGCCGAGCGCCTCGGCGCTCGGGCGAGTACGCAGAAGGCGGATGCCGCGTCACGAGGTCGTGACGCGGCATCCGTCGTTCTCAGAGCGTTCCGGATGCCGCGGCGCGGGCGCTCGTGAGCGCGAGCAGGCGTTCGAGCGGGAACGCGGTGGGGCGTTCGTTCCGGGTCAGGCGCCGAGCTTGACGATCTGCAGGAGTCCGTCGCCGGACGGCGAGACCGCCGTGGCCACGGCCGCCGAGGCGGAGAGTTCGGAGATGAGGGCGCGGAAGGCCGTCGCCTCGTCGTCGCGGCGCGCGGGGTCGGCGACGCGGCCGCGCCAGAGCGCCCGCGCCACGAGCACCGAGCCGGTCGGCTTCGCGAGCCGCAGGCCGTGCTCGACGTACTCGATGACGGAGCCGGCGTCGGCGTCGATGAACACGACGTCGTAGGAGTTCTCGTTCATGCGGGGGAGGACCTCGCTCGCACGCCCCGCGATGAGCCGCACGCGGGCGGCGGCCACGCCGGCGTCCGCGAAGTTCTCGCGGGCGGCCTGGAGGTATTCGTTCTCGGTGTCGATCGAGGTGAGCAGCGCGCCGCGGGCGGCCTGCAGCATCCACAGGCCCGAGACGCCGACGCCCGTGCCGATCTCGATGATCGATTCGGCCCGCGCAGCGGCGGACACGACGGCGAGCTGCGCGCCGACGGCGGGCGAGACGGGTTCGATGCCGAGTTCGATGGACTGCTGGCGCGCGCGGGCGACGGCCTCGCTCTCGACGACGGATTCGTCGACGTACTTCCAGTTCAGGTCACGTTCGGACACGATGCGGCTCCCGGCACTCTCTCAGCTGCCAAGCCTACGGCCAGCCGAGCGTGCGTTTCGTACGCCTCGCCGCCGACTATCCTGTAACGGTGTTCGGTCTGACGTTCGAGAAACTCCTCATCATCGGGGTGATCGCCGTGTTCCTGCTCGGCCCCGAACGCCTGCCGCATTACGCAGCGATGCTCGGCAAGTTCGTGCGCTCGGTGCGCGACTTCGCGAATGGCGCGAAGGACCGCATGCGCGAGGAGATGGGCCCCGAGTTCGACGACGTCGACTGGCAGAAGCTCGACCCGCGCCAGTACGACCCGCGCCGCATCATCCGCGACGCGCTGAGCGACGCCGACCCGTTCGCCGAGCCGGCGACGCCGGTCGTGGCCAGAGCCGCCGTCAACGAGAACTCCGCCTACCTGCAGCGCAAGCGCAAGCGCGAGGCCCTCGGCGCGGGCGACGCGGCCCCGTTCGACTCAGAGGCGACCTGAGCCCCGAGGCGACCTGAGCTCGCGGTGACCTGAGCTCGCGGTGACCCGAGCTCGCGCAGGACGGATGCCGCGGCATCCGTCCTGAGAACGTGACGGATGCCGCGGGGGAGCCGTCAGGCGCGGCGGATGGCCTTGAGCGCCTGCGACACCAGCACCATGACCGGCACGAGCGTGCGGTACTCGGCGCCCGTGCGCGGCAGCGGGATGAGGCCGGTCGAGCGGGCGACCGTGATCGGTTCGACGAAGCGCAGCAGACCCTCGCGGCCGTTGCGACGGCCGACGCCCGACTGCTTGACGCCGCCCATGGGCGCCGAGACGGCCGAGAACGAGCCGCGGTAGCCCTCGTTGATGTTGATGCTGCCGGCTTCGAGCGCGTCTGCGACGCGGCCGGCGTGGCGCAGCGAACCGGAGAAGATCGACGCGTTCAGGCCGTACTGGCTCTGGTTCGCGGCGACGATCGCCTCTGCATCGCCGTCGACGAGGTAGAGCGACGCGATGGCGCCGAACGTCTCGTCGGCGTAGACGCTCATCTCGGGGGTGACGCCCGTGAGCACGGTCGGCTCGAAGAACCACGGGCCGAGGTCGGGGCGGGCCCGGCCGCCGACGAGCACGGTCGCGCCCTTCGCGACGGCGTCGTCGAGGTGGGCCTGCACGCGCGCGAGCTGCGCGGCGCTCGTGAGCGAGCCGAAGTCGGCCCCGAACTCGAGTGCGGAACCGAGCGCGGCACCCTGCAGACGCGTGACGAGCTCGCGCTGGAACTCGCCCGCGACCTTGCGGTCGACGTAGAGGCGCTCGACCGAGACGCAGAGCTGGCCCATGGCCGAGAACGCGGCGTGCGCGGCGCCGCGGGCGGCGTCGACGGGATCCGCGTCGTCGAGCACGAGCAGGGCGTTCTTGCCGCCGAGTTCGAGCGACGCGCCCACGAGGCGGCGGCCGGCCTTCTCGGCGACCTTGCGCCCGGTGGCCGTCGAACCCGTGAAGCAGATGTAGTCGGCGACATCCGTCACCGCTTCGCCGACCTCTGCCGCCGGGCCGGTGACGACCGCCCAGAGCGCCTCGGGGACACCCGCGTCGATGAACGCCCGACGCAGCGCGAGGATCGACAGTGCGCCCTGGTCGTCGGCCTTCTGCACGACCGCGCAGCCGGCCGCGAGCGCGGGCACGACGTCCATGGCGGCCAGGCTGAGCGCGTAGTTCCAAGGGGTGATGACGCCCGCGACGCCCTTCGGCCGGTACCGCACGCTCGCGGTGAGCACGGTCGGGATGCCGCCGCGGCGGGGGCCGCCGCGCAGCGTCCGGCGTGCCTCGAGCGCGTTGTAGCGCGTGACGGAGGCCGCCTGGAACACCTCCTCGAACGCCTGCCCGCGCGTCTTGCCGCTCTCGAGCTGGATGAGGTCGAGCAGGAGTTCGCGGCGTTCGAGCACGAGGTCGTGCGCGCGCAGCAGGATGCGGCGACGTTCGGCGAAGCCCGCGCGGGCCCAGGCGAGCTGGGCGATGCGGGCTCTCGCGGTCGCGTCGAGCACGTCGGCGGCACTGGACTGCGGCAGCGAGTGCAGCGTCTCGCCGGTGCTCGGCGTCGGCACCTCGACCGTGGCGTCGCCCGAAGCGACGATCTCGGCGGTGAGGCGGGCGTACAGGTCGGGGGAGGCCAGGGTGGCGCGCATGCGGCACAGTCTAGGACAGTTGACCCACTCTGGTTCCACCGGTCTCGCCGAGCGGATTACACTATGCCTCCATGACCGCACTGGAGCGCCCCCTCTCCCGCGGCATCGTCACCCGGTATGCCATCGGTTCCCTCGGGACCGGTGGGTTCGCGACGCTGCCCGGACTCGTCCTCGTCTTCTACATGACCGACACCCTCGGCGTCACCGCGCTCTTCGCCGGTCTCGTGGTGACGGCGGCGAAGGTGTGGGACGTCGTCATCGATCCGTGGATCGGGGAGCACAGCGACCGGGCGCTCGCCCGTACGGGGTCGCGCCGCACGTGGATGCGCATCGGAGCCATCGCGCTGCCGGTCGGGTTCGTGCTGACCTTCGCGGTTCCGGCCGGACTCGCGCCCGCGGCATCCGGCGTCTGGGTGTTCCTCGCCTTCCTCGCGACGGCGACGGCGTTCAGCCTGTTCCAGGTGCCCTACATCGCCCTGCCCGCCGAACTGACCTCCGACTACGACGCCCGCACGCGGCTGCTGTCGTGGCGCGTCGTGGTGCTGAGCCTGGCCATCCTGCTCTTCGGCGCGGGCGGTCCGATGCTGCGCCGCATGGGCGACGACGAGGCCACCGGCTACCTCGTGATGGCGATCGTGGCGGGCCTCGTCATCGGGGCGGGCATGCTCGTCGCGGTCACGACGGCCCCGCGCGGCCTGCCGGGCGTGCAGGCGCCGCGCCGCGGCATCCGTGCGGCCTATGCCGAGGGATTCGCGGCACTGCGGCGCAGCGCCCCGTTCCGCGCGCTGCTCGCGACGTTCGTGCTGCAGGGCCTCGCCACGGGCGTCATGCTCGCCGGTGCGAACTACGTGGCGGTCTGGGTGCTCGACAGCGAAGACGCGCTCACGCTGCTCTTCGTCGCGCTCATCGCCCCGGCCGTGCTCTGCGCCCCCCTGTGGAGCCGCATCTCGCGGCGGGTCGGAAAGGAGCGCGCATTCCAGTGGGCGAGCGTGCTGTTCGCAGTGGCCTCGCTCAGCATGATCGGCATGATCTGGGCGCCCGGCGCCTGGGTGTACCTGCCCGTCGCGCTCGCGGGGGCCGCCTACGCGGGCATGCAGACGCTGCCCATGGCCATGCTGCCCGACGTCATCTCGCACGACGCCCGCGAGCACGGCGAGGGGCGCGCCGGCAGTTTCGGCGGCATCTGGACGGCCGGGGAGACCGCGGGCATGGCGCTTGGTGCGACCGTGCTCACGATCGTGCTCGCGCTGACCGGCTACCTCGAGTCGACCGGGTCGACGGTCGTGATCCAGCCCGCGGCGGCGGTCGCGGGCATCGCCGTGAGCTTCAGCGCACTGCCCGCGCTGCTCGTGTTTCTCAGCCTCGTGCCGCTCTCGCGGTACGCGCTCCGCCGCCACGACATCGATGCGGATGTCGCGGCCGCGCCCGCTGCGGCGGCCTCCCCGTCGACGCAGAACCCCCGGAACGACACGCAGGAGACGGTGTGACCATGAACGACTTCCGACGCGACCCCGCCGAGGTGCTGGCCGAGCTCGCCGCTCTGCGCGAGGGCGACGCGCCCACGCACGGCGGCCGGGTGCTCTCGTACGTGTACGACTCGGGCCTGGCCGAACTCGACGAGCTGTCCGCGGCGGCCGCGCGCCTCGTGCAGCCCGTGAACGGCCTCGACCCGACCACGTTCACCTCGGTCGCCGCCATGGAGGCCGGAGTCGTGGGCTTCGCGCGACGCGTGTTCCACGGCGAGACCGACGGCTCGGACTCGGCCGAGGTCGTCGTCGGCACGGTCACCTCGGGCGGCACCGAGAGCTGCCTGCTCGCGGTCAAGACCGCGCGCGACGTGTGGCGCGCCGCGCGCGTAGGCACCCCGCGCATGCCGCGCATCGTCGCCCCGATCACGGTCCACGCCGCGTTCCACAAGGCGGCCGAGTACTTCGGGCTCGTGCTCGACCTCGTGCCCGTCGACCCGGCCACGGGCACGCTCGCGGCCTCCGCCATCGAGGACCGACTGGGCGACGACGTCGCGCTCGTCGTCGTCTCGGCGCCGTCGTACCCCTTCGCGAGCCTCGACCCCGTCGCGGATGTCGCGGCGGTCTGCCGTGCGCGCGGCATCGCCCTGCACGTCGACGCCTGCATCGGCGGCTTCGCGCTCGGGTTCTGGCCCGACGAGCTGCCGGCCTGGGACTTCCGCGTGCCCGGCGTCACGAGCCTCTCGGCCGACCTGCACAAGTACGGGTACGCGCCGAAGGGCGTCTCGGTGCTCCTCACGCGCGGGCGCGACCGTCAGCGCCACCAGTACTTCCGCACGACGGGCTGGCCCGGCTACCCGGTCGTCAACCCCACGATGACCGGCTCGAAGCCCGCCGGTCCGCTCGCGGCCGCCTGGTCGATCACCGAAGTGCTCGGCGAGGACGGATTCGCGGAGCTCTTGGCGAAGACCGCCCGCGCCACGACGGCGCTGCGCGAGGTCGTCGAGGGCATCGAGGGCCTGCGTGTCGTCGGCGTGCCCACCGGTCCGCTCTTCGCGGTCGCGACCGATGCGTCGGTCGAGCCCGAGCGCCGGGTCGACCCGCATCACTGGGCGGATGCCGCGCGCGGCTCCGGCTGGTTCCTGCAGCTGCAGCCGGGGCTCGCCCAGCCCGACGGCACGCGGCTGCCGCACACCACCCACCTCACGATCACGCCCGTGACCGAGCAGGTCGTCGACGAGCTCTCGACCGCGCTCGTCGCGGCGGCCGACGCCGTGCGCGGGGTTCCGCAGGTCGACGGGCAGCTCGTGCTGGCCGGCCTCGCCGACGCACTGCCCGGCGGCGTCGAGCCCCTGCTCGCGGCATCCGGAGGTCTCGACTCCGACACCGCGGCGGGCCTCCTCGGCGCGATCGGCCTGCTCGGCGGCGAGGGCGGCGGGCTTCCGTCGCAGCTCGCGCCGGTGCTCGCCCTCGTCGAGGCGCTGCCGTCCGAGCTGACCGGGCGCCTGCTCGTGGAGCTGCTGGCGCGCGTGGTCGAGCCGGTCTCGCCGGTCGAGTAGGCGCAGCAGCGCCGTATCGGGGCCCGACGCTCGGATGGGTCTCGATACGCTGCGCTATTCGACCGGCGCGCTGGGCAGCCCGCACCGCTCGGTGAAGTACGCGAACAGGTCCTGCTTCAACGTCGCCGACGCGCGCACCTCGTACTGGCCCGACCAGCCCTCGCTCGTCGTCACGACGAGCGGCAGGATCGTGCCGCGCTTGTCCTCCGCGCCCGCGTGCGGGTCGCAGCGCGCCGGTCGAACCGGGAGCGAGAACGTCGACGGGTCGTCGGATGCCTCGACGTGGGCGGTGGTGGTCGACCAGTTCAGGCCGTCCTCGGCCGACAGCAGCGTCGTGCCGAGCACCTCCGAGAGATCCACCGATCCGGATGCCGCACCGGTGGGTTCGACCGCGATGTCGAGGAAGGCGCGGCGATCGGTGCCCGACCCGGTCGAGCGCAGGTGTTCGGCGAGGGTGAACGTGGCGACGTCTTCGACGGCTCCCGCGAGGCATCCGCTGTTCTGCAGCCGGGGGAGCGTGTCGTAGGGATCGTCGGCCTCGACGGTGCCGACCGCGGTGGCGCCGTCGGCGACGACGGCTTCGAGCATGATCTCGGCCGGCCCGGCCTCGCCCTCGCAGCGGGTGCCGCCCAGCTCGACCCGGTACTGCACCGACCGCCCGTCGGGAATGGTGCGCGGGCCGTCGAAGTGCAGGCCGGGTTCGAGGCCCGGCGCTTCGACGTCGAACGACCCGAACTCCAGTGCGGCGCCGGTGCCGTTGTCGAGCTGCACCACGAGCTTGCCGTCGACGACGTCCTGCCGGCTCTGCAGGACGCTCGCGGTGATGCCGTCGGGCAGGGCCGCGGTGGCCGCCGGGCCGGATGCGGCGGGGTCGCCCGGCTGCGCCGTGCAGGCGGCGGTCGCGGCGACGCCGGCGAGCACGAGCGCCGCCGACAGCAGGCGCGGCAGCACGAGCCGCCCGCGCACACGCCGCTCCGTGCGGGGAACGGCGGCGCGCGGCATCCGGATCACCGCACGGAGACGTCGAGCCGTCGGCCCGAGAGCTGGCGCGGACGGGTCGCGACGGCCTCGGCGACGCGCTCGATGGCGCGGGCCGCGGGGTCGTCGGGTGCGCCGGCCACGACCGGAGTGCCGATGTCGCCGCCCTGGCGCAGCGCGATGCTGAGCGGCACGCTCGCGATGAGCGGCACGGCCTCGGCCTGCCCGACCGACAGGCGTCGCGCGACCTCGTCGCCGCCGCCGGAGCCGAACAGGTCGAGCACGGTGCCGTCGGCGCCCGGGAGCCCGGCCATGTTCTCGACCACGCCGATGATGCGCTGGCCGGTCTGGCGTGCGACGACGCCCGACCGCTCGGCGACGTCGGCCGCGGCGGGCTGCGGGGTCGTGACGACGAGCACCTCGGCGTTCGGCAGCAGCTGCCCGAGCGAGATCGCGATGTCGCCCGTGCCCGGCGGCAGGTCGACGAGCAGCACGTCGAGGTCGCCGAAGTACACGTCGGTGAGGAACTGGTTCAGCGTGCGATGCAGCATCGGCCCGCGCCAGGCGACCGCGGTCGACGACGCTCTGGCGCCGGGTTCGGCCGGCTCGACGAACATGCCGATCGAGATGACCTTCACGCCGTGCGCGACGGGCGGCAGGATCATGTCGTTGACCTGCGTCGGCCGGGCCGCGAGGCCGTCGTCGTCGACGAGGCCGAGCAGGGCCGGGATCGAGAACCCGTGCACGTCGGCGTCGATGAGCCCCACCGAGAGCCCGCGCGCCGCGAGCGCCACGGCGAGGTTCGCCGTGAGCGTCGACTTGCCGACGCCGCCCTTGCCGCTCGTGACCGCGATGACGCGCGTCAGCGTGCCGGGGCCGAACGGGTTGGTACGACCCGCCTTGGCGCCGCGCAGGCGCTCGGTCAGTGCCGTGCGCTGCGCTGGCGTCATGACCGTGAGCGTCACGTCGACGAGGCCCTCGCCCGCGACCGTCTCTGCGGCCTGACGCACGTCTCGTTCGATGCGATCGGATGCCGGGCAGCCGACGATCGTGAGCCGCACGACGACCTGCACGCGATCGCCCGAAACCTGCACCGACTCGAGCATGTCGAGCTCGGTGATGGGCTTGCGGATCTCGGGATCGATCACGGACTCGAGGGCACGGCGCACGGCCGCCTCGAGCTCGTCAGGAGCGAGGGGCGGCATTCGCGGCATCCTCGTCGTGGTTCCGATCGAGCTCTTCGAGCACGGCGCGGAGTTCGGACCGGATGAACTCCTTCGATGCGAGGTCGCGCATGGCCAGCCGCAGGGCGACGACCTCGCGCGCGAGGTACTCGGTGTCGGCGAGGTTGCGCTCGGCGCGCTGGCGGTCCTGTTCGATCTGCACGCGGTCGCGGTCGTCCTGACGGTTCTGCGCGAGCAGGATCAGGGGTGCGGCGTACGAGGCCTGCAGACTGAGCACGAGCGTGAGCACCGTGAACCCGTAGATCTGCGAGTCGAAGCGCCACTGCTCGGGGGCGTACGTGTTCCAGAGCAGCCAGGCGAGCACGAACAGCGAGAGTCCGGCGAGGAACGCGGGGGTGCCCATCGCGCGCGCGACCCATTCGGTGAAGCGGCCGAAGCGGTCCTTGTCGGGGTTGCCGCGGCGGAAGGGTGCACGACGGCTGCCCTTCGGGGTGTCGAAGCGCCGTTCGTCGGCGGTGTTAACGCGTGCCATCTGCTGCCCTCCTTGCGTTGCTCGGGATCGGGATGCTGCCCGTCGTCAGTTGTGCGCGGGCGGTCGCGCGTTTGCTCACCTCGTCGTCGTCTTCGGGATGACTTCGCCAATCATCGGGCAGCAGGTAGTCGAGCACGTCGTCGATCGTGACCACGCCGACGAGTCGGTGCTTCTCGTCGATGACCGGCACCGAGACGAGGTCGTAGCTCGCGAGGATGCGGCTCACCTCGGCAGCCGAGGTGTCGGCTCCGACCGGTTCGAGGCCCTGGTCGATCAGGGTGCCGAGACGTTCGTGCGGCGGGTAGCGGAGCATGCGCTGGAAGTGCACGACGCCGAGGAACCGCCCGGTGGGGGCCTCGTACGGCGGCAGGGTGACGCACACGGCGGCCCCGAGCGCCGGCGGCAGGTCGTGCCGGCGGATGAGCGCCAACCCCTCGGCCACGGTGGCGTCGGCCGAGACGATGATCGGTTCGGTCGTCATGAGCCCGCCGGCCGAGTCGGGGCCGTACGAGAGCAGCATGCGCACGTCTTCGGCCTCTTCGGGCTCCATGAGCTCGAGGAGGTGCTCGCCGCGCTCCTCGGGCAGCTGCGCGATGAGGTCGGCGGCGTCGTCGGGCTGCATGTGGTCGAGCACGTCGGCGGCGCGGTCGTCGCCGAGGCCAGAGAGGATCTCGACCTGGTCGGACTCGGGCATCTCTTCGAGCACGTCGGCGAGGCGGTCGTCGGAGAGCTCTTCGGCGACCTCCTGGCGGCGCGCCACGGGCAGGTCGAGGAGCGTGTTCGCGAGGTCGGCGGGCTTCAGCTCGGAGTAGGTCGCGATGAGCTGTTCGGCCGACTGGGCCTCGCCGGAGGCGGCGATCTCGCTCACCTCGCGCCACGTGACGTAGGCCGACTGGCCCTTCGAGAACGGGGAGGCGCCCTTGGGGCGACGCACGAAGAGCTGCTCGACCTCCCACTCGCCGGGCTCGCGTTCTTCGATCGAGACGTCCTCGATGGAGGCCACGCCCGAGCCGTCGTTGAAGGAGACCTTGCGGCCGAGCATCTCGGCGATCACGCGCACCTCGCCGCCGCGCTGCTCGAAGCGGCGCAGGTTGATGAGGCCCGTCGTGATGATCTGCCCGCCGCCGATCGACGTCACGCGACCGATCGACAGGAACACGCGGCGTTTGCCGGGGACCTCGACGATGAGTCCGACGACCCGCGGGGGGTCGTTGCGTCGGTACACGACGAGAACGTCGCGCACTTTTCCGACCCGATCACCGGCGGGGTCGAAGACGGCGCATCCGGCGAGACGGGCGACGAAGACTCTCGTTGCGCTCACGGTACCAACTTAGCCCGTGGGAGGATGAGGGGGTGAGCACCCCATCGCCGTTCGGCGGCCGCATGTCCAGAGTCTTCCCGACGCTGCCGCAGGGCGAGACGGTCGCGAGCTTCGAGACCTACGCCGAGGCGCAGGCCGGAGTCGACGCGCTCGCCAAGGCCGAGTTCCCCCTGAAGGAACTCGCGATCGTCGGCACGGGGCTCACGAGCGTGGAGCGCATCACGGGCAAGCTCACGTGGGGTCGGGCCGCCGGCGCCGGTGCGCTCTCGGGCGCGTGGTTCGGCACCTTCCTCGGCCTGCTCTTCTTCATCTTCGCGCCGACCACGTCGTCGGTCGGCATCCTGATCTCCGCCGTGCTCATCGGCGCCGGCTTCGGCATGATCTTCAGCGTCGTCTCCTACTCGGTCAACCGTCGGCGCCGCGACTTCACGTCGGTCGCGCAGGTGCTCGCCACGAGCTACTCGATCGTCGCCGAGACGGCGCACGTCGAGCGCGCGCGCCAGGTGCTCGGCGTGACCGAGGCGCCGGCGCCGGCGATTCCGACGCCCGTGTCGGCTCCCGCGCCCGGCGTCCCGGTCGCGACGGCCTCGACGCCGACGGCGCCTCGGTACGGGGCGATGGCTCCGGATGCCACGACCGCGGCAGAGGCGCCGGCAGGCGAGGACGGGGCCGACGAGGCATCCGCCCCGGCGGTCGACGGTGCCGCGACCGATGCCGGCGGCGAGGAGGCCGCACCGGCCGAGACCGAGCCGGCCGAGCCGCAGGGGCTCACCTACGGCGAGGCGCTCGATGCGGCTCGTCGCAAGGAGCGGGAGCGGCGTCGGTCGGGTGGAGACGCCTGACCGCGGCATTCTGAACGGGTGCCCGCCCTTGCTGCGAGGTCCCTGAGTCCGAGCGCAGACCGGCGACTCGCGATATATCGTGTCTTGCATGGTGACCGAGCAGGAACTCTCCCGCGACATCGTCGCGGCCGAACGGCCCGACCGCCCGATCCGACGGTGGCTGCGGGCACTCCGCCGCCGCATCCACGATCGCCCGGTGCTGCGACGCACCTACCGCGTGCTCGTCGGCGTGCTCGGCGGCACGATCGCCGTCGTCGGACTCGCGCTCGTGCCGTTGCCCGGCCCGGGGTGGCTCGTCGTGTTCCTCGGTCTCGCGATCCTCGGCTCCGAGTTCGCGTGGGCGCGACGGCTCGCGGTGTTCGCCAAGCGCCAGCTCGCCCGCTTCTGGGCGTGGTGGCAGGCCCGGCGTGCCGCCAAGGCCGCTGCGGGCGGCGCCGCCTGAGCGCCGCCGCCCGTCGCGATCAGGCCCGCTGAGCCCCCTGCACCCAGGCCTCGACCTCGGCGACCGTGCGCGGGATGCCCGCCGAGAGGTTCTCGGCGCCGTCGGCCGTGACCACGATGTCATCCTCGATGCGCACGCCGATGCCGCGGAACTCCGCCGGCACCGTGAGGTCGTCGGGCTGGAAGTAGAGCCCGGGCTCGATCGTGAAGACCATGCCGGCCTCGAGCACGCCGTCCATGTACATCTCGCGGCGGGCCTGCGCGCAGTCGTGCACGTCGAGGCCGAGGTGGTGGCTCGTGCCGTGCACCATGTAGCGGCGGTGGAACTGGTTCTCGGGCTGCAGCGACTCTTCGGCCGAGACCGGCAGGAAGCCCCACTCGGCGGTCCTGCGCGCGATCACGGCCATCGCGGCGGCGTGCACCTCGCGGAAGATCGCGCCGGGACGCACGACGGCGAACGCGGCATCCGCAGCCTCGAGCACCGCCTCGTAGACCTGGCGCTGCACGTCGGAGAACGTGCCGTTGACCGGGAACGTGCGCGTGATGTCGGCCGTGTAGTACGAGTCCATCTCGACGCCCGCGTCGAGCAGCACGAGGTCGCCGGGCACGACGGGGCCGTCGTTGCGGGTCCAGTGCAGGATCGTCGCATGCGGGCCGGCGGCGGCGATCGAGCCGTAGCCGACGTCGTTGCCGTCGAGGCGGGCGCGGGTGGCGAACACGCCCTCGATCACGCGCTCGCCGCGCACCTCCGACGTGATGCGGGGGAGCTCCTCGAAGACCTCGGTGAAGCCGCGCTTCGTCGCGTCGACGGCCGCGCGCATCTCGCCGAGCTCGAACGCGTCCTTCACGAGGCGGAGCTCGGAGAGGACGCGGGCGAGGTCGGCGTCGGGCTCGTGGTCGCCCCCGAACTCGAGCGAGAACGGCGCGTCCTGCGCGTTCGTCGACAGCGCCTCCTCTGCGGCGAAGCGGATGCGGGCGTGGTCGATGCGCTCGGTGATCGCGGCGTCGGCCTCGCGGAGCACGAGCGTCGACGTGTCGACCCTGCCGACGACGGCGTCGAACTCGTCGAGCCCGCGCGTGCCGATCGCCAGGTCGGCCGAGACGTGCTCGAGCGACGGGCGGGCGCCGATCCAGAACTCGCCGATCGCCGGGTTCGCGTAGAACTCCTCGGAGTCGCGGCCCGCGCGCTCGCGGAAGTACACGGTGGCGACGTGGCCCTCGCCGCCCTCGGGCTCGAGGACGAGCACGGCGCCGGGCTCGCTGTCGGAGCCCCAGCCCGTGAGGTGCGCGAACGCCGAGTGGGCCCGGTACGGGTAGTCGGTGTCGTTGGCGCGCTGCTTCATGTCGCCCGCCGGGATCACCAGGCGGATGCCGGGGAACGCCGCCGAGACGGCGCTGCGACGTGCCGCGGCGAACGAGGCCTGCTCGCGGGCCGACGGCAGCGCCTCGTCGCGCGCCGCCCAGCCGTTGCTGATGAAGTCCTTGAATCCCTCGGAACCGGGCGTCGTCGAACGGTTCGCGTTGCGCCCGCTCTCGTCTGCGGAGGTCGCCGCGGCCGTCGTCTCGGTGGTGGAGGTGTCGCTCGTGTCCATGTGCTCCATTCTCTCACCGGAGTCGTCGAGCGGCCCGCCTCAATCCGTGCGCGAGAGGGTCGCGACGACCGGGCGGTGGTCGCTGCCCGAGCCGTCGACCTCGCCGATCACGCGGAAGGCGTCGACGTGCCAACCCGGCGTGGCCAGCACGTGGTCGATCGGGCTGCCCAGGATCTCGGGCAGGTCGGTCGGCCAGGTGCCGAGTCCGCCCGCACCGCCCTGCACCGCGGCGTCCGCGCACCGGCCGAGGTCGCCGCCGTCGATGCCGCGACCCGCGAAGTGGTCGACCGTCGCGTTGAAGTCGCCCGCCATGATCACGTTCTCGCCCGTGCACTGCTCGGCGAGCCAGTCGAGGTCGCTGCGCCAGTTGCGCAGCTCCCAGCGGATCGGCGCGACGGCGTGCACCGCGACGATGCGCGGGCCGTCGCCCGAGACGGGGTCGGCGACGACCGACGGCAGCGTGTTCGTGTTGCCGGGCGGGCCGGGCACCTCGGCCGACACGACCTCGTAGTCGCCGAGCTCGGGCGAGATGAGGATCGTCGTCGAACGGGCCTTCGCGATCTCGTCGAACGCCCGGGTGTGCACCCACATCGGGCGGCCGCCCTCGCGCATCGCGACCGCGACCTCCTCGCCGAGCGGCTCGGTCGTCTCGGGCAGCACGACCACGTCGGCGCCCTCCGCGAGCGCGAGCTCGGTGATGGTCGAGGCATCGGGCACCTCGCCGAGCGTGTTCCACGACAGCACGGTGACCGTGTCGGATGACGCGGCGGCCGCGGCATCCGACCCTCCGAGTCCGCGCACGGCGAGCACCGCGACGTTGCCCGCCGCGAACACCGCGAGCACGATCACCATCGCGAGTGCGAAGCGGCGCGAGCGCCGGGGGATGGCCAGCAGGGCGAAGAGGGCGGCCGCGAGGATGCCGACGAGCGCCGCGGAGCCGCGGAGCGCGACGATGTGCGTGGCGATCCACTGGTTCTGCAGGCCGAACCCCTGCGGCCAGAGCAGGACGACGGCGATGATCGCCGACACGATGACGACGAGCCAGCCGAGGATGCGGGGGAGCATCCCACCAAGCTAGGGCAGGATTCTGTGCCGTGGCCGCGAGGCGGCGGGTGGTTCGCGTGTCGGCGATCGCGCGTCGCACGCGTCTGGTAGGTCGGCGGCGCGGCCTAGCATGGGGGCATGGCTACGTCGTCGGCATCCGCGCACGGGTTCGTGATGGGCGAGGCCGACCTGCATGTGCACTCGACCGTCTCCGACGGCACCGGGGCCCCGGCCGAACTCCTCGTCGAGGCGGCCGAGGCGGGCCTGTCGGCCATCGCGCTCACCGACCACGACTCGACGGCCGGGTGGGCCGAGGCCGCCTCGGCCGTGCCCGCCACCGGCGTCGCCCTCATTCCGGGCATGGAGCTCTCGACGCGCGAGCAGTACACGAGCGTGCACGTGCTCGCCTACCTCATCGACCCGTTCGACGAGCCGCTGCTCGCCGAGACGACGCGCATCCGCGAGTCGAGGCTCACCCGGGCCGAGGAGATCGTTCGGCGCATCTCGCGCGACTACCCGCTCACCTGGGACGACGTGGTCGCCCAGACCGCGGCCGGCGCGACCGTCGGCCGCCCCCACATCGCCGACGCGCTCGTGGCTCGTGGGCACGCGAACACGCGCTCGGCCGCCTTCGCGGGCATCCTCCATCCGCGTCACGGCTACGCCCGACCGCACTACGCGCCCGACCCGCTCACGGGCGTGCGCCTCATCCGCGCGGCCGGAGGGGTTCCGGTGCTCGCGCATCCCGGGGCCCGCGGCGAGGAGTACGTCGTGTCGCCCGAGCGTCTTCGGCAGCTCGTCGACGCCGGGCTCTTCGGCCTCGAGATCGACCACCCCGAGAACGACCCGGCCTCCAAGCCCCGACTGCACGCACTCGCGCGCGAGTTCGGCCTCGCCGTCACGGGTTCGAGCGACTACCACGGCACCGGCAAGCCGAACCGCCTCGGCGAGGAGCGCACGCGCGCCGACGTGGTGGCGCGCATCCTCGCCGAGGGCACCGGCACGGCGCCCGTGCTGCCGTAGCCGACGCTCGGGCGAGGCGACCGACGACGAAGGGGGCGGATGCCGCGTGGCATCCGCCCCCTTCGTGCGGGTCGTTCGATCGACCGGGTCAGGCCTGGGGCGCTGCGCCCGCCGAGCCGGCCGGACGCGGGCCCCGGCGACGACGGCGACGGCGAGGAGCCGCATTGCCGTCGTGGTGCTCGCTGCCGCCGCCGTCGTGCGTGCCGGTGCCGGGCTCGCGCACGGTCGCCGTCGCGGCGTCGCCGGAATCGGATGCCGCAGGCGTGCCGGCCTCGACCGACGCACCCTCGCCGGCGGGGCGTCCGCCGCGGGTGCGCTGACGCGAACGGCTGCTGCGCGGTGCGCGCTCGGCGTCGCCTTGGCGCGCCTCGCCGCGAGCGCCCGAGGAGCCCTCGGTGCGACCAGCGGTGCTCGACCGGGTCGGTGCGGCGGCCACGGCCGACGGCTTCAGACGGCCCTTCGTGCCGGCGGGGATGTCGAGGTCGGTGAACAGGTGCGGGCTCGACGAGTACGTCTCGGTGGGCTCGGGCTGGCCGAACTCGAGCGCGCGGTTGATGAGCGCCCACTTGTGCAGGTCGTCCCAGTCGACGAACGTGACGGCGATACCGGTCTTGCCGGCGCGGCCCGTGCGGCCCGCACGGTGCAGGTATGTCTTGTCGTCGTCGGGGATGGTGTGGTTGATCACGTGCGTGACGTCGTCGACGTCGATGCCTCGTGCCGCGACATCCGTTGCGATGAGGATGTCCTTCTTGCCCGCCTTGAACGCGGCCATGGCGCGCTCGCGCTGGTCCTGGTTGAGGTCGCCGTGCACGGCAGCGGCGTTGAAGCCGCGGTCGTTCAGCTCCTCGACGAGCTTGGCCGCCGCGCGCTTCGTGCGCGTGAAGATCACGGTCTTGCCGCGGCCGTCGGCCTGGAGGATGCGCGAGATGACCTCGTCCTTGTCGAGCGAGTGCGCCCGGTAGACGAGGTGCTTGATGTTCGCCTGCGTGAGGCCCTCGTCGGGGTCGGTCGCGCGGATGTGGATCGGCTTCGACATGAAGCGGCGCGCGAGCGCCACGATCGGGCCGGGCATGGTGGCCGAGAAGAGCATGGTGTGACGCACCGCGGGCGTCTGCGCGAAGATCTTCTCGATGTCGGAGAGGAAGCCGAGGTCGAGCATCTTGTCGGCCTCGTCGAGCACGACCTCCTGCACGTTCTTCAGCGACAGCAGTCGCTGCGAGGCGAGGTCGAGGAGGCGCCCGGGGGTGCCCACGACGATCTGCGCACCGGCCTTGATCTGCTCGATCTGGCCCTCGTACGCCTTGCCGCCGTAGATCGAGACGACCTTGGTGGCGCGGTTCGAGGTGGCCAGCTCGAGGTCTTCGGTGACCTGGACGCAGAGTTCGCGGGTCGGCACGACGACGAGCGCCTTGACACCGGGCTCGGGGTCGTCGCCGAGGCGCTGGATGATCGGCAGGCCGAACCCGAAGGTCTTGCCGGTGCCCGTCTTGGCCTGGCCGATGATGTCCTGGCCCGAGAGGGCGAGGGGGATCGTCTGCTCCTGGATGGGGAAGGCATCGAAGATGCCCTTGGTTGCGAGCGCGTCGACGATGTCGGACGCGACGCCGAGTTCTGCGAAAGTAGTCAAGTATCTGCCTGTCGGTTCAGCTGGAGAGGTGCGCGCTGCTTGTCCTCAGGCGCACGGCTGCGGGTCCGATGCCCGCATGCGACCTCCAGCTTATCGGAGAGAGCCTGAACGCCTCGGTTAGGCTGTGTGCCGTGGTGTCCTGGATCAATCGTCGCGCTGCCCGCCCCGAGGCGCCGCGGCAGCGACCGCGCGTCGCGCCGACCGAGCTGACGCGGGTCGACTTCACCGAGCTGGTGCCCGAACCGGTGCCGTTCCTCGGCCAGGCCGCGTACATCCAGCTGGTGTTCTTCGAGGGGCTCGCACTCGCGGTGCAGACCGCTCCCACACTCCGCGCCAAAGAGGGACTGAGCGCCGCCGCCGGCGTCGCCCTCCGCAAGCATCACGCCCTCATCGCCGAACTGCGACTGCAGGGCGTCGAGCCGGTCGACGTCATGGCGCCGTTCGCGCCGGCGACCGTGCGGCTCGAGTCGGCCTCGCGCGGGGGCGACTGGGAGGAGCTCCTGCTCGCGATCCACGTGACCTCCGGCATGCTCGACGGGTACTTCTCGCGCCTCTCGAACGGACTGCACGCCGACCTCGCGCGCCGCGTTCGCGCGATCCTCGACGAGGCTGGCTCGGCCGCCGTGCTCGAACGCGAGCTCTCCCTCGCGATCGCCGAGCAGCCGGGGCTCGCCGACCGTCTCGCGCTCTGGGGCCGCAGCCTCGTCGGCGACACGCTGCTCATCGCCCGCTCTGCGTTGCGCGCGTCCGACGCGCGCGGCCTCGAGGAGCGCGTCGAGCCGATCTTCACCGAGCTCATCGCCGACCACACCCGCCGCATGGACGCGCTCGGCCTCACGGCCTGAGGGTCGGCCGGCACGCGAAACGGCGCCCTCCCCGTGGGGAAGGCGCCGTCGAGTCGTGCGTTCGGGTCAGCGGGCGCTGCTCGCGCGTGCCGGGGCCGCCGTGCGCGGGCTCGAGAGCCGCGCGAAGAGCGCGGTGTCGGCGCGATCGCGCTTCGGGCCGATCAGGTACGCGGATGCCGCGGCGGCCAGTCCTGCGACCGCGAGCGAGATCACCCAGATCCACGCGCCGTCCCATGCCATGCCGAGCCACGTCAGGGCGACCCACACGATCGCCGCGACGCCCGCGCCGATCGAGGGGATCAGCAGCACGCCGTGCGTGTGCCGAAGCGGCAGCAGGTAGCGCGCGGCGAGGCCGAGGATGGCGCCGCCGAGCACGACGAAGAGCAGCTCCACGTCAGGCCACGAATCCGACGCGGCGCGACTCCTCGGAGCCGATCTCGACGTAGGCGAGCGCTGCGGCGGGCACGAGGAAGACGCTGCCCTTCGCGTCGATGAACTTCAGCGACTTCGCGTCGCCGGCGAGTGCTGCGGCGACCTGGGTCTGGACCTCCTCTGCCGACTGCGACGACTCGAAGGAGAGTTCGCGGGGGGAGTTCTGAATGCCGATCCGTACGTCCACAGTGGGCCTTTCTGTCCGTGCGTCCACACTATGACACGGCTCGCGGGGCTCGGGGCACGTTCACTGTCGGCGGAACGGGTTAACGTGTGGGCATGCCCAGCCCCACCGCCCCGTCGCAGCCCGATGCGACCCTCGTCGCACCCGAGTCCGCGAGGCAGGCGGCGCAGCTCGCCGAGGGCATCTCCGAGGGCCTGCACCACGCGGTGTTCGGGGCCCCGGGCTCTGGCAAGACGACGCTCGCGGTCGAGCTCGTCGCCGACCGCGTCGCGCGCCTCGGCTACGGGGTCGACGACGTGCTCGTGCTCTGTTCGAGCCGGTCCACGGCCACCGCGCTGCGCGATCGCATCGCGGTGCGGCTCGGCGTCACCACGCGCGGTCCGCTCGCGCGCACTGCGAACTCCATGGCCTTCCAGCTCGTGCGCGCCTACACGGCGGCGCCCGTCACGCTGCTGACGGGCGGCGAGCACGACCGCATCGTCGCCGACCTCGTCGAGGGCGGCATCCGCGACGGCTTCGGCCCCGCCTGGCCCGAGCCGCTCACGCCCGAGGTGCGGGGGCTCAGGGGGTTCCGCACCGAACTGCGCGACCTTCTCATGCGCGCGGTCGAACTCGGCGTCGACGAGGGCGAGCTCGCCCGCCTCGGCGAGGCCGCCGGTCGCCCGGAGTGGGTGTCCGCGGCCGACTTCATGGCCGAGTACGCCGACGTGAAGGACCAGGTGCGGCCGAACCAGTTCGACTCGGCCGAACTCGGCGCGTTCGCGGCGGCGATCGTGCGCCGCAGTCGAACCGACCCCGAGGCGTCCGTCGCGCTGGGGCCGCTCGCGGGGCTGCGCCTGCTCGTCGTCGACGACGCGCAGGAGACCACCGAGGCGTCGGCCTCGCTCATCGCCGCGTTCGCCGCGTGCGGGGTGCAGATCGTCGCGATCGGCGACCCCGATGTCGCGAGCAACGGGTTCCGCGGCGGCCGGCCCGAACTGCTCGGATCGCTCAGCTCGATGCTCGAGGGCGCCCCCGTTCGGCGCCTCGAGCTGCCGATCGTGCACCGCGGGCGGTCCGAGATCGCCGAGGTCGTCTCCGGCGTGCGCACCCATATCGGCACGGCGCTCGGCGGCACGCATCGCTCAGCACGGCTGGCGGGCGCCGATGCGGCCTCCGAGCCGGTCGCCGGCTCTGCCGCGGTCGACCCGTTGACGCCCGTGCTCGGCATCGAAGCCGTCTCGGGCGCGGCCGAGTACCAGGCGATCGCGGCGCTGCTGCGCGAGCGCCATCTGCTCGACGGCGTGCCGTGGTCGCAGATGGCGGTCGTGCTCCGCTCGGGCGGCGACGTGCCGACCGTCGAGCGCGCGCTCGCGCTCGCCGACGTTCCGACGGCGGGCGCCGCGACGGGGCTCGCGCTGCGCGATGCGCCCGCGGCGGCTGCGCTGCTCACGGCCTGCTCGTTCGTGCTCGGCCGCGAGCCGCTCACGGCCGAGCTCGCCGTCACCCTGCTCACCGGCCCGATCGGCCGGCTCGACGGCATCGGGCTCCGACGTCTGCGTCTCGCGCTCCGGCATGAGGAGCTCGCGGCCGGCGGCGCGCGCACCGGCGACGAACTGCTCGTCGACGCGCTCTCCGCGCCCGGCGGGTTCGTGACGATCGACGCGGCGCCGGGCCGTCGCGCGGCGAGGCTCGCATCCGTGCTCGACGATGCGATCCGGGTCGCCCGCGGCGGCGGCACCGTCGAAGAGGTGCTCTGGTCGCTGTGGGAGGGCGGCGGACTCGGCACCGAGTGGGGGCGGCAGGCGGCGGGCACCGGCGTGCTGGCCGATGAGGCCGACCGTTCGCTCGATGCCGCGGTCGCCCTGTTCTCCGCCGCCACCCGGTTCGTCGAACGCGAACCCGACGCTCCCGCCGTGCGGTTCGTCGACGAGGTGCTCGCGAGCGAGTTGCCCGAAGACTCGCTCGCGCCGCGGCGCACCACCGAGACCGTGCTCGTGACCACCCCGCAGGGCGTGGTCGGCCGCGAGTTCGACGTGGTCGTCGTCGCCGGTCTGCAAGACGCCGTCTGGCCCAACCTCCGGCCGCGAGGCACGCTGCTGCACGCCGGTCTCCTGCCGCGCGTGGCGCAGGCCGCGCGATCCGGTTCGCCGCTGCCCGGCGTCGAGACGCCGGCCGAGGTCCGCGCCGCGGTGCGCGACGACGAGCTGCGCATGTTCGTGCTCGCCGTCTCGCGGGCTCGGCGACAGCTCGTGCTCGCCTGCACGGCGAACGACGACGAGCAGCCGTCGGTCCTCATGGGCTACGCCCGCGAACGCGTGCGCCCGCGCCGTCGGCCGCTTCAGCTCCGCGCGCTCGTCGGTGCGCTGCGGCGCGAGGCCGTCACGGGCGACCCCGAGTCCGCGGCCGCGCTGGCGCTCCTCGCCGAAGAGGGCGTGCCCGGTGCGAACCCGGCCGAGTGGTACGGACTCTCCGACCTCTCGAGCGAGGCGCCGCTCGTCGACCTCCAGGGCGACCCCGAGGCATCCGTCCAGGTGTCGCCCTCGCAGATCGACCGCGTCGAGGAGTCGCCTCTCGGCTGGTTCGTCGACCACATCGCGTCCCCGCCGTCGGGCGTCGCGGCATCGATCGGCACGATCGTGCACGCCGTCGTCGAAGAGGTCGGCGGTCGAGACGACGGCGCGACCGACGTCGAGGCGATCTGGGCGGCGGTCGAGGAGCGGCTGAAGGGCGTGCGCTTCGAGGCCGGCTGGGTTGCCGAACGCGAGCGGCGCGGTGCTCGGCGCATGGCCGAGGGAGCGGCCGAGTACCTGGGCTCGTTCGACGACGACGCGAAGGTGCTGCTCGGCGCCGAAGGGAAGTTCACCATCACCATCGACCGGGTGCGCATCACCGGCACCATCGACCGCATCGAGGCATCGGCCGACGGCACGACCGTGATCGTCGACATCAAGACCGGCCGCACGCCGCCGACGTATCCGCAGACGGCCGCGCATCCGCAGCTCGCCGCGTACCAGCTGGCGGCGCGTCAGCAGGCCGTGCCGTCGGCGGGTGTGCTCGGCGGCGCGAAGCTCGTCTACGTCGCGACGCCGTCGCGCGGGCTCGCGTACACCGAACGCGCCCAGCAACCGTTCGACGACGAGGCCGAGGCCGCGTTCCGAGAACGGCTCGCCGAGGTCGGTCGGGTGATGGCCGGATCGAGCTTCGAGGGGTCGACCGAGCCGGGGCAACGATCCAGGTTCGGCTCGTGGCAGTACCGCGTGCACCTCGTGCCGGCGGTCTCGGCGTGAGCGCCGGGGCGAATGGCGCGAGTCCGGTCGTGAACCGCCTGAGCGCGGCCGAGATCGCGACGCGACTGGGCCTGCACGTTCCCACGCCTGAGCAGCAGGCGGTCATCGAGGCAGACCCGCACGGCGCGAGCATCGTCGTCGCCGGTGCGGGCAGCGGCAAGACCGAGACCATGGCCAACCGGGTCGTGTGGCTGCTCGCCAACGGGCACGTGGGCGTCGCCGACGTGCTCGGCCTGACCTTCACGCGAAAGGCCGCCGGCGAGCTCGCCGAGCGCGTGCGCGAGCGCGTCGCGCAACTCGTGCACGAGGGCATCGCCGACCTCGTCATCGATCCGCTCGAGTCGGCGACCGTCAGCACCTATCACTCGTTCGCGAGCGCGATCTATCGCGAGCACGCGATGCGCATCGGGCGCGAACCCGACGCGACCGTGCTCGGCGAGGCGTCCGCGTGGCTGCTGGCCCGTTCGGTCGTGAGCGCGTCGGCCGACGACCGGCTCATCGAGCTCGACGCCTCCCTCGACCGCGTCACCGGAGCGGCGCTCTCGTTGAGCCGCGCCCTCGCCGAGAACGTGGCCGACAGCCGCGATGTGCGCGCCTTCGCCCGCGACTTCCTCGCCATGCGCGGGCTGCCCATCGAGGCGCCCCGCAAACGCACCGACTTCGAATCGTTCGTCGGCGCGCTCGGCGTGGTCGACGCACTCCCGCCCCTGCTCGAACTCGCCGACGCGTACGCGGCCGCCAAGCGCGAGCGCGGGTACGTCGAGTTCTCCGATCAGGTCGCCCTCGCGCTGCAGATCTGCGTCGAGCACCCCGACGTCGTCGCCGAGCACCGGGAGCGCTCGCGCACCGTGCTGCTCGACGAGTATCAGGACACGAGCGTCGTGCAGACGCGACTGCTCGCGTCGCTCTTCGAGGGGCACCCCGTCATGGCGGTCGGCGACCCCGACCAGTCGATCTACGGATGGCGCGGCGCGAGCGCCGCCAACCTCGCCCGATTCGACCGCGACTTCGGCAAGGGGGCCGCGTCGGTCTACCACCTGTCGACCAGCTGGCGGAACCCGCGCATCGTGCTCGATGCGGCGAACACGCTCATCGCCTCGCTCGACGCCGGCATCCCCAAGGCGCCGCTCGCGCCCTCGCCGTTCGCCGGCGCGGGCCGGCTCGACGTCGCCTGGGGCGAGACCATCGACGACGAGGCCGACCAGGTCGCACGCTGGTTCGCGGACCGGCTCGGGCGCAGCCGTCGACCCGGAACCGCGCCCGATCCTGCCGCGGCGGCCAGGAGCGGTGCGCTGCTCTGCCGGACGTTCGCCAACGTCGGCGTCTTCACGCAGGCCCTGCGCGCGCACGGCGTGCCCGTGCACGTGCTCGGCATGGCGGGCCTGCTCGACCAGCCCGTGATCGCCGACCTCGTGTGCGTGCTCCGCGTCCTGCACGATCCCACGGCGGGCGCGGAGCTCGTCCGTGTGCTCGGCGGCGCCAGGTGGCGCATCGGCCCGGCCGACCTCTCGGGTCTCAGAGACGTCGCGAGGTGGCTCGTCGACCGCGACCTCGCGCGTCGTCGGCTCGACGACGACGTGCGGCGCGAGCTGCGGGCCTCGACCGCGGCCGAGGAGTCCCCGTCGATCGTCGACGCGCTCGACTTCGTGCTCACGGCGCCCGACGACCACCGAGCGCTGGCCGGCATCAGCGCTTCCGGGCTCGCGCGCCTCCGACGCGCGGGCACCCAGTTGCAGGCGCTCCGCCGCAGAGCGGGGCTCGGCCTCATCGACTTCGTGCACCTCGTGCAGCAGGAGCTGCTGCTCGACATCGAGGTCGCCGCGAATGCCGACCAGCCGCTGGGCCGGCCCAGCCTCGAGGCCTTCGACGAACTGCTCGCGGGCTTCGCCGACGACTCCGAGCACCCGACGCTCGGCGCCTTCCTCAGCTGGCTCACCGAGGCGGAGCAGCGCGACCGGCTGTCGCCCCGTCAAGACGAGCCAGAGCCGGGCGCCGTGCAGGTGCTCTCGATCCACGGGTCGAAGGGCCTCGAGTGGGACGTCGTCGCGGTGCCGCGCATGGTCGATCAGGAGATCCCGTCCAAGCCGCGGTCGGCGAAGGGCTGGCTCGCGTTCGGCGAGCTGCCGAACGAGTTCAAGGGCGACCGCGACGAACTGCCCGAGCTGGGCTGGCGCGGGGTGCAGAGCCAACGTGAGTTCGACGAGGCGGTCACGGCGTTCGCCGAGGAGAACCGCGAGCGTCACGCCGACGAGGAGCGTCGTCTCGCGTACGTCGCCGTCACCCGCACCCGCTCCGACCTGCTGCTCAGCGGGTCGTGGTGGTCGACGCAGAAGACGGCGCGCCCGCCGAGCGCGTTTCTGCGGGAGCTCGCGGTCGCGGGCGTCATCGAGCCCGAGCTGCTCCCGACCGCGCCCGGAGACAGCGAGAACCCGCGTGCCGAGGCTGATGCCCGGGTGCAGTGGCCGCTCGATCCGCTCGGTGCGCGCCGGCCGGGCGTGGTGCGGGCGGCCGACGCCGTTCGACAGGCCGCCGAGGGCCCCAGCGGCGCCGGCATCGGCCCGCAGCTGTCGTCGGAGCTGACGCTGCTCATCGAGGAGCGTCGACGCCGCCAGGCCGGCCCCGGGCCGACGCCGATTCCCTCTCGTGTGCCCGCGTCGCGGTTCAAGGACTACCTCGACGACCCCGAAGCCGTCGCCGCGCAGCTGCGTCGTCCCATGCCGCAGCGCCCCTATCGGGCGACCCGACTCGGCACGCTGTTCCACGAATGGGTCGAGCACCGCTCCACCGGCGAGTCGGCAGCGGCCGCGCTCGACGACGGCCTCTTCGGCGTCGAGCTGCTCGGCGCGGCCGACCCCGGCGAGCTCGTCGAGTCCGGCCGAGGCGACGACGGCGTCCTCGGCGCTCAGACGGGCGCGGGCGCCGAGAGCCTCGACCGCATGGCGGCGCTCCGGGCGACGTTCGAGGCCTCCGAGTGGGGTTCGCGTCGGCCGGTCGAGGTCGAGATCGAGCTGCACCTGCCCGTCGACGAGCACGTGTTCGTGTGCAAGCTCGACGCCGTCTACGACGTTCCCGAGGGCGGCGAACTGGCCGCGAGAGGCATCCGCTACCAGGTCGTCGACTGGAAGACCGGCCGCGCACCCCGCAATGCGCGCGACCTCGAGCTCAAGCAGACGCAGCTCGCGTTGTACCGCCTCGCCTATGCGGCCTGGGCCGGAATCCCTCCCGAGGAGGTCGACGCCGTGTTCTACTTCGTCGAGGACGACCGGGTGATCAGGCCCGACGAGCTCTACGACGAGGCCGAACTGCGCCGGGCCTGGGCGGCCGCCGTCCAGAGCTGAGCGCGGCCGACGTCCGGATCGACGTCGGCCGGCCCGACTGTTCGGATCAGGACCCGGTGCGGCTCGGACGCTCGTCGGCGTCGGACTCGTCGGCCGCGGCATCCGCCCGACCGCCTGACGCCGCGTCGCCGGGTGTCGCATCGCCCCAGTCGCTGAGATCGAGCGGGATCGGCGCCGTCGCGTCGGCGAGGGCCGACGACCGTTCGCCGCGCTCGCTCAACTCGAGCTCCGAGAAGTCGTAGCTGTCGGTCAGCAGTGCCGAGGACGTCTCGCGACCAGAGGCGTCGCGGGCGGGCGTCGTGCGGGGCGTCTCGTCGAGCAGGCGTTCGACGCCGTCGACCGTGAGGATCGGACCCGTGTGGTGCGAGAGCGTCTCGCTCGTGCGGTCGTGCACGTTCGCGACGAGCTCGTCGAGCATGCCGACCGCATCGTCGATGATCGCCTCGTCGCGCGCCTCGACGCCGTGCAGCAGCCAACGGGCGAGTTCGAGCTCGCCGTAGAGCAGGGCGCGCTGCGGCAGGGCGGCGTCGGCACCGCCGCTGCGGCCGACCGTGTACGCCTCGAGTGCGCGTTCCGCGGACGGTCCGCGAGAGGTGAGCAGCCAGTGCAGGTCGCGGGCGGGGTCGCCGACCGCGAGTGCCGACCAGCCGATGATCGCCGAGACGCGCTCCTCGTCGACGATGAAGGAGTCGGAGGACAGCGCGCCGTTGACGACGGTCGTCCGGAAGCGCCAGAGCGACTCGTCGTCGGTCGCCTCCTCCCACCGTCGGAGCAGCGCGGCGGGCAGGCGGCCGGTGTCGGCGGCGCGGCCGATGAGCTCGACGACCGCGTCGCGAGCCTCGCCGTCGCTCTCGCGGGTGAGGCCGGCATCGCCCACGAACCCGGAGGGCAGCGAGTGGATCGCCGCGATCGACGTTCCGACCGACTCGGCCAGCCGGTCGTGGGCCGTGAGTTCGTCGGCGTTCAGCACGTGACCGTCCAGGAACTCCGTGACGATCGCGCGCGTGCCGCCGAACGGCGCCTGACCGACGAAGACGGGCGCGTCGAACGGGAGGCGCGAACGGATGCCGGTGGTCATCGCGCGGAGTGCGACGAGGTCGGCGGACTGCTCGGTCTCGGCGCTCTGGGTTCGTGGAATGCGGAGGATCAGGTGGCGGCCGTCGGTCGCGTGCAGCTCGACGGCGTCGAACGCGCCGCCGGAGTGCCTGGTGCGGGGGCGGGCCGCGGAGACCTCGAGGCCGGGGACTGCCGCCGTGGCCAACGCGGCTAGAGTGAGAGTGGGTCTGGCCATGGCCAACAGCTTAAGCAGGTGATTCGGTCGCCGCGGCGAGCGCCACGCCTTGCCGCCGACTCCGGCCCGACGCGAGAGAGAGACGCCGTGCGCGAATCGACACCCCCGCCCCTCGCTCGGGCGCACCTCGATCGCGACGGCATCGGCCGTGGTGCCGCTGATCGTTCCGCGCGGTTCGACGCGGATCCCGACGCCCGCGTGCTCCTGCTGCGCGACGGCCGGGCACTGCTCACCGAGCGGGTGGAGGGTGCTTCGCCCGTGCTCGACCTGCGCCCGCCGTCCGAGGTCTCGGCGGCCGTGTCCGCTGCCGGGCGTTCCGATGCCGGTGCGACCGACGAGGGCGCCGGGCCGGTGGCACCGGATGCGCTCCGCGTGTACCTCGGTCGCGCCCTCGACGAGGAGGGTTCTGCGCACGCGGGTGCCCCCATCGAGGCCTGGGTGCTCGACGAGTCCGCGGCGATGCTGCTCGAGCCGGAGGAGGCGCGGTGGGCGGGCCTCCGCCAGGCCGCGCCGATGCTCTCCGATCGCGATGCGGGCCTCTTCACGCAGGCCGTCGCGATCGCGAACTGGCACCGGGCGAGCGGGTTCTGCCCGCGCTGCGGCGCCCCGACCGAGCCGATCGAGTCCGGATGGTCGCGCCGGTGCACGAACGACGGCGGTCAGGTGTTCCCGAGAACGGATGCCGCGGTCATCGTGCTCGTGACCGATGCCGACGATCGCGTGCTGCTCGGATCGAACGCCATGTGGCAGTCCAACCGCTTCTCGCTGCTCGCCGGGTTCGTCGAGCCGGGGGAGTCGCTCGAGTCCGCGGTCGTGCGCGAGATCGGCGAGGAGGCCGGGCTCGAGGTCGTCGACGTCGCGTACGTGGCGTCGCAGCCGTGGCCGTTCCCGGCGAGCCTCATGCTCGGGTTCACGGCGCGGGCGGTCTCGGCCGAGGCGGCCGCCGCCGTCGCGCCCGACGGCGAGGAGATCCTCGAACTGCGCTGGTTCAGCCGCGACGAACTCGCGGCCGCGCTGCCCGAGGTCGGGTTCCCGGGCCGCACGTCGATCGCGGGGTGGATGCTCGAGCAGTGGTTCGGCGGTCCGATCGAGTCCTCGCCGCAGGGCTGGGGCGCGTGAGCGCGGCATCCGACCCCCTGCTCGCCGATCTCGACGACGAGCAACGCGTCGCGGCCGAGGCGCTGCTCGGGCCGGTCTGCATCCTCGCGGGTGCGGGCACGGGCAAGACCCGGGCGATCACGCATCGCATCGCCTACGGCGTCGCGAGCGGCACCTACGATCCGGCGCGCGTCATGGCGCTCACGTTCACGTCTCGCGCGGCGGCCGAGCTCCGCGAGCGGCTGCGCCTGCTCGGCGCGGGCGGCGTGCCGGTGCGCACGTTCCACGCGGCCGCGCTCGCGCAGCTGAACCACTTCTGGCCGCTGGTCGTCGGCGGTGCCGCGCCCCGCGTGCTCGAGTACAAGGGGCGGCTGCTGGGTGCGGCGGCCGAGTCGATCCGCCTGCGCGTCGACCAGCCCACGCTCCGCGACGTCGCGGCCGAGATCGAGTGGCGCAAGGTCGGCCTGCTGACGCCCGCGGCCTACGAAGCGCGGCTGGCCGCGCGCGGCGCGCCCGGCTCGCTCGAGCCCGACCAGTTCCACGACCTGGTCGCCGCGTACGAGCGCATCAAGGACGAGCGCCGCCAGCTCGACTTCGAGGACGTGCTGCTCGCGACCTCGGGCATGGTCGAGGCCGAGGCGTCCGTCGCCATGCAGGTGCACGAGAGCTACCGCCACTTCGTCGTCGACGAGTACCAGGACGTCTCGCCCGCGCAGCAGCACCTGCTCGACCTGTGGCTCGGCGATCGCAGCGAGCTCTGCGTCGTCGGCGACGCGAGCCAGACCATCTACTCGTTCGCGGGCGCGACGCCCGAGTACCTGCTCGGGTTCGAACGTCGGTTCGCGGATGCCACGATCGTGCGTCTCGAGCGCAACTATCGTTCGGTCGAGCCCATCGTCGAGGCCGCCAACCGGCTCATGCGCGGTCGCACCGGCGCGCTGCAGCTGCGGGCGGCGACCGCGGAGAAGCTCGGCGAGGAACCCGCGATCACGTCGTACGCCGATGAGCTGGCCGAGGCGCGCGGCGTCGCGACGGTGATCCGAAACCGCATCGACGCGGGTGCGGCGCCCGAGCAGATCGCCGTGCTCATGCGCGTCAACTCGCAGTCGGCGATGCTCGAGCACGCGCTCGACGAGGTGGGCGTGGCGTCTCGGATCCGCGGCAACGTGCGGTTCTTCGACCAGCCCGAGGTGCGCCAGGCGGTGCAGGCGCTGCGCGCCGCAGCGCTCACGATCGCGAACGAGCCGCTCTTCAAGTCGGTGAGCGACGTCCTGCGCTCGCTCGGATGGACCGCGCAGGCGCCCGACGGCCCCGGTGCGGTGCGCGGGCGGTGGGAGTCGCTGAACGCGCTCGCCCGACTCGTCGACGACGCCCCGGCCGGCACCACGTTCCGCGCGTTCGCCGACGACCTCCGGGCCCGCGCCGAGGCCCAGCACGAGCCCACCGTGCAGGCCGTCACGCTCGCGACCCTGCACTCGGCGAAGGGTCTCGAGTGGGACGAGGTGCACATCGTCGGGCTCACCGAGGGCATGCTCCCGATCGCCTACGCGAAGGGCCTCGACGCGATCGACGAGGAGCGCCGCCTGTTCTACGTGGGCGTCACGCGCGCTCGGCGACGGCTGTCGCTGAGCTGGGCGCGGCTCGGCGGCCAGCAGCGGGCAGTGCGAGAGGAATCGCGATTCCTGCGGGAGCTCGGCAGCCGCACGCCGGATGCTCCGCGTGCGCGAGGCGGCGACCAGAGGACCCCCGCCGGTCGAACCTGACGGATGCCGCGGTCAGGTCGTGCCGGGCCGACGACGCGGCGTCGGGGGCGGGCCGGCCCTCGAGCTGTTCGCTGAACCGGTCGTCGACGACGGTCGCCGCGAGTGCGGCGGCGTCGAACCGCAACCGCGAGGTGTCGGCGGGGGCCGGTCGCCCGGCGAGCTGCGCGGCGATCACGGGCCACGCGGCATCCGCATCTCGAGCAGCGAGGTCGAGGCAGCGCAGGCAGGGGCCGCGGCCGGGTTCGACGAACGGTCCGACGCGGATGCCGGCGTCGTCGCTCACGACGGCGAGGTGCGGCAGGTCGCGGCGGAGCCACGGCAGGTGACGTGCGGGCGTGACGGCCCAGGCGGCGACGATGACGACGAGGTCGGGTTCGGGAAGGTCGGTGCTCGCCGGGGCCCCGCCGGGCGCGGGCGGCTCGAGCCGCAGCACGAAGTGTCCGAACGCCGCGAGGTTCGCGGCGATGAGGTCGGCGAGCGGGCCGGTGCCGTCGACGGCCACCGTTCGCGTACGCCGCACCGCGGCATCCGCTCGGCCGTGATCACCTCGGGAAGCCGACGGCGACGGCTCGCCCACGAACGCCGGCGCCAGGCGTTCGACGACCTCGTGCACCCGCTCGGGCGAGGCGTCGAGGCCCGAGCCGATCGTGACGAGCGTCGTGAGGCTCACGCCGTGCCGGAGCGCCGCGATGAGGCCGGCCTCGACGTCGCCGGCGCGTTCGAACACCGCGACCGGGGCGGCCGCGCCGACCTGCAGGTCTTCGGGCGTGCGCCAGACGAGGGGGAGCGCGGGATCCAGCCGGAGCGTCATGCGGCGAGCTTGCCCGATCGGACGACCGCGCCGCCGCATCCGTCCACAGGGAAGGGATGCGGCGGCGCAGTTCTCAGTGCTCGGGGCTCGGTGCCCGGTTGCCCGCCGGTCAGACGGGGGACGGCCCGCCGTCGGCCTCCGGCGTCTGGGGGGCCTCGCCGCCCTCGCCCGGGGCCGCGGGCGTCTCGCCGCGCAGCAGCGCCTCGAGGGCCTGGTCGAACTCGTCATCGGCCTCGCTGACCGCGGACTCGGCGCCCGTGAGCCGCGCGATGAGCCGACTCGGGTCGTCGAGGTCTTCGCTGGTCGGCAGGAGGTCGGGGTGGGCCCAGAGCGCGTCGCGCTGCTCGATGCCGACGGCGTCGGTGACCGCGCGCCACATGGCCGCGGCCTCGCGCATGCGTCGAGGGCGGATCTCGAGACCGACGAGGGTCGCGAACGCGGACTCGGCCGGGCCGCCCGTCGCACGGCGGCGCCGGATGGTCTCGGCGATCGCGTCGGACTTCGGCAGGCGGCTCGTCGCGTCGGCCGTGGCCTGGTCGACCCAGCCCTCGATGAGCGCGAGCATGGTCTCGAGCCGTGCGAGCGCCTCCTGCTGCGCATCGCTCTTCGCGCTGATGAGCGCGCCCGACTCGACGGCGTGGCGAAGCTCGTCGGTGTTCGTCGGGTTGGACGGGTCGAAGCCCTCGGCGAGCTGCTCGAGGCGCTCGGTGTCGATCTCGATGCCGCGCGCGTACGCCGTGATCGCGCTGATGAGGTTGAGCCGGAGCCAGCGCGCGTGCCGGAAGAGGCGCGCGTGCGCGAGCTCGCGCACGGCGAGGTACAGCTCGATCTCGGTCGACGGGATGTCGAGGTCGGCGCCGAACTCGGCGACGTTCTGCGGGATGAGCGCCGCGCGCCCGTCGGCCTGCAGCGGGATGCCGACGTCGCCGCCCGAGACCACCTCGGACGCGAGCTGGCCGACGACCTGTCCGAGCTGCATGGCGAACATCGCGCCGCCGATGCCGCGCATGAGCTTGCTCGCGCCGGCGATCATCGACTGCATCTCCTCGGGCGCCTGCTCGCGCATGACCCGGGTGAGGGCGTCGGCGATGCTGAGCGCGACCGGTTCGGCGAGCTGGGTCCAGATCGGCATCGTCGCGGCGACCCAGCCCCGGCGCGTGAGCAGCTCGGGGGAGTCGGGCAGCCGGCCGAACACGACGGCCTCGTCGAGCCAGAGCGAAGCGACCTGCAGCGCCTGGTCGAGACGTGCGCGCTCCTCGTCGGTGACCTGCAACTGGGCGGATGCCGCGCGCTGCTCGCCCTGGCGAAGGGCTGCGCTCCAGTCGATGCCGTCGTCGGCGTGGTTCATGGCCTGCTGGAGCTGGCTGAACAGCGCGGCCACGCTCGCCGGATCGTTCGGCAGCCCTGCGGCGCCCGCCAACTGGGCCGGATCGATGCCGCCCCCGCCCGAGAGCAGATTGCGCAGCATCTCGCGGAACTCCTCTTCGGAGTTCTTGTCGCCCGGCTCGTCGTCCCGATCGGCCACGTGAGCCACCTCCTGTCAAGTTCTCTCCACCGTAGCGCCGTGGTGCGGACGGGAGGCTGGGAAATGGCTTAAGCTGGGCGTTCCCGGTGTCCGCCTGTCGCGAACAGGTGCGGCATCCGGCGGATCTCGGCGTCAGCACCGTCCGGAAGGAACCATCGATGGCACTCTTCGCCGACGACCACTCGCCGAGCCCCGACGAACCGGCCCACGTCGCAGAGCCCCGCCCGTTCCGCGAGCGCTTCGGCGGCTGGGCGGCCGTGGTCGCGGTCGTGATCGCCGCACTGTTCGCGCTGCTGCCGTCGCCGTACGTGATCGAGCGGCCGGGCCCCGTGTACGACACGCTCGGCACGGCCGAGCACGACGGCGAGGAGATCCCGCTCATCGCCATCCCCGACGAGAAGACCTACCCCACCGAGGGCGAGCTCAACCTGCTCACCGTCTCGGTCGTGGGGCGGCCGGGCGCGACGCCCAGCTGGTTCGAGGTCATGCGGGCCTGGTTCGACGTCCGGCAGTCGGTCATCCCCGTCGAGGCGGTCTTCCCGGCCGGCGTCACCGACGAGGACCGCGACGCGCAGAACGCGGCGGCCATGGTCGACTCCCAGCAAGACGCGATCGCCGCCGCGCTCGTCGAGCTCGGCTACGACTTCCCACGAGAGGTCACGGTCTCCGGCGTGGCCGAGGGGTCGCCCGCTGAGGGCGTGCTCGAAGACGACGACGTCATCCAGCAGGTCAACGGCGTCGACGTCTTCTCCATCGACGAACTGCGCGCGGCCGTGCAGGAGAACGGCGGCGACACCCCCGCCGAACTGCAGGTGCTGCGCGACGGCGCCGCGGTCTCGCTCGAGGTCACGCCCTCCGACAACTCGGGCGTGTTCGTGCTCGGCGTCGGCGTGCGCATGGTCTACGAGTTCCCGATCGACGTCGAGCTGCAGCTCGACGACGTCGGCGGGCCGAGCGCGGGCATGATGTTCGCCCTCGGCATCGTCGACGAGCTGACGCCCGGCGCCATGACCGGCGGCGAGATCGTCGCCGGCACGGGCACCATCGACTCCGCGGGCGCGGTCGGCCCCATCGGCGGCATCCGTCAGAAGCTCTGGGGGGCGAAGGATGCCGGTGCCACCGTCTTCCTCGCGCCCGAGTCGAACTGCGACGAGGTCACCGGCAACGTCCCCGACGGCGTCGACGTGTTCGCCGTCGAGACGCTCGACCAGGCCCGCGCGGTCGTCGAGGCCGCGGGCGAGGGAGCCGACCTGGGCGACTTCGCCACCTGCCCGGCGTCCTGAAGGTCTCGCGTCGCCGAACACATGCGGCACGCGGCATCCGACCCTCGATTCGTTACGAAGTTCCCAGCCGGAGGGCGCCCTCACGCGGCTTCAGCCCCGTTCGACGAACGTAGGATGGAGATTCGATCCCGTCGCGACCGAATGAGGCCCGAGAGTGTCAGCAACACAGCCGCAAGAACCGAGGATTTCGCGCCGCCGTGCGCCGATCGCCCTGACGATCGGGGTGTTGGCCGTGCTGGTGATCGCATTCTTCGTGTTCACCGGACTCTACGCCGACGTGCTCTGGTACGACCAGCTCGGGTTCCTCGAGGTGCTGACCACGCAGTGGATCGCTCGCACGGTGCTCTTCGTCATCGGCTTCCTCGCGATGGCCGTGCCCGTGTGGGCGTCGATCCAGATCGCCTACCGCACGCGGCCCGTCTACGCGAAGTTCAACTCGCAGCTCGACCGCTACCAGGAGGTCTTCGAGCCCCTGCGCCGCCTCGCCATGTACGGCGTGCCCGTCGTGCTCGGCATCTTCGCGGGCGTCTCGACCTCGAGCCGGTGGGATCTCACCCTCACCTGGCTGAACCGCACGCCCTTCGGCTCGACCGACCCGCAGTTCGGGTTCGACCTCGGCTTCTACGTCTTCGAGCTGCCGTTCTACCGCTCGATCGTGGGCTTCGCGTCGGCCGTCGTGCTGCTCTCGCTCCTGCTCGTCGCGGCCACCAACTACCTCTACGGCGCGATCCGCGTGAACGGCCGCGAGGTCGTCATCTCGAAGTCGGCGCGCGTGCAGATCGCGATCACCGCGGGCCTCTACCTGCTGCTGCAGGGCGTCAGCATCTGGCTCGACCAGTACGCGACGGTCACCGAGACGGGCTCGCTCATCACGGGTGCCGCCTACACCGACGTGCACGCCGTCATCCCGGGCCGCCAGATCCTCGCCGTCGCGGCGGCGATCGTGGCCGTGCTGTTCATCGTGACGGCCATCATCGGCCGCTGGCGCCTGCCGCTCGTCGGCGTCGCCCTCCTCGTCGTCTCGAGCCTGCTCATCGGCTCGCTCTACCCGTGGGTCGTGCAGCGGTTCCAGGTCGACCCGAGCCCCCGCACGCTCGAGGCGGAGTACATCCAGCGCAACATCGACCTCACGCGCGACGCGTACGGCATCGCCGACGCCGAGGAGATCCCGTTCGAGGCGCAGACCACGGCCGAGCCGGGCGCGCTCCGCGCCGACGCCGAGACGACGGCGAACATCCGCCTCATGGACCCGCTGGTGATCAGCCCGGCGTTCCAGCAGCTCGAGCAGTTCCGCCAGTACTACCAGTTCCCCGACGCGCTCGACGTCGACCGCTACGAGATCGACGGCAAGACCCAGGACACGGTCGTCGCGGTGCGCGACCTGAAGGTCTCGGGCCTCGGTGACGCCGAGACCTGGTACAACTCGCACATCGTCTACACGCACGGCTACGGCCTCGTCGCGGCCGCGGGCAACCAGCGCTCCGCGGGCGGCCAGCCGGTGTTCCTGCAGTCCGGCATCCCCTCGACGGGCGCGCTCGGCGAGTTCGAGCCGCGCGTCTACTTCGGCGAGACCTCGCCCGACTACTCGATCGTCGGTGCTCCGAAGGACACGAAGCCCGTCGAGCTCGACTACCCGGCCGGCGGTGAGAACGACGAGCAGACGCAGACCACGTTCACCGGCGACGGCGGACCGAAGCTCGACAACGTCTTCACGAAGCTCGTCTACGCCCTGAAGTTCCAGTCGGAGCAGATCTTCCTCTCCGACGCCGTGAACACGTCGTCGCAGATCCTCTACGACCGCGACCCGATCGAGCGCGTGCGCAAGGCCGCCCCGTACCTCACGCCCGACTCCGACGCGTACCCGTCGGTCGTCGACGGCCGTGTCGTCTGGATCGTCGACGCGTACACGCTGACCGACCAGTACCCGTACTCGAACAAGGTCAGCATGAGCGAGGCGATCGCCGACAGCGAGACCCTCCCGCAGACCCTGCCGTTCGACGAGGTCAACTACATCCGCAACTCGGTCAAGGCCACCGTCGACGCCTACGACGGCTCGGTCACCCTCTACGCCTGGGACGACGAGGACCCGATCCTCAAGACCTGGCAGAAGGTGTTCCCCACCACGGTCAAGCCGATGAGCGAGATGTCGGGCGAGCTGATGACCCACGTGCGCTACCCGGCCGACCTGTTCAAGATGCAGCGCGCGGTGCTCGGCCGCTACCACGTGACCGACGCCGGCGCCTTCTACTCGCGTGAAGACGCGTGGACGACGCCGAAGGAGCCGACCGAGCCCGCCAACACCACGCTGCTGCAGCCGCCGTACTACCTGACGATGCAGATGCCCGGCCAGGACGCCCCGTCGTACTCGCTGTACACGACGTTCATCCCCGAGGCGAGCGGCGACCAGAGCCGCAACGTGCTCCGCGGCTACCTCGCGGTCGACGCCGACGCCGGCAGCACCGACGGCAAACGGGCCGAGGGGTACGGCAAGCTGCGATTGCTCACGCTGCCCGAAGACGACAACGTGCCGGGCCCGGGTCAGGTGCAGGCGACGTTCAACTCCGATCCGACGGTGTCGCAGTCGCTCAACCTGCTGAAACAGGGACAGTCCGACGTGATCAACGGCAACCTGCTCACGGTGCCCGTCGGCGGCGGTCTGCTGTACGTGCAGCCGGTCTTCGTGAAGTCCACGGGCAACACGAGCTATCCGCTGCTGCAGAAGGTGCTCGTGGCGTTCGGCGACGACATCGCCTTCCAGGACACCCTCGACCTCGCGCTCGACGTGCTGTTCGGCGGCGATTCCGGGGCGGATGCCGGTGACAACGAGGTCGACCCGAATGCCCCGCCCGAGACTCCGACCGAGGGCGACGGCACCACTCCGCCGCCGACCGACGGCGGCACGGGCCAGAGCGCCGAGATGCAGCAACTGCTGCGCGATGCGTCCGGGTTCCTGAAGGCGAAGCAGGCGGCCCTCGCCGACGGCGACTGGGCGGCGTACGGGGCGGCCGACGCGCAGCTCGCCGAGACGATCGCGAAGATGCTGGCGCTGGCCGACTCCGGTCAGTAACCGCGGCGCGAACACGACCGATGGCCGGCAGGGGATCCTGCCGGCCATCGTCGTGTGCACGTGTGCGTGCGGCTGTTCGTGCGGCGGGCTCCGCACTCGTGTCAGCACGTCATGCCGAGGGGCTCAGTCGAGCGGCCCCTCGGGCGCGTTGCGCAGGGCGTCACCGAGCGAGTCGCCGAGCTCGTTGCGGTAGTCGCCCGAGAGGTCCCACCACATGGCGCCGCCGTAGCCGGCCTGCGCCAGCCATTCGGCCTTGGCCGTGACCGACGTCGGGTCGTCGAGGCTCCACCAGTCGCCCGTCGCCGCGTCGTAGCGCCACGAGGCTCCCACGGCGGGGTCGAAGTACCCGGTGCCGACCTCGCGCAGGTCGTAATAGGGCTTGGTGCCGATCCACCCGGTGGCGGGCTGCCACGCGTCGTCGCCGACGGTGACTCCGGTCCAGCCGGTGCCGTAGGCCGCGAGTCCGGCGTTCAGCTGTTCGGGCGCTGCGCCCGCGTTCAGGTACATGCCGACCGCGCCGTCGAGGCCGAGGCCCCAGTTCTCGGTGCCGTCGGGGTGCAGGTTGCCCTGGTGGCCGGTCTTCGTCGGAACCCATCCGCCGTGGAAGTCGTAGCCCTGCACGTTGAGGAAGTCGACCGACGCGAACAGGCGCGGGTCGAGCCATCCGCCCTGTCCGGCGTTCCACCCGCCCGCCGGGGCGAAGGCCGTGAGGAGGTAGTCCTCATGGGTCTTCTTGCCGTAGGCGTCGAGCTGCGTGCGGAACTCCTCCATGAGCGCCAGGAAGTTCTCCTTGTCGACCGAGGGGTCGGGGCTCGAGCTCGGCACCTCGCCGCCGGTGACGGGCCACTCCCAGTCGATGTCGATGCCGTCGAAGATGCCCTTGGCGACGCCCTTGCCGCCCTGCTTGCCGACGACCGGCAGATTGCCCTTCAAGTAGACGTCGATGCAGCTCGACACGAGCTTCGCACGGCTCTCGGGAGTCGCTGCCGCGGCGGCGAAGTTGTCGGACCAGGTCCACCCGCCGAGCGAGACGAGGATCTTCGTGTCGGGGCTCTTCTCCTTGAGCTTCAGCAGCTGGTTGAAGTTGCCCGCGAGCCGCTGGTTCTTCGAGTCCTTCTTGCCGTCGACGGAGTCGGCCGCCGAGACGAGTCGCAGGTAGTCGTTCTGCGCGTCGCCCTCGCCGGGCGTGTTCGTGATCTCGCACGTCAGGTTCGAGGTGACGTTGCCGAACGCGTAGTTGATGTGCGTGATGTCCTTGATCGCGCCCGTGATGAACAGGTCCTCGATCTGGTAGTCGCGCGTCACCGGGGTGTCGGCCATGAGGTACCCGACGGCACGGTAGCCGTTGATGTCCTCCGGCCCCGCGGAGCGCGGATGCTTGCGCTCGTCCTTGTGCCGGTCGCGCTCTTGGTCGTGGTTTCCGCGATCGTCACGGTCGTCGCGACCGTCGCCGCCATGGGCGAGAGCGGGGGAGACGGCGGATGTCGCGACGAGCGCGGTCGCGGCGGCGGTGAGCACCGCGGTTCTGATCAGGTGACGCTTCGGCATGTGAATCCTCATCGATCGGTTGCCCGCACGCGCACGGCGCGCGTGCGATTGCGGCGACGCTATCAATGGCGGATCCGGGTTAGGAAGGAGTCCTCACGAATACTGCGGGAATCCCAATGGATCGCGGATGTCGCTGTCGGGCCTCCATAGCGAATGCACAGGTATGTGCGCATGTCGCAACATGCGGCCGAGCGGATGTCAGTGGCGGGTGGCGGAGGGCGACGGGTCGTCGACGCGGCGCCTGCGCGCGACATCCGCCCCGATTTGTGACGTCTCGAGAGCCATGCTAGGTTTATCTCTTGTGCCGCGGGGTGGAGCAGTTCGGTAGCTCGCTGGGCTCATAACCCAGAGGTCGTAGGTTCAAATCCTGCCCCCGCAACCGAAGCGGTATGAAATACCGCCCAGAAGAGGCCGGGATCGAAGCAATTCGATCCCGGCCTCTTCTGCATTCTGCTGCGTGGCGAGACGTTCACCGCCGCACCATGCGGCTGCCTCCGAGCCGGCCGATCCGGCTCGTGAGCCCTCTCCGTCGCATGGATCCGCGCTCGATGTCGGGCGCGTCGACGCCGGTCCGCGGAGTAGGGTCGTCGCAGGTGCCCGCCAACGGACGCCGAACCTCGAGGGGGCGCTGTGGCCAAGAAGAAGATCGAGAAGGCGGCCAAGAAGGCGATCGCGAATGCCCGCGACGCCGTCGATGACGCGGCCAAGGCCGTGCGCAAGCTGGATCGCACGGCGAAGCGACGCGTGAAGAAGCTCGAGGCCGAGGTCGCGGAGCTCGCGAAGGACGCGGCCAAGTCGGCGAAGCGGGTCGACCGTGCGAGTCGAAAGGTCGACAAGGCCGCGAAGGTCGCGGAATCGGCCGCTGCGCTCGCGGTGGAGTCCGAGGAGTACGCCGCGGAGCGCGTCGCCGAGGCGAGGTCGATCGTGACGCACCGACCGGATGCCCCCGTCGTTGAGACCGCGCGGTCCGAGAGCGCCCCGGACGCCGGGCCCGACGGCGAGCGGGCTCCGAGCGAACCGGCTCCGACCGAACCGGCTCAGGGCCCCTCGTTCCGCGAACTCCGCGAGGAGGCGAAGCGGCGTGCGATCCCGGGGTACTCGCGCATGAACAAGGCCGCGCTCATCGACGCACTCGCGTGATCCCGAGCGTCGTTCACCTCTGCATAACCTGCCCCCGATAGGGTCGGCTGCCGTGTGCCCTCGTGCCGGAAGCGCGGGTCAGAGGAGTAGGCAGTGACGAATTCCCCCCGCGGTGTCATCAGTCGTTCGGCGTCGGCACCCGACCCCCGGACACTCGTCGACATCTTCCGCGACACGGTCGCCCGCCACCCCGAGGCATCCGCGATCGAGGATGCGCACGGTGCTCTCAGCTACCGGGAGCTGATGGCGCGAGCGATCTCCGTCGCCGCGCGCCTGCAGGCTGCCGGCGTCGGGCGGGGCGACCGGGTCGGCGTGCGGATGGAGTCGGGGTCTCGCGAGCTCTACGTCGCGATCCTCGGCATCCTCGTGGCAGGTGCCGCGTACGTTCCGGTCGACGCCGACGATCCGCAGGAGCGCGCGGATCTCGTGTTCTCCGAGGCGCGGGTGCGAGGGGTGATCGAGGGCCGAGGGCGCTTCGAGCCCGCTCCGGGCGCGGCGGCCGAGGATCGGCTCGACGCGGACTCCGCGCTGTTCGTCGGCCCGGGACCTCATGCGAGCACCGCATCGACGCCTCTCACGGAGCCGCCCACCGTCGACGACGATGCGTGGATCATCTTCACGTCGGGCTCGACCGGTACGCCGAAGGGTGTCGCGGTGCGCCACCGGTCGGCCGCCGCGTTCGTCGATGCGGAGGCGCGGCTCTTCCTTCCCGACGACCCGATCACGGCCGACGACCGCGTGCTCGCGGGCCTCTCGGTCGCGTTCGACGCGTCGTGCGAGGAGATGTGGCTGGCCTGGCGCAACGGCGCCTGCCTCGTGCCCGCGCCGCGATCGCTCGTCCGGAGCGGCGCCGACCTCGGCCCGTGGCTCGCGGCCCGTCGGATCTCGGTCGTCTCCACGGTGCCGACGCTCGCGGCGCTCTGGCCGTCCGAGGCGCTCGACAGCGTGCGGCTGCTCATCTTCGGCGGCGAGGCCTGCCCGCCGGAGCTCGTGAACCGGCTCGCGATCGACGGCCGGGAGGTGTGGAACACCTACGGCCCGACCGAGGCGACGGTCGTCGCGTGCGGCACGGCGGTCGTCGCCGGTGAGCCGGTCAGCATCGGCCTTCCGCTCGACGGCTGGGATCTCGCGGTCGTGGATGCCGCGGGCGAACCCGTCGACGACGGCGAGGTCGGCGAACTCGTGATCGGCGGTGTGGGCCTCGCCCGGTACCTCGACCCGGCGAAGGACGCCGAGAAGTACGCGCCGATGCCGAGCCTCGGGTGGGAGCGTGCGTACCGCAGCGGCGACCTCGTGCGCTTCGATCGGCGGGGACTGCTGTATCAGGGTCGCGCCGACGACCAGGTGAAGGTCGGTGGCCGGCGCATCGAGCTCGGCGAGATCGAGGCTGCGCTGCACGAACTCGACGGGGTCTCCGCGGCCGCGGTCGCCGTACGCAAGAGCCCGACCGGAAACGACGTGCTCGTCGGGTACCTCGCGGTGCCCGATCGCACCGGATTCGACCGGACCGTCGCGCTCGCGCGCCTGCGCGAGGAGCTTCCGGCGGCGCTCGTGCCGGTGCTCGCGGTGCTCGAGGAGCTGCCGGCGCGCACCTCGGGCAAGGTCGACAAGGCCGCCCTCCCGTGGCCGCTCGAGTCCGACGTCGACCTCGAGGCGGGCGGCCTCAGCCAGGCCGAGGCGATGCTCGCCGAGCATTGGCGGGCCGTACTGGGCGTGCCGGTGACCGACCCCGACGACAACTTCTTCGACCTCGGCGGTGGCTCGCTGGCGGCGGCCCAGCTCGTCTCCCTGATCCGGGCGACGGATCCTGAGTTCACGGTCGCCGACATCTACGCCCACCCCCGCCTCGGCGCCATGGCCGACGCGGTCGCCGACCAACCCGACCAGGACGATCTCCCCGTCTCGACGCACACGGTCGCTCCGACGCCGGCGTCGATGCAGTGGCTCCAGACGCTCCTCGGTGTTCCGCTCTACATCCTCAACGGCGTGCGCTGGCTGATCTACCTGCTGACGGCGAGCGCGATCCTCCGGCCGCTCGGCGGATTCGACTTCCTGCCGGAGGTCGATGTCTGGCTGCTGCTCGTGGGCCTGCTCGTCTTCGTCACGCCGTGGGGGCGGATGGCGATCGCGGTCGTCTTCGCACGCCTGCTGCTCGTCGACATCCGGCCGGGAGACTACCCGCGGGGCGGCGGGGTGCACCTCCGACTCTGGCTCGCCGAGCAGGTCGCGCATCAGATCGGGGCCGCGAGCCTCGCCGGCGCACCCTGGATCTCGTACTACGCGCGCGCACTCGGCGCCCGCGTCGGCTCCGACGTCGACATGCACACGCTCCCTCCGGTCACCGGCATGCTCACCGTCGGTGACGGCGCCTCGATCGAACCCGAGGTCGACCTGGCCGGGTACTGGATCGACGGCGACCACGTGCGCATCGGCCCCATCCGCATCGGTGCGGGCAGCACGGTCGGAGCCCGATCCTCGCTCATGCCGGGCGCCCGCATCGGCAAGCACGCGACCGTCGCACCGGGTTCCTCGGTCTTCGGCCGAGTCCCGGCCGGTCAGAACTGGGCGGGTTCGCCCGCGGTGCGGGTCGGCCGGTCGACCGACTGGTGGCCGGCGGAGCGCCCGCCGCGTCGCACTCGCTGGGTCGCGGCCTATGCTGCGGCCTCGGTCGCCGTGTCGCTCGTGCCCGTCGCCGCGATCGTGGCCGGCGGGGCCGTCGTCGCTGCGGTCGTCCGACACGCCCCGTCGCCCGACGCCGCGGCCCTTCGGGCGTTCGGCGCCCTCGTTCCGGCGACGCTCGTCGCGGGGGTCGTGCTCGCGGTTCTCGTCGTGCTGCTCGTGCGGGCGCTGGGTGTCGGGCTCGAGCCCGGCATCCATCCGGTGCGGGGCCGACAGGGCTGGCAGGCGTGGTCGATCGAGCGCCTGCTCGACCTGTCCCGAACGGTGCTCTTCCCGCTCTACTCGAGCCTCTTCACGCCGATCTGGCTCCGGATGCTGGGCGCCACCGTCGGCCGTGACGTCGAGGCCTCGACGGTGCTGCTCCTGCCGACCATGACGACGATCGGCGACGGCGCCTTCCTCGCCGACGACACGCTCATCGCCTCGTACGAACTCGGCGGCGGATACGTCCGGCTCGCGCGAGCCGAGATCGGCTCGCGCGCATTCCTCGGCAACTCGGGCATGGCCGTCGCCGGGCACCGCGTCCCGCGGGATGGACTCGTCGCCGTGCTCTCCGCCGCCCCGCGCAAGGGCAAGGCCGGCTCCTCATGGCTCGGGTCGCCTCCGGTGAAGCTCCGAAGGCGGACGCAGAGCACCGACGAGTCGCGCACCTACCGGCCGCCCACCGCCCTGCGCGTGGCGCGTACCGTGTGGGAACTGCTGCGCATCGTGCCGGTCTTCGTGACCACGGGCATCGGTCTCGGCGTGCTGCTCGCCCTCGCCTGGGCGACGGATGCATGGGGCGCGCTCCCGGCTGCGCTCTTCAGCGGCATCGTGCTCGTTTTCGCGGGCGCGGTGGCCGCGATCGTGAGCACCGCGGCGAAATGGATCCTCATCGGGCGCATCCGGGTCGGAGAGCATCCGTTGTGGTCGTCGTTCGTCTGGCGCAGCGAGGTGTCCGACACGTTCACCGAGATGGTCGCGGCGCCCTGGTTCGCACGCTCGGCGGCCGGAACGCCGTCTCTGGTCTGGTGGCTCCGCAGCCTCGGCGCCTCGATCGGTCGGGGGGCGTGGGTGGACAGCTATTGGCTGCCCGAGGCCGATCTCGTCCGACTCGCCGACGCGTCGACGGTCAATCGGGGATGCGTCGTGCAGACGCACCTGTTCCATGATCGAATCATGAGCATGGATTCCGTCGCGCTCGACGCAGGCAGCACGATCGGGCCGCACAGCGTCATCCTCCCCGCAGCGCGCATCGGTGCGAACGCGACCGTGGGCCCGGCATCGCTCGTGATGCGCGGCGAGGTCGTGCCGGAGGGGTCCCGCTGGAGCGGCAACCCCATCGGACCGTGGCGCGACGTCGTCGTCGGCAAGTACCACGGCCGCTGATGTCGAACTCAGCACCGGACGCGCCCACGACCGCGCACACCTACCTGCCGCGCTCCGGCACCGATGCGTACCGGGTCGAGTCGTACGACCTCGACCTCAGGTACAAGGTGTCGACCAACCGGCTCGACGGCACGGCCGTCGTCGCCGGGCGTGCGAACGCTCGCCTGACGAGCATCGTCCTCGATCTGGTGAACCTCCGAGCGAAGAAGGTGCGTCTCGACGGAGATCGCCGAGTTCGGTTCACCCAGTCGGCGACCCACCTGGTGGTGCAGGCTCCGGCGCCGATCGGGCCGGGGGAGCCGTTCACCCTCGAGATCGAGTACGCCGGTTCGCCGACGCCTCGCCGATCGCGCTGGGGCACCCTCGGCTGGGAGGAGCTCACCGACGGCGTGCTCGTCGCGTCGCAACCGTCGGGGGCGCCGACCTGGTTCCCCTGCAACGACCGCCCGTCCGACAAGGCGAGGTATCGCATCGCGGTCTCCGCAGAGCAGGCGTACACGGTGATCGCGAACGGCGTCCTGGTCGACCGCGTCGTGGCGTCGGGTCGGGCCACGTGGACCTACCTGCAGGCCGAGCCGACGGCCACCTACCTCGCGACCGTGCAGATCGGGCGCTACGCGCTCGAACCGCGGCACCTCGACGGCGTCGACACCGTGTTCGCGTACCCGCCGGCGCTCAGCCAACCCGTGCACGCCGATTTCGCGGCCCTGAGCGGCATGATGGCGTACTTCCAGACGGCGTTCGGACCGTACCCGTTCCCGACGTACACGGTCGTCGTGACCGACGACGACCTCGAGATCCCGATCGAAGCACAGGGCATGGCCACGTTCGGCGCCAACCATGCCGACGGTCGTGGCGGGTCGGAGCGCCTGATCGCGCACGAGCTCTCGCACCAGTGGTTCGGCAACAGCGTCGGCGTGGCCGGATGGCGCGACATCTGGCTGAACGAGGGCTTCGCCTGTTACGCCGAGTGGTTGTGGTCGGAGGCGGCCGGTGGGCGCACGGCCGACCAGCACGCGCGAGCGCACCACGTCGCGCTCCGGCTGAAGCCGCAGGACCTCGTGCTCGACGACCCGGGCCCCGAGCACATGTTCGACGACCGGGTCTACAAGCGCGGCGCCTGCACCCTGCACGCGCTTCGTCGAACCATCGGCGACGAACGATTCTTCGACATGATCCGGGCCTGGATCGGAGATCACCGGGGCGGAGTCGTGTCGACGGCGGAGTTCCGATCGCATGCGGCGCGGTACTCGCCCGTTCCGTTGGACTCGCTCTTCGACGCGTGGTTGTCGTCCAAGCGGCTGCCGGCGTTCCCGTAGCCCGCTGCGTCAGGCCTCGAACGCGACCGCGCAGACCCGACCCTTGAGCACGACCGGGCGGAGTCGGTATCGGAGGGCGGAATCCGACAGGTTCGCGATCGAGCCTCGAACCCGCACGTCCGCCGGATCGACTCGCAGGCCTCGCCCATCGGCCTTGAGCACGGCCTCGATCCGCACCCAGTGACGCAGGGCGTCACCGGATCGGAGGCGCGTCACCTCTCGGATCGCCTCGACCCGCTCCTTCGAGGTCGCCGAGGACTCCGCATCGATTCCGACGCGGACGTTCGCCGCCACCGCCACAGCCAGTCCGGAGGCGTGCGCGAGGCTCACCTGCGTTCCCGGGAGTCCGACGACCGTCGGCCGTCCGTGCTGCTCACCGCAGTCCGGACACGATGCCGCGAACCGGATCTGCGACGGAGGCGTGCCGGTGAGCCGTGACACTGCGCTGCGGAGCGCCGAACGACCCGCCAGAAAGCCGCCGCGCGAGCTTTGCGGCATCCGTTCGAAGCGCTCGAGGTCGGCCTCGCTCAGCAGTGCCAGGTCATGTGCGCCGCCGTCGTCGGGAAGGGGCGGATGTCGGGCCGTCGCGATCGCCGATCGCACGCTGCGCATCGACGCCGCCGAATCGGCCCGGATCACCCGACGAGCAGCCGCACGCGTTCCTTGGCACCCTTCTCGGTGAGCACCGGGACGAAATCTCGGACCGGCCGACCTTCGAACGCGCCGTACTCATCGGCGACGATCCGGGTGATCTCGGTCTTCTCGACCGATGGGAATCTCTCGGCGAGGCGATCGACGACCTCGGCGACGGCGTTCTCTTCGGACACCTTCTTCTGATCCATGGCGAGGATGTTACGGCAGCGCGACGACGGCGTGCTGAATGCTCCGCAAACGATGGACGGATGGCGCGGGCTGCGAGCCGCGCGGCGCGGACCGCCTCAGGCGGTGGCCGCCGCCCCTGCGATGACGACGCCGAGGCAGTCGTCGAAGAGGTCGTCGGGTGTGCGACCGTCGGCGAAGTAGTCGGTGATCCCGGCGATCAGGGTGGGGTGCGCGGCGCTGAACTCGGCGAGATCCCAGCCCTCGAGCGCCTTCTCGTCTGGGCGCGGCGCCTGTTCCTCGAGCACGTACCCGATGGTGAACCGCTCGGTGGCGAGGGTGATGACGCGGGCCTGGCGCAGCGGCACCCCGTCGGCGACGAGCGAGCTCATGACGAGCTCGGAGATGGCGTTCATCGACACGGACAGTTGCGCGGCGGAGATCACGCGCGCCCCGTCGGGATGCGCCAACAGTGCGCGCCTGAGGGCCCGTGCGAGGTCGGCCAGCCACTGCTGCCAGGTCTCGCCGGGCGTGGGCGGCGACATCCGCCCCACGAGATCGGCGAGGATCGCGTCGGCGATCGCGGTGACGAGGGCGGCCTTGTTCGGCACGTGCCAATAGAGGGTCGGCGACTGCACGCCGAGGCGGGCGGCGAGCTTGCGGGTCGTCACGCCGTCGAGTCCGTCGGCGTCGAGGAGGGCGACCGCCTCGGCGACGACCTGCTGCCGGTCCAGCGTCATCGGAGACCTTTCGACGTGTATGGCGAACTCCGACTCTATCAGTGGTAGATTCTCTATCACTGGTAGAGGGCGATGGTCCTACCGCCATCGACGAACGAGAGAAGGGGCGCCATGTCGAGAGATCGCACGGTGGAGGCCGCGCTGCACGAGGCGACGCATCGCATTCCGGGGGTTCCCGAGCATCACGAGGCTCCGACGGGGCATCAGCGCGCGAGCCGTCACGGTGAGTCGTTCCAGGCTCGCACGCAGCGGCATGGCGGCGACGGTTCCCCGCGAGGCTCGGCTCCGGCGCACGGTCGGCCGCCTCGGGTGCTGGTGAGCTGGCAGAACCGCATCGCCCGACTGTTCACGCGCGCGGGCGACTGAGTCGTCGGCACCGCCTTCGACGGCACCGGCGACGGCGGCGAAGCGCGGGAGTGGTCGGAGAGCCCTCGCGGAGCCCGTATACTGGAGGAAGCGCAACGAAGACCTGACCGGGAGCATCCAGCCCGGCCAGTGAAATCGAGCAGAGGCCCGTTCACCCGGGCCGACGGCGCGGGGTGGAGCAGTTCGGTAGCTCGCTGGGCTCATAACCCAGAGGTCGCAGGTTCAAATCCTGTCCCCGCAACGAAACGGCATCAGATGCCGAATCGAAGAGGCCGGAACGACGAGAGTCGTTCCGGCCTCTTCTGCGTTGCGGCACGCCGCGCGCCGGCCGCTGCAGCTGCCGTTGCCGCGCCGGCCGAGGCCGTCGGCGCCTAGTGCGACTCGCGGGAGACCCGGTCGCCGCTGGACCCCCGCAGGAAATCGAGGTCGGCGCCCGTGTCGGCCTGCATCACATGGTCGACGTAGAGGCGCTCCCATCCGCGCCGGGGGTTCGCGAAGCCGTCGGCGGTGGCCCGATCGGGGCGGCGTCGGTCGAGTTCGTCGGGGTCGACGTCGAGGTCGAGCGTGCGGTTCGGCACGTCGAGCGTGATCCAGTCGCCCGTCTGCACGATGCCGAGCGGCCCGCCCGCTGCGGCCTCCGGGGTGACGTGGAGCACGACGGTGCCGTAGGCGGTGCCGCTCATGCGGCCGTCGCAGATGCGCACCATGTCGCGAAGGCCCTGTTCGAGCAGTTTCTTCGGCAGCGGCATGTTCGCGACCTCGGGCATGCCGGGGTAGCCCCTGGGCCCGCATCCGCGGAGCACGAGGATCGAGTCGGCGTCCACGTCGAGGTCGGGGTCGTCGATGCGGGCGTGCAGGTCCTCGATGCTGTCGAAGACCACGGCGCGGCCGCGGTGCGAGAGCAGGTGCGCCGAGGCCGCGGCGGGCTTGATGATCGCGCCGTCGGGCGCGAGGTTGCCGCGGAGCACGGCGATGCCGGCATCCGGAATCAGGGGGGTCTCTCGAACGCGGATGACCTCGTGGTCCCAGATGCGCGCGCTGCCGAGGGCGTCGACGAGCGGCCTGCCGGTCACCGTCAGCGCGGTCGGGTCGAGGAGGTCCTGCACCTCGCGCAGTACCGAGAGCAGGCCGCCTGCGCGCTGGAAGTCGTCCATGAGGAACCGGCCGGCGGGCTGCAGGTCGACCAGGAGCGGCACGCCGGACCCGATCGCGTCGAAGTCGTCGAGCGTGAGGTCGATGCCGAGCCGTCCGGCGATCGCGAGCAGGTGCACGACGGCGTTCGTCGATCCGCCGATCGCCGCGAGCGCCACGATGGCGTTCCGGAACGAGCCCTTCGTGAGGAAGGAGCTCGGCCGTCGGTCGGCCTCGACGAGGTCGACGATGAGGCGTCCGGTCTCGTGGGACTGCTCGAGCAGGCGGCTGTCGACGGCCGACGTGCCGGCCAGGCCCGGGATGATCGTGCCGAGCGCCTCGGCGACGAGCGCCATCGTCGAGGCCGTGCCCATCGTGTTGCAATGGCCCCGGCTGCTGATCATCGAGGACTCGCTCTTCAGGAACTGCTCCTCGCTCAGGGTTCCGGCACGCACCTCCTCGCTGAGTCGCCAGACGTCGGTGCCGCAGCCGAGCGGCACGCCCTGGAACGTGCCGGTCTTCATCGGCCCGCCGGGCACGACGATCGCGGGCAGGTCGACGGATGCCGCGGCCATCAGCAGGCTCGGGATGGTCTTGTCGCAGCCTCCGAGCAGGACGACGCCGTCGATCGGGTTGGCGCGCAGCATCTCCTCGGTCGCCATCGCCGCCATGTTCCGCCAGAGCATCGCGGTCGGGCGCACCTGGGTCTCGCCGAGCGAGACGACGGGCAGGTTCAGCGGAATGCCGCCGGCTTCGAAGATCCCGGCCTTGACCGACTCCATGACCTCGTTCAGGTGCGCGTTGCACGGCGTCAGGTCGGAGGCGGTGTTCGCGATCGCGATGTGCGGGCGGCCGTCGAACGCGTTCTCGGGCAGACCGCGCCGCATCCACGCGCGATGGATGTAGGCGTTGCGGTCGGTGCCGGCGTACCACTCGGAGCTGCGATGCTCGGTCACGGGGTCTTCTTCCGTAGGTCAGGACTTATGCATAACATCTGGAGCACCATGAACGCCAAGGTCGACCCCGCCGTCGGGGCGATGCGGCTGCCCCTTCTCGTCGACGGCGGATCGAAGAGGCCCCCGTCGTGACCGAGTTCCACGCCGTGCCCGCGTCGCCGGACACCCACGTGCTCGCCGAAGGTCCGGTCTGGATCGCCGAGACGTCGACCGTGCTGTGGATCGACGTCGAGCTCGGCATCGTGTTCGAGGGCCGCCTCGACGGCGACGGGATCCGGCCGACCCGGCAGGTGCGCTTCGACGGCCGGGTCGGGGCTGCCGTGCCCGCAGTCGATGGCGGTCTGCTCGTCGCCGCGCACGATCGGTTCGTCTTCGTGACGGCCGACGGCGAGCGCCTCGACGGGCCGATCATCGTCGCGCCCGGCATCGACAGCCGATCGAACGACGGCGCCTGCGATCCCGACGGTCGATTCGTGGTCGGCACGCTCGCGCTCGACGACCGAGGCGGCGGCGAACGACTCCTCCGGCTCGAGCACGACGGGGCGCTCACCACGCTCGACGCCGACCTCGATCTCTCGAACGGCATCGCCTGGTCGCCCGACGGCACGCTGATGTACAGCACCGACACGATGCCCGGCATCGTCTGGGTTCGCGACTACGACGCCGCGACCGGCGGGGTCGGACCCCGCCGACGGCACCTGCACGTCGAGGACGGCTACCCCGACGGCATCTGCGTCGACGTTCGCGGCCATCTCTGGGTGGCGATCTGGGGCGGTGGCGAGGTGCGCTCGTTCACGCCCGACGGCGTGCCGGCCGACACGGTGCGCGTTGCGGCGCCGCACGTCTCGAGCGTCGCCTTCGTGGGCGATGACCTCGATCGGCTGCTCATCACGACCGCCTCGCGCGATCTGGACGACGGGGAGCGACGACGGTACCCCGACGCCGGGCGGCTGTTCCTCGCGGAGGTGGCGACCCGGGGCGTTCCCACCACCTCGTGGGCGACATCCGCCCTCACTGTCTTCAGCGCCACCGAAACCGGGCGCGCCTGATGCGCGCCTTCGTGCTCAGCGGGCCGCGCGAGTTCGAGATTCAGGATGTCGCGCCGCCCGTCGCGGCGGCCGGACACGTCGTGATCGACGTCGCGCGCGTCGGGGTGTGCGGCACGGACGTCGAGTTCTACACCGGCGAGATGCAGTACCTCCACGAGGGGCATGCGGAGTACCCGCTGCGGCTCGGCCACGAGTGGATGGGCACAGTGGTCGCGGCCGGCGACGGCGTCGATCCGGGGTGGATCGGTCGTCGCGTCACCGGCGACACCATGCTCGGGTGCGGTCGATGCCGGCGCTGCCTCGCCGGGCATCAGCACGTGTGCGAGTTCCGCGACGAGGTCGGCATCCGCAACGGCTTCCCGGGTGCCCTCGCCGAGCAGCTGGCGATGCCCGTCTCCGCGCTGCACGCGCTGCCCGACACGGTCGACGACAGGCTCGGCGCGCTCGTGGAGCCGGGCGGCAACGCACTGCGTTCCGTGCGGGGTGCGGAGGTCTCGGAGGGCGACCGCGTGCTCGTGCTCGGCCCCGGCACGATCGGCCTGCTCGCCGCGATGTTCGCGCAGTCGCAGGGTGCCGAAGTGCACCTCATGGGGCGGTCGCGACGCTCGCTCGACTACGCCGGATCGCTCGGGTTCGACGGCGTCTGGACCGATGGCGACCTGCCGGAGCTGCCGTGGGACGCCGTCATCGACGCCTCGAACGCGCCGGCGCTGCCGGCCAGGGCGCTCGACCTCGTCGAGCCCTCGGGTCGAGTCGTCTACATCGGTCTCGCCGGAAGCCCCAGCCTCGTCGACACCCGGATGCTGGCCCTCAAGGACGTCACCGCCGTCGGCGTGCTGAGCGCGTCGCCCGGGCTCGCCGGCACGATCGACCGCTACGCCTCGGGCGCCGTCGACCCGAGGCCGCTCGTCGCGGCGACCATCGGCCTCGACGAGGTCGGCGACGTGCTCGCCGGCGGTCGACCGGAGGGTGCGGGCCTCGGCCCGAAGATCCACGTCGACCCGCGGCGTTGACGCATCTGCCGCTGCACCCGCGCGAAGGCGCGCTCGAACCGGTGCCCGCCGTGCGCGCGCTTCCGGCACTGCCGCCCGCCGCGGTGGTATGAAGATCCCCATGGGGGACGACGCAACGACTTCGGTAGGTTCGGCGGGTTCTGCGACCGCACGGCGAGGTGCGCTCGGCGCGCTGATCGCGACATCGGTCTCGGCATTGGTGGTGAACGCGAACACCTCGGCGGTGTCGATCCTGATCCCCGCGATCTCGGCCGACACGGGCACGCCGACCGACACGTTGCAATGGGCGGTGACGGGCTATTCGCTCGTGGGCGCCGCCGTGATCGTCACGTCAGGGTCCCTCGGCGACGTGTTCGGCCGCCGCAAGATCTTCCTCGGCGGTCTGCTCCTCTTCATCGCCTCGTGCGTGCTCATCGCACTCTCGCAGGAGGGCATCGGCGTGATCGCCGGCCGCTGCATCCAGGGTGCGGCGGGCGCGACGATCCTCGCGTGCGGCATGAGCCTGCTGTCGGCCTCGAGCACCGGCAAGGAGCAGATGCGCGCGGTCACCCTGTGGGGCGCGGCATCCGCGGTCGGGGCTGCAGCCGGGCCGCTGGTCGGCGGCCTGCTCGCATCGACGCTCGGCTGGCAGGGGCTGTTCTGGATCGACGCGGCGATCGCCGCGCTCTGCATCCCGGTGACGCTCATCGCCGTGCTGGAGTCCAGCGACCCGACGAGGCCGCGGTCGATCGACATCGCGGGCACCGTGCTCATCGCCGCGATCCTCGCCCCGCTCATCTTCGCGCTCACGAACGGCAGCGCCTGGGGCTGGGGCTCGATCCAGACCCTCGGATGCTTCGCCATCACGATCGGCGCGACCATCGGGTTCGTGCTCGTGGAGCGCAGCGTGAAGGCGCCGCTGCTCGACCTCGCACTGCTGAAGAACAAGGTGCTCGTGGGTGCGACGCTGTCGATCCTGCTCGGCTCCGGAACCGTCAACGGCATCATGTTCATCGTCAGCCTGTACTTCCAGAACCCGGCGACGCTCGACATGGACGCCTTCCAGGCCGGCCTCGCGACCCTCCCGGTCGCCGCAGCGGCCGTCGTGCTCGCGCCGCTCATCACCCCGATCGTGGGCCGCATCGGCGTACGCACCACGATCGCCGTCGGCTTCGTCATCATGTCGGTGTCGTTCGCGGCGCTCGCGTTCGTGACGGAGTCCTGGACGTACGCGCTGTTCGTGCTGCCGCTCATCGGCGTCGCCGCGGGCATGAGCCTGCAGAACGGGCCGTGCTCGTCGATCTCGACCGCGTGCGTCGAGCCGCGCGAGGTCGGCGCCGCCTCGGGCATCTCGAACATGGCGCGGTACGTCGGTGCCGCCGTGATGACGGCGATCGTGGCATCCGTCTACGGCTCGGTCTCGGCGAATCGGATCGCCGACGGCGCCTCCGAAGGCGTGGCGCTCGCCGACGCCTTCTCGTGGTCGTCGATCGCGATGGGCATCTGGTGCGTGCTCGGCATCGCCCTCGCGCTGCTCGTCGCACGCGGCGTCACCCGCAAGCCGACCGAGTTCGAGTACGCCGCGGCCGCCGCGTCGACCTCGCACACGCTCACGCCGCCCGCAGACGTGGTCGAGGCCACGAGTTCGGCCGCCGGACGCGGCGCCTGACACGCGGATGTCGCGCCGACCGGGAGGGGTCGGCGCGACATCCGTGCTCGAACAGGGGCTACGCGCGTGCCGCGTCGGCCGCGTCGACCGACTGCAGCGTGATGCCCTTCGTCTCGCGCAGGGTGAGCACCGTGACGGCCGTGACGGCGCACGCGATCGCGACGTAGACGGCGACGGGGATCCAGGAGCCGTAGTTCTGCAGCAGGGCGACGGCGATGATCGGAGCGAGCGAGCCCGCGACGATCGAGGTGACCTGGTAGCCGAGCGAGACGCCCGAGTAGCGCATGCGCGTGGGGAACATCTCGCTCATCACGGCCGGCTGGCTCGCGTACATCAGCGCGTGGAAGCAGAGGCCGACCGTGATGGCCGTGACGATGAGCACGGGGCTCGCCGAGTCGAACATCGGGAAGGCGAAGAGCGCCCACGTCGCACCGAGCACGGCACCGGCGAAGTAGACGGGCTTGCGTCCGACCCGGTCGGAGAGGCGCCCGACCTGGGGGATCACGAGGAAGTGCACGATGTGGGCGATCATGAGCGCGAACAGCAGCTCGCTCGTCTGGTAGCCCACGACGGTGGAGAGGTACACGATCGAGAAGCTCACGATGATGTAGTACAGGATGTTCTCGGCGAAGCGCAGGCCCATCGCCTGCAGGAGCTGCTTCGGGTAGCGGCGGATGACGGCGCCGACGCCGATGCTCTCGGCCTTGGCCTTCTCCTGCTCGGCCTTCGCCTCGAGGAAGATCGGGGCGTCGGTGACGTGCGTGCGGATGTAGTAGCCGATGAGCACGATGACCGCCGAGAGCCAGAACGCGACGCGCCAGCCCCAGCTGAGGAACTGCTCGCTCGGCAGCAGCCACGACATCGTGAACAGCACGAGGGTCGCGAGGAGGTTGCCGACGGGCACGGCCGACTGCGGCCAGCTCGCCCAGAAGCCGCGGCTGCGGCTCGGGCTGTGCTCGGCGACGAGCAGCACGGCGCCGCCCCACTCGCCGCCGACGGCGAAGCCCTGGATGAAGCGCAGGGCCACGAGGAGCGCGGGCGCCCAGTAGCCGATGCTGGCGAAGCCGGGCAGGCAGCCCATGAGGAACGTCGCGACGCCCACCAGGATGATCGTCGCCTGGAGCGTGTGCTTGCGCCCGAACCTGTCGCCGATCTGGCCGAACACGATGCCGCCGAGCGGGCGCGCGACGAAGCCGACCGCGTAGGTCAGGAAGGCCGCGATGATGCCGTCGAGCTGGGTGCCGGCGGCGGGGAAGAAGAACGTGCCGAACACGAGCGAGGCCGCGGTCGCGTAGAGGAAGAACTCGTACCACTCGACGACCGTGCCGACCATCGACGCGGCGACGATCTTCTTGAGGCCGGAGATCGGGGTGCCCGCCTCCGCGCTTCGATCCGGTGCCCCGGTCTCCTGCTGCTGAACGCTCATCGGCGTCGGTCTCCTTCGGTGTCGTCATTGACCCGATCGCGCGCGGTGCGCGATGCGTGCCGCGCCGTCGGGCGGGGCTCAACGAGTGTCGCCCCGGACTCGCCGTGCATCAACGACCAACATCGCGACGTCGATGTGCAGAATTGCAGATGTGCCGAATCCGGATGACCTGCTCGTGCTGCTCGCCGTCGCGCGCACGGGCCGCTTCACGACCGCGGCCGAGAGCCTCGGCCTGAACCACACCACCGTGTCCCGTCGCATCGCGAGCCTCGAGCAGTCGCTCGGGGGTCATGTGCTCGCCCGCTCGGTCGGCGGATGGGAGCTCACCGAGCTCGGCCGCCGTGCGACGCACGCCGCCGAACAGGTCGAGAACGCGCTCGGACGGCTCTCGTCGACGGTGGACGAGCCCGAGCAGCAGCTCTCCGGCATGGTGCGGATGTCGGCGACCGACGGGTTCAGCGCCTACATCGCCTCACCCGCGGTCGCTTCGCTTCGCCGTCGACACCCGGGCATCACCGTCGAGATCGAGACGGTGACCCGCCGGGCCAGGCAGCACCGGTCCGGACTCGACATCGAGGTCGTCGTCGGCGAGCCGCAGGTGCACCGCGCCAGCGCGTTCCGCCTCGGGGAGTACGTGCTCGGCATGTACGCCTCGCGGGCCTACCTCGCCGAGCACGGAGAGCCTCGCTCCGTCGAGCAGTTGACGCGGCATCCGCTGGTCTACTTCGTCGACTCGATGCTGCTCGTCGACGACCTCGACGCCCCGCGCCGGCTGGTGCCGACGATGCGCGACTCCGTCTCGTCGACGAACGTCTTCGTGCACGTCGAGGCGACCAGGGCCGGCGCCGGCATCGGGTTCCTGCCCTGCTTCATGGCCGACCGCCACGACGACCTCGTGCGACTGCTGCCGGAGCGCTTCGCCGAGCGCCTGCCGTACTGGATGGTGCTGCGGCCCGACTCGCTGCGGCTCGCGGCCGTCGCCGCCGTCGCGGACGCCCTGCGCGAGCGGACCGCGGCCTTCGAGGCCGAGCTGCTCGGGCAGGGCTGACCGCCGACCGCCTGCCGGCCGCCTGCGGACGACCGGCAGGCCGTCGGCCTACTCGTAGCGGAGCGACTCCACCGGGTCGGCCTTCGCCGCGCGCGCCGCGGGCAGCGTGCCCGCGAGGAACGCGATGAGCATGACCGCGACGATGATCGTGGCGACCGAGACGGGATCGAACGCGATCAGGGTGAGCCCGTTGAGGTCGGCGAGGAGTCCGTTCGCGAGCACGCCGCTGAGGGCGGTGCCCGCGAGCATCGCGATGCCGACGCCGATCGCGCTGCCGAGCAGGCCCAGGAACGCCGCCTCGAGGCTGAACAGCGTGAACACGCGCCCACTGCCCATGCCCATGGCCTTCATGAGCCCGATCTCGCGGGTGCGCTCCTGCACCGACATGAGCAGCGTGTTCACGATGCCGAAGCTCGCCGCGAGCAGCGCGATGATCGCGAACGCGTTGAGCACGAGCACGATGCCGTCGATCACGGTCGTGATGGCGCCGAGCTGGTCGGCGACGGTCGTGCCCGTGAACCCGGCCGCGGTGAGATCGGCCTTCAGCGCGTCGATGTCGGCGTCGGTCGCGGCCGGATCGAACCAGACGGTGGCCGACGTGTACCGGTCGGCCTCGTCGGCGGGGATGCCCGTGCTCTGCGCGTCGAACAGCGCGTTCGAGAGGGCGTCGTTCGGCAGCAGGCTCGCACCCATCGGCGAGGTCAGGCTCTCTTCGGTGACGCCGACCACCGTGGCGTCGAGCAGGTGCTGCGTGCGCGTGGCATCCGTGATCGCGATCTGCACGGTCTGGCCGATCGCCTCGTCGGCGCTGGAGAAGCCCAGCGGGTCGACGTAGCTGTCGGGGATCGCGACCTGCAGGTCGGTGGAGTCGGCGTCGGGCTGGTCGCCTGCGGCCAGCAGCGTGGTCTGCCCGGGCACGAGGCTGCCGACGTTCGCGGTGAAGCGCGTGCCGCCGTCGAACTGCACGTAGTCGGGGGAGATGGCGCGGGCTGCGTGCACATCGAGCACGCCGTCGATCCCGCTGATCGTGTCGACGTCGTCGGGCGTCAGCGCGATCACGGTATTGCCGGGGATCCCACTCGACACCGCGTCGGGGTTGTACTCTGTCGGGCCCGTGCTGCCGCCTGGCGTCGCGCCCGCGGCATCCTGCTGCACCTTCGTGACGGTCATGGCGTCGGAGGAGCCGACCGCGCTCACGGTGTCGTCGATGTAGGCGTTGATGCCCGTGCCGAGCCCGCTCGTGAGCGTCAGCGTGAACGCGCCCACGAAGATCGCGAGCACGGTGAGGATCGTGCGGGTCTTGGAACGGAAGGTGTTGGCGACGGCGGTGCCGACCAGGTCTGCGGTGTTCACGCGGCGAGCTCCTCGGCCGAGTCGTCGACGATGCGTCCGTCGCGGATGTGGATGCGGCGGTCGCAGCGCGCCGCCAGGTCTTCGTCGTGCGTCACGACGATGAGGGTGATGCCGTGCTCGCGGTTCAGGGTGAAGAGGATGTCCTCGACGACCGCGCCGGTGTTCGTGTCGAGGTTGCCCGTGGGCTCGTCGGCGAAGATGATGCGCGGGTTGTTCACGAGCGCACGGGCGATGACGGCGCGCTGCTTCTGCCCTCCCGAGAGGTTCACCGCCTTGTTCCTCGCCTTGTCGGCCAGCTCGAGCTGCTCCAGCGCGGCGATGCCCCGACGCTTGCGCTCTGCACGGCCGATGCCGGCGATCTTCATGGGGAGCACGACGTTCTCGAGCACCGAGTTCGACCCCGTGAGGAAGAACTGCTGGAACACGAAGCCGAACGTCTTGTTGCGGGTGCGGTTCAGCTTCGCCCCGCGCAGCGTGCGCGTGTCGACGCCCTCGAGCTCGAGGTCGCCCGTGTCGGGTGCGTCGAGCAGGGCGAGCACGTGCATCAGGGTCGACTTGCCCGAACCGGACTTGCCGATGATCGCGACCGATTCGCCCTCGCGGATGTCGAAGCTCACCCCCTTGAGCGCCTCGAACCGGTTCTGGCCCTTGCCGTAGGACTTGCGCAGGTCGCGCGCCGAGATGATCGGGCGAGCGGGTTCGGTGGTGATCGTGCGGGTCGCCGATCGAAGGACGGGGGAGACGGATGAGTCGGATGGAGTCACCCTTCCAGACTCGCCGCGACGGCGGTGTCGCGAATCGTCCTGCGGTGGCATCCGCGTACCGCGGTCGCGGTATCTTGCGGATGCCGCGGGCAGGCGTCGCGTGGTCGGCGCCGCGGGGTCGGCGCCGCGCGCCGGGTCAGCCGCCCGGCGCGAGCAGTCCGGTCTCGTACGCGACGATCACGAGCTGCGCCCGATCGTGGGCGTGCAGCTTCGTCATGATGCGATTGACGTGCGTCTTCGCGGTGTGCGGCGAGATGAACAGGTCGTCGGCGATCTCCTGGTTCGACCGCCCCCGGGCGACGAGCAGCAGCACCTCGGTCTCGCGCTCGGTGAGGTGGTCGAGCACCGCCCGGTCGAGCGCCGCCGGTGACGGGGCGAGGTGCCGCGCGATCAGCGCCTGCATCGCGCTCGCCGAGAGCAGCGCGTCGCCCGCGTGCACCGCGCGAACCGCGCGCACGATGTCGTCGGGTTCGGACCCCTTGCCGATGAAGCCGCTCGCCCCGGCGCGGAGGGCCGCGACGACGTACTCGTCCTCCTCGAAGGTCGTGAGGATCAGCACCCGGGTCTCCGCGAGTGCGGGGTCCGCGGCGATCGCGGCGGTCGCGGCGATGCCGTCGAGCTCGGGCATGCGGATGTCCATGAGCACGACGTCGGGGCGCACGGATGCCGCCAGGGCCACCGCCTCGCGCCCGTCGACGGCCTGCCCGGCGACCGTGACGCCCTCGGCGTGGGTGAGGATGTCGACGACGGCCTGTCGGATGAGCGCCTGGTCGTCGACGACGAGCACGCTGGTCATGACGACGCCTCCGCGTTCAGCGGCAGCACCGCGGTGAGCCGCCACCCGCCGGGCGCCGGCCCGGTCTCGACGGTGCCGCCGACGGTGGCGACCCGCTCGCGGAGCCCGGTGAGTCCGAGCCGCGAACCCGGGGTCGGGGCGTCGCCGGGGGAGGCCGCGTCGCCGGGCGCGGGGGCGGCCTGGTCGGTCGGGCGCACGCCCACCGGGTTCGTCACGACGATGGTCAGGGCTGCGTCGACGGCCGTGAGCAGCACGTGCGCACGGTGCTCGGCACCGTGCTTGTGGGCGTTGGTCAGGGCCTCCTGCACGACGCGGTAGGCCACGAGCCCGGTCGCGCCGACGACCCGGGACAGGTCGCCCTCGACGCGCACGGTGACGTCGAGCCCGGCCTCGCCGATCTGCCGGGTCAGCGCGTCGAGCCGGTCGAGGCCGGGCTGCGGCGCGGTCGGCGCCTCGTCGTCGTCGGCCCGCAGCACCTGCAGCAGCGCGCCGATCTCGCCGAGCACCGTGCGCGACGCGCTCCGGATGGTGGCGAGCGACTCCTTCGCCGTCTCGGGCCGGGTCTCGATGGCCGACGACGCGACGCCCGCGTTGAGGCTGATCACCGAGATCTGGTGCGCGACCGCGTCGTGCAGGTCGCGCGCGATGCGCAGCCGTTCCTCGCTGACGCGCCGTCGCGCCTCGGCCTCGCGGGTCTGCTCGGCGCGTTCGGCGCGCTCGGTGATCGCGACGATGTACTGCCGCCTCGAGCGCGTCGCGTCGCCCGCGGCGGCGGCGAACGCGATCGCGAGGGCGTACTGGAACACGCGGGGCTGGAACGGGCTGCCGATCGTCACGGGCAGGCACAGCAGCACCACGGATGCCACGGCGCACACGGTCACGATCGCAGCCGTGCCGCGGCCGCGCGCCCGATTCGTGACGCCGAACATCGCGATCGCCATCGCGAGGCCGAGCCCCGGAGCGAGCGCGCCGCTCGCCGCGGCCGCGCCGAACAGCGCGATGTCGGCGGCGAGCACGGGGATCGGCCATCGACGTCGCAGCGGCAGGGCGAGCGCGGCGACCATCGAGAACGCGAGCGCGAACCAGTTCGGCGGCGCGTAGTGCTCGTCGGGCACCGGCGCGAACGCGAAGGCGACGATCAGGATGCCGCCGACGACGTCGCCGACCCACGCGGGCACGCGCGGGCGCGGATCCGACGGATCACGGGGCGCGTCGGCGGACGAGGTCATGCAGACAGTCTGCCGCGTCGGGTGCTCGGGCGAATCACCCCGACGCGGTATCCGTGCGTCGCCCTCGCGCCGACCGCGTGCGCGGCCGGTGAGGTGCGCGCGGTCAGACGGTGGCTGCGGCCGCGAGGATCGCGGCGATCGTCGCGTCGGGGTTCGACACCATCGACACGTGCGATCCGGGCACCTCGGTGACCGTCGACCCGGCACGCTCGGCGGTGCGCCGCTGCACGTCGGGCGGGATGACGAGGTCGTCGACCCCGATGACCACCCAGCTCGGGATCGACTTCCAGGCCGGCGGCCCCGACGGGGTCACGTTGGCGACGAGCGAGGCCGGGCGCTGGCTCGCGGCGATGGTCCACCGGGTCGCCTCATCGAGGTCCTGAGCGAACGACGCGTGCACGACCTCGGGCTTGAGGAACACCTCGGCCGCGCCCTCGGGCGCGCCGGGATACCCGGCGATGTCGAAGATCGTGGTCGGATCGGGCACGCCGAGCGCCGAGCCCGAACCGTCGAGCAGCTGCACCACCGTCTCGCCCTCGTCGGGGATGAACGCGTTGACGTAGACGAGCGCGCGCACATCGCCGGCCGTGCCCGCGTTCGAGATGACCGCACCGCCGTACGAGTGCCCGACCAGCACGACCGGGCCGCTCGTGCGCTGCGCGAGGAACGAGGCCACGTAGGCGCTGTCGTCGGTGAGTCCGCGCAGCAGGTTCGGCGGGACGAGCACCGTGTACCCCTGCGCCTGCAAGGCGCGCGTGACCGCGTCCCAGCTCGATCCGTCGGCCCACGCACCGTGCACCAGCACGATCGTCGGCTTCGTCGCGGCATCCGTCATGACATCCCCCAATGCTCGATTCGGGGGAACCCTACGCCCGCGGGCGGGTGGCGCGCCAGAGCGAGACGGCCTGATGACGGTGAATTTCGTGTGTCATCGACCGGAACGGAAGTGTGGGCGCGCTCAGCCGACGCGATCGGGCTGCCGCTTCGCCCGCGCCCAGCGCGCCGGCAGCGAGGGGCCGTCCCAGACCTGGACCACGCCCCAGGCGACCGCCGTGATGGGCACGGCGAGGATCGCGCCGAGCACGCCGCCGAGCGCAGCGCCCACGGTCAGGGCGACGAGGATCACGAAGGCGTGCAGCTTCATCGACCGGCCCATGAGCACGGGCTGGAGGAAATTGCCCTCGAGCTGGTTGACGAGCACGACCACGCCGACGACGGCGAGGGCGTTGACCCAGTCGTTCGCGACGAGGGCGACGAGCGCCGCGAGGATGCCGGCGACCGTGGCGCCGACGATGGGGATGAACGCCAGCACGAACACGAGCACCGAGAGCGGGAGGGCGAGGGGCACCTGCAGGATCAGGAGGCCGATGAGGATGCCGATGGCATCGACCGCCGCGACAGCGGCGGTGCCGCGCACGTACGAACCCAGCACGGAGACCGTCTTGTCGCCGACCCGACGCGCACGCGCGTAGTGCTCGCCGCGGAAGGGACGCAGGAGGAACTCCCACATCTGCGGGCCGTCCTTGAGGAAGAAGAACAAGATCGTCACGAGCAGCACGAAGCCCGTGATGAAGCTCGCCACGGCGCCGACGCCGGCGATCGCACCCGATCCGAACTGCGCACTCGTGAAGAACGCGGTGAGCTGGTCGATCCAGTCGTCGAGCTGGTCGGCCGTCGGGAAGAACGGCAGGTCCTGCGCCCATGCCGCGAAGTGCGCGAAGCCGTCTTGGGCCTGCGCGTACAGTTCGTCCCACTGGTCGCGCACGGCCCACACGATGAGCCAGCCGAGCCCGCCGAGCAGGATCACGGTCGTGAGCAGCGTGATGAGCGTCGCGAGCACCGACGGCACGCCCCGGCCCCGCATCCACCGCATGGCCGGCGCGAACGCGCTCGCGAAGATGAGCGCCAGCACGAGCGGGATCGTGACGAGCGTCAACGACTGGATCACGAAGATGATGCCGGCGGCGATGGCCACGACGACGATCGCCTGGATGGAGCGGATCGCCAGCCGTCCGAATCCGTCGGCCCAGAGGCTCCAGGGTGCGCGGTCGGCCTTCAGCGCGACCGACGGATTCTGCAGGCGGACGATGCGAGGCTCGCGGGGACCGAAGAGAGGCATACGACGACGTTACCGGCCGTGGCCGACCCGGCCCGCCCCCTTGACCGGGCGGGCGCGGCGCGGCAGGTGCGTCACGACCAGAGGTGGTCGACGACCCAACCGCCGTCGACCTGCACGATGTCGATCGTGACGAGTTCGTCGGACTCCGAGCAGGCGCGGATGCGCCACCCGAGCTGCTGCACGGGCGGGTGCGTGACCGCCGCCGGCAGCGCATCGGGCTCGCGCGTGAGGGGGATCGGCGTGTCGACGGGCCGCCACCGCTCGCCGCGGAAGACGAGCCTGACGGGCACGCCGCCCTGCTCCCAGATTGATACGGCCTCGAGCATGATCGTCATGTCGCCACTCCCTCGATTCGAACGTGTGTTCGAATGTAGCGGGTTCGCGAGCGACACGCCCGGCGACGGCGTGGCGGGTTTCGGACGTCCGGCGTCGAGCGGTCGGCGCGCGCCGGTCGTCGATCCGCGTCAGTCGCTCGTCAGCACCACGAGCTGCTGCGTCGCCCTCGTCATCGCGACGTAGCGGTCGACCGCGCCCTCGATGCCGTCGCCGAAGCGGTCGGGGTCGACGAGCACGACGAGATCGAACTCGAGGCCCTTCGCCAGTTCGGGCGTGAGCCGGCGCACCCGGCCCGCGGTCGACGCAGGGCCGCCCGCGGCATCCGCTCGCCCTGGAGGATCTCCGCCGTCGGCTCCGACCTCGGAGGCCGCCTCGATGACGCACGCGATCCCGTCGTCGTGCTCGTCGAGCCAGCGCTCGAGCACCGCGTCGAGCTCGGCGATCCGGCCGTACGCGACCGGAACCCCGCTGCGGCGCACCGAGGTCGGCACGTTGGCGTCGGGCAGCGCGGCCCTGATGACCGGCTCGGCCGCCGCCATGACCTCCTCGGGCGTCCGGTAGTTGACGCCGAGCGAGGCGACGCCCACCCGGTCGAGCCCGATGCGCGCGAGCCGCTCCGTCCACGACTCGGTGAACCCGTGCCTCGCCTGCGCGCGGTCGCCGACGATCGTGAAGCTGCGCGACGGGCAGCGCAGCAGCAGCATCTGCCACTCGGCATCCGTCAGTTCCTGCGCCTCGTCGACGACGATGTGCGCGAACGGACCCGCGAGCGCATCGGGGTCGGCCGGCGGCGCCGTCGTGTGCTCGAGCAGCGTGTGCCGCACGTCCTCGCCGCGCAGCATGGTCATGAGTCCCTCGCCGTCGTCGAGTTCCATCGCGTTGACGAGATGGTCGATCACGGTGCCCATCTCGTCGCGCGCGCTCGCGGCCTCGGCCTCGCGACGACGGCGACGGGCGGATGCCTCGGGGTCGCCGATGCGCTGCCGCGCAGCGTCGAGCAGGGGCAGGTCCGAGAGGGTCCATGCCGTGGCGTCGGTGCGCTGCAGGGCCTCGACCTCGGCGGGCTCGAGCCAGGGCGCGCACGCGCCGAGGTAGGCCGGAACCGTCCACAGGTCGCCGACCACCCCGGCCGCGTCGAGCAGCGGCCATGCGCGGTTGAACGCCGTGCGCAGGTCGGCGTCCTGCTGCAGCGCCCGGCGCACCATCGCGTCGGTGACGCTCTCGTCGACCTCGTCGTGGCTGTCGGCGAGGATCTCGATGAGCGCCTCCCAGACCTGTCCGCGACCCTCGTTGTGCGGGGTGCCGGCTTCGGGGGCGTCGAACGCCTCGGCCCAGTCGGCCGCGTCGAGCCAGACGTCCGCCCAGGGCGTCTCGATCATCAGGCCGCGCGACGGAGGCGCCTCGTAGTGCCGCACGGCGGCCTCAACGGCCTGCACGATCCGCGCCGAGGACTTCAGGCGCGCGACCTCGGCGTCGCGCTCGACGCCCGCCGCAGCGCCCTCGGGCACGAGATCGCGGAGCGTGCAGGTCGCGACGCCCTCCTCGCCGAGGCTGGGCAGCACGTCGGCGACGTAGTCGAGGTAGGGCTGGTGCGGGCCGACGAAGAGCACGCCCCCGCGACGGTGTCCCAGCCGAGGGTCGGAGTAGAGCAGGTAGGCCGTGCGGTGCAGCGCGACCACCGTCTTGCCCGTTCCCGGTCCGCCGTCGACGACGAGCGCGCCGCGCGAGCCGGCCCGGATGATCGCGTCCTGGTCGGCCTGGATGGTGCCGAGCACATCGCGCATGCGGGGCGACCTGCTGCCGCCGAGGCTCGCGATGAACGCGGACTGGTCGTCGAGCGCCGCGTGCCCCTCGAGGCCGTCGGGCGTGAACACCTCGTCCCAGTAGTCGGTGACGCGGCCGTTCGTCCACCGGTAGCGTCGTCGGCTCGCGAGCCCCATCGGGTCGCCGTGCGTTGCGCCGAAGAACGGCTCTGCGACGGGGGAGCGCCAGTCGACGAGCAGCCGGCGGCCGGTCTCGTCGGTCAGGCCGGCGCGCCCGATATAGGTCGGGGCGCTTCCGTCGTCTCCGCTTGCGTCGCCGCCTGCGTCGTCGCCGACCATGCGCCCCAGGCAGAGGTCGAGGCCGAACCGTCGCATGGTGCGCAGGCGACCGGTCAGCCGGTGCACCTCGAGATCGCGGTCGAGTGCCTGCTGGCCGTGTCCGCCGGGTTGCCGACGCACGTCGTCGAGGCGGGCGGATGTCTCGGCGACCGTCTGCCGGACGCTCGCGGCGATCGCGTCGAAGTGCGCGTCGTCGTCGCCGATGAGCTCGGGCGCCGCCTTCGCGGCGAGTCGTTCGGGCAGGTCGAATGCGGTGCTGGTCAGGATTTCTCCTCATATGATTCGTGGGCGGTCGACCATTGTGCACCACGAGGGGGCCCTTGCGGCAAGGCCCCCCTCCGGCGTTAAACTGAGAGTGGAGAGCACAGGTGTGCTCTCCACTTCCGTTCCCGGCAGGGTGCCGGTTCGATCGGGCCGCGTTCGTTCAGGCGGCCTTCGATCCGGCGGCTTCGACCGCCCCGTTCGTCAGGGCCGAGAGCCCCGCGTTCACGCCGATGATGCGCGCGTCGATGTCGGTGATGCCGAATCCGGCGAGGCGCGTCGTGTGCTTGGCGACGTACGCCTCGGCGCTCGCCGCATCGTCGAAGACGTAGACGCCGCCGGCCACGCCGCGCTCGGGGTCCTCGGTCCAGATCTTCGACCTGAAGCCGGGCTCGACGGCGATCTCGGCGGCGAGGTCGGTGAAGGCGCCCACGGCGTCGTCGCCCCACGGGCCGTCGGACAGCGGGAACTCGAAATACGCGATGACTGGCATGCGCCAACGCTACGAGCGGATGCCGCAGGCCGCACCGGTCTCGTCATACGGCGCCACGTTTCTGCGCAGGTGGTCGCCGGTGCGTGCGCTCGTACAGTCCCCGTTCTGGGTCTGTCTGCCCACTGGACACCCTGCGTGGATAGACATGCATCCGGTTCGAGGGCAGGAGACGCGATGGGGTTGTCGGGCGATGGACCGCGCGACTGGTCGCCGGACCCGTACTGGGATCAGGTGCCGAGTACCACGGGTGCCGGCAGTCGGTCGGTGAGCATCTCCCGGACCATGGTCGCGTCGCCGACATCGAACGGGTGGCTCTGGCGGGGGATCGTCTCGGTCGCAGTCGGCATGCTCATCTGCCTGATCGCGCTCACCTGGACCTCGGATGCCGGCGGCTGGGTCATGACGACCCTCGGTGTGACTTCGGCTGCCCTGGCGATCGACTCGGGCATCCGGCGCAAGCGCGAGTTTCGAACGATCGGCGTGCTCGCCGTACTCGGCACGGCGCTCGGCATGCTGGGCACGGCGATCTGCCTCTGGACGGTGGCCGCGTCGTTCGGCTCCGGCATGCCGGCTGCGCCGCATCTCGACTTCGGGCCCTTCGGCGTGCAGGAGGGCGCACCGAATGCTCCGGTCGAGGTCGGTGCATCCCAGGAACGTCTCCTTCCGTACACCGAGACGACGCCCGTCGACGGCGGATGCGCAGCAGGCACGACGTGCTGGGCCTGGGACATCCTGCCGGGCGAGGCCTGTGCGATCGCCGTCGCCCATGTCGGATTCGCCGACGCCGTCGACGGAGCCGCCGTGATGCGCGAGACCCGAACGCTCGCCGACCTCGTTCCGGGCGAGACACGTCGTCTCGTCATCGAGGACGACGGCCATCATCCCGCGTTGGCGGGCATCGAACGGATCGTCTGCAGCCCGTAGCGGCTCCGACCCGACTTCCGCCTCGGGGACAGCCCGGAGGCACCGCGCCGAGCGGCCCCGATACGCTGCGGCCATGCGGCGATCGAGTCCCTCGCGGGGTGGGGCGGGCACGGACGGCGGCGGCTCGTGACGGGGGTCCGCGTCGACCGCACGAGCGCCGTGCAGCTTCCCGATCTGAGCGGCACGCGGGCGCTCGTGACGGGTGCGAGCGACGGCATCGGCCTCGAGATCGCGCGGGCGCTCGCCGAAGCCGGCGCCGAGGTGCTCATGCCCGTGCGGAACCTCGAGAAGGGCGGGCGGGCCGAGGCGCGCATCCGCGAGCACGATCCTGACGCGCGCCTGGCCCTCGCCGACCTCGACCTCGCGCGGCTCGACTCCGTGCACGCGCTCGTCGCGAGCCTGCTCGCGGAGGGCCGCCCCATCGATCTCGTCGTGCTGAACGCGGGCGTCGTGCTGCTCGGCGACCGCGAGCGGCACATGAGCGTCGACGGCTACGAGGTGCACTTCCAGACGAACTTCCTCGGGCACGCGGTGCTCGTGCTCGGCATCCTCCCGTTGCTGCTGGCCTCGCCCGAACCCCGGGTCGCGGTGCAGGGGAGCCTGGCCGCGGCATCCGCTCGGCTCGACCTCGACGACGAGTTCGTCACGGGGCGCTACACGCCGCTGCGGGCGTACGGCTCGTCGAAGCTCGCGCTCGGGCTCTTCGGGCTCGAGCTCGCCCGCCGTCATGCGGCCGACGGGCTGCGTGTCGGCCTCTGCCACCCGGGCATCGCGCCCGACACGGCCATCGCCCCCGACCTCCGTGCGAAGGCGCCCGCCTACCAGCGGCGTCTGAGTCGCCGACTGGGCAACACGCCCGCGCAGGCGGCCCAGCCGGCCCTGGCCGCACTGACGACGGATGTCGCGACCGGGCGTCTCATCGCTCCGTCGGGCCTCTTCCAGCTGTCGGGCCGACCCGTGCCGACGAAGCTCTTCCGGCGGCTCGACGATCCGGCGGCCGCCGCCCGGGTCTGGACGCTCGCGCAACGGATCGCCGATGCGGGCGTAGCCTGACGCTCTGGGTTCGGATGCGGCATCCGAACGGCACAGGACGGAGCGCCTCGGCATGGAATTCGGACTGCACATCGCGGACTTCACGTGGACGAGCGGCGCACGCGACCTCGGGCCGGCGCTCGCGCGGCACGTGCGCAACGCCGAGGCGTCGGGCATCGAGCGCATCACGGTCATGGACCACTTCTGGCAGCTTCCGGGCATCGGGCCGGTCGAGCACGAGATGCTCGAGGCCTACGCGACCTTGGGCTTCATCGTGGCGAACACCGAGAAGGCGTTGCTGCACACCCTCGTCACGGGCGTGATCTACCGCGAGCCCGCGCTGCTCGTGAAGCAGGTGACCACGCTCGACGTGCTCTCGGGCGGTCGGGTCGGCCTCGGCGTCGGCGCCGCCTGGAACGAGCAGGAGGCCGACGGACTCGGCTTCGAGTTCCCGCCGGTCGCCGAGCGGTTCCGCCGGCTCGAGGAGACGCTCCGGATCGCGCTTGCGATGTGGTCCGACTCCGACGACCCGTTCGAGGGCGAGGTCTACCGGCTCGGCCGCACGCTGAACTCGCCGCAGTCGATCACGCGCCCGCATCCGTACCTCATGATCGGCGGCAGCGGCGAGCGCAAGACGCTGAAGCTGGTCGCGCAGTACGCCGACGCCTGCAACCTCGGCTTCACCCCCGAATCGGGCCGCAAGCTCGACGTGCTGCGGGCGCACTGCGACGCGGTCGGCCGCGACTACGACGACATCGAGAAGACCGCGATGATCCGCGTGCACCCCGAGTCGACCGTCGAGGGCGTCGCCGAGACCGTGCGCGAGCTCGCCGGCCTCGGGTTCACCGCGACGTACGTCTACTCGACCGGCATCGCCGAACCCGAGCGCGTCGTCGACCTCATCTCGGCCGCGCGGGGCGCGACCGCCTAGCATTGGGCCATGTCGGTACCGACGAACCGTGTCCAGCTCGAGGCCGCCGCCGTGCGCGGATTCCACCGCTTCGACGAGGCCATCGAGCGCATCCCGAAGGCCGAGCGCGAGGCGCCCTTCCCGCGCGAGGGGCGCGACCGCGACATCCGCGACCTCATCGACCATCTCTACGCGTGGCACGTGCTGCTGCTCGGATGGCTCGACGCCGAGCGCGCCGGGGAGCCGGTCGCCTACCCCGCCGAGGGGTACACGTGGGCGCAGCTCGACGAGCTGAACGCGGCGCTGCGCGACCGTTATCGCAACGGCACGCTCGCGACCGCACGCGAGCGGCTGCGCGAGAGCCACGTCACGGTGCTCGCGCGCGTCGAGTCGCTGAGCGATGACGAGCTCTTCGACCCCACCGGCCACGACTGGCTCGGTGGCCCGCTCGCCGAACCCGTGCACGAGTGCCTCGGCGGCCACTACGCGTGGGCGCTCGAGACGCTCGACGCCGCGCGTGCGTAGCATCGCAGCATGAGCACGGTGATCTCAGCATGAGCGCAGCGACGGATGCCGCGGGCACGCCGACCGAATCCACGTCGGGTGCGTCGGGCACGACCGCCGAAGGCGCCACCGCGTTCGGCATCGCCGTCGCGCAGTTCGCGCCCGGAGCCGACGCCGTGGCGAACCTCGCCGAGATCACGCGCCTGGCCGAGCTCGCGGCGGCGCGCGGTGCCGGGCTCGTCGTGTTCCCCGAGTACTCCAGCTACTTCACCCCGCAGCCCGATGCCTCGTGGCTCGCGGCCTCCGAACCGGTCGACGGCACGTTCGTGCGCGCGCTCGCCGCGCTCGCCGACCGGCTCGGCGTGCACCTCGTCGCGGGCATGGTCGAGCGCGTCGAGGGCGAGGAGCGGCGCGTGGCGAACACGGTCGTGGCCGTGGCGCCCGGCGTGGGAGCGGTCGCGACGTACCGCAAGCTCCACCTCTACGACGCGTTCGGTCAGCGCGAGTCCGACTGGGTCGTGCCCGGCGACGTCGCCGAGCCCGAGCTCTTCGAGGCCGGCGGCCTGCGGTTCGGCCTCCAGACCTGCTACGACGCGCGCTTCCCCGAAGTGACCCGACGCATCGTCGACGCGGGCGCCGACGTCGTGTGCATGCCAGCCGAGTGGGTGCGCGGGCCGCTGAAGGAGGCGCACTGGCGCGTGCTCACCACGGCGCGCGCCCTCGAGAACACGGCGTACGTCGCCGCGGCCGACCACGCCCCGCCCGTCGGCGCCGGCAACAGCATGATCGTCGACCCGATGGGCGTCGAGCTCGCGACCGTCGGCGAGACGACGGATGTCGCCGTCGCCTGGGTCTCGGCCGAGCGCATCGCCGCCGTGCGCCGGGTCAACCCCGCGCTCGCCCTGCGGCGGTTCGCGGTCGTCCCGCGCTGACCTGCTCCGCGCCGACGTGCCCTCGGCCGATGTGCCGCGTGCGGCGCGGCGGGAGGCCGTCAGCGAGTGCCGAGCGTCGCCAGGCGCGATGACGCCTCCTGGAGCACCTCGAGTCGCTTGCAGAACGCGAACCGCACGAGGCTCCGCGTGTCGGCGCGGCGCTCGGGATGCACGAACGCCGAGATGGGCACCCCGACGACCCCCGCGAGCTCGGGCAGCCGCCGGCAGAAGGCGGCGCCGTCGTCGAATCCGAGGGCCGCGGCATCCGCCACGATGAAGTACCCGGCCGCGGGCAGCGACACCTCGAACCCCGCGGCGACGAGGCCGGTCGCGAGCACGTCGCGCTTGGCCGCGAGGGCGGCCGCGGCATCCGCGAACACCTGGTCGGGCAGGTCGAGGCCCGTGGCGATCGCGGGCTGGAACGGTGCTCCGTTGACGTAGGTGAGGTACTGCTTGACCGCGAGGATCGCCGTAACGAGCGGCGCGGGTGCGACGAGCCAGCCGATCTTCCACCCGGTCGTGCTGAACGTCTTGCCGCCCGACGAGATCGTCACGGTGCGCTCGCGGGCTCCGGGCAGGGTGGCGATCGGCACGTGCTTGCCGCCGAACGGGCCGTCGAACACCAGGTGCTCGTAGACCTCGTCGGTCACGATGACGGCGTCGTGGCGCTCGGCGAGGTCGACGATCGCGGCGAGCACCTCGCGGTCGAACACCGCGCCCGTGGGGTTGTGCGGCGTGTTCACGATGATGAGGCGCGTGCGCGGGCCCACGACCGACGCGAGCTCGTCGAGGTCGGGCCGCCAGTCGGGGAACCGCAGCGGAACCGTGCGGTGCACGCCGCCCGCCCGTGCGATGAGCGCCGCGTACGCGTCGTAGTAGGGCTCGAACGTGACGACCTCGTCGCCGTCGTCGACGAGCGCGAGGATCGTGGCGGCCAGCGCCTCGGTGGCGCCCGCGGTCACGAGGACCTCGGATGCCGCGTCGACCGTCAGGCCGTACCAGTGCCGCTGGTGGCGGGCGATCGCCTCGCGCAGCACGGGCATGCCGGTGCCGGGCGGGTACTGGTTCACGCCGTCGGCGATCGCCCGGCGCGCGGCCTCGAGCACCTCGACCGGACCGTCTTCATCGGGGAACCCCTGCCCGAGGTTGATCGCGCCCGTGCGGGTCGCGAGCGCGCTCATCTCGGCGAAGATCGTGGCGGCGATGCCGCCGTCGGGCGCGAGGAGTCCCGCGCCGGCGGCGGTGCGCTGCCACGGCCGCAGCTGGGCGGCCGCCGGTTCGGCGACCGGGGGAGTCACCCGTGAATTCGGAGGGAAGTCGCTCACGCTCTCACCGTACGGCAGGGTGCCCCGGGTACGCTGACCCACGGCGTTCCTGGCGAGGCATCCGGCACTCGGGGCCTTCACCGCCGGGGGATAGCAGGAACATAGACTTCGCCGATCTGCTGCACAGGTTGCGGCGAGAAGCTGGCTTCGCTTTGGAAGGAGCACACCATGACCGACAGCACCGACGGACGCAACACGCACGATGGCGAGCAGGTCGCTGAGACCGCCCCCGAGCAGTCCGTGACGTCCGAAGTCCCCGCACAGCACGTCGAGGGCGACGCAGCCCAGACCGAGGCGCCGGCCGCTCCCGCAGCCCCCGCAGCCCCCGCAGCGCCCGCCGAGGCCGCACCCGTTGTCGAGACCGCCTCCACGACGGATGCCGCTCCCGCCGCCGAGGCCCCCGCACCCGCTGCCCCCATCGCCCCGGCCGCCCCGGCGCCCGTGCAGGCCACGGGCACCGTCTACACGCCGGGTCAGGCGCCGCAGCCGTACGCCGCGCCCGCCGCAGCTCCCGTTCGCACGGCGGCGCCGACCGCACCGACCGCACCGACCGCACCGGTCGCCCCCGCGGCCGCCGCGACGCCGACCGCACCCACGACCCCCCTCGCACCGCAGGCGCAGGCCGCGCCGACGGGCGAGACCCAGCCGCTGACGCCGGCCGGCCAGGTGCCGCCCGCGTTCGGCGGCCCGCGCCCCGGCGAGCACCAGCCGACCCAGCCGTACGCCGGCGTTCCGCCGTACCAGCCGGGCGGCCCGGGCGTCGCCACGACCGAGGGGCAGCCCAAGAAGCGCGCGGGCTTCGGCCTCATCGCGGCGGTCGCCGTCGCGGCCGCGCTCATCGGCGGGGCCTCGGGCGCCGGCATCACGGCGCTCGTGAGCTCGAACGACCAGGGCACGACGTCGAGCGACGCCGCGAGCACGCAGAACATCGTCGTGAACGACACCGACTCGGTGAACCAGATCACGGCCGTGGCCGCGAAGGCGAGCCCCAGCGTCGTCACCATCTCGGTCTCCGGCAGCAGCGCCGGCGGCACCGGTTCGGGCATCATCCTCTCCGACGACGGCTACGTGCTCACGAACACCCACGTCGTCACGCTCGACGGTGAGATCGCCGACCCCACCATCCAGGTGAAGACGAGCGACGGCCACCTCTACGCCGCGACCGTCGTCGGCACCGACCCCCTCTCCGACCTCGCGGTCATCAAGCTGACCGATGCCTCCGGCCTCACGCCGCTCGAGTTCGCCGACTCCGACAAGCTCAACGTCGGCGACACGGCGATCGCGATCGGCGCACCGCTCGGCCTGTCGGGCACCGTCACCAACGGCATCGTGAGCGCGCTGAACCGGTCGATCGACGTGGCCTCCTCGGCCGCTCCGACCACGCCCGACGACTCCACCCAGGGCGACAGCGGCGACGGAAGCGACGGCGGCTCCGACAGCCCGTTCGACTTCTTCTTCGACCTGCCCGACGGCGGCGGCGACTCCGGCAGCCAGCAGCAGGCCACGGCGACCAGCCAGGTCTCGCTCCCGGTGATCCAGACGGATGCCGCGATCAACCCGGGCAACTCGGGCGGCGCGCTGCTCGACTCCGACGGCAAGCTGATCGGCGTCAACGTCGCCATCCTGTCGACGGGATCGTCGTCGGAGTCCGGCAACATCGGCGTCGGCTTCGCGGTGCCCGCCAACCTGGCCGCCCGCGTGGCGCAGGAGATCATCGACACGGGTTCGGCCACGCACGGCCTGCTCGGCGCCGTCGTCACCTCGGCCGAGAGCGAGGGCTCGAGCGACACCGTCGGCGCGCTCATCGCCGAGGAGCCGGCGTCCGGCGGCGCTGCGGCGAACGCGGGCCTCAAGGCCGGCGACGTCGTCACCGAGTTCAACGGGGTGCCGATCACCGACCAGACCGACCTCACCGCACAGGTCCGCGCACTGCCCGGCGGTGCGAAGACCACGGTCACGTTCACGCGCGACGGCGAGTCGAAGACGGCCGACGTCACGCTCGGCACCTTCGAGGGCTGAGCGCCGTCGCATCCCGCGAACCGAGGCGGGGTCGGACCGAGAGGTCCGGCCCCGCCTCGTCGCGTCGACGGCACGTCGGGAGCCCGCGCACCGCGGGTTCGCAGCATGTCGGCTGCTAGGCTCGATCGACCCGATCACGAGTGAGGAACATGCCCGAGCAGCACCACGAGGCGACCCCGTCGCCGCTCGTCGGCGTCTCCTACGTCATGCCCGTGCTGAACGATGCCTCGCACGTTCGCCAGGCCGTCGAGTCGATCCTCGCGCAGGACTATTCGGGGCCCGTCGAGGTGCTCATCGCGCTCGGCCCGTCGATCGACGGCACGTCCGAGCTCGTGGCCGACCTCGCCGAGCGCGACGCCAGGGTGCGCGTGCTCGACAACGAGGTGGGCTCGACGCCCGCGGGCCTGAACATCGGCATCCGCGCGGCCGTCCACCCGGTCGTCGTGCGCGTCGACTCGCACTCGATGCTGCCGGCCGACTACACGCGCATCGCGGTCGACGTGCTCGAACGAACGGGGGCCGACAACGTCGGCGGCATCATGGACGCACAGGGCGTCACCCCGTTCCAGCAGGCCGTGGCGCTCGCCTACACGACCAAGGTCGGGCTCGGCGGTTCGTCGTTCCACGTGGGCGGCGTGGCCGGCCCGGTCGACACCGTGTACCTCGGCGTGTTCCGCCGCGAGGCGCTGCTGCGCGTCGGACTCTTCGACGAGCGCATCAAGCGCGGCCAGGACTGGGAGCTGAACCGTCGCCTCCGCGCCTCGGGCGGCCTCGTCTGGTTCACGCCCGAGCTCGCGGTCACGTACCGTCCCCGCGCCACGCTCGAACGCCTCGCCAGGCAGATGTTCTCGACGGGCCTCTGGCGCGGCGAACTCGCACGCAGCTTCCCCGGCGCCAGCGGCATCCGCTACTTCGTGCCCCCGGTCATGGTCGTCGGCGTCTTCGTCGGGCTCGTGCTCGGCCTGATCGGCATCGTGCAGGCCGCGGTCGGCGCGACGCCGTGGCTGCTGCTCGGCTTCGCGATCCCCGCGGTCTACCTGCTCTTCGTCATCGTGGCGACGCTCGTCTACGCCCGAGGGCACGGCGCGCGCACCGCGCTGTGGTTTCTCGTAGTCTTGCCATGCATTCACGTCTTCTGGGGGGCCGGTTTCGTTCCGGGGTACCTCTCGCTGACGAGCAACATCGCACAGCACACGGGAAGGTGACACGGATGTCGCAGACCGACCCGTACGCGAGACCCTCGAGCATCGCCGAGCTCCGCGAGGTGACGCAGCCGCCGGAGGTGCGCGGGCGCCGCAACGCCGAGCACTGGACCGCCTCGCTCTACCTGCGCCGCTTCTCGCCCTACCTCACGTGGTGGCTGTTGAAGACGCCGATCTCGGCGAACGGCGTGACCGCGCTCATGATCCTCGTGGGCTGGTCGACGGCCGCCGCGCTGCTGATCCCCGGCGTCTGGGGCGCACTGCTCGCGGTCGTGCTCGGCCAGCTCCAGATGCTCGTCGACTGCTGCGACGGCGAGGTCGCCCGGTGGCGGCGCACGTCGTCGCCCGCTGGCGTGTTCCTCGACAAGGTGGGGCACTACTCGACCGAGGCGCTCATCCCGCTCGCGCTCGGCATCCGCGCGGCCGCGTACCCGCTCGAGTTCCCGGCCGACTTCCTGTTCACGACGCTCGGTGCGCTGCTCGCACTCGTGATCGTCCTGAACAAGGCGCTCAACGACATGGTGCACGTGGCGCGCGCCAACGCCGGTCTCGCCAAGCTCGCCGACACACACGGCGAGACCGCCCCCCGCGGCGGGCTCGTCGCGAAGCTCCGCAAGGCGGCGAAGTTCCTGCCGTTCCACCGGCTCTACCACTCGGTCGAGCTGACCCTCATCGTCTTCGCTGCGTCGCTCGTGGGGCTGGTGTTCGGGCAGCCGCTCGTCGACCGGGTCGTGCTCGCCGCGCTCGTGCCGCTCGCGATCCTCGCCGTCATCGGGCACTTCGTCGCGATCATGGCGTCCAACCGTGTCCGTTCCTGAGAGCGGTTCCGCACAGGGGCCGCTCGGCGGGTCGGCGCGTCCGCGCGTCGGGGTGGTCGTGCTCACGATGGGCAAGCGACCCGACGACCTCGCGCGCGGCATCCGGAGCGTGCTCGACCAGCAGGGCGTCGACGTCGACGTCGTGTGCGTCGGCAACGGCTGGAACCCGGCGATCGCCGAGCCCCCGCTGCCCGTGGGTGTGAAGACCCTGCACCTGCCTGAGAACCTGGGCATCCCGGCGGGGCGCAACGCCGGCGTGCCCGAGGTCGAGGGCGACACGCTCTTCTTCCTCGACGACGACGCGTTCCTGCCGAGCACGACCTTCCTGAGCGACGGATGCCGCATGCTGGCCGAGCGGCCCGAGCTCGGCCTCATCCAGCCGCGGGTCGTCGACCCCACCGGGCTGACGTCGCCGCGCCGGTGGATCCCGCGCATCCGCAAGGGCGACCCGGCGCACTCCTCGCCCGTGTTCTCGTGCTGGGAGGGCGCCGTGCTCATGCCCCGGCGGGTGTTCGACGCCGCCGGCGGCTGGGCCGACCCGTTCTTCTACGCGCACGAGGGCATCGAGCTCGCGTGGCGCGTGTGGAACACGGGGCACGTGGCCTGGTACGCCGGCGACCTCGAGGCCGCCCACCCGGTCATCGACCCGGCGCGCCACGCGTACTACTACCGCCTGAACGCGCGCAACCGCGTCTGGCTCGCCCGTCGCAACCTGCCGCTCGTGCTCGTGCCGTTCTACGTCGGCTCGTGGACCGCGATCCAGGTGCTGCGGTGGGCGAGGCAGCCGGCCGCCCTGAAGGCGTGGTTCGGCGGTTGGCGGGCCGGCTGGCGCGAGAACCCGGGCGAGCGGCGTCCGATGCGCTGGCGCACCGTGTGGCGCATGACCCGGGCCGGGCGTCCGCCCGTCGTCTGAGCGACCCCGCTGCTCGAGAGCCCCCGACCGGCCGGTAACGATCGGCTCTCGATCGGCGGCGCACATGCCCGTGGACGGCCGTCTGCGGCATCCGCCCAGGGCTGCGTCGCTACCCTTGGTGAGTGGGATTGAGAAGAGATGCGCGCCGCGCCGTCAAGCTGGCCAAAGAGATCATGTGGTCGCGACGGGCGCAGCGGGCGCTGAACGTCAAGCTGCAGGGCCAGGCGCCGCTCGAGCCCCACCGGTTCCGCGTCGGCGTCTACTTCGCCGACGGCAAGGTCAACCTGTACCAGCTGCGGCAGTGGTACGCCCCGCTGGCGGCGCTCGCCGAGCGGCATCCGGTCCTCCTGCTGAGCCGCGCCTCGGGCGCCGCGCTGAAGCTGCTCGACGAGTCGCCGCTGCCGGTCGCGTACGTGCGCCGGGTCGCCGACCTCGAGCGCGTCGTGCACGAGCAGGACCTGCACGTGATCTTCTACGTCAACCAGAACGCCAAGAACTTCCAGATGATGCGCTACGGCCGTCGCTGGCACGTGTTCATCAACCACGGCGAGTCCGACAAGATGTACATGACCACGAACCAGTTCAAGGCCTACGACTACGCCTTCATCGCGGGCGACGCGGCCCGAGCGCGGCTCGACAAGGTGCTCTGGGACTACGACTTCGACAAGCGGGCGATCCCGATCGGGCGCCCGCAGGCCGACCACTACCTCGACGGCACCGAACTGCCGTACACCCCCGACGACCGCGAGGTCGTGCTGTACGCGCCCACCTGGGAGGGCGACCGCTCGGCGGCGGCCTACGGCTCGATCGCGACGCACGGCGTGAACCTCGTCAAGGGGCTGCTCGCCACCGGCCGGCACCGCGTCATCTACCGACCGCACCCGCGCTCCGGCGTGGTCGACCCCGACTACGGAGCCGCGAACCAGCAGATCATCCAGGCGATCGCGGCCGCGAACGCGGCCGACCCGTCGGCGCAGCACTTCTACGACCACGGACCGAAGCTCGGGTGGCAGCTCGCAGCGGCCGACGTCGCGATCGTCGACATCTCGGCGATGGTCTACGACCGGCTCGCGGCCGGCAAGCCGCTGCTCATCACGCGCCCCGCGAACCCGGCGGCGCAGATCGACACGAGCGGCTACCTGCAGGCCTGCGAATGGCTCGAGGCGACCGATTCCGCGGGCCTGGTCGCCCGCGTCGACGAGGTCTCGCACGACGAGGCCGCGCTCGAGCGCCTCGGGTTCTGGGTCGAGCGCTACTTCGGCGACACGACGCCCGGCGTGACGACCGAGCGATTCCATGCGGCCGTCGACCACCTCATGGCCGAATGGGAGCGGTTCGCTGCGATCCACGCGGCCGACGGCGAGATCGACGAGCACGACGAGGTCGACGACGACGACGAGGTCGAACCGCTCACCTGAGCCAGCTCGCGCGGGCTCAGGGCGCGCCCGCGCGAGCGGGCCTCGGTCAACGGGTGCCGGTCCGGGCGGTCGTGCCTGGATCGTCGCCAGGGGCGCCCTGGTCGCCGGCGATCGGGTCGGAGTCGAAGTCGGCGTCGACGGATGCCGCGGCATCCGCCGATTCGACGCGGTGCCGGTCGCGCCGCACGACGCGGGCGGCGACCTCGCGCAGTCCGCGGCTCGTCGAGACCGCGACCGCACCGACGGCCGCGCCGGCGCGCATGACGCCCGAGGCGGCCGCCTGCACGAGCGCGGGGGAGTCGCCCGGCTCGAGCTCGAGCGGCAGCCCGGCCGGTGCCTGACCGAACGCGAGTCGCGACTGCTGGAGCACCTTGCGCCCGAGCAGGTGGTTGCCGGTGCCGCCGATCGCCGCACCGATGCCGAACGGCAGCGCCTTGCCGATGATGCCGGCGCCGCCCTTGACCGCGAACTGCTTGATGAACGTGGCGCGCAGGCGGTCGACGACCGGGCCCATGAGCGCGCGGGGGAGTCCGTTCGTGATGAGTTCGCCCCAGTAGACGTCGCGCGCGACGCCCTTTCCGCCCGCCTGCCCGGCGAACTGGCGCACGAGGTCGACGCCCTCGCGCCCGAGCATGAGGGTCATCACGAGTGCGCGGGCCCGATCGGGGTTGTCGACGGGGATGCCGTGCACCTCGGCGACGGACTGGGCGAACAATGCGGTCGCCTCGAGGAAGCCGGCCGTCTCCAACCCGGAGAGCGCGAGCGTGACCCCCGTGCCGATGCCCGGGATCACGGCGGTCGCGCCCACTGCGGCGCCGCCGGTCGTCACCGCGGCGAGGTAGCGCCGCTCGAGGATGCGCACGAGCTGCTCGGGGGTCGCGAGCGGCGCCCGCCGACGGATGCTGCGGATGTGCGCCACGACCACCGGCCGTTGGATCGAGAGCACGAGGTCGATGCCGCGATCGATGCCCGATCCGGCGCCGCCCGCCGATCCGGCGCCGCCCGAGCCCGTGGTGCCCGGTGCACCCGAGCCCGCGGAGGCATCGGGACCCGCGGTCGGTCCGGGCGGCGGCTCCGACGGCGTGGAGCCGCCCATCGAGGTGATGTTGTGCACGCGTTCGGGCATGCGGCGATGATACGTGAGCGTGCTGGGTGGGCGCCGGAGGTTGCGCGGGATGCCCGGGCCGTGGCAGGGCCGACGCGTCAGGTGGTGCCGTGATCTGCGTTGTACCGGTCGAGCACGTCGCCGATGGGGCCGTCGAGCTGCAGCGCGCCGCGGTCGAGGTAGAGGCCGCGCGTGCAGAACCGACGCAGATCGCGCTCGTTGTGCGAGACGAAGAACATCGTGCGACCACCGGCGAGGAGCTCCTCGATGCGTGCGTAGCACTTCTCGCGGAACGCCTTGTCGCCGACGGCGAGCACCTCGTCGACGAGCAGGATCGGCTCCTCGAGCTGCGAGATGACGGCGAAGGCGATGCGCACCTTCATGCCGCTCGAGAGGTGCTTGTAGGGCGTGTCGAGGAAGTCGCCGACGCCCGAGAATTCGACGACGTCGTCGAACTTCGCGTCGATCTGCTGCCGCGTCATGCCGTGCAGGCCCGCGGTCAGGTACACGTTGTCGCGCACGGTGAGGTCGTCGACGAAGCCGCCCGTGATCTCGATGAGCGGCGCGACGCCGCCCGTGACCTCGACGGTGCCCTCGTCGGCGATCATCACGCCGGCGACGAGCTTGAGGAGCGTCGACTTGCCCTGGCCGTTGCGGCCGACGACGCCGATGGCCTCGCCGGGGCGCACGGAGATCGACACGTCGCGCAGCGCCCAGAACTCGTCGGGGCGGGTACGGCGCCGCCGACCCGAGAGCAGGTCCTTGAACGAGCGCCGACCGCGGCGATTGCGGCGGAACCGCACGCCGAGGCCCTCGGCCTTGATCGCGTACACGTCGTCGGTCGGCAGCAGGGTGGCCGTGGCATTCGTCATCAGATCTCCTTCAGCACCTGGCGAACGCTGCCGCGGAACACGAGCAGGCCGACCGCGAGGATCGCCCCCGACATCAGCGCCGCGATGATCACGTCGAACCAGTCGAGCTCCTGCGGGAAGAACGCCGAGCGGTACAGGCCGAAGATGCCCGAGAGCGGGTTGAACGCGGCCCACACGTGCAGCTGGCTCGGCAGGTCGGCGACCCCGTAGATGATGGGCGAGGCGTAGAACAGGAAGCGCAGGGCGAGCTTGACGGCGCGCTCGAGGTCGCGGAAGAACACGACGAGCGGCGCGACGATGAGGGCGACCCCGGCCGTGAGCACGGCCTGCAGCGCGATCGCGAGCGGGAACAGGAGCAGGTTCCACGTGACCGGGGCGTGGAAGACGATCGCGAACAGCGCCAGCACGGGCAGCGCGAGCAGGAACTCGATGCCCTTCGACAGCACGATGCGGTTCACCCAGATGGTGCGCGGGATCATCGTCGATCGCACGAGCTTCGCGTCCTTCAGGAACGCGCGCGTCGAATCGGAGACCGCGCCGTTGAACCACATCCATGGCAGCAGCGCCGAGAGCAGGAACACGATGTACGGATCGGTGCCCACGCCCTTGTCGAAGACCTGTGTGAACACGAACCAGTAGATGCCCGCCATCACGAGCGGGTCGAGCACCGACCACACGTAGCCGAGCGCCGACGTCGAGTAGCGGACCTTGAGATCGCGGGTGGTGAGCAGCCACAGCGAGTGGCGGTAGCGGGACCACCGCGTGCGCTGCAGTGGGTGGGCGTCGCCGTAGGCGACCGAGGTGGTGCTCATCACGATCTCATCGTAGATGCCCGGCGGCGGTAGATTTGGATGGGCGCCCTCTGCGGCGCCCCTCGAGAGGAGCGTCGTGCGGCGTACAACCACCCGGATCCTGCTGAGCTGCGCGGCGATCGGCGTCGGCGGCGGCCTCGTCGCCGGGGCGTCCGGCTACCTCGCCGCGGCCTTCGCGGCCTTCGGCCCGCTCTTCTACGGCATCACCGTCGGCGCGCACTTCCTGCCGAGCATCGTCGCGCTGGCGCTGCTCAAGCGCCCGGGCACCGCGGTGCTCGCCGGGGTCATCGCGGGCCTCGTCGGCGCCGTGTTCGCGCCCTGGTGGATCGGCCGGTTCGTCGGCACCGGCCTGCTCGTCGGCGCGCTCATCGAGGTGCCGTTCCTCATCACGCGCTACCGGCGCTGGAGCCCGTGGATGTTCTACGTCGCCGCCGTCTTCTCGGGCGTGGTGCTCGCGATCGGCGTGTTCATCGGCCTCGGGGCCGAGCACTACACCGTGTGGGCCTGGGCGATCGCGCTGCCGCTCTGGGTGCTGAGCCCCGTCGCGTTCACCTGGATCGGCCGGCTCATCGCGGCGCGGCTCGCCCGCGCGGGCGTCGCGCAGTCGGTCGGCGAGACGCCCTGAGTCGCGAAGGGCGGCGTCGCGACGACCTGCCCCGCGAACAGCGGACATGAGAAGAGCGGATGCCGTGTGGCATCCGCTCTCTCAGGTTCTTGCGTTTCGTGGTCGACCTGACGATCGACCCGAGATCACACGAAGTGGTTGGCCCGCTCGAGGTCTTCGGCGAAGTCGATCTCGACCGCGTAGAGGTCGGTGATGTCCATGGGCTCGATGAGCAGGCCGTCGTTCTCGATGGCGAGCTCGAGGCCGCGCTCGAAGTAGTCCTGGTCGCCGACGCGGCGCAGGTGCGCGAGGAAGGTCGCCTTGTCGCGGCTCGAGATGTAGTTGATGCCCACGGCCTCGCCGAGACCGCCCTTGACGGTCTTCGAGAGCTCCTTGACGTAGCCCTCGGCGCTGATCGTGTACTTCACCTCTTCGTCGGAGACCTTCGCGTGGTTCACCGTGACGAACGACTGGTCGCGCGCGATGTACGGCAGCGCGCGGTCGAGGATGCTCGGGTCGAACACGACGTCGCCGTTCATCCACAGGACGCCGCCGGACTGCGACGCCGCGAGGGCGCGCATGAGCGACTTCGAGGTGTTCGTCTGGTCGTACTCCTCGTTGTAGACGAAGGACGCCTGCGGGAACGCCTCGATGATGTGCTCGAGCTTGTAGCCGACGACGATGGTCACGTCGGTGCCCGCGCCGAACGCGTGCTCGATGTTGTCGAACTGCTGGCGCATGATGGTGCGGCCGTCGCTGAGTTCGGTGAGCGGCTTGGGGAGGGAACGCCCGAGGCGGCTCCCCATGCCGGCCGCGAGAATCACGATCTGGGTGGTCATTGTTGCTCCTTCGAAGTGTCGGATGCCGCGGCCTCGAGGTCGAGAGTTAACACGCAGTTCATCCGCAAGATCTGTTGAAGACACACCTTTATGCCGTCATCAGCGTAGCGGGCGCCGGTAACGGATGGCTGAATGTTCTCACGCTTCGTAGCGTGATCGTGATACGCCGCTCAGGAGATCCTCAGCGAGCCGAGCGCGTCGACGTGCGTCGAACGCGAGCGCCGGACGCCCGGGCGTTGATAGGTTTGCGTGGTGACTTCTGTTTCGCGCTCTGAACATGACGACGAAGCTCCCGAAGGCACGGGCACGGGGGTGTCTGCCGACCGGGGGGCGTCGAACGCGCACACCGAAGACGACAGCCCCCGAACGTCCGCGGCGACGGGGGCCACGAAGCGGACGCCGGCCAGGCGCACCGGTGCCGCGGCGAAGACCACGGCCGCCAAGACCACCGCCGCCAAGAGCACGGCGGCGAAGCCCACCGCTGCGAAGCCCGCCACGGCGAAGACCACGGCGGCGAAGAGCACGGCGGCGAAGACCGCCGCTGCGAAGTCGGCGACCGCGAAGACCGCGGCCGCGAAGACGGCCTCAGCCAAGACGACGGCCGCGAAAGCGGCCGCCGCGTCGTCCGCCGTCGACGAGAGCAGCGTCGAGACCGGCGGTTCCAAGCGCACGGCCGCGTCGCGTGCCGCATCGGCCGGCGCGGCATCGGCTCGCACCGACGCCGCCAAGACGGCGCGCACCGCACGCACTGCGGCGAAGACCGAGGCTCCGAGCGCACGCACCCGGGCCGCGTCCGCCGCCGCCAAGCAGCGGCAGACGCAGCGCGTGGCGGCGGCGTTGACGACCGAGACCACGGCTGCCGAGCGCGCACCGCGCAAGACCGCGCCCGTCGACGAGGTCGCGCCGGTCGAGGCTGCATCGGTCGCGAGCGAGCCGGCCGTCGAGCCGACTGCGCCGGTTCCTGCGGCGGAGCCGTGGGTGGCCGAGTCGGCACCGGTCGTGGAACCCGGTGCGGCGGTTCCCGAGGTCGTGGAGCCCGAGGTCGTGGAGCCCGCGGCGGTCGAGGTCGCGCCGATCGTCGAACCCGAGACCGTGGAGCCCGACGCCGAAGCCGCCGAGCCTCCCGTCGTCGAAGCGCCCGCGCCGATCGTCGAGACCGCCGTCGCGGCATCCGTCCTCGCGCCTGCGGTCGACGATGTCGTCGAGGCGCCCGCGCCCGCGCCCGCCGTGACAGACGGCGTCGCAGCAGCCACCGCCGTCGCGGTCATCGCGGCGCCGGCGAAGTCGTCGCCCCGCAAGAAGCGCACGCTCCGCGTCGCGAGGGCCGCACCGCCGGCCGATGCGCCCCGGGTGCTCTCGGTCGACGGGCTCGTCAAGCACTTCGGCGGCAACACCGCCGTCGACCACATCTCGCTCGACGTGCGCGCGGGCTCGTTCTTCGGCATCGTGGGCCCGAACGGCGCGGGCAAGACCACGACGCTCTCCATGGTCACCGGGCTCCTGCGTCCCGACGAGGGCACGGTCCGCATCAACGACATCGACGCGTGGGCCGACCCCCGAGCGGCCAAGGCCGCCACGGGCGTGCTGCCCGATCGACTGCGACTCTTCGACCGGCTCACGGGCGGTCAGCTGCTGTCGTACTCGGGGTCGCTCCGCGGACTCGACAGCCGCACGGTGCGCGAACGCAGCGCCGACCTCATCGCCGCGTTCGGGCTCGACGACGCGATCGACCGTCTCGTCGCCGACTACTCGGCCGGCATGACGAAGAAGATCGCGCTCGCCTGCGCCATGATCCACGCGCCGCGGCTCCTCGTGCTCGACGAGCCGTTCGAGTCGGTCGACCCGGTCTCGGCGGCGAACCTCACCGACATCCTCGAGCGCTACGTCGCGGGCGGCGGCACGGTCGTGCTCTCGAGCCACGGCATGGACCTCATCGAGCGCGTGTGCGACTCGGCGGCGATCATCGTCGGCGGGCGCGTCCTGGCGGCCGGAACCCTCGACGAGGTGCGCGCAGGGCAGACGCTCGAAGACCGGTTCGTCGAACTCGCCGGCGGGCGCAAGGCAGCGGAGGGCATGGAGTGGTTGCACAGTTTCTCCGACTGAAGCTGCGGCTGCTCGGCAACATCTTCCAGCGGAGCCCGTGGCAGATCGTGGGCATCTCGCTCGGCATCGTCTACGGCCTCGTCATGTCGGTGCTGCTGTTCAGTGCGCTCGTCGGTCTGCGCCTGGTCGAGGACGTCACGCTCGTGCGCGACGGCCTTATCGTCGCCGGAAGCCTGACGATGATCGGATTCGTGGTGTTCCCGCTGCTCTTCGGCTCCGAAGACACCATGGACCCGCGCCGCTTCGCACTCTTCGGCATCCCCGACCGCACGCTCGCGCTCGGTCTGGCGCTCGCGGCGACCATCGGCATTCCGGCGATCGTGCTCGGCATCGTCCTCCTCGGCACGGTCGTGACCTGGTCGCGTGGCGTCGGCGAGGTGATCTTCGCCGTGCTCGGGGCGGCCCTCGCATTCGCGACCTGCCTGCTCGTCGGTCGGGTGGCGACCTCGATCGCCTCGCTCGTGCTCGCGACGCGCCGTGCGAAGGAGATCGGGGGAGTGCTCGGGCTCGTCGTGGTCGTGCTCCTCTCGCCCGTCATCGTCGTGCTGATCACGCTCGACTGGCAGAACGAGGGCCTGCTGTTCCTCGAGGCGGTCGCCGGCGTGCTCGGCTGGACCCCGCTCGGCGCCGCGTTCGCGGTTCCGGGCGACGCCGCCGCCGGACTCTGGTTCGTCGCCATCGTGAAGCTGCTCATCGCTGCGGCGACCCTCGCCGTGCTCTGGTTCGGCTGGCAGGCGCTCGTCGCCCGCATGCTCGTCACCCCCGGCCGCGAGGCATCCGCGAAGCAGTACCGGGGTCTCGGATGGTTCGATCGCCTGCCGGGCACCGCCGCCGGTGCGATCGCGGCGCGCAGCCTCACCTACTGGGGGCGCGACGCGCGCTACTGGGTGTCGCTCGTGATGCTGCCGCTCGTGCCGATCATCGTGCTCGTGCCGCTCACCCTCGCCGGGTTCCCGATCACGGCGACCGCGCTCATCCCCGTGCCCCTGCTCTGCCTGCTGCTCGGGTGGACCCTGCACAACGACACCGCCTACGACAGCACCGCGGTGTGGCTGCACGTGGTGTCGGGCGTGCGCGGCACGGCCGATCGGCTCGGACGGCTCATACCGGTGCTCGTGGGCGGCATGCTCGTGATCGGCGTCGGCGCGGCGCTCACCATGATCGCGATCGACGACGACACGGTGCTGCCCTCGCTCATCGGCGTGAGCACCGCCCTGCTCTTCGGCGGACTCGGGGCCGGGTCCATCGGGTCGGCGCGGTGGCCCTACCCGGCCGTGAAGCCCGGCGACTCGCCGTTCCAGCAGCCGCAGTCGACGGGCGCGATCTCGGCGCTCGTGCAGTCGATCACGATGCTCGGATCCCTCCTGGTCGCGGCTCCCGCGGTGTGGTTCGCGTACCTCGGCCTCAGCGGCGACCCGAAGTGGCACGCGATCTCGTTCATCGCCGGCACCGCCGCGGGCGTGCTGGTGCTCGTGCTCGGCGTTTTCGTGGGCGGTCGCGTGTTCGACCGCCGCGGGCCCGAGATCCTCGGCGCGGCGCTCCGGGCCTGAGGGCCCGACCGCGCCGCCACCGCCTCACAGTGGTCGGCCGCTCGATGCCCGCGCCGGGCGACCCGGCCGCTCGGGGCCGTAGAATCGACGCATGATCATGTCCGTGAACGCCAGCATCGCCGATCCCGACGCACCCGGTGGAGGCACCTCGGTGCTCGACCGCGAGCTCGAGAAGCTCCTGCAGGACGAGGCGATCGAGCCGGGCGACCACGAGCGGTTCTCGCACTACGTCAAGAAGGACAAGATCCTCGAGTCGGCCATGACCGGCAAGCCCGTCAAGGCGCTCTGCGGCAAGAAGTGGACCCCGGGGCGCGACCCCGAGAAGTTCCCGGTGTGCCCGACGTGCAAAGAGATCTACGAGACGATGAAGAAGGGCTGACCGCCCGCACCTCCCGACGCGCGGCGAGCACGGATCAGCGGTACGTCGTCGGGATCGCCGCGTCGCCGCGCCCGAGACGGAACGCCTCGATCGGCAGTTCCTGCATGGCCTCCGCGCGGTGCGCGCGAGCCGCTGCGGTGCCCTCGGGGCCGAGGTACGCGGCATCCGCAACGCCATCGGCCATGAGCCGCACCATGAGCGGACGCAGGCTGGTGCCGGCCTCGAACTCCGCCTCGCCACCGGGTCCGTCGCCGATGAACACGAGTTCTTCGCGAGCTGTGCGCGTGGAGTCGAGTCGACGGGCGGCGTTCTTGCGGCCGCCGACGCTGGCCTTCGAAGCCGACGCCTTCGCGACCGAGACCCACTCGCCGGCGTCGTCGCGTCGTGCGACGAGCTTGAACACCATGCCGGCCGCGGGGGAGCCGGAGCCCGTGACGACCGAGGTGCCGACGCCGTAGGAGTCGACCGGCGCGCCCGAGAGCCCGGCGATCGTGAACTCGTCGAGGTCGCTCGTGACGGTGATCTTCGTGTCGACGGCACCGAGACCGTCGAGCTGGTCGCGGACCCCCGCGACCACGGCCGGCAGGTCGCCCGAGTCGATGCGGACGGCGCCGAGGCCGGTGCCCGCGACGCGCACCGCGGTCTCGACGCCCTGCCGGATGTCGTACGTGTCGACGAGCAGCGTGGTCTTCGGCCCGAACGCCTCGACCTGGGCGCGGAACGCCGCCTCTTCGGAGTCGTGCAGCAGCGTGAAGGCGTGCGCCGCGGTGCCCATGGTCGGGATGCCCCACGTGCGACCGGCCTCCAGGTTCGAGGTCGCATCGAACCCGGCGATGTACGCGGCACGGGCCGCGGCGACGGCCGAGCGCTCGCCCGTGCGGCGCGAACCCATCTCGGCGAGCGGTCGCCCGAGGGCGACCGAGACCATGCGCGCTGCGGCGCTCGCGACCGACGAGTCGAAGTTCAGGGTGGAGAGCACGAGCGTCTCGAGCATGACGGCCTCGGCGAACGTCGCCTGGATCGTCAGCAGCGGCGAACCCGGGAAGTACACCTCGCCCTCGCGGTAGCCCCACACGTCGCCGCGGAACCGGTAGTCGGCGAGCCAGTCGAGCGTCTCGGGGCGCACGACGCGGTTCGCTCGCAGCCACTCGAGCTCCGCCTCCTCGAAGCGGAACTCCGAGATGAGCTCGAGCAGCCGCCCGGTGCCGACGACGACGCCGTAGCGGCGCCCGTCGGGCAGGCGGCGCGCGAACGCCTCGAAGAGGCTCTCCCGGTGGGCGGTGCCGTTCTGCAACGCGGCATCCACCATGGTGAGCTCGTATCGGTCGGTGAGCAGCGCTGAAGACCCGGTCACGACGATCAGCCTACCGACGGATGCCGCGCCTCGGCGTTCGCCCGACGGACTCGCCGCCCGACCGACTCGCCTAAGCTGGTCTGTCGTGACGGATGCACCGATCGGGATCTTCGACTCCGGCGTTGGCGGGCTCACGGTCGCCCGAGCCGTGAAGGACCAGCTGCCGAACGAGTCGATCCTGTACATCGGCGATCTCGAGCACTCGCCCTACGGCCCGAAGCGCATCGCCGACGTGCGCGGCTACGCGCTCGCGGTGCTCGACGACCTCGTCGCGCAGGGCGTGAAGATGCTCGTCATCGCCTGCAACACGGCATCATCGGCGATGCTGCGCGATGCGCGCGAGCGCTACGACGTGCCCGTGGTCGAGGTGATCCAACCGGCCGTGCGCCGGGCCGTCGCGACGACCCGCAACGGGCGGGTCGGCGTCATCGGCACGGCGGGCACGATCTCGTCGCGTGCCTACGACGATGCCTTCGCCGCGGCACCGCACCTCGACCTGCACACGGTCGCCTGCCCTCGGTTCGTCGAGTTCGTCGAGGCGGGCGTCACGAGCGGCGACGAGCTGCTCGCCGTGGCCGAGGAGTACCTCGCGCCCCTCCGGGCGGCCGAGGTCGACACGCTCGTGCTCGGCTGCACGCACTACCCGTTCCTCAAGGGCGCGATCTCGTACGTCATGGGCGAGCGCGTCTCGCTCGTCTCCAGCGACGTCGAGACCGCGAACGACGTGTACCGCGTGCTCGTGAGCACCGGCACCGAGCGCCGGTCGGCGATGCCGCCCACCTACCGCTACGAGGCGACGGGCGGCTCGACGAGCGCGTTCCTCGACCTCGCGCACCGACTCATCGCGCCCGAGATCCCGAGCGTCGAGCTCGTGCAGACCGGCGCCGTGACCATTCCAGATCGCAGCTTCGCAGAGAAGCTCGGCCGACTTCGACAGGAGAACGCATGACCGAGGCATCCGACAACCAGATCGTCCGCGCCGACGGGCGCGCACCCGACGACCTGCGCGAGGTGACCATCGAGCGCGGTTGGAGCGAGCACGCCGAGGGCAGTGCGCTCATCTCGTTCGGTCGCACGAAGGTGCTCTGCACGGCGAGCTTCACGAACGGCGTCCCGCGGTGGATGTCGGGCAGCGGCAAGGGCTGGGTCACGGCCGAGTACGCGATGCTGCCGCGCGCGACCAACACGCGCAACGACCGCGAGGCCGTCAAGGGACGCATCGGCGGTCGCACGCACGAGATCAGCCGGCTCATCGGCCGGAGCCTCCGGGCCGTCGTCGACATGAAGGGCCTCGGCGAGAACACGATCCAGATCGACTGCGACGTGCTGCAGGCCGACGGCGGAACCCGCACGGCCGCGATCACGGGCGCCTACGTGGCCATGGCCGACGCGATCGAGTGGGCGCGCGGCAAGCGGTTCATCGGCCAGAAGACGCAGCCGCTCATCGACTCGGTCGCGGCGATCTCGGTCGGCATCGTCGCCGGCACGCCCATGCTCGACCTCGCCTACACCGAGGACTCGCGCGCCGAGACCGACATGAACGTCGTCGCGACCGGTCGCGGCCTCTTCGTCGAGGTGCAGGGCACCGCCGAGGGCGCGCCGTTCGACCGCCGCGAGCTCGACGCGCTGCTCGACCTCGCGCTGGGCGGCACCGCGTCGCTCACCGAGATCCAGAAGGCCGTGCTGGCCGAGGCGCGGGCGAACGCGTGAGCCTCGAGATCGTCCTCGCGACCCACAACGCGCACAAGGTCGCCGAGTTCCAGCGCATCATCGGCGAGCGGATGCCGCACGCCACCGTCGTCTCGTACGACGGCCCCGAGCCCGTCGAAGACGGCGTGACGTTCGCCGAGAACGCCCTCATCAAGGCGCGGGCCGCGGCCGCGCACACCGGGCGCATCGCCCTCGCCGACGACTCCGGGATCGTCGTCGACGTGCTCGGCGAGGCTCCCGGCATCCTCTCGGCGCGCTGGGCCGGGCACAAGGCCGGCGACGAGGCGAACCGCCGACTGCTGCTCGATCAGATGTCGGACTTCGCCAGGCCGAACCGCGGAGCGGAGTTCCGCTGCACGATCGCGCTCGTCGTGCCCGAAGGGCTGCTCGCCGGGGGATCCGAGTTCGTCGCCGAGGGCCGCTGGCGCGGCACGCTCGCGTACGAGCCGCGCGGGTCGCACGGGTTCGGCTACGACCCGATCTTCGAGCCCGACGGGCACGAGATCACCGCCGCCGAGCTGAAGCCCGAGGAGAAGAACGCCCGGAGCCACCGCGCGCTCGCGTTCGTCGAGCTGCTGCCCGAGCTCGAGCGGGTCGCGGCGCAGGTCGCGGCGTAGCGCACGGCACGGGTCTCGGCTCCGAGTGCCGCGGCGCCGAGGGCTGAGAACGCGACTCATTCCCATCACGGGCGGGGCCGCGATTCCCCGCCTACGCTGGACCTGATGGCGCACTCACACGATCACTCGCACGGCCACGCCCACGGCGCGGCGAATCGCACCAGGCTCTGGATCGCGATCGCCATCATCGGCGTGTTCCTCGTGGTGCAGGTCGTCGGCGCCGTGCTCACGGGCTCGCTGGCGCTGCTCGCCGACGCCGGGCACATGTCGAGCGACCTCATCGGGCTCGTCGTCGCCCTGGTGGCGGCCATGGTCGCCGCGCGGCCCGCGACCGACCGGCAGACCTACGGGTACCGCCGCGCCGAGGTGCTCGGCGCGCTCGTGAACGGCGTGATCCTCGTGGTCGTCGCAGTAACCGTCGCCATCGGCGCGGTCTCGCGGCTCGTGTCGGGCGCATCGGGCGAGGCGCACGAGGTCGCGGGCGGCGGCATGCTCGTCGTCGGCATCGCGGGGCTCGTCGCGAACATCGCCGCGATGCTCGTGCTGCGCGGCGGGGCGAAGGACTCGATCAACCTGCGCGGCGCCTACCTCGAGGTGCTCGGCGACATGATCGGCTCGGTGCTCGTGATCGTCGCGGCCGTGGTGATCGTGCTGACCGGGTTCGACGCCGCCGACCCGATCGCCTCGATCGGCATCGCCGTGCTCATCGTGCCTCGCGCGATCTCGCTCCTGCGCGACGTCGTGCACGTGCTCTTCGAGTCCGCGCCCGTCGACACGGATGTCGCGGAGATCCGCGAGCACATCCTGCGCACACCCGGCGTGGTCGCCGTGCACGACGTCCACGTGTGGCAGATCACGTCGGGGCAGCCCGTGTTCTCGGCGCACGTCGAGGTCGAGGCCGACGTGTTCGCCTCCGGGCGCACGGGCGAACTCCTCGACGAGCTGGGCGGATGCCTCACCGCGCACTTCGACGTCGAGCACTCCACGTTCCAGCTCGAACCCGCCGGTCGTGCAGGCCAGGAGCAGGGCACGCATCGCTGACCGACGGGCGGATGCGGCATCCGCTCGCCGGGATGGCATCCGGTGCGCGACCCGGCTGGGTCGGGTCGGGACTCAGCAGGAAACGCGCTTGGCCACGCCGTCGGAGAGAACGCTCTTCGAGCCGATCAGGACCCAATCGGTGATTCGAAGCGTCGTGGCGGTCGCCGACGTTCCCTTCGCGAGGCAGGTCGGCTTCGAGAGCAGCAGGGCGGAGCCGGATGCCGCGGCGAGCGGGATCGCGCTGATCGCGTCGGCGAAGCCTTCTCCGTTGACGACGTAGACCCGGTTGCTCGGCGTGACCGGCCTTGATCCCTGCCGGAGAACCAGCTGATTGGTGTCGTACCGGTTCGTTCCGCCCCACCTCTCGAGATGGGAATCGCCCATCGACGGGAAGTGGCGCAGTTCGTTGAACAGCATCGGATTGATGACGCTCGGGCTTCCGATGGCGATGATGTCGGTCGGCGACGCCGTGTGGAGGAACACCCGTGTCGCATCGTCGATCGTCTCGCTGCTGCCGTCGATGAGCAGCAGCGGCTCCCCGTGCTGTGCTGCCGCCGCCCCGCCCGAGAGCGCATCGGGGAAGTTGCGGCCCGTCGCGACGAACATCGGGCGATCGGTCGTCGCGGTTCCGAACGCGTCGGTGATGATCGCTTGCGACGTCGCGTAGCGATTGCGTCCGCCGACTCGCCGGACTTCGGGCGCGAGTCGAACGGCCTCGTCGAACACCTTGCGGGAGACGGCGGACTCGGAGCCGACGATGACGATCCGCGCAGGCTTCAGCCGCACGATCTCCGCCTTCACCTGTGCAGGGATCGCGGCGGGGTCGGTGAGGAGAAGGGCGCCGTGCAGCAGTGCGGCGGCGGGTCCGGCGCTGAGGGCATCTGCCCAGGCGGTGCCGCTGGCGAGGTAGAGCACGGGGATTCCGGGAGCGAACTGATTCGTCACCTGGACCGCGGTCGAGTAGCGATCGGGGCCGGCCAGTCGTGAGACCTGCGGGGTGCCCGGCCCCGGGAGCTCGATATCGACCCCGAGGGTCGTCTGGCCGGCGACGACATCGAATCGCCGAGCCGAGGAGGCCTCACGCCCGCCGCCGGCGAATGCGCCCCAATTGGCGGGTGCCTCACCCCGCTCGGAAGCGCTGACGACGTATCGGCCCGCTGCGAGTGAGTCGATCGTGTACGAGCCGTCGGCACCGACCGTCCCGGACCAGATCGGCCTATCGGAGATCCTGTCGTCGGCGTCCACGAAGTACGCGTGGGCGGAGAGATCGCCGTTCGTGGGCTTCTTCGTCGAGATCGTGCCCGCGATCGACCCGCCGAGCGGCACGTGGACCTCGATCGGGTCGGAAGTGCCGTCTGCGCGAACGGTGACGTGCTGTGCGTCGTAGGGCGACGACACATCGCCGTACCAGGCGAAGCTCCAGGTACGTGAGCTGGAGCGGGCTTCGATGAGGATCCGGTACTCGCCCGGCGAGAGTTCGCCGATGCTGAAACTGGTGCAGGAGAATGCGTGCACGGCCGTCGTCATCGCGCCTCCGCGCACGTCGACCGCGCTCGCGGAGCAGTCGACTCGCTCGCTGTTCCGGCCCTCGAGCTCGATCGTGCCCGTGATGCTGCCCACGCCGATCGCCTCAGCGGGCGCGACGTCGACCAGCGTGAGGGACGAGAGCAGTAGTGCCGCGGCCGCCAGTGCAACGGCAATGGCGCGAATGCGGGACGAGCGCACAGGCATGTAGGGATCCTCGGGTCGAGTCGACTACCGGACCGATGCCCGATGGCTGCTCGATCTTAGCCGCGCCGACGGGGGTGTCGACTACCTCGCATCGCCGTCTTCGAGCGGACCCCGCTCGAAGACCTCGGGGTCGAGCACGAGCTGCTCGGCCTCGTCTTCGTCGGTGACGACGTCTTCGCCCGCGCGCTCGGCCTTCTTGGCCTTCGAGCGCTCCCGCAGGTAGTGCCAGAGCGTGATGACGGCCGTGCCGCCGACGGCGGCGAGCAGGATCAGGTCGATGTAGGACTTGACGAAGTCGGCGACCGGCGGAATGAAGCCGATGCCGTAGCCGAACATCGTGAGGCCGAAGCCCCAGAGCACCGCGCCGACGAGGTTGTACAGGGTGTACTTGCCCTTGTGCATGTGGCCGACGCCCGCGGCGATCGGCGTGAACGTGCGTACGATGGGGACGAAGCGGGCGAGGATCACGGCGAGGGCGCCGAACCGCTCGAAGAACGCGTTCGTGCGCTCGACGTTCTTGACGCTGAAGAGGCCCGACTCCTTGCGCTCGAAGATCGATGGGCCCGCCTTGTGGCCGATGTAGTAGCCGACCTCGCCGCCGACGAACGCCGCGAGGCCGATGAGCAGCGAGACCCACCAGACCGAGATGCCGAAGACGCCGTGCTCCGAGTCGGCCAGGGGGTGCGAGAGCAGCCCGGAGATGACGAGCAGGGTGTCGCCAGGCAGCAGGAAGCCGACGAGCAGCCCCGTCTCGGCGAAGATGATGCCGCACACCACGAGCAGGGCCCACGGGCCGGCGCCGCCGATGATGGTCTCGGGGTCGAGCCATGGGATGAGCGCGGTGTTGATCACGAAGGATGCTCCTGTCGGCGGCGGGACGCGGCGGTGCTGCGGCTCGTGCGGCGTGGTGTCGTTGCAGTCTACCGAGCCGATGCGCGGCCCGACTGGGGGAGAACCCCGAAATCATCCCGTGGGATGAGTCGACTCCGACCATGGGGGCAGACGACATCGGCGCCGCGGCATCCGATCAGGTGAACGGATGTCGCGGCGCCGGTGGATCGCGGGTGCGCCGGCTCGGAGCCGGCTCGGGCTATGCCCCGAGAGCCTCGAAGATCGCGCCGTTGAGGCGGAAGGAGGCCTTCGCCTCCTCGATGAGCGCGTCGACCTGTTCGGGGTGCAGCGCGAGCGCGTTCATGGCCTCGCGGTAGCGGCGCTTGTAGCGCACGGGGCCCTCGGCGCCCAGGTCGAAGTCGTAGAAGCTCAGCTGCTCGGGAGTCGCGCCGTAGTGCCGGCCGACGAGCGCGGCGATGGCCTGGCCGCCCGAGAGGTCGCCGAGGTAGCGCGTGTAGTGGTGCGCGAGGTAGCGCACGTCGTCGTCGGAGACGGCGCGGAGGTGCGCGGCGTACGCGGCGGTCGCGGGCAGAGCCGGGTGGGTCTCGCGCCAGTCGGCCGCGCCGAGCGCTGCGAGGTCGGACTCGATCGCCGCGAGACGCGCAAGCTTCGGGTCGAAGACCTCGCCGTCGCCCTCGCGGCTGCCGCGCTCCTCGAGCGCCTCGTAGACCCAGGCGAACTGCGCGAGGTAGCGCGTGTAGTCGTCGAGCGAGAGCTCGCCGCCCATGAGGCGCGTGATGAAGCCCCGGGTCTCGGCATTGCGGTGGTCTTCGGCGGTCGCGGCGCGTACGAGCGCGGCGACGTCGAGGGGCTCGGTGGCGGCCACGGACTCGGTGGGGGGAGCGATGGTCATCGGACGCGTCCTTCGTACGGCAAACAGGTAAGGCTCACCTTACATGCCGAAGGTCACGGGAAGATGTCGGATGCCGGGGCTACCGTCGACCCATGCGATACGGCTTCATCTACACCGGCGACGATCCCGAACTCGCAGTCGAGCTGGCCGTGCTCGCCGAGGCGCACGGGTGGCACGGCTTCTTCGTGTGGGAGGGCATCTGGGCCACCGATCCGTGGGCGACGCTCGCCGCGGCCGCCGTGTCGACGAAGACCATCCGGCTCGGCACGATGCTCACGCCGGTGCCCAGACGTCGGCCGTGGGAGCTGGCGAGTCAGACCATGACGGTCGATCGGCTGTCGAGGGGGCGCGTGATCCTCTCGGCCGGGCTCGGGGTGCCCGAGGCCGTCGAGCCGAGGTTCTGGCTGTTCGAATCCGACCCGGGCCGACGCGAGCGGGCCGAGCTGCTCGACGAGTCGCTCGACCTGCTCGAGCGGTTCTGGCGGGGCGAGGCCTTCGAGCACGAGGGCGCGCACTACCGCGTCGCCCGCGCCGAGAGCCTGCTGCCACCGCCGAGCGTGCAGCAGCCGCGCATCCCGATCTGGGTCGTCGGCGTGTGGCCGGCGCCGAAGTCGATGCGCCGGGTCGCCCGGTACGACGGCTGGCTGCCGAACTTCGCACCGCCCGGCGCGGAGATCGCGCCGGGATCGCCGGGGTTCACACCTGCGGTGGCCGCCGAGGCCGTCGAGTGGATCCGCCTCGAACGCGAGCGCCTGGGCCTCGCTGACCGGCCGTTCGACGTCGTGCAGGAGGGCTCGACGCCGGGTCTCGATCCCGAGGCCGATGCCGCCGTCGTGCGTCCGTGGGCCGAAGCCGGGGCGACGTGGTGGCTCGAGGCCGACTGGAGCGTGCCGGCCGAACGCGTCGAGGCCGCCGCCAGGGCGCGCATCCTCGCCGGGCCGCCGCAGGTCTGAGCGCGTCGTCACATTCGCGGTGCACGTCGACCGGGCCCCATAGGGTCGGCACGTGACCACCGAACGCCATGTCGTCGTCGAACCGAGCGTGCTCTACGTGGGCACGCCCGCCTACCTGATCGCCACCGAGAACGCCGACGGATCGGCGAATCTCGCGCCGGCGTCGTCGTACTGGGCCCTCGGCCGCATGCTCGTGCTCGGCATCGAGACCGACGGCCAGACCGCGACGAATCTCGTCGAGCGGCCCGACCTCACGGTGAACTTCCCGTCGGGCGAGCTCTGGCGTTCGCTCGCGCGACTCTCGACGCTCACCGGGCGCGACCCCGTACCCGAGGCGAAGCGACGGCGCTATCGGTTCGAGCCCGACAAGTTCGCCGCCGCCGGGCTCACGCCGCAGCCGGCCGATCTCGTGCGCCCGCCGCGCGTGCTCGAGTGCGCACTGCAGTTCGAGGCGCGCGTGCGTCGAGCCACGCCGGGGCTCGACGGCACGTACCTCATGGTCGAGGCCGAGGTACTGCGCGTGCACGCCGACACCGCGATCCTCGACCCGACCGGAGCGCACATCGACCCGACCGCGTGGAACCCGCTCGTCTACGCGTTCCGGCACTTCTTCGAACGAGGCGCCGAGGTCGGATGGCTCGCGTCGAGTCCGACCGCGCCGCATCCGCCCGTCATCGAATGACGCAGGGCGACGTGCGCGCAGATCGGGGGGTGACGGCGATCCCTCGGCCGCGTAGCGTCGAGCCATGACGAACATCACCGAGAGACTTGCAGAAGCCGTGCCCTCCTGGGGTGCGAAGGTGGCCTACGGCGAGAAGACGACGCTGAACGGGCGGGAGTTCGTTCCCGTCGCACTCGTCGGCTTCGGCTTCGGCGGTGGCGAGGGATCGGGCGAATCGCCCGAAGACGGCAAGGGCCCGGCCGGGCGCGGCGAGGGCAGCGGCGGCGGTGGCGGCGGGTACGCGGTGCCGATCGGCGCCTACGTCGAGGGCCCCGACGGCCCGCGGTTCCGCGCGAACCCGATCGCGCTCATCGTCGTGGCGACCCCGCTGGTCTCGGCGCTCGGCTGGGCGCTGTCGCGCATCATCAACTCGGCGCGTTGAGCGAGTCGGTGCGCGCCGCGCTCGGCGCGCGCCGGTCGTCGGCGTGATGGCGCTCCCTCGCTCCTCCACGTGCTCCCGCCCGGCTCGCGGATCGAGGCTGCACGCGGCCCGCCTCGATCACGTTCCTCGACCCCGCAGTCGTTTCCCGATCCGGTCGCGGCCGATCTAGAATCGCCCGACGGTTCAGCGCCTCGAGGCGCCCGAACCCAGACGACTCGAGGAGCAACGTGGCGCTCGCTACGGTGAACGCCGCATCCGACCGCACGGCGGAGACGACCTCCGTCGAGCCGTCCGACTCCGCCGTCAGGCTCCTCGCGGCGCGCGACCGCCTCCTCGGCCAGCTGACCCTCATCGCGGGCGCCATCGGTGCGACCGGCATGGCGGCCGCGTTCCTGTTCGCGGGCTCTCTGAACGTGTTCGAGAAGGCCGCCCTCACCGCCGTCTCCGCGGTCGTGCTCGCGCTCATCGTGGTGTTCACCCGAACCGGGCTGCGTCTGATCGGGATCGCGGCGGCCGTGGCTTCGGCGGCCGCCGTCGTCATCGCCTCGGCACCCGGAATCGACGCGGCCAACGAGCTCGGGATCGCGATCTGCGCATCCGTGACCGCGCCCGCGACTTCCATCCTCCTGATTCCCCGACGCCGGGGCGTGCCCGACATGGCCGTCGGCCTGGTCGCCGCGCTCGGCGCGGTCGGCTACGCGTCGGTCGTCGTCGGCGGCGGAAACCTGTACCTCATGATCACCGCCACCGTCGGGTGGGCCGCGGCCGTCACGGCCGGGTCGTGGATCTCCGTGGCGATGGACCGGACCGTCGAGCGGTTCGCCGTGGTCGACGCCGCCTACGACGTCGAGCACGCGGCATCCGTCATCGCCACCCGCAAGCGTCAAGACGCGAGGCTCCTGCACGACACGGTGCTCGCGACCCTGAGCCTGGTCGCCCACGGCGGGCGCGGCGTCGATCCGGAGACCTTGCGCACGCAGGCGAACATCGACTCCCGGATGCTGAGGAACCTGCGCCTCACCGGGATCGCCGACCACGACAGCACACGGTTCGCGGCGCCCCCGCAGGAGGAGTTCGAGCTCGGCATGACGTTCGAATCGGTCAGGCACCGGTTCGCGGGCCTCGGACTGAACGTGAACTGGCACGGCGAGGGCCGGCTCCTGCTCGCCTCGGATCGGATCGACGCGTTGCTCGGCGCCGTCGGAGAGTGCCTGGAGAACGTCCGTCGGCACTCCGGCGTCATCGACGCCGACGTCACCGTCACCGCCGACGACAACGCCGTCAGGACGATGGTCACCGACCAGGGCGCCGGATTCGACCCGGATGCGATCGAACACGGTCGTCTCGGGTTCGCCGAGTCCGTCGTCGGCCGTCTCGAGTCGGTCGGCGGCAAGGTGCGGGTGTTCTCCTCGCCGGGGGCGGGCACGACGGTGATGCTCGAGGTCCCGAAATGACCGTCACGAGACCACCACGACCGCAGCGCAGGATCCACGACGTCGTCCAGGCCGCCCAGGGCGGCCGCCGTGTCGCGCTCGGCGCCCTGGCCGCGGCGACCGTGATCGTCGGGGGGCATTTCGTCGAAGCCGTCACCCTGTACGACCGGTTCCCGGCCGGCCCGGGCCCGTGGCCGGCGTGGGTGGCCTTCTCAGCGGTGTTCGCCCTGGTGGCCGTCACCGCGGTCCGCGTCGACGGACGGATCCCCGACTGGGTGCTCGTCATTGTGATGGTCGGCCTCTGCAGTGCGGCGGCCCTCGATGTCCAGGCGACCTGGGGCCTGCTCGGCGCGCACGCGCACCCGACGGTCGCACCCGCATGCGGGGCGCTGCTGATGGTCGTCGCCGCCCAGCGACCGGTGACCGGACCCATCGTCGCGGCATCCCTCATCGCCGCGGCCCAGATCGCGGCGGCACTCACCGAGACGGAGACCGCCGGCCTCGAGATGTTCACCGGGTTGGGCTCCGCGGGTGCGACCATCCTTCCGGTCGTGCTCGCCACCGTCGCCGTGCGCGGCTTCCGGACGATCGTCGATCACGAACTCGCCCTCGCGCGGGCCAGGAAGACCGCGATCACCGGCCCCCTGGTCGACGCGGGCGAGGTGGAGGCCATCGCCCGGCTGGACCGGGACGCGGAACAGGTCCTCGACCAGGTCGCCTGGGGCGAGTACCTCGATGCGGCGACGTCGGCTCGAGCCGAGGAGGTCGGTTCCGCGCTTCGGCGCCGACTCATCGAGGGCCGAAACGAGACGTGGCTGAAGTACGCCGTCGAGCAGTCCGACTACCTGTCGGAGTTCGTCACCGTCAACGACGAGGGCGCCCATGCCACGCAGCTCGACCACGACCAGCGCGACGGGCTCCTGGTGGGACTGTGGCTTCTCCGCGGCCATGCACGGCAGGCGGAGCGGGTCCCGTTCGAGATCAACGTCACCGTGCTCGAGCACGCGGAGAAGAGCGTGTCCATCCGGATCGACGTCGCCGGAATCCAGGTCCGAGACGTCGACCAGACCGCATGGGACTCGTTCCAGCTCGTCGGCCCGGTCGCGACGACGGCCGACGACGCGGGCTTCGAGATGAGGATCGCCGACCCGGCCGCAGCGGACGCGGGCGCCGGCGCCCGCGGGCTGCACCGTGCAGATCGGCACCGTGCCGATCAACACCGAACCGACCACCACCGTGCCGACCAGCACCGCGCCGATCACGCTCCGCGTCCGCAGAGAAGGGAACACGCCGGTGAGCACCCCCAGTGACCGCCACGACTACTACGGCCTCCCGGCATCCGTCGCCGACACCCTCACCAGGCCTCGCGACCCGAAGGCGAGGAGGACCACTCGGCACCCGGCGCTGATCACCTCGATCATCGGTGCGGTGATCACCGTCGTCGCGTTCGTCGCGTGGCCCACCTGGTGGGTGCTGCTCGCGAAGCTCGGCATCATCGTCACCATCCTGCAGGCGGCGTTCTGGGGGTTCGCCGCGCTCGGGTACCGGCCGTTCGCGGTGGTCGGGTGGAAGGTCAGCCTGCCGCCGTTCCTCGCGCTGATCCTGATGACCGGATGGCTGCACATCGACGTGAACGCCCCCGAGAGCGCGGGCGCGTTCATGGTGATGTGTCTCGTCACGACCTGCGCACTCCCGGCGCTGGGGTTCATGATCGGCCCGCCGGTGCATCCGTCGATGCAGGAGCCCGAGTGGTTCGTGATCTTCGCGCTCGTCGTGGCGTTCGTCGCGATGTACGCGGTGGCCTGGTTCATCCGGGAGCCGGCGTGCGACCTCCGGGTGCTCGCGGAGTGCAGCATTCCCTGGTGAGCAGCGAGACTCGGTGCGCCGAGGCTGCTTCAGCGCAGAGGAACGCGGCCGATCTCGGGGCGCGCATCGTCGCCGTGCGGAAGGAGGGACTTGAACCCTCACGCCCGAAGGCACAGGAACCTAACTCCTGCGTGTCTGCCGATTTCACCACTCCCGCGAGTGCCCGTTCAGTCTAGGCGGGCGCGAGTCGCCGGGCCCGCAGCAGCCACAGCGACAGCGAGAGCAGCACGACGCCCGTGACGGCGATCGGGAGGTCGAGGAAGAACTCGAGCACGAGGAACGGCGGCACGAACGCGAGCACGGCCGCGATCGCGATGGCCGCAGAGCCCGGGCGGCGGCGGCCGTCGGGGATCGTCGTCGGCACCTGCTCGAAGCGCAGCAGCAGCGGTGCGATCGCGAACACGACGCCGAGCACCACGACGAGCGCGATCGGCCGGGTCGCCCACCACACGGCGCTGCCGGGTTCGGGTGCGGCGCCCGGGATCAGCAGCGAGACGCCCTCGACGATGATGATGACCGGCAGGTGCCAGAGGTACACGGTCATGGCGCGACTGCCGACGAGGTAGACCACGGCCTGCGCGGGGCGCGTGCGCATGAGTGCGGCGAGCGGTCGGTGCAGCAGCGTGAGCAGGCTGATCTGGGCGACGCCGAGCAGCATCAGCGGCACGGTCGGCGGGTTCAGGTTCGTCAGCATGTCGGGGGAGTACCACCCGGCCGCGACGACCACCCAGATGAGGGCATAGGCGGCGACCACGAGCGCGACGAGGGTGAGCGGATGCCGCGTGCGGAACCATCCGTCGGCGTACCAGAATCCGAGCTGCTGCACGAAGAGCCAGACGAAGGCGAGGTTCAGGAGCCCGATCGGCTCGATGCCGGTGGCGATCCGGATGGCGTCGACCGCGACGGCGGCGCCAGCGAGCGCCGCCAGCGTGGCGCGCGGCGCCCGATCGTGGAGGGCGACCATCCACGGCACCGCGCACTGGGCGAGCAGGAACGCGGCGAGGAACCAGAGCGGGCTCCCGGTGCCCGTCGCGACGGTGTCGAGCAGCGCGGGATCGATGCCCGCGATCGTCGCGCCGCCGAGCACGACGGCGAAGAAGACGAAGAGCGGCAGGGCCGGCGAGGCGAGCCGCAGCACGCGCCCGCGCACGAAGTCGGCGCGATCGCCGCCCTTGCGGAGAAGGCTGCGCCAGGCGGTCAGGGCCGTGAACCCGCCCGCGGCGAAGAAGAGCGGCATGATCTGCCCGATCCAGGTCGCCGCCGCGAACCACGGCTGCGCCTCGAGGGGGCGCGAGACGACGAGCTCGCCGTCGGGGGAGTAGCCCACGCCGATCATGAGCAGGTGGATGACCACCACGAGCAGGATGCACGCGACGCGCGCCAGGTCGATGACGAGGTCGCGCCGCGAGACGGCCTCGAGTCGTGCAGACGCATCGTTGCGCAGGCTGGTCATGGGCTCCTCGTCGGGCTCGCGGAATACGTGGAGCGAGCCTACCCAAGCGGGGCGCCCCGCCACGTCAGGTGTGGAGAGGGGCCCGAAACGGCGGAACGCGGCATCCGCCCTGACTTCGTCGCGAGAGGCGATGAAGCAAGCGGATGCCGCGGTCCGACGTGCGGCGGACTCAGTCGGTCTTCTCGGCCTTGCCGCCGAAGAGCATGCGCGCGAGCACGAGCATCATGACCACGAAGCCGCCGACGACGGCGAGCGGAGCCCAGATCCAGCCGGCCGTGAAGCCGATGATCGGGATCGCGACGAACGCGACGGTCCAGATGACGGCCGTGTAGATGCCGAAGCGGGCGCCGGAGGCGGGGTCCTCCTCGAAGCGGTTGCCGATGTTCGCCGCCTCGCGGTGCTGCTGCACGACCCACGGCTTGTGACGGTTGGTCTGCGTGGTGCCGAGATAGCTCAGCGCGCCGATCGAGCCGATGACGGCCGCACCGGCGAGCACGAGCCAGGCGAGGTCGAGATGCACGATGACGACGGGCGTGAACGCGAGACCCGCGAGCAGCAGGCCCGTGGCCGCGCCGTAGCCGATCGCGCGCCCGGCGGGCATGCGGTGGTTCGTCGTCGTCTCCTGGCTGAGGGCGTCGGCCGTGACGGCGCCGAGCGCGAGCCCGAACACGACGGCGAGGCCGACGAGCGCGCCTGCGCCGAGCGCGAGCAGCGGCGTGAGGCCGAGCACGAGCAGCACCAGTGCGGCGCCGCCGATGATCGACAGCACGACGGTGCGCACGACGAACGCGGGGTTCGGGCGCACGCGGTTGCGCAGCGCCGCCGCGGTGGCCGACTCGGCGCGCGCGGCGGACGTCGAGCCGCCGACACGGGTGGCGGGAGCGGATGTGGCGCTCGCGGCATCCGATGCGAGGTCGTTCTCGGCGTCGACGAGCTCGCGCACGTCGCCGAGTTCGGCGATGGCCTTGCGCGCGGCATCTGACTGGGAGAGCCCGGATGCCTCGAGCTCGCCCATGCGTGCGAGCAGGTTGCCGCGGATCTCCTCTTTCAGGTCTTGGATCTCGGGCGTGACCTCGATGCCGACGAAGGCCTCGTCGAGCAGTCGGTGCAGGTCGCCGCCGGAGGAGCGGTGGTCGGTCATGTCAGGAGCCCTTCTTGGCTGCGGGCGTGCTGCCCAGCAGGGAGTCGATGATGGTGCGGGTCGCGACCCAGGCGGCGACGTTCTGCGTGAACGCGGCGCGGCCGGCGTCGGTGATGCGGTAGTACTTGCGGCGGCCGCCCTGTGACTCGTCGCCCCAGTACGCCTCGGCGAGCCCGTCGCGGAGGAGGCGGCGGTAGCTCGCGTAGAGCGTCGCCTCCTTGATCTCGTACGCGCCGCCCGTGGCGTCGCGGATGAGCTTGTAGATCTCGAAGCCGTAGCTGTCGTGCCGACGGAGCACTCCGAGCACGATCGTGTCGGTGTGACCGCGCAGCAGGTCGGCTGCGAAGGCGTCGTCCGGCGTCGCGCCGGAGGCTGTGTCCTTGGTCATGACAAGTACTGTACCAGATCAATTACCCGATGTGAACGGCATTGCGGATGCCGCGGGCGGGCGTCGGTGCGGCGGGGCCCGATCAGGCCGAGTCGCGCCGAACGACGACGGCCGCGGCGGGCGTCGGCGCCGCCGGATCGACGGGCAGGCCGAGCGTGACGCGCGCGAGTCGCCGCCCGAACGCCGCGGTGTCGATGCGCACGGTCGTGAGGCTCGGGGTCGCGAACTCGCCGAGTCCGGCGTCGTCGAAGCCGATGACCGCGAGCCGGCCCGGAACCTCGATGCCGAGTGCGCTCGCCGCCGCGAGCACGCGCAGTGCGGTCTCGTCGTCGAGCGCGGCGACGGCGGTGACCTGCGGGTGGCGTTCGACGAACTCGGCCAGGCTGCGGCGGTCGTCGTCGGCGGTCGCGCCCAGGGTCAGCGTGTGCGGCTGCGGCATCCGCAGATCTTCGAGCACGCGACGGGCGTAGCCGACGCGCAGTGCTGCGAGTCGGGCGAGCCCAGCGGCGACCCGAGACCTCGGCAGCGCGAACCCGACCTGCTCGTGCCCGGTCTCGACGAGGTGGCGGATCTGCACCGCGGTGTGCGCGGCGAGGCCCTCGGTCCAGCCCCCGTCGGCCTGCTCGGCATCGGGGGAGTCGTAGATGCGGTCGAGGTCGAGCACGGCGCGCGGCGAGACCATCGCGGTCAGGCGCTCGATGTCGTCGGAGCCCGCTCGGTAGCGCACGAGGAGCATGTGGTCGAGGCGCTCGAGCTCGGCGTCGAGCGCGTCGATGAACGCCGCGAGTCCCGTGCCGCCGTGGGGGAGGCGCGCGACGTTCAGGATCACGATGCGCGAGGTGCCCTCGCGAAGGGCGCGCGCCGATCCGTTCGGCACGTACCCGAGCTCGGCCGCCGCGCGGCGCACGCGCTCGCGGGTCTCGGGCGAGATGGTCTCGGTCGGCTTGTCGTTCAGTACGAAGCTCACGGTCGCCTGCGAGACGCCGGCCGCCACGGAGACGTCCTTCATGGTCACTCGCTTGGATCGCATCGGCTCTTCTCCACCTCTCAGCATCCCAGCGTAGACTGCACTTATTCGATTTAGTGATCCGCAACGCGAACCCAGCGCGAGCCGGACGAGAGAGGAATGACGGCGATGAAGTCGGTCATGGTCACCGCACCCAACACCACCGAGATCGTGGAGGTGCCCGAGCCCACCGCCGGACCGCGCGACGTGCTCGTGCGCATCCGCGCGTGCGGCATCTGCGGCAGCGACCACATGTACACGATGTACGGCGGCATCCCGCCGCGGCAGGGCGCGACCCCGCTCGGCCACGAGCCCGCGGGCGAGATCGTGTTCGTCGGCGACGAGGTGACGGATGCCGCGGTCGGCGACCACGTCGTCATCAACCCGATGGCCGCGAGCGACGGCATCATCGGCTCGGGCGGCGCCCAGGGCGCGTTCTCGCCGCTCGTCGTGCTCTTCGACGCCGTCGCCGGAACGCACTTCCGCGTCATCCCGAACGAGATCCCGTTCGAGGTCGCCGCGCTCAACGAGCCCATGGCCGTGGCCCGCCATGCCGTCAACCGCTCGGGCGCGAAGGCCGGCGAGAAGGCCGTGGTCTTCGGCGCGGGCCCCATCGGCCTCGGCGCGCTGCTCAGCCTCAAGGCGAAGGGCGTCGAGCACGTCGTCGTCATCGACATCCTGCCGACGCGCCTCGAGAAGGCCCTCGCGATCGGCGCGGATGCCGTGATCAACTCGGCCGAAGAGGACGTGAAGGCCCGCCTCATCGAGCTGCACGGCGAAGCTCCGCCCGTCGTCGGCATCCGCGATGCCCGCCCCGCGACCGACGTCTACCTCGACGCCGCCGGCGCCCCCGTCGTGCCGACCACCGTGTTCGGCCTGGTCAAGCAGGGCGCACGCCTCGTCATTCCTGCGGTGCACAAGAAGCCCGTCGAGGTCGACTTCGGCGGCCTGCTCACCACCGAGATCTCGATCATCATGTCGATGGGCTACCCGACCGAGATCTTCGAGGTCACCGACGATCTAATCGCCAACTGGCGGAAGTACCGGCTCATCATCAGCGACCGCTTCGACATCGCCGACGTGCAGCGCGCCCTCGAGGTCGCCGCGACGCCCGGCGCGGCCGACAAGGTCATGGTCACGCTCGACTGAGCATCGGCGCCCGCGCTGGGCCCGCCGCGCACGCGCACGTTCGCGCGGCGTGGTCCAAACGCGGTGGCGCCGTGCTCGCGCCACGGGCGTTCGCCGCATCGGGGAGCCGATGAAACGCTCGTGACGGCGCAAAAGGCCGTGGCGCGGCATCCGTCAGCCTGATCGAGCGGATGCCGCCGGCCGGCCGTGTGGATAACTTCGCGGTGCCCGGCGGCCGTCACCCCAAGATGGGTGTCATGTCCGACCCCGTCCGCACGATCACCGAGCGCGTGCGCACCCGCGTGCTGCACGAGGGCGTCGACCTCGGCCGCGACTCGGACGCCGCCGCGAGGTTCACGCGCGAAGAGGTGCTGCGCTACAGCGAGCGCGCGCTCGCCGGGGCCCACCCCGAGCTCCTCGACGAATTCGCGACGGCACGCGAGGTCGAAGCCGCGATCACGGGCTACGGGCCGCTGCAGCCGTTCTTCGACGACCCGGGGGTCGAGGAGATCTGGATCAACGGCCCGACGCGCGTGTTCATCGCGCGCAACGGCGTCGCCGAACTCACGACCGTCGTGCTGAACGACCGCGAGGTGCGCGAACTCGTCGAGCGCATGCTGCAGCACAGCGGTCGTCGCGTCGACCTGAGCTCGCCGTTCGTCGACGCCTCGCTGCCCGACGGCTCACGGCTCCACGTCGCGATCCCCGACGTGTCGCGCACGCACTGGGCCGTGAACATCCGCAAGTTCCAACGTCGCATCCGCACGCTCGAGGTGCTCGTCGAGCTCGGGTCGCTCACCGCCGAGGCCGCCGGATTCCTGCGCGCGAGCGTCGTCGCCGGGGCGAACATCCTGGTCTCCGGCGCCACGCACACCGGCAAGACCACGCTCTTGAACGCGTTGATGTCGTCGGCGAGGGTCGACGAGCGCGTGATCACCATCGAGGAGACGTTCGAGCTCGACCTCGACGTGCGCGATCTCGTGTCGTTGCAGTGCCGCCAGCCGAGCCTCGAGGGCACCGGCGAGATCACGCTGCGGCGACTCATCAAGGAGTCTCTGCGCATGCGGCCCGACCGGCTCATCGTGGGCGAGGTGCGCGAAGCCGAGAGCCTCGACCTCCTCATCGCCCTGAACTCGGGGCTTCCCGGCATGTGCACGATCCACGCGAACTCGGCGCGCGACGCCCTGACGAAGCTCTGCACCCTGCCGCTCCTCGCCGGGCGAAACATCGACGCGTCGTTCGTGGTTCCGACGGTCGCGACCTGCATCGATCTCGTGGTGCACCTCGGCATCGATGCCAGCGGACACCGCAGCGTCGTCGAGATCTCCGCACCCACCGGCGACTGCACCGACGGCAGCGTCGACGTCGATCCGATCTTCACGACGGTGGCCGGCGAGCTGCGGCCCACCGGGATGCGTCCGCGGCGGCTCGAGAAGTACCGCGCCGCAGGGATCGTCGTCGACGATGTGCCCGCCTCGGCCGAAGAGTCGGGGTCGCCCGAACCTGCCGGCGAGGCCGCCGCATGAGTCTCGCGCTCGGAGCGCTGCTCGGCGTCGGCGTGCTGCTCGCGCTCGCGCCGATCCTCTGGCCGGCGAAAGCCACGACCGGCCGCGACGCGGAGCGTTCGGCGTTCGCCCGACGCATCCGCGACGACCTCGCACTGGCCGGCCTCGGCCACGTGCCGATCCCGGTCATCGCGGTCGTCGCGATCGTGTTCGCCATGGTCCTCGGCGCGGTGGTGCAGGCCGTCATGCAGGTGCCGACCATCACGGTCGTCGCCTTGCTCATGGGCGCGGCAGCGGTGCCGTTGGCCATCGGTTCACGTGCCGACCGGAGGCGGGCCGCCAACCGAGCGGTGTGGCCCGACGTCGTCGATCACCTCGTCGCGTCCGTTCGCTCGGGTGTGCCCCTGCCCGAGAGCGTCGGGGCGCTCGGCGAGCTCGGCCCGTCCCAGACCCGATCCGCCTTCGCGGCGTTCGATGCCGAGTACCGTCGCACGGGCAACTTCTCGCTGTGCCTCGACCGCCTCAAGGAGATGCTGGCCGACCCGATCGCCGACCGGATCCTCGAGACGTTGCGCATGGCGCGCGAGGTCGGCGGCACCGAGTTGACCGCCGTGCTGCGCGGCCTGTCGGGCTACCTGCGCGAAGACGCTGCGCTCCGAGCCGAGGTCGTCGCACGCCAGTCGTGGATCCGCAACGCGGCACGACTCGGCGTCGCCGCCCCGTGGCTCCTCCTCGTCGTGCTGTCGTCGCGGCACGAGACGCTCGTCGCCTACGACTCTCCCGCCGGCGCCGCGCTCATCGTCGTGGGGGTCATCGTGACGATCGTGGCCTATCAGTCGATGAACGCGCTCGGCCGACTCCCCGAGGAGCGACGATGGTTCCGCTGAATGCGACCGTGCCTCTCGCCCTGCTCTTCGGCGTGCTGATCGGGCTCGGCGCCTGGCTCGCGCTGAACGCCGTTCCGCGCATCGGACGACCGCGGCTCGCCGAGCGGGTCGCGCCGTATGTCGCCGACTTCTCGGTCGAGGCGAGGGCGATGCTCGCGCGCCGATCGTCCGATCCGTCGCCCGTCTTCGGGGTCGTCATCGGACCGGTGCTGCGCCGGCTCCGAACCGTCGTGCTCTCGTGGCTCGGTGGCCCCGAGACCGTCGCCAGACGGCTACGACAGGCGGGTTCGTCGTCGACCGTCGAACGCTTCCGCGCCGAACAGCTCGCCTGGGGGTCGGCTGCGTTCGCCGCATCCGTCGTGCTGGCGCTGTTCGCACCCGGGTTCGCCGCACTGCCGGGCCCCGTCCGAATCGTCGCACCGCTGCTCGCGGCGGCGCTCGGAGTGCTCGCGCGCGACTGGCTGCTCCAGCGGAGCGCGGCCCGACGGCTCTCGCGAATCTCCGACGAACTCCCGACGGTGCTCGAGTTCCTCACCCTGAGCCTCACGGCCGGCGAGGGCATGCTCGACGCGCTCCGCCGGGTGGCACGCATCGGCTCCGGCGAGCTGCCGCAGGAGTTCCGGGCGGTCGTCGCCGCGGTCGGCACCGGAGTGCCGCTCGCCGACGCGATCACCGAACTCCGCGACGCGCTCGATCACCCCGCACTCTCCCGTGCGCTCGATCAGGTGCTCGGCGCCCTCGATCGGGGAGCGCCGCTCGCGTCGGTCCTCGCCTCGCAGGCGGGCGATGCTCGCGACCAGGCCAAACGCACGATCATCGAGCTCGCGGGCCGCAAGGAGATCGCGATGCTCGTGCCGCTGGTCTTCCTGATCCTGCCGATCACCATCGCGTTCGCGCTCCTGCCCGGCTATCTCGTGCTCCAGACGGGGTTCTGATGCGAACTCCGCGCCACTCGCCCTCACCGCGCCCCGATGGCGCGACCGAAAGGAACCTCGATGCAGCTGCACCTCGACCGTCTGAAGCTCGCGATCTCCCGGCGCCTGGTCGCCCTCTCGTCGAACGAGCGAGGCGACGTACCCGGATGGGTGCTGATCACGCTCATGACCGCCGGGCTCGTGATCGTGATCTGGGGCCTCGCCGGGCCCGCGCTGGCGGGCGTGTTCGAGCAGGCGATCGATCGGGTCACCGGCTTCTAGGTCGCACGCGACCGGATGCCACGGGCGGTCGCGCTGCGGCCGGGCCGACGGTTCCCGGGCTCCGCACCCTGCGGGTGCGTCTGGCCGACGACCGCGGCTCCGCCGTCGCCGAGTTCACGATGGTCGGCGTGCTGCTCACCGTGCTCGCGCTCGCCGTCGTCCAGCTCGCCCTCGCGTTGCACGTGCGCAACACCTTGTTGGACGCCGCAGCCGAGGGCGCCCGATACGCCGCGCTCGCCGGTTCGTCGCCGTCCGACGGGGTTGCGCGCACGCGCGACCTCATCGATGCGGCGATCTCGGCCGACTACGCGCAGCAGGTCGCCGCGGCGACCACGTCGATCGGCGGAGTCCCCGCCGTCGAGATCCGGGTGCGCGCGGCGCTGCCGGTGATCGGGTTGCTCGGCATCTCGAACGGGCTGGAGGTGGCAGGGCATGCGCCGATCGAGACGCTCGACTGAGTCGGGCGGTGGCCCCACCGCTCGTCTCGTCGACGACGAAGCCGGCTCCGCCTCGCTCGAGTTCCTCACCGTCGGCCTGCTCCTCCTCGTTCCGATCGTGTACCTCGTGCTGAGCGTCGCGGCGATCCAGGCGGGTGCCTTCGCCGTCGAAGGTGCGGCACGGCATGCCGCGCGGATCGCGGCCGACGGCGCAGGGGCTTCCGGTACCCCGGCTGATGTCGAACGTGCCGTGCGCATCGCCCTCGAGGACTTCGGCGTTGATGCCGACACAGCGACGGTCGCCGTCACGTGCGCGTCCGCCGCGTGCAATGTGCCGGGCGAACGTATCGACGTCGTGGTGAGCGCGCGGGTGATGCTGCCGCTCGTTCCCGACGTGCTCGGGCTCTCGGGCGTCGCGAACGTTCCCATCGAGTCTGGTGCGACGCAGACGGTGTCTCGGTTCGCCGGGGTCGCGCCATGAGCCGCCGGACCCGAGCGACCAGGTCGACGCAACCGATGCCGCCGCGACGTCGGGTCGTCGGGGAAGCACCCGAACTGCTCGACGATGAAGTCGGATCCACGCTCCTCCTGACGATCTTCTTCTCGTTCCTCGCGCTCGTCATCATGCTCGTCGTGGTTGGGGCGTCCTCGCTGTATCTCGAACGCAAACGACTCTTCACGCTCGCCGACGGTGCGGCGCTCGCCGGGGCCGAGGCCTGGAGCCTCGACGAGGTCTCGATCGACGGCGACGCCCTCAGCCTCGAGCTCGACGACGCGGCGGTACATGCGGCGGTCGCGGCGTATCTCGGTGACGCTGCGGGCCGACTCGACGGCGTAGAACTGGTCGGCGCCGCGTCGCGCGACGGGCGCAGTGCGACCGTGACCCTCCGCGCCGTATGGCATGCGCCGCTGCACACCGAACTGCTGCCGCTCAGCGTGCCGATCGAGGTCACGACGACGGCGCGCTCGGTGTTCCATTGAGCGCGCCGTTCGCGGTCGCGCCGCCACCGGTCGCGTCAGGTCGAGGGCTCGCGCCGTACGATACGTCGCAGTGAGCATCGACACCGATCCGAGGCCAGGGCACCGACCCGACGAACGTCGTCCGCGCGCCCGCGCGGTCATCACGGAGGTGCTCGGCTGGGCGTTCGCGGTCGCCATGGCGGTGCTCGTGACCGCGCATGTCGTGGCGACGCGCGACGAGCTGATGTTCGTCGACGCCGACTCGATGTTCAACGCGCTGCTCACGCATTCGATCGCGTCGGGCGTTCCGCAGAGCTGGGCGATGTCGCCCGTGCTGTTCGTGCCCGAGGCGATCGCGTTCGGTGCCGTCTCGTTCTTCGTTCCAGACCTGCATTCGGCGTTCGTCGTGAGTTCGGTCCTGAACTTCGTCGCGCTCTACGGCGCGTTCCGCGTCGCCTCGGGCAGCAGTCGCACCGCGACCGCGCCGGTACTCGGTGCCGCGCTCGGGTACACCGGGTTCTGCGCGATCGCGTTGCTCGAAGCCGGCGGCGACCGCAACAGCATGCAGCTCGCGAGCCTGCTCGGCACCACGACGTACTACAGCGCCACCGCCATCGGCTCGGTGCTCGTCATCGGGCTCCTCCGGCGCGCGCTCGACACCGGCCGGCTGCGCGCCCGCGTCTGGGCGCCGCTCGTGGGCGTGATCGCGGTGTCGGCGTTCAGCAACCCGCTCATCGTCGTGTGGGCGGTCGCCCCCGCGGCGCTCGTGCTGCTCGGCTTCTCCGTCCGTACGGCGATCGCGAGCAGGGGGCGGATGCCGCGGCGCGCGCCGCTGCCGGTCGCACTCGTGATCGTGCTCGCCGCGGCATCCGCCCTCGGGCTCGTCGCCCGTCGTGCAGCCGACGGGCTGATCGTGGCCCAGAGCAGCGACTACCTCGGCGCGGCGAGCCCGTTCACCGCGATCGCCGGACTGGTGCACGCCGTGGCCGTCGAACTCGGCCGACCCGGGGGAGTCGTGGCCGCACTCGGGCTGTTGGCCCTCGTCGTGCTCGCAGTTGCGCTGACGTTCACGCGCACGGCGCGCGAGCGACCCGGCGCCGGATTCCTCGTCGCGGTCGCCTGGATCGCCCCGGTCGCCTGCACGGTCGGCGTGATCCTGCTCGGCAACGACACGCCGCGCTACCTGCAGCCGTGGGTGTTCGCGCCCGTGCTCGTGCTCGCGTGCCTCGCCGAGTGGGCGCCGCTGGGCATCCGGGCGCGACTCGACTCCTCGAGCATCGCGTCGAACGTCGGGTCGAACACGGCGGCGGACGCCGAGCCGGGCAGACGTCGGGGGAGCGTGCTCGCGCTCGCCGTGGCATCCGTCGTCATCCTCGTGCTCGGCTGCATCGGGGTCGTGAGGCTCGCGACGGCATCGACCACCGCATCGGCGACGTCTCTCTCGTGCGTCGTCGACTGGGTGGACGCGACCGACCGCCACGGCGCGGGCCAGTTCTGGACGATTCGCGCGCCCAAGGCCTACGCCGCCGACCCGGCGCAACTGCTGCAGGTGACGTACGAGCTGCATCCGTACGCCTGGCTCGTGAACCGCACCGACTTCGAGGCGACCTCGGTCTCGTTCCTCATCACCGACGCCCAGAGCATTCCGTTCGTGCTTCCGAGCGGCGTGAGCCTCGCGGATGCCGCGACGATCGACTGCGGCCGCTACACGATCCACGACTTCGGCCCGACCGACATCCCGGTCTTCTGAGGCGGTCGGGCGCCCCCGCGCCCCGGCGGCCGGGACCGCTGAACGCACCGCGCCGGTGAATGCGTTTGACTGGACCCATGACCTCCGACCCCCAGAGCCGCGCACGTTTCGGGCGGAACACGTCGCGCATCGCGATCGTCGGCGCCGCCGCCGCGGTGATCTCGCTGGTGCTGCCCGCGATCCCGGCCCTCGTCGTGGCCTTCGCCGCCTTCGTGCTCGGTCTCGTCGCGCGCCGCCAGTTGCGGGTCGACCCGGCGACCGGGCCCTCCTGGGTGTCGATCATCGCGCTCGTGCTCGGAGGGTTCATCTTCGTGACGCAGGGGGCCATCGTCTGGTTCGCGACGCGGTGAGCCGACCGGGCCGGATCGATCGGCGTTCTCAGCCCCAACCGCGCCCGGTAGGCTGGGGGAGCCATGTTGGATCTTGACCTCACGCAGGAGATCGCCGCGCTGCGCTCCACCTTCAGCGATATCAGCGCCGTCGTCGACGTCGAAGCCGTCAAGGCCGACATCGCCCGTCTGTCCGAAGAGGCCGGCAAGCCCGACCTCTGGGACGACCCCGCCGCCGCGCAGAAGGTGACGAGCGCGCTCAGCCACCGGCAGTCCGACCTCAAGCGCATCACCGACGTCGAGCAGCGCCTCGACGACCTCGACGTGCTCATCGAGCTCGCCCTCGAGATGGACGACGAGGAGTCGGCCGCCGAGGCGCGACAGGAGCTCGCGAAGCTCGAAGAGGTCATCGGCCAGCTCGAGGTGCAGACCCTGCTCGACGGCGAGTACGACCCGCGCGGCGCGGTCGTCACGATCCGCTCGGGTGCGGGCGGCGACGACGCCACCGACTTCGCCGAGATGCTCATGCGCATGTACCTGCGCTGGGCCGAGCGGCACAAGTACCCCGTCAAGGTCATGGACACCTCCTACGCCGAGGGCGCCGGCATCAAGTCGGCGACGTTCGAGATCGACGTGCCCTACGCGTACGGCACGCTCTCGGTCGAAGCCGGCACGCACCGCCTCGCGCGCATCAGCCCCTTCGGCTCGGCCGACAAACGCCAGACGAGCTTCGCCGCGGTCGAGGTCATCCCCGTGATGGAAGAAGCGGTCGAGGTCGAGATCCCCGAGAACGACATCCGCGTCGACGTCTTCCGCTCGTCGGGCCCCGGCGGGCAGTCGGTCAACACGACCGACTCGGCCGTGCGCCTGACCCACCTTCCGACGGGCCTCGTCGTCTCGATGCAGAACGAGAAGTCGCAGATCCAGAACCGTGCAGCGGCCATGCGCGTGCTCCAGACCCGACTCCTGCTGCTGAAGCGCGAAGAGGAGGCGGCCAAGAAGAAGGAGCTCGCCGGCACGATCACGGCGAGCTGGGGCGACCAGATGCGCTCCTACTTCCTCTACGGCCAGCAGCTCGTCAAAGACCTGCGCACGGGCTACGAGGTCGGCAACCCGGCGAGCGTCTTCGACGGCGATCTCGACGGCCTCATCGCCGCCGGCATCAAGTGGCGCAAGCGCAAGGACGACGACTAACCGACGGTCGAACCGCTCGGGCTCGTCGGCTCCTCAGGGGCCGGCGCAGGCCGGAGTCCGGCGAGCATCGCGCGCAGTCCGAGGTCGAAGCTGCGATCGGTCGGGCGGATGCCGCGTGCGGCCGTCTCCCGGGCGCGCAGCGCCTCGGCGGCGGCGAACACCGGTGCGGTGGCCGCGGCATCCCCTGGGGACATGATGTCGGCGGGGGCGAGCGCATCGAGCGATGAGCCGATGATGAACGACTCGAAGGCGACGATCGTGTCGACGACGTCGCGCTCGGCCCACCCCTCGTCGATCAGGCGACGCGAGATGGCCTCGTAGTTGTCGACGGACCCCTGCTGGCCGTCGACCGGCGTCGTGGCGAGCAGGGTGATGCCCGACGGGAACGCGGCGAAGACGTCGCGGTAGGTGCGTCCCCAGCGTGAGACGGCCTCGTCAAGCGGTACGTCGGGGTCGGCGAACCCGTCGGTGTCGATGGGGCCCGCGAGGCGCCCGCGCATCGCCCGGATCACCTCGCCCTTGCCGCCGAAGTAGTGGTAGAGCGCGGGCGGCTGCACCGAGAGCGAGCGGGCCAGGGCGGCCATCGTGAATCCGTCGGGGCCCGCCGTGCGAGCGAGTTCGAACGCGGCGTCGACGATCTGGTCGACGCTCAGCACGCGCGTGCGGGGTCGTCCGGCTGAGCGCTTCGTCGGGGTCTCGGCCACGGGGCTCCTCGTCGGATTTGCGGCGGGCGGAGGCGAGGCGTAGCCTGTGCCCGATTTTATTTACGACCATTCAATTGTACGGCGACCCCGAAGACGAGGCGCCCGGAAGGCGGCAACGCATGCAGCAGGTCTTCGCCGACACCATTCTCGTCGGTGCGCGCGTGATCACGATGAACCCGCGCCAGCCGAGCGCCGAGGCTGTGGCGATCCGCGGCGGTCGCATCATCGCCGTCGGCGACGCGACGACGCTCGGGGAGCTGCGCGGGCCCCGCACCGTGGTCGAGGACCTGCACGGCGCCTGCATCACGCCCGGCCTGATCGACGCGCACATGCACCCGATCCAGGGCATCGAGCTCGCGGTGGGCGTCGACTTCGGGGGAGTGCGCGACCCCGAAGTGTTCCTCGCGATGCTGCGCGCCGAGGCCGACCGCGTCGCCGACGGGGCCTCCGGCGGTTGGGTTCGCGGATGGAACGTCGACTACGACGTGTTCTCGACATTGCCCATGACCGCGGCCGCGATCGACGCCGCGACCTCGCCCGCCCCCGCGTTCCTCATGTGCTTCGACGGCCACACCGCCCTCGCGAACACCGAGGCGCTGCGCCGCTCGGGCATCACGGGCGTGCGGAGCTTCGGGGACACGTCTGAGATCGTCGTCGACGAGCGCGGCACGCCCACCGGATGCCTCCGCGAGGACTCCGCGTTCGACCTCGTGCTGCGCACGGCCCCCGAGTACGCGCGCGACGAGACGCTCGCGCGCGTGCGCGGGATCCTCGGCGGACTCTCGGCCTCGGGCATCACGGGCGGCTGCATCATGGACGGCAACCCGGGCACGCTCGACCTGCTCGACGAGCTCGACGGCGAGGGCGCCGGTGCGGGCCGCGGCGCGGGCGACGGCGACCCCGCGACATCCGAAGCCCACGACGTCGTGAGCGGCCTGCCCGTGCGCATCGTCTCGGCGATGGCCCACAACCCGGGCTACGACGAGGAGCGCACGGAGCGCTACCTCGCCCAGCGCGACCGTCACGGCGCCCGCTGGCGCGGCGGCCTCGTGAAGCTGTTCAACGACGGCGTCATCGACACGGGCACCGGCTGGCTCTACGAGCCCGACACCCACGGCGACGGCAACAGCTCGTTCTGGGCCGACCCGGCCGAGTTCGAGCGCGTCGTGGCCCGATACGCCGCCGCGGGGTTCCAGATCGCCACCCACGCGATCGGCGACCGCGCCATCGGCACGACGATCGACGCGTACGTCAAGGCCGGCGTGCACTCGCGCCGCGGCGCCCCGCACCGCATCGAGCACCTCGAACTGCTCGCCGACCGCGATCTCTCGCGGCTCGCCCAGTTCGGCATCACCGCATCGGTGCAGCCTCTGCACATGCAGTGGCGCAAGGCCGACGGCAGCGACTTCTGGGCCGAGCGACTCGGCCCCGAGCGCGCCGCCCTCGGCTGGCGCGTGCGCGACATGATCGACGCCGGCGCCCCCGTGGCGCTCGGCTCCGACTGGCCGGTGGCGCAGACCGATGCGCGCATCGGCCTCGCCTGGGCGCGGCTCCGCCGTGAACCCGGCAACCCCGACGCCCCGGTGTTCGAGCCCGACCAGTTGCTCACGCCGTTCGAGGCCCTACAGGGCTACACCGTCTGGGCCGCGCAGGCCCAGGGCGACCACGACCTCGGCGTCATCGCGCCCGGGTACCGCGCCGACCTCGTCGTCTGGGAAGACAGCCCGCTCGACGTCGGCGCGGACGACCTGCTGAACCTCCCCGTGCGCACGACGATCGTCGACGGGCGACCCCAGTACGCGGCCTCCGCCGCCTGACCCTTCGAATCCAGAGGCAACCATGCAAGACGTCGGCGCGCTCGCGCTCCTTCCCGTCGTCATCATCCTCGTCGTGGCCGTGTTCACCCGGCGCACGCTGTTCGCGATGCTCTGCGGCACCCTCACCGGTGCCGTGCTGCTCGGCGGCTGGGAGTTCTTCGACTCCTGGATCGGCTACTTCGGCACCGCCATGGCCGACGAGACGCTGCAGTGGCTCATGCTCGTCGTCGTGCTCTTCGGCATCCTGATCACGCTGTTCGAGCGCTCGGGCGCCGTGCGCGAGTTCGCGGCCTGGGCCGAGCGCTTCGTGAACTCGAGGCGCAAGTCGACGGTGCTGAGCTTCCTGCTCAGCATCGTGCTCTTCGTCGACGACTACCTGAACGTGCTCACCGTCGGCACGTCGATGAAGGCCGTCACCGACCGCTACCGGGTGCCGCGCACCGAGCTCGGCACGATCATGAAGATGACCGCGGCGCCGATCGCCGTCATCGTGCCGTTCTCGACGTGGGCGCTCTTCTTCGCCGGCCTGCTCGAGGCGCAGGGCGTGACCGCCAACGGGTCGGGCTTCGGCGCGTACCTGCAGGCCATCCCGTTCATCTTCTTCGGCTGGATCGCGATCGCGATCGCCGCACTCGTCGCGTTCGGCTGGTTCCCGCGGCTCGGCGCGCTGAAGAAGGACATCGCACGGGCGGATGTCACGGGCGACGTGTTCCCCGTCGGCACCACCGCCGAGGAGCGCGAGGCCGAGGGCGGGCTGCCCCTGCACGCCGAGGTCGGCGAGTTCGCGGCCTCCGGCGATGCTGGATCGCGTGCCGTGACGGCCGAGCCCACGACCGGCCTCTCGGCGACGACCGACGGCCAGCCCGCGGCATCCGCACGCACCGCGACCGTCGTCGCGACCTGTACGCCCGAGTACGCCAAGCCCCGCCCGTGGAACTTCCTCGTGCCGATCGCGGTCATGATCGCGGTCACGATCCTCACCGAGGTCGACGTGCTGAAGGGCACGGTCGCCGCGCTCCTCGTCGCGATCGTCATGTACACGGTGCAGCGTCGCCTGAAGATCAAGGGCGTGCTCGAGGCCGCGTTCGACGGCGTCGGCAGCATGCTCTTCGTCATCGTGCTCACCGCGCTCGCGTTCATGGTGCAGCACATGAACATCGACCTGCACCTCGCCGACTGGGTGATCGACACGACCGAGCCCGTCATGAGCGGCGCGCTGCTGCCGGCCATGGTGTTCCTCGTCTGCGGTGTCTACGCCTACGCGACCGGGTCGTTCTGGGACCTCGCCGCGGTCATCACGCCCATCGTGATCCCGCTCGCGTTCGCGATGGACGTGAACCCGATCATCGCGGGCGCCGCGGTCTTCTCGGGCGCCGCGCTCGGCTCGACGACCTGCCTCTACGGCGACGGCATCATCCTCGCGTCGCGCTCGACGGGCATCAAGCCGCTCAACCTGATGACGGCGATCCTGCCGTACGCGGGCATCGCGGCCGCGCTCACGCTGGTGCTCTACCTCGTCGTCGGGTTCGCCGGCGTCTGAGTTCGCGAGCCGCGCGTCCCGATCCGTGGGCGGCGATGCCGATTTCCGGTGTCGCTGCCCACTTTTCCGTACGGCCTGCTTAGGCTCGAACGCGATGATCCGCTTCGACTCCGTCACCAAGACCTACTCCGGGCAGGCGAAGCCCGCGCTGAACGACATCGGCGTGGAGATCCTCCGCGGCGAGTTCGTGTTCCTCGTGGGCGCATCCGGCTCCGGCAAGTCCAGCTTCCTGCGACTGATCCTCAAAGAGGAGAAGCCGTCGAAGGGCACGATCCACGTGCTCGGCCAGAACCTCGGCTCGATCTCGAGCCGCAAGGTGCCCTACTTCCGGCGCGACCTCGGCGTGGTCTTCCAGGACTTTCGGCTGCTGCGCGACAAGTCCGTCTACGAGAACGTCGCGTTCACGCTGCGCGTCATCGGCAAGTCGCGCGGCTACATCCACACCGCGGTGCCCGAGACCCTGAAGCTCGTCGGACTCGACGGCAAGGGCAAGCGCATGCCGCACGAGCTCTCCGGCGGTGAGCAGCAGCGCGTCGCGATCGCGCGCGCCATCGTCAACAAGCCCCAGATCCTGCTCGCCGACGAGCCGACGGGCAACCTCGACCCCGTCACGTCGGCCGGCATCATGACGCTGCTCGAACGCATCAACGCGGGCGGCACGACCATCATCATGGCCACGCACGAGGCCGGCATCGTCGACGAGATGCGTCGTCGCGTGATCGAGCTCTCCGCCGGCGACATCGTGCGCGACGAGCGCTCGGCCGGCTACGGCTCGGTCGTCGGCACCCTGCCCGTCGATGACGACGCCGTCGCCGCGGCGGCCGCGGTCGCGGCAGCCGAAGCGGCGAACGCGGCGCTGCTGCACGAGCAGCACGAGCGCGAGGCGAAGGCGGCCGCCGCGGCGGGCGCCGCGGCCAAGCCGAAGCGCGGCTCGAGGTCGAAGAAGCAGGCCGAGCCCGAGCCGATCGCGCCCGTCGTCGCCGGCGACGCCCCCGAGACGATCACCGCGGCGGCACCGAAGGTGACCCCCGAGATGATGCAGCAGAGCCAGCCGCTCTACGTCGAGCCCGAGGCCACCGACGCCGTCACCGACGCGGCGGCCGAGATCACGGCGGCGGCGACGGCGTCGATCGAGATCCCGCGAGGGTCGAAGGCGACGGATGCCGCGGCATCCGCAGATCAGGCGGACGAGGCCGATGCCGACGCGACCGCCGACACCACCGGCGAAGCGGATGCCGCAGCCGACGTGAAACAGCACCTCACGCTCGCCGAACGACTGGGGCTCCGAGCTCCGGGCGGTCCGCGCGAAGGCGACGACGACCAGGAAGTGGGCCCGACGCGATGAGGTTCGGACTCGTCCTCGCCGAGGCCGGCAACGGCCTGCGGCGCAACATCACCATGGTCGTCTCGGTCGTGCTCGTGACGTTCATCTCGCTCACGTTCGTCGGCACCGCGGCGCTGCTGCAGCTGCAGATCGCGCAGATGAAGAACTACTGGTACGACCGCGCGCAGGTCGCGGTGTACCTCTGCACCTCGGTGTCCACGGCCGCCGGATGCGTCGACGGCGAGGCCACGGCCGAGCAGAAGGACGCGATCGAGGCGCAGCTGACCTCCGACACGCTCTCGCCGTTCATCGACGAGTACTACTTCGAGGACCGCCAGCAGGCCTACGAGAACTTCCAGGAGCAGTTCGCCGGCACGCCCGCGGCCGACTACGTCACGCCCGAGGTGCTCAACGAGACGTTCTGGGTGAACCTCGTCGATCCGTCGCAGTCCGACGTGCTCGTCGAGGCACTGGCCGGGCTCGCCGGTGTCGAGCAGGTCGTCGACCAACGGCGCTACCTCGACCAGATCTTCGACGTGCTGAACGCCGCGAGCTACACGGCCATCGCCGTGGCGGCGATCATGCTCGTCGCGGCCGCGCTGCTGATCGCGACGACGATCCGGCTCTCGGCGTTCTCGCGACGGCGCGAGCTCGGCATCATGCGGCTCGTCGGCGCCTCGAACCGGTTCATCCAGACGCCGTTCATCCTCGAGGGCGTGTTCGCGGGGCTCATAGGCTCGGTGCTCGCGGGTGGGGCGGTCGTGGCGATCGTGCACTTCTTCGTGCAGGGTTACCTCGCCGACCGATTGTCGTTCACGTTCGTCGATCTGGGCGACGCCCTGCTCGTCGTGCCGCTGCTGATCGTCGTGGGCGTGCTGCTCGCGGCGCTGTCGGCCGGCATCGCGATCCGACGGTACCTGCGCGTCTGAGCCCTCGTCGGCGTGCAGGCGAGCAGCACGCCGACGCCGCCGCGACGGTGCCGGGCGCGCACGCGGCGTCGGGGCGTGTGCGCGTGCACTAGAGTGAAAGGCTGCTCCGGATGCCGGGGCATCCGTCGAATCGAGAAGGAGCATGCCGTGCCCAGGGAACGCGGTCAGAAGGTCGTGGCGACCAACCGCAAGGCGCGCCACGACTACACGATCGAGGACACCTACGAGGCGGGCATCGTGCTCACCGGCACCGAGGTGAAGTCGCTCCGCGAGGGGCGCGCCTCGTTGGTCGACGGCTACGCGTTCATCGACGGCGGCGAGGCCTGGCTCGATGCCGTGCACATCCCCGAGTACACCGAGGGCACGTGGAACAACCACTCGCCCCGGCGCAAGCGCAAGCTCCTGCTGCACAAGCAGGAGATCGTGAAGATCAGCCACAAGACGAAAGAGGGCGGCTACACCCTCGTTCCGCTGCAGATCTACTTCGCCGACGGTCGGGCCAAGGTCGAGATCGCGGTCGCCAAGGGCAAGCGCGAGTACGACAAGCGCCAGGCGCTGCGCGAGAAGCAGGACAAGCGCGAGTCCGATCGCGCCATCTCGAGCCGTCGCCACCTCGGCGAGTAGCCGACGCGTCGGCCCTGCACGGGCCCTGCGCCCACGCGGGCGGCCGTGCGCCCGCGGGCACATCTCGCGGCGCCCTCCCAGTCGCCGGGTCGGGGCGGAGGGGTAGGCTCGTCGCGATGGAGACTCCGACCCGAATCCCAGTTGCCGGCACCTACAACTTCCGCGACGTCGGAGGGTTGCCGGCTGCCACCGGTACCGTCCGCGACGGCGTGCTCTTCCGCTCAGACGGCCTCTACCGCATCGGCGACGAGGGGCGCGAGCAGCTTCGCGAGCTCGGCGTCGGCATCGTCATCGACCTGCGCGACGAGCAGGAGGCCGCCCGCATGCCCGACGACCTCGACGGGCTCGACGTCGAGGTGCTCCGGCTGCCGGTGTTCGAGGGCTCGGGTGCGTCGCAGGGCGCGGCGGGCATCTCGCTCGAGGCGCTCTACGACCGCATCGTGACGTTGCACGCGCCGATCGTCGTCGACGCCGTGCGCGAGATCGCGAGCGCGGGCGAACGCGGCGTGCTCGTGCACTGCACGGCCGGCAAAGACCGCACCGGCGTCGTCATCGCGATCACCCTGCTCGCCGTCGGCGTCGACCGCGACGCCGTCATCGAGGACTACGCGCGCACCGAGGGCAACCTCGCGGGCGAATGGCTCGAGGAGATGATCGAACTCATCGGCCGCTACGGCGTGCCCGACAGCCCGGCCCTGCGTACGCTCATGGGCGGCAGCCCTCGCGAGGCCATCGAGAGCGCCATCGAGACGATCGAGCGGGCGCACGGCAACACGCGCGAGTACCTGCTCGCGTCGGGGCTGTCCCTCGACGAGCTCGCCCGGCTCGAGCAGTTGCTCGTCGACGCAGACTGAGGGCACGGCCCGCGAGGGCCGAACTCTTGCCGGGTCAGCCGATCTCGGCCGTGAAGCGGGCATCGACCGATGCCTCGATCACGAGATCGAGCGGCGCGAACTCGGTCGACGACCCGCCGCCCTGGTCGGCGACGGCGCGCATCATCATGGCCTTCGGCATGGGCGAGGGCTGAGAACCGAGCAGGCCGTGGTCCGACAGCTCGACGACCGTCGGCGTACCGAGCCCGAGCGCGGAGGCGTACACGCCGGCCTTCGCCACCGCGTCGGCGACCGCACCCCGCTGCGCGGCCTCCTGCGCGCTCCGGCGCGTGGCATCCGTCAGCCGCCATTCGACGCCGCCGATCGTGAGCTCGTCGGAGCCGGCCGCGTCGCCCAGCCACTCGCCGAGCCGGTCGAGGTCGCGGAACACGACCTCGACGTCGGCGCGCGCCTCGTGCACGAGCGGCAACTGGCGGCCCTCGGCGTTCCACGGACGCTGCGACCAGACGCGCAACTGCGGGGCCGACCAGCTCTCGAGGGCTCCGGATGCCTCGAGCCCGCGTACGGCTGTCAGCAGGCGCTCGTGGGCGCTGCGTGTGCGCGAGAGGACGTGGTCACGGGACTCGCCCGAGCCTCCGACCGACAGGGTCACGGCGGCGAGTTCGGGCGCGATGCGTTCTTCTGCACGGCCGGTGACGGCGATGGTGGTCGGCATGGAGCCCCTCTCGACGGCGAGCTCGTGGACCGAGCCCCGGAGGCCGCACCGGCATGCGCGGCCGAGCCCAGCCTAGGCGGCGGCTCCGACAGCGCCGAAGACCGCCCTGAGGACCGGGGCGCGCGCCGCGTGGGCGCGCGCCCCGGCTCAGACGGTCAGCCGCGCCGGCAGCGCCCCCGCCCGGTCGAAGAGCCGCTCGAAGACCACGCCGCGGTCGAACTGCAGCGCGTACGCGCGTGCTGCGGCCGCCCGCTCGGCGCGCTCCGCCGGGGAGAGGGCGAGCGCGGCGTCGATCGCGGCCGCGATGGCATCGGGATCCTCGACCGGCACGATCGTCGCGTGCGAGCCGACCGCCTCGATGATGCCGCCCGTGTCGGTCGTGATCACGGTGCCGCCGCCCGCGAGCATCTGCTCCGCGAGGGCGATGCCGAACGTCTCGACGAACTCGGGGCGCGGCTTGCTCGGCAGCACGTACGTCGCGCACCCGGCCATGAGGTACGGCTTCTCCGCATCGTCGACGTCGTCGAGGAACACGATGCGGTCCGCGAGGGCCGATGCCGCCGCGAACTCGCGCAGCGCCTGCTCCTCGGGGCCGCGACCCACGATCACGAGCTTGAGCCGTTCGTTCGCCGACGTGCGCTCGAAGCCCCTGATGAGGTCGTCGACGCCCTTCGCCTTCGTCAGACGCGAGAGGAACAGCACGTAGCCGTCGCGCTCGAGGCCGCGCATCGCGAGCGTCGCCTCGATCACCGCCGGGTCGAGATCGAGGTAGGCCGACGTGTCGATCGCCGGGTACGAGATCTCGATGCGGCGGCTGCACTGCTCGGCGAACGCCGTGCCGTGCTCCGCGTCGATCTCGGCCGCCGAGCTCACGATCAGGTCGCGCGTGTACTCCGAGACCGCCACGCAGTGGTCCTGCGAGAGGTAGCTCGAGAGCACGTGCGCGGCGGCGCCGAAGCGGCCCTCGTCGACGCACGAACGCACGACGTTCGTGACATCCGACCCCACGGCCTCGGCGATCGTCGTGACGTTCACGGGAAGTCCCGTGTTCCACGCGGCGCGCACGGCGTCGGCCACGGCGATCGTGTGCGGGCTGAGGTACAGCGAGAGGCAGACCGTCGGCACGCCGTCGGTGAACAGCTCGATGAGCCGCCCCGTGATGCCGGCGAGGTACCGCCCGTCGGGCACCTTGTAGTCGCCGACGGGGTCGGGGCGCTCGACGAAGATGCCCTCGCTGTACGGCAGCATCGTGTCGAGCGGTTTCAGCGGCAGGCCCGTGGCCTCGAGCCGATCGATCGGCCAGGTGATGATGCGCACCTCGTCGAATCCGCGTTCGATCGCGGCCTCGGCGAGATTGCGGCCCTCGACGGAGTGTCCGCAGATCACGGGGTCGGCGCGGTTGACGATGACGAGACGGTTGCGTGGTGTGCCGGTCATGATGGTTCCTTTCAGCGCTGACGGTGGTGCGAGGTCATCCGCTCGGGGTCGACGGTGGACGGGCATCGGTACCCCCTGCACCGGGCTCGGGCCCGAGCTCGACGAGTAATCGGCCGCCGCGGTGCACCTCGTCGCCGCGCAGCCAGGTGCGCTCGAGCGGGTTGCCGTTCAGCGAGACGCGCTGCACGTACTGCGCCGGGCCGCCGTGCCGGGGCTCGACGAACCCCTTCGTCTCGATCGCGAGGTCGCCGCCGCTCATCGCGATGCGGCTCTCGGCGTGGGCCGGGGCGTTCACGAGGAAGAGGTTCTGCCCCGCGACCGGGAAGAGCCCGAGCGACGCCCACACGTACCAGGAGCTGAGCCCGCCGGAGTCGTCGTTGCCCGGCAGCCCGCCACGGCCGGTGCCGAACTGCTGCTGCACCGCCGCGTGCACGACCTCGGCCGTGCGATCGGGGCGCCCGGCGTAGTGGTACGCCCACGGGGCATCCATGTCGGGTTCGTTGTTCATGCCCTCGAACCGGCCGAGCGCGTAGCCCGCGGTGATCTCCTCGAGGCTCGGCTGCAGTCCGGGCTGGCGCACGGGCTCGGCGCCGAACCCGAAGAACCGGTCGAGCATGTCGACGAAGCGGTCGTCGCCGCCCGCGAGGTCGATGCGTCCGCGCATGTCGTGCAGCAGGCGGAACGAGTAGTTGTGACGGCTGCCCTCGTAGAACGTCGAGTCCACCAGCAGGCCCGTCTCGGGGTCGAAGGCGTTGCGCCACCGCGACGAGAGCCCGAGGAACTGCTCGCCGAGCGCCCGGTCGCCCACGCGCTCGGCGACCTTCGCCGTGCACCAGTACCCGAACGCGAGGTCGAGCGTGTGGCTGATGGGATGCGCGTGCCCGCGCAGCAGGAAGTCCTCGCCGTAGGTGCGCCGGAGATCCGCGTGCATGTGCACGAGCGCCCAGTCCCAGTCGACGCCCGGCAGCTCGAGCTGGCAGAGGTCGGCGAGGAAGGTCTGGGCGAGCGCGCTGCCCTGACGCGAGAAGCGATCGCTGCCCCGCGCCATCCGGTACCCGATCGGGAAGTTGCCCTCCTCCTCGCAGATCGTGAGCAGCGCCGTGCCGAGTTCGACCGCACGTTCGGGCATGAGGGCCGTGATGAGCGGCAGTTGGGTTCGGTAGATGTCCCACATCGTGGACAGGTCGAACACGAACGGCCCGTCGGTCGGCCAGAACGGGCTCTCCTCGGGTGCGAGGCAGGGCTTGATGAGCGAGTGGTAGAGCGCCGTCGTGAAGACCGTGTCGCGTTCGGCGCTCCCCGCATCGACCGCGATCGTCTTCAGCTGGCGCCGCCAGGTCTTGCGCGTGCGCTCGCGACGCGGGGCGAATCGCGAGTGGCCCTCGCCGCAGTCGGCGCGGAGGTTCGCCTTCGCCTGCTCGACCCCGCGCAGCGAGAAGCCGATGCGCACCTCGATCGACTGGCCCGGCTCGCTCGGTCCCGCCCACATGAGCCCGAACGGCCGCAGGGTCGTCGGGCGGATGTGGTCGAACGCGAGCCGCGTGCCGCCCGGCATCAGCCGGCGGTCGTACCAGAGCATCTGCCGCCACGAACTCGCGTCGCACTCGATGTAGACGGCGAGCGGCGTGCCCTCGACGACGATCTCGCCCTGCGCGACGCCCGGCCCGACCGACTCGAGCTTCGCGCGCAGCGGGATCGTCTCCCCGTACGGGATGCCGAGCCCGCCGAGCGAGAAGTCGATCACGACGCGCGCGTTGCGATGCCGCGGGAACGTGTACCGGTGCACCGCGCTCTTCGGCCCCACCGTCAGCTCCGCCCGGATGCCGTTCTCGAGCGTCGCGCCGTAGAACCCGGGCTCGGCCGTCTCGTCGACGATCTCCCACTGCCGACCCAGCTCGTCGAGGGGCTCGATCATCGGCGTCACGCGGAAGTAGTTGTAGTACTTGCGGATCGCGCCCGTTCCGGACTGCTGGAAATGCGTGAATCCGGATGCCACGGCACGGTCGTGGATCGCGACGGGCAGCCCCTCGGTGCCGAGGTCGTAGCGTCCGTATCCCGTCGGATACGCCCCGGAGTACGCGCACGCCGAGACCATGCCGAGCGGATACGTCGCCCCCGGATGCGTGTTGCCGACCTGCGGCTTCGGCCACCACCAGGTCGCCGCGAGCCCCGACGGCGGCGGCAGATCCGTGGCCTCGGTGCCGATGAACGGGTCGACGCGGCCGATCATGCCGGGCATGCCTGCCCGGCCCGTCTCGTCGGCGCCGCCATGCGCTCATCGGTCGCGTGCATCGTGGCCATGTGGGGACGCTACGTGCTCGGCGCTCGCCGTAGGTTACGGGCCGATGAACGATGCCGGGCGACCCTGCGGCATCCGTTCGACCCGACATCCGTGCGATGAGCGCGTCGGATGCCGCGGCTGACCGGAACCGGGAATGACACGCCGCGCAGGCTGTTGTACTCTGTAAGGCCGCGTGAACTTCGGTTCAGGCGGGTTTGAGAACTCCACAGCGTGTGACAACGGCTCGCCGAACCGGTACGACCGGGCGGTGCGACATGGGGATGATCGGTTTCGACATCGTCTGTGTACCCACGAGAAGCGGGCCGAGGATCCAGGGTTATCTCGTAAACGATCTCTGGAAAACAATAACTGCCAATAAGACGCAGTCTGACTTCGCCCTCGCTGCTTAAGCGAGTCCGATAGTCCGTCAGCCCGGGTTCGTTTCCGCCCCGGTCGCTGGCGTCATCTAGGAAACTCGCTGTGCGTCGTCGCCTGAGCGCCGTACGGGACTTCATTCAGGCTGGGCCTGTCGACTTAGGTGCCTGTGGCAAAGGTCGGGGCCGAGCAGAACGCCTGCACAGGATGCGCCCGGAGAAGGCGTGGAAACTCAGCGATGGACGGGGGTTCAATTCCCCCCATCTCCACCACCAGCCGTTGTCGCACGTTGCGGAACTCGACGAGAGGCCGCCCTTCGGGGCGGCCTCTCGTCGTCTCGGTCGTGTTGCGCCTGCGGGTTCCGGCCGTGCTCAGACGCCGGGGGCGGATGCCGCGCGAAGCAACGCGCTCGCGCGCACCACGGCGGGGTTGGTGCGCATCGCACGCTTGACGCGGAGCATGATGCGACGGCGCGCCGCGGCATCCCGGATCGGGATCATGACGGTGGCCGGCGGCAGGGCGATCGCGCCCAGGCGGGGGAGCACCGTGACGCCGACGCCGTGCTGCACGTAGTCGAACGCGCTCGCGTAGTCGGGCGCCTGTATGCGGAACCGGGGCGCGAAGCCCGCCCGAGCCGCCGCGGACATCACGATCTCGCGACACGGGCCGCGGCTGTGGTCGTTGTCGATCCAGGCGTCGTCGGCGAGCTCGGCGAGGGCCACGTCGGGCTGAGAGGCGAGGGGATGGGTCGTGTTCACGACGACGACGTACCCCTCGACGCGCAAGTCCTCGAGGTCGTAGGCGTCGCCCGAGCCCTCGGCGGCGGCCGGGTCGCGGTCGCCGCGCACGGACTCCGCCACGTAGAGCTCGAGGTCGGGGTCGCCCGTCAGCTGCCCCCGCAGCTCGATCATGGTCAGCTCGAGGCGCAGCTGCGGGAACTCGAGGGCGAGCGCGGCGACGACCTGCGGCATCCACGCACGATTGGCCGAGCTGAACGTTCCGATGCGGATCGTGCCCGTGCGCCCCGTGCGCAGGTCGTCGACCACGCCGTCGAAGTCCGCGAGGTGGTCGAGCACGCGGCCCGCACGGTCGGCGACGGCGACACCGGCCGCGGTCGCCACGATGCCGCGCCCGCGGCGCTCGACGAGGGTCAGGCCCGTCTCGCGCTGGAGCGCGCTGACGTGCTGGCTCACGGCCGAGGCCGTGTAGCCGAGCCGAGCGGCGGCCTGGTTGATCGAGCCCGTCTGCACGACGGCTCGGAACACGCTGAGGCGGTGGGGGTCGACCATGGCCCGACACTACAGTGTTGCTTCATGGATGCCAATGATCATTCGCTTGTGCTGAGGCTTCCGTGTCGAGAGGCTGGTCGCATGCGCAACACCCCCGACGCGACATCCGCACCGACGACGACCGACACGGCAACGACGGCGGCGCCGGCGTCGACCGGTCCGCGGCCGTCGGCCGGATGGCGCGTGCTCGCCGCCATGGCCGTCGTGCTCGTGCTGTGGGCGTCGGCGTTCATCGCGATCCGGTTCGTCGGCGACGCGATCTCGCCAGGTCCCCTCGCCCTGGGCCGGCAGCTCGTCGGCACTGCCGTGCTCGTCGCGTTCGCGCTCATCCGTCGGCCGCCGCTGCCGCGCGGGCGCACGCTCGCGCTCATCGCCCTCTACGGCGTGCTCTGGTTCGCCGGCTACACGCTCGTGCTGAACCTCGCCGAACGCCACCTCGACGCGGGCACGGCCGCCATGCTCGTGAACATCGCGCCGTTGCTCGTGGCGCTCGCGGCCGGCGCCTTTCTCAAAGAGGGGTTCCCGCGGTCGCTCATGATCGGCATGCTGGTCGCGTTCGTCGGCGTCGTGATCATCGCGACCGGCGGCATCGGCGCGCACAGCGACCCGCTCGGCATCGCCCTCGGCATCCTCGCGGCCGTGCTCTACGCGCTCGGCGTGCTCGTGCAGAAGGTCGCGCTGCGAACCGCCGACGCGCTGAGCGCGACCTGGGTCGGCTGCGCGATCGGCGCTGCGGTGCTGCTGCCGTTCCTGCCGCAGGCCGTCGGCGAGTTCGCCTCGGCGCCCGCGCCCGCGGTCTGGGCCACGGTCTACCTGGGCGTGTTCCCGTCGGCCGTCGCGTTCCTGCTCTGGGCGTACGTGCTGCAGCGCAGCCCCGCCGGGCTCACCGCGTCGGCGACGCTCGCCGTGCCCGCGATCGTGGTGCTCCTGAGCTGGCTCCTGCTCGGCGAACTGCCCACCCTGCTCGGCATGGTCGGCGGAGCGCTGTGCCTCATCGGCGTCGCGATCAGCCGGCGTTCGCCGCGGCATCCGAAGGCCTGACACGCCGTCGTGCGAAGCGGATGCCGTGGCCGGGCCGGCCACGTCGGGTCGCCGCGCCTGACGGCTCGCCGTGCGACGGACCTACGCCGACGCGACCCGCCGGAACCGCGGCACCTCGACGCCGTCGACGCTGACCTGCTCGGCGAACATGTCGAGCGGGCGGATCCAGACGCCGTGCTCGCCGTACAGGGCCCGGTAGACGACGTACCACTCCTCGGTCTCGGAGTGGCGCGCGAGCTCGAGCACCTCGTAGCGGTGGCCCTTGTAGTGCTCGTAGAAGCCCGGAGCGACGTCGGGACCGGGGGCCGCGGGGCGGCCGGCGGGCTCGCTCATGCGCGGCCGCCCAAGTGGGGGAGCACCTCGGTGCCCAGCAGTTCGACGTGCTCGAGGTCGAGCTGGTCGACGGTCTGCAGGTAGACCCGATCGGCGCCGAGGGCGCGAAGGCGCTCGATCTTCTCGATCGCCTCGGCGGGCGTGCCGGCGACGTTGACCTCGGCGAATGTGTCGGGGTCCGCCCCGATCGCGGCGAGCCGACGCCGGTACGCGACGTCATCGGTCGCGACGATCGTGGGCAGCGCCACGGAGAGCTTCAGGGTCGCCGGGTCGCGGTCGATCGCCTCGCACGCACGGCGCACGCCCGCGAACTTCTCGGCGACCTCGTCTTCGCCGCGGAACCCGATGTTGAACTCGGTCGCGAACCGCGCGGCGATGGCCGGCGTGCGCTTCGGACCGCCGCCGCCGACGATCACGGGCACCCGCTGCTGCTGGGGCTTCGGCAGCGCCGGTGCGGCGTCGAGCGCGTAGTGCTCGCCCGTGAAGTCGAACGTGCCGCCCTCGGGCGTCTCCCAGAGCCCGGTCACGATCGCCAGCTGCTCCTCGAGCAGGCCGAAGCGCTTCTCGGGGAACGGGATGCCGTAGGCGAGGTGCTCCTCGGCGAACCAGCCCGTGCCGAGGCCGAGCTCGGCTCGACCGCCCGACATGCGGTCGACCTGCGCGACCTGGATCGCGAGGATCGCCGGCAGCCGGAACGTCGCCGACGAGACGAGCGTGCCGAGGCGGATGCGGCTCGTCTCGCGCGCGAGCCCCGCGAGGGTGGTCCAGGCATCCGTCGGCCCGGGCAGCGGGTCGCCCGCACCCATGCGCAGGTAGTGGTCGGACCGGAACCAGCCGTCGAATCCGAACCGCTCGGTGGCCGACGCGTGCGCGAGCTGCGTGTCGTAGCTCGCGCCCTGCTGGGGTTCGGTGAACAGGCAGACCTCGAAGGCGGGGCGGTTCGCGGTCGCGTCGGTCATGCGGTCCTCTCGGTGGGGTCGTCGGATGTCGCGGGGTCGTCGGATGCCGGGGGCTCGGCGATGATCGCGAGCACCTGCTCGTGCAGGCGGCCGTTCGTCGCGAGCGACGACCCGTGCGCGTGCCCCGGCGCGCCGTCGGCCGAGGTGAAGACGCCGCCGGCCTCCTCCACGATCGGCACGAGCGCGGCCAGGTCGTACTCCTTCACGTCGAACTCGCCGACGATGTCGACGAGCCCCTCGGCGAGCAGCATGTACGACCAGAGGTCGCCGTAGGCGCGATCGCGCCACACGGCCTCGCCGAGCGAGAGGAGCGCGGGCAGGCGCCCGGCTTCACGCCACTGGGCGATGCTCTGGAAGCTCAGCGAGGCGTCGGCGAGGTCGGCGACGCCCGACACGCGGATGCGGCGCGCGGGCGCGTCTGCCGCGTCGGGCTCGTTCGTCCAGGCGCCCTGACCGCGGGCCGCCCACCAGCGCCGGCCGAACGTCGGCATCGACGCGACCCCGACGACGGGAACCCCGTCGATCACGAGCGAGACGAGCGCGCCCCACACCGGGACGCCCCGGAGGAAGTTCGAGGTGCCGTCGATCGGGTCGACGATCCACTGGCGCGCACCGCGGTCGTCGCGGCCGAACTCCTCGCCGAGGATGCCGTCGTTCGGGCGCGCCTCGGCGAGCCGGTCGCGGATCGCCCGCTCGACGGCGAGGTCGGACTCGGTCACGAACGTGCGGTCGGGTTTCGTCGCGATCTCGAGGTCTGCCGAGCGGAAGCGTTCGAGGGCGACCCGGTCTGCCAGGTCGGCCAGTTCGAGGGCGAGCTCGAGGTCTGCGGTGAGATCGTGGGGGAGGCCGGAACTGGGGGATGGAATCGCGTCGCCGTTCACCGTGACAGGCTATCCGGCCGAGCCGACCCGGAGCCGCGATCCGGTCGCGAAACGACGCGACACGCCCGGCGGAAACCCCGTCGCGGCCTCGATTCGCGCTGCGCCGCAAAGTGCTGCTAGAGTCATCTCTCGGTTCGGAAAGCGAAAAATCGCCCCGAATCACGCACCTCTAGCTCAATCGGCAGAGCAACTGACTCTTAATCAGTGGGTTCTGGGTTCAAGTCCCAGGGGGTGCACGATCAGCCCCGAACCTCTCGCCAGGTTCGGGGCTTTTCTCATTCCGGGGCCGGGCCGGGGTCTGGCCGGGTCGGGGCCGGGCTGTCCGCGCCGGCGCTTCGGCGTTAGCCTGAAGTCGGCGCGTCACGGTCGATCATCCGTTGGCTCATCGGGAGACGACCGGTCTCGCCTGACCGGGGGATCGATGATGAGTGCCTCAGTGCGGGCGCTGCTCGGCGGCATCCTGTCCGTCGTGTGCGTTGCGGCGATGCTGGTGCTTCCGGCCGACGCGTCGTACGCCGCGGCCGGCAAGCCGATCGTGGGCGTCGCATCGAAGCAGTGCCTCGATGTCCGCGGCGCCATGCCGACCGTCGGTGCGTGGACCGCGCTCGGCGTGTGCGACGGCAAGGCCGATCAGCGGTGGACGCGCTCGGCCGCGGGTGAGCTGCAGGTGTTCGACGGCAGCCGCTGCCTGCAGGCGGGCGCATCGGTGAGCAGCGCGGGTCGGAGGGCCGTCATCGCCATCTGCAACGGCGGCGCCGCCCAGAAGTGGACCTACACGTCGGCGAAGACCCTCAAGCACACGAGCACCGGCTGGTGCCTCGACGTTCGCGGAGCGAAGACGGCCGCTGGCTCCGAGGTCTACCTCCACGCCTGCACCACCGGCACCAACCAGAAGTGGACCGTGCCGGCGAAGCTCGCCGACGTCACCCCGCCGACGCCGCCCTCGGGGCTCGCGCGGTCGGCGCTCACCTGCTCGAGCGTCACCCTGAGCTGGACCGCGTCGACCGACGCCGTCGGCGTCACCGCCTACGACCTCTTCCACGACGGCCAACTCGTGAAGAGCGTCTCGGGCTCCACGCGCTCCACGTCGGTGGCGGTGGTGGCCGGCGTGCCGTGGGGGTGGTACGTGAATGCGAGGGATGCCGCGGGCAACGTCTCCCAGGCCAGCGCGACCCTGACCGTCTCGCCGCCGCAGTGCGCGCCCGACACCGTCGCGCCGTCGGTGCCGAAGTCCGTGGCGGCCGTGGCATCCGGAACCAGCGTCAAGGTGACCTGGGCCGCCTCGACTGATGACGTCGCCGTCACGAAGTACGACGTGCGGCGCGACGGGGCCGTCGTGGGCACGGTCACGGGCAGCAGCCTGACCTTCACCGACAGCGGGCTGGCCGTCAACAGCGCGTACTCGTACACCGTCGTCGCTCGGGACGCGCAGGACAACGCATCCGCCCCGAGCGCCGTCGCGACGACCACGACGGGCTCGGCGTGCGGCAGCGCGATCTGCGGGGTGACGCAGGTCGCGACCGACACCGACATCCCGTGGGGTCTCGTCACGCTGCCCGACGGCTCGGTGCTCTATGCACGGCGAGACGCGCACGACATCGTGCGGCTGGTGCCGTCGACGGGCGCCAAGACGACCGTCGGCTCGATCCCCGGCGCCCAGAGCACCGAGGGCGAGGGCGGCGTGATGGGGCTCGCGATCGCCTCGGACTTCGCCGCCGATCCGTGGCTCTACATCATGCACAGCACGGCGACCGACAACCGCGTCGTGCGCATGCGCTACGTCTCCGGCACGATCGACGCGGCCTCGGTCCAGGTGCTCGTCAGCGGCATCCTCCGCAACAAGTACCACAACGGCGGTCGCCTGCGCTTCGGGCCGGACGGCATGCTCTACGCATCGACGGGCGACGCGCAGAACGGCGCCTATGCGCAGCGTCTCACCGGCACCGGAGCGCTCAACGGAAAGATCCTGCGGATGACGCGCACCGGCGGCATTCCGAGCGACAACCCGTTCGGCAGCTACATCTGGAGCTACGGTCATCGCAATCCGCAGGGGCTCGCGTTCGACAGCCGCGGGCGGCTCTGGCAGCAGGAGTTCGGCAACAGCGTCATGGACGAGACGAACCTCGTGGTGAAGGGCGGCAACTACGGCTGGCCCCAGTGCGAGGGCACATCGGGGAGCGGATGCGGCGCGGCGGGCCTGATCGCGCCCAAGCGCACGTATCCGACGGCCGACGGCTCGTGCAGCGGGCTGACGATCGTGCGCGACGTCGTCTACATCGCCTGCGGGCGCGGGTCGCGGCTGTACCGGGAGGTCATCAGCGGCGACGCGCTCACCGACGTGCAGCAGTTCTTCGTCGGCACCTACGGGCGGCTGCGCACCGTCGAACCGACACCCGACGGCGGGCTCTGGCTCACCACGACGAACCAGGGCGACAAGGACAGCATCCCCGACAACAGCGACGAGAAGATCCTCGAGGTGTCGCTCGGCGGATAGCCCCATGACGACGCCGCCGTCCCCTCCGAGGAGGGGACGGCGGCGGTGGGTCAGTGCGTGCCGACCCGGTCGGCGGCGGCCGAGGTCAGTGCTTCAGGTCGCGGCCGTGCACGGTGATCGCGTAGATGACCAGCACGTCGATCGCGATGACGATGAGCGACCACCACGGCTGGGCGGGGATCAGGAAGAGCTGCCCGAGGGCGCTGAGGCCGGCGATGATCACCGCCAGGACGCGAGCCCAGGTCGCACCGCTGAACAGCGCGAATCCGGTGAGCGCCAGGACCACGCCGATGATGATGTTCCACCATCCCCACCCGGTGAGGTCGAACACCACGAGGCCGTCTTCGCCGACGACGTAGTAGTAGTTCGATCCGATCACGGCGACGGATCCTTGGATGATGCTGAACAGGCCGTTCAGGAGGATGACGACGGCTGCGAAGCCGACCCATCCGACCCAGCCCGACATGCCCTTGGTTTCGGTGTCACTCATGGCATCTCCATTCCTGGTGCATTCGACCTCCGCATCGGTGAGGATCGCTCGAACTGCGACCAGATCGGAGACGGCCACACCATATCGCCGAACGAGGCCGGAGAAGCGGAGCGAAACGCGCCCAGTTCGGGATGGAATGCGGTCCTCGTCCGATGAGGACGTGGGCCTCGTGCTACCGACCCGAGCCCGACCGTGTCCGGCGAGCGGCTCCGCGGACCAACAGGGCGACCGCGCCGCCGAGCATCGCGATCAGCGCCAAGCTCGATGCCGGCGCCCCGGCGAACCCGCTCTCGGCCAGTCCGCCGCTGGGGCCGGGAGTCGGAGTCGGCGTCGGAGTCGGCGTCTGCGTCGCCGGGTTCTCGAGCTGGAGGGCCACGGTCGTGCCGGTCGCCGGGACGAATGTCACCCACCCGTCCGCGTCGGGCGCGACCGCGGTTCCGTCGACGATCCACGTCGGGCTGCCCCAGATCACGCCCGGGACCGCCGGCGGCGACTGTTCGCGCACCGACACCGGAACGCCGGTGGGCAGGTCGTCGCCGGTGATGGGCACACCCGCGGTGAGCTCGGCCGAGGTCACCGGACCGGTCGAGACGCGGTACTCGAACGGGAAGGCCGTGTCGTCGGGCACGAGCGCCGATCCCGTTCCCGTGACGGTCTTCACCAGGGAGAAGGATCCGAAGCCGTTCATGGTGTTCGTGAGCGCGAGCGAGACGGTGGTGCCCGGCATGACCACGAAGCTGACGTTGCCGTCGGCGTCGGGGATCTGCAGTGTTCCGTCGACCGTCCATCCGGGCGTACCCCATTCGACGCCCGGGATCACGGGCAGGTCGCCCTCGCGCACGGTGACCGCCGTGCCCGCCGGGAGCGAGGGGAACGTGATGACCTCGGACGCCGGGATCTCGACCGTCGCCTCGGGGCCGCCGTCGAGCGTGTAGATCAGCGGGAACGTGGTGCCGTCGGGCAGGGCGCCGCTGCCGTCGCCGATCACGGTCTTCGAGGCGGCGATCCAGCCGACGGCATCAGCCTCGTTCGTCAGCTCGACCGCGATCGTCTCGTCGCCGACCAGCGTGAACTCGATCTCCCCGTTCTCGTCGGGTTCGATCGGCTCGTCGTCGATCGTCCACACCGGGGTGCCCCACGTGATGCCGGCCACCTCGGGGAACCCGATCTCGCCGATCGTCACGACATCCCCGGCCTCCAGGCCGTCGACGACCGCGGCGGGGTCGTCGGGCGAGACGGTCAGCTCGATCGGGTCGCCGCCGTTCACGCGGTAGGTGAGCGTGAACTCCGCCCCCGAAGGCACGGTGGTCTCGCCCGAGCCGCTGAGGGCCTTCGAGACGCTGAAGCCCGCCGGGATCGGCGCGGCGGTGTTCGTGACGACGAGGCCGACCGTCGGATGCGTGGCGTCGATGACGAACGTCGTGTCGCCGTTCCACGAGACATCGGTCCACGCCAGTTCGGGCGGAAGGGCGTCGTCGCCGGGCCGAACCTCGAAGAGCGCGATCCTGGTGCCGTACGGGAACGTCGTCGCGGGCGAGACCGGCGTGCCGTCGGCGTTCAGCTCGAGGACACCCGCCGTGCGCGTGCCGTCGGGCTCGAGCGCGATGTAGCGCACGCTGAAGGTCGTACCGGGCGCGAGATCGCCGGGCGCGACGCCGGAGAGCTCCTTCGCGACCGAGAACGACCCCTCCTCGGACGGCGTGTCGCAGGGGAGCGCCCCGGCGAACAGGTAGGAGTGCACCTCTCCGCCGAGGATCGTCACGTCGTTCGCGATGATCTGGCCGTCCCACGGCTGGGCCGTGATCGTGAGGTTCGCGTCGGGCGCGTAGATCGAGCCGTCGCCGCGGCCGCCCGTGCTGATCGTGACCGCGCCCGTCACCTCGGAGAGGTCCCAGATCGTGTACGGCGAGTAGGTGCCCTCCGGGTCGATCGCCGGCGGCAGGATCGAGGTCGTCCCTGGTTCGACGTGGATCACGAGTGGATTCAGCGGGCCGGGCACGCCGTCGGAGAACTGCAGCAGCGACGCACCCGCGATGTCGGCGTACTCGAGCACGTTCGGCTGATCGGGCGACAGCGGGCCGAGCACGATCCGATCGCCGGTGTCCTCGAGGATCTCGACGGGGTGGCCGACGAGCTGCGTGGGGTCGACGACATCGGCGAGGCACTGCGCGATCTCGTCCTCGTCGGCGTTGGCGTTGGCCTGGACGTACGCGGCGACCACGGCCTGGCGGTCGGCGCCGGTCGTGTAGGTGAAGATGCTTCCGTCGCCCGCCGAGGTCGCCGGCGGGGTCGAGTCGGCGGGATAGTCCTGGTTCTGGGCGTCGATGAGGGGCGGGTCGTCGGTGCCGGCCGTGCGTGCGTACCGCAGCCAGTCCCCACGCGTGAACGAGACGAACGGCGCGGTACGGTCGACGATCTTGAGGTCGCCGATCTGCGACGGCTGCGTCGCGCCCAAGCTGGTGATCTGCACCCGGCCCGGATTGTTGGCGGGGTCGGATGCGTAGTCGCCGATGAGCACGCGGGTCGGATCGCCGTCGACCGTCGGCAGCGTGTACGAGCCGGTGCCGGCGACCACGTGGGCGAACTGGTACGTCGCGGCCTGGGTGAGCCGCAAGCGATCGCCCACGGCGATGCTGCCCTCGAACTCGGAGTTGCCGAGCACCGCGTTGCGCTTGGCGTAGACGGTGAACCCGCCCGCGAGGGTGAACGGGTTCACGGCCGAGACACCGGAGGAGAGGACGGGGGCGACTCCGGCCGGCAGTGCAGCCGATGCGGCGCGTGTCGTCGGGCCGGCGGCGGAAGCCGAACCGGGGATCGCCGTGATGGCGACGCCGCCGGCGAGCAGTGCCGCTCCGATCGCAGCGACGACCGAGAACCACCGACGACGGCCCATGCGGACCCCTTCCCCCGAAGTCAGCGCGACGCCACGAGGCGTGCGTGTCGACGCGCGCGCCGCCCGCGACGCCGGGTTCGACTTCGGGTTCGGTGCGTCTCAGGTCATGAAAGCACATCCATGGTCCGGTGCACAGAGCCACGCGAGGCGAAGGTCGGCGGAACACCGAGGGCCTCGGGTCAGGCGCTCAGGCCGTGCCGAGCGCGGCGAGCACACGCGGTGCCGCTCCGCCCAGGTTCCATTGCTCGGCGAAGCGGTCGAAGTCGCTGCGGCGCGCTTCGTCGAGCGGGCGGATCGTCGCGTCGAACTCGCCGAGCTGCAGGTCGCGCACGACCTCGACGACCGTGGGGGCGACATCGAGGTAGGCCGCGGCATCCGTGATCCTGGAGCGCATCGTGGCCGAGAGCGGCACGGAGGGGTCGGCTGCGGCCGCGCGGATGCCGTCGAGGTCGACGAAGTCGCGGAGCAGGCTCGCGGCGGTCTTCTCTCCGATGCCCTTGACCCCGGGCAGTCCGTCGGACGCATCGCCGCGGAGCGCCGCGAAGTCGGCGTACTGCTGGGGGAGCACCGAGTACTTCGCGACGACGGAGGCATCGGTCAGCACCTCGAGCTTGCTCATGCCGCGTGCGGTGTAGATCACGCGCACGTCGCGGGCGTCGTCGACGAGCTGGAACAGGTCGCGGTCGCCCGTGACGACGTCGACCGGCACGGTCGCCTGAGTGGCGAGGCTGCCGATGACGTCGTCGGCCTCGTGCTCGGCGGCGCCGACGATCGGGATGCCGAGGAGGTCGAGCACCTCGCGGATGAGCGGGATCTGCACGACGAGCGGGTCGGGCGTCTCTTCGACGTCGGCGGCCGCCTCGACCTCTTCGACGACGCGGTGCGCCTTGTAGCTCGGGATGAGCGCGACGCGCCACGCGGGCCGCCAGTCGTCGTCCCAGCAGGCGACGAGCTGGGTGGGCTCGTAGTCGGTGACGAGCCTCGAGATGATGTCGAGGAGGCCGCGCACGGCGTTCACCGGCGTGCCGTCGGCGGCCTTCAACGAGTCGGGCACGCCGTAGAACGCGCGGAAGTAGAGCGAGGCGGTGTCGAGGAGCATCAGGCGTTCGGTCACAGGGCGATCCTGCCACGACCCTCCGTCGGCCGCGGGTTCAGCCGCCGGCGAGCAGCTCGACGCCCATCATGCGCAGGCACTCGTAGCCGAAGTTCGCGAAGCAGTAGAGGCCGAGGGCCGCGCCGAGCATGGTCTCGCGGAAGGAGCCGGTGTCGCCGAGCAGCGGCAGCGAGACGTGCCCGCTCGGGAGCCAGAGACGGTTGACGACGGGCGTCTCGCGGAACCGCTCGGGCGGCCGGAACACCTGCGGCCAGAGCACGCCGGGAACGCCGCCGGTGGTGAGGAAGTCGCCGAGGAGGTGCACGACGAAGCCGAGCGTGACGGCGAGCGGGAACCATGCGACCTGCTCGGGTGCGAAGACGACGATCGCGGCCCCGACCGCTGCGCCCGCGACCCACGCGACGGCCCACGTGCGCACGAAGCCGCGGGCCTTGAGTCCGAAGCACGTCAGCACGGCCGTGCCGACGCCCGCGCCGATCGCGACGGTGCCGTGCCCGTCGACGGGAACCGTGATGAGCGTGAGCGCCCACGCGAGGACCATCATCACGACCACCGCGATCGCCGAGTGGGCGCCCTGCCGGTGGCCGCCCGAGAGCGTGCCGACCGTGCGCGCCGCGAGCCGGCCGAGCACGGGCACCGAATGGGCGATCGTGGCGCTGTGGTGGTCGGCGTCGGGCAGGAGCGCGGCGCCCGCGGCGACGGCCGTGCCGGCGAGCACGCCGACCGGGTCGAGCGGGTAGGCGCCGAGCCCGAGCACGGGCATCGTGCTGGTCACGGCGATCCACGCCGCGGCTCCGCTCGTGGCGTGCGTGATGCCCATCATGGTGCTGCTGCTTCCGGTCGGCGCGGTGCTCGGCCGATCGGCCGTCGACCAGTCTGCCGGGTGCCCCCGACATCACGCGAACCGGCCGACGACGGCCGCCCGCGGCATCCGTCGGCGAACTTCGCGAACCGGCTCAGTCGTCGAAGCCGCGCGCCGTGAGCGCCTCGCCGAGGTGCTCGGCCGTGCGCAGCGCCCGCACGATGACCGGTACCGCGAGGGCGAGCAGCGAACCTTCCGCGCCGCGGGCCCTGCGCGCCTCCATGACCTCGCGCACGAGATCGGCGAGCAGCGGCACGCAGCGGATCGTGAGCGCGAGCGCGAGCCCGACGCGGTCGGCGTCGACCCACCGCCTGAGCGGCCGCAGCAGCGCCTGCATGGCGTCGAGCGTCTCGCTCACGGGCGTCGTCAGCGTGTAGAGCGCTGCGAGCGCGACCGCGACGAGCAGCCGCACGGCCATGACCGCGGCCGCCTCCCAGCCGCCGAAGAGTACCTGCACGGGCACCGCGAACGCGAGCACCCAGAGAATCGGCACGATCTGCCGCAGCGCCACGCGCGCGGGCACGCGGGCCAGCGCGAACAGGAGCACCACGCCGACGGATGCCGCGGCGAGCCACGCGAGCGACGAGACCAGTGCGGCCACCGTGACGAACACGGCCAGCAGCCCGAGCTTCACGAGCGCCGGGGCGCGGTGCACGATCGACCTGCCGGGGTGGAACACGCCGATCATGCGATCAGCACCCGGTACGCGTCGAGGGCGATCGAGGGCACGTCGTCGGCGACGATGCGCCCGTGCTCCATGACGATCACGCGGTCGAAGTCCTCGAGCAGCTCGAGCTGGTGGCTGACCACGACGAGCTGCTGGTCGAGGCTCGCGAAGTGGCGGGCGATGAGCCGCGCATTGCGGGCGTCGAGCAGGGTCGTCGGCTCGTCGGCCACGAGGATCCCGGGTTCGGCCACGAGCACCGACGCGAGCGCCAGCAACTGCTTCTGCCCGCCCGACAACCGGTGCGCCGGGCGGTCGGCGAGGTCGGTGAGCCCGAGGCGCTCGAGGGTCGCGTCGACGCGCGCCGCGGCATCCGCCTTCTCGAGCTTGTGGCGGCGCAGGGTGAAGGCGACGTCTTCGCGCACGGTGGGCATGACGATCTGGTTGTCGGCGTTCGTGAACACGAAGCCGACCCGCCGGCGCACCTCACGCGCGCGGCGCGAGACGTCGAGCCCGTCGACGAGCACGCGGCCGGCGGCGGGGGAGACGAGGCCGTTGATCATGCGCGCGAGCGTCGACTTGCCCGAGCCGTTGGCGCCGACGATGCCGATGCGGCGCTCGGCCAGCACGAGCGAGACGTCGTCGACGACGCGCTCGGCACCGAAGTCGTGGCTGACGCCCTCGAACACGATCTCGCTCATGACAGCCTCTCCACGATCATCGCCACGCCCTGTCCGCCGCCGATCGAGCAGGCCGCGAGTCCCGGCCTCGGGTCGTCGGCCGCGGCCATGCGGGCGGCCAGGCGCACGAGCAGCACGGCTCCGGATGCCCCCCACGGGTGCCCGAGGGCGATGGCGCCGCCGTCGCCGCTGATGAGCTCCTCGTCGAGCCCCAGGTCGTCGCTCACGGCGAGCACCTGGGCGGCGAACGCCTCGGTGATCTCGACGAAGCCCAGGTCGCGTGCGGTGAGTCCGGCTCGGGCGAGGGCCGCTCGGGCCGCGGGCGCCGCGCCGAGTCCGGGCAGCGCGGGGTCGCCGCCGGCGACGGCCGCGGCACGGATGCGGAGGGCGGGCAGCCCGAGCTCGCGCGCGACCGGCTCGGAGGTCACGGCCATCGCGGCGGCGCCGTCGGAGAACCCGCACGAATTGCCCGCGGTCACGGTCGCGTCGGCGGAGGCCGAGAAGGCGGGCGCGAACCTCGCCAGCCGTGCGACGTCGAGGCTCGCGCGCGGCCGGTCGTCGCGCACGATGCCGTCGACGGCCACGATCTCGGCGTCGAAGACCGCGGCATCACGGGCGGATTCCGCGAGCGCGTGCGAGCGTGCAGCCCAGGCGTCCTGCCTGGCGCGCGTGATGCCGCGCACGGCGGCGAGGCGGTCGGCGGCCGGGCCCATGTCGGGATCGGGGAAGCCAGCGGGCGCGAACGGCGCGCGCGCGTACCGCTCGCCGGAATCGGGCCAGACGCGGTGCGGTGCCGTCGACGCCGACTCGGCGCCGCCCGCGAGCACGAGGCGGGCGTCCCCCGCCTTCACGCGCGAGGCGGCCTGCAGCACGGCGTCGAGCCCCGATCCGCACTGGCGGTCGACCGTGACGCCGGGAACCTCGACGCCGAGTCCGGCACGCAGCGCGGCCACGCGTGCGATGTCGCCGCCGGGGCCCATGCAGTTGCCGAGGATCACGTCGTCGACGGGCAGCCCCGAGGGCGCGACGAGTCGTGCGACCTCGGCGAGCACGGGGGCCGCGAGCGCATCGACGGTGTGCGCGCCGAACCCGCGGCCCGCGGTGCCGATCGCGCTTCGACGTGCGGCCACGATCACGGGCGAGTTGCCGCGGCTCGAGCCGTCGCCGGTCACGCGTCGCTCCGAACGGGCGTGCCCGGGTGCGGACGTCCGCCGAGCCGCCCCTCGGCGAGGGCGTCACGCACCTCGCCCCTGGCGACCTTGCCCGACGCCGTGCGCGGGACCGGGCCCGCGAACCATCGGCGGGGCAGTTCGTCGACGGGCATCGTGCGACGCGCCGCGTCGGCGACCTCGGCCAGGTCGACGCCGTCGGCCAGTTCGACGACGGCGGCGATGCGCTCGCCGAGGAGCTCGTGCGGCTCGCCGACGACGGCCGCCGCACGAACGCCGGGGATCGACTCGAGCCGTGCCTCGACCTGCTCGGCGAGCACGGTCGAACCCGCGGTCGTGATGGCGGCGTCGCCGCGGCCGAGCACGCGCAATCCGCCTTCGGGCGTGCGTTCGGCGAGGTCGCCGACGGTCGCGAACCCGCGCCCGTCGCGCTGGAGCATGCCGCCGCCGACCACGCCGAGCGCGAGGTAGGGCGACCTCGCCCAGAGCCGGTCGCCCGCGGCATCCGGGCGGAGTTCGACCTCGACGCCGGGGAACGGTCGAAGCTCGCCGTCGCGGCCCGCGAGCACGAACGAGAGCTCGGCCGCGCCGTAGTACTCGGTGAGACGGATGCCGCGTGCGGCCGCCCGTGCCCGAAGCGCCGGGGTCAGCGCGGCACCCGCCACGATCGCCGCCGGAGGACACGCGACGTCGTCGAGCACGCGCGCGAGCCTCGTCGGCGTCGCGTGCACCACCGAGGCGCCGTCGAGCGCGTCGGTGGCCGTCGCGCCGAGCCACAGCGCGTGCAGCACGCCGTAGAGGTGCATCGACACGTGCAGCGGGCCGGTGACCGCGATGCGCATGCCGCCCTGCCCGCCGGCGGCGGAGGCTCCGCCGTCGGCGCCGAGGCCTGCGACGTCGGCGAGCGGACCCGCCGACGCGAGCCACGACGCGTTCGTTCGGGCCACCACGCGCGGCGAGCCGCCCGTCGAACCCGACGTGAGCAGCGCGAGCTCCGTGCGGTCGGGAAGACGGCCCCTCAGGTCGTCGGCCTCGCGGCGCGAGCCGCCGACGAGCACCGGGCGGCCCCGTTCGAGCGCGGCGAGCACGAGGGTCACGAGCGTGACGGGATCGGTGCCCACGGGGCATCCGACCGGTCCGTCGCCGGCCGGGAGCCCGACCGCGGCCACGGTCGCGACCGAGCGCGCGAGCGCGCCGTAGCGCACGACCTCGCCCTCGAAGTCGAGGGCGACGTCGTGCGCCGAACCGTGGAGCCAGTCGCTCATGCCGAGGGGGAGACCGGCTTCTCGCGCTTCCACGGCCAGGTGCGCGGCGCGATCAGGCCGGGCCAGGCGCGGTGCACGCCCTTGGCCACGAGCACCGTGACGACGACCTTGATCAGGTCGCCGGGCAGGAAGAGCAGCGAGCCGGCGAGTGCGACGCCGAGCGGGGTGCCCGTGATCACCGCGAACACCGGGACGCCCACGAGGTAGACCGCGACGATGCCGCCGAGCGCGGTCCACAGCAGCGCGGGCAGGATGCGGTACTTCGGCAGCAGGCGAGCCGTCGCCCAACCGATGACCAGTGCGCCGAGCAGCCAACCGAGCAGGTAGCCGACCGAGGGGCCGACGAACACGCCCAGGCCGCCGCGACCGCCCGAGAGGAGCGGCAGGCCCGCCGCGACCAGCGCGATGAACAGCAGCACCGAGAGGAAGCCCTTGCGCGCGCCGAGGATGGCGCCCGCGAGCATGACGCCGAGCGTCTGGAACGTGATCGGCACGGCGGCGCCGCCGATGGAGAGCGCACCGGGCAGGCCGAGCGCCGCGATGAGCGCGGCGAAGACGGCGATCTGCGCGAGATCGGTCGCGGTGCCGCGACGCTTCGGACGCGAGGCGCGCTCGTCGTCGGAGGGCGAGGCGAAGTCGTGCGTGGCGGGCTCAGCGGCGGTCATCGGGGGCCTCCAGAGTCGTGAGGATGCAGGCCGATCGGCCTGCGCGAGCCGGATGGCCCGCTCTTCACGCTAGGGAAGCCAGGGTCGCGCCCGCTCCCATGGCCGTACAAGATTCCACGCCGGATTTTGGAGCGGCTCCGTTCGTCGCGCCGCGACGGGCGGCGATCAGGCCGCGCGCGCCTCGAACCCGTGCTCCGAGTAGACCGGGGCAACGGAGACCTCGTCGGCCGCGGCATCCGTCGTCTCGTCGGCGACCGGCTCCGCCCAGACCACGAGGGGAGCGGGCTCCCAGCTGAGCGCGAGCGGCTCGGCCTCTGCGGGGACGACCACGGCGACCGCATCGCGCTCGTCGAGCACCGCGCGGGTCAGCTCGGCCGAGATCTGGTGCGTGATGACCGCGTCGAAGATGCGGTCGGTGTCGCCTTCGGCGCGACGCACGAGCGACCAGGCGCCGTTCGGGCCGATGAACTCCGAGAGCTTCGCGTTCAGCAGCTCGAAGAGGTGTTCGCCGCGAAGGTCGGCCGCGGTAGGACGCGGCGGCTTGGCGGCGGCGTGGGCTGAGGCCTGTGCGGCAAGCCTCGCTCTGCGCCAACGGCGGAACATCGGTGGCCCCTCTCGTGGGAACGGTGGCCGCACGGTTCGGGCCGTGCGGAACTGCATCCAGTGTCTGCCTCGAAGGCCTCGGAATGCCGCTGAACACGCCGCAATCGACGGGTCGGACTGAGACTACTCGGTCAGCTCGCCCTCGCGTGCCTCCTCGGCGACCGTGCCGATCGCGATCGCGAGGCTCGCGGCCCATGAGACCCACATCAGGAGCAGGCGCCAGTCGCGCGGACCCGATGCGGTGGCGCGAACGACCCCGACTCCGCTGATGATCGCACCGAGGACTGCTCCGCTGAAGAGGTACTTGCGCATGGGGCCACGCTACCCGGCAGGACGGCCGGAGGCGAGGGGGCGGGCCGTCCGGCCGCATCCGCGTGCCCGCTGTTAGCCTGAGGGCGACCGCGAGGAGGGACTCCCGTCGCATGAACACCGCTCATCCGGATTCCGAAGACCTGTACGTCGACCACGCCTACGACATGATCGTGGTGTCAAACCGGCTCCCCGTCGACTACGAGGAGCAAGCCGACGGCAGAGTGGGGTGGAAGAGCTCTCCCGGCGGGCTGGTCACCGCCCTCGAGCCCGTCATGCGGGCGGCCGACGGCGCCTGGATCGGCTGGGCCGGCGTCGCCGACCGCGAGTTCGACCCGTTCGAGCACGACGGCATCTCGATCATCCCGGTGCCGCTCAGCGAGTCCGAGCTCGAGGAGTACTACGAGGGGTTCTCGAACGACACCCTGTGGCCGCTCTACCACGACGTCATCGCGCCCCCGTCGTTCCACCGCGAATGGTGGGACGCCTACGTCCGGGTCAACCGCCGCTTCGCCGAGGCCGCCGCCCGCGCGGCGTCCGACGGCGCCGTCGTGTGGGTGCAGGACTATCAGCTGCAACTCGTGCCGCGCATGCTGCGCGAGTCGCGGCCCGACCTCGTCATCGGGTTCTTCAATCACATTCCGTTCCCCGCATACGGCATCTACTCGCAGCTGCCCTGGCGCCGTCAGGTCATCGACGGGCTGCTCGGCGCCGACGTCATCGGATTCCAGCGCGTGGCCGACGCGGGCAACTTCTCACGTGCCGTGCGGCGCCTGTACGGCTACCGCACGCACGGCACCGTCATCGACGTGCCCGTGACCGACTCGAACACCCCCGATGCCGACGTCCGTCGCGTCGTCGCGCGCGCGTTCCCGATCTCGATCGACGCCGCCGGATTCGAGGAGATGGCCAGGCAGCCCGAGGTGCAGGCGCGCGCGGCCGAGATCCGCGAGAGCCTCGGCAACCCCGAGACGATCATCCTCGGCGTCGACCGGCTCGACTACACCAAGGGCATCCGGCACCGCATGAAGGCCTTCGGCGAGCTCCTCCGCGACGGCAGGCTCGCGGTGGAGGACGTCACGCTCGTGCAGGTCGCAAGCCCGTCGCGCGAGCGCGTCGAGACCTACCGGCAGCTGCGCGACGAGATCGAGCTCACGGTCGGACGCCTGAACGGCGACTACGCGACCCTCGGGCACCAGGCGATCGCCTACCTGCACCACGGCTACCCCCGCGACGAGATGGTCGCGTTGTACCTCGCGGCCGACGTGATGCTCGTCACCGCGCTCCGCGACGGCATGAACCTCGTCGCGAAGGAGTACGTCGCGTGCCGGTTCGACAACGACGGCGTGCTCGTGCTGAGCGAGTTCGCCGGGGCATCCGACGAACTGCGCCAGGCGGTACTTGTGAACCCGCACGACATCGAGGGCCTGAAGGACGCCATCGTCGAGGCGGTGCGGATGCCGCGGCGCGAGCGCACGCGTCGCATGCGGGCCCTGCGCCGGCGGGTGCTCGACAACGACGTGGCGAAGTGGTCGGCCAGCTTCCTCGAGACGCTCACGGGCGCCGGCATCATCAAGCCCGGCATCACCGAGCCGCTCGAGCGTGCGATCGAGGAGCTCGCCTCGACCGAGCGACTGCTCGTCGCGCTCGACTTCGACGGAACGCTCGCGCCGCTCGTCGACCGGCCTGACGAGGCACGGGCGACCGAGCGCGCCCGTGCCGCGATGGCGCGCCTCGTGGCGGCGCCCGACACGCGCGTCGCACTCGTCTCCGGCCGCGCGCTCGAGAGCCTCGGGCAGGTCGCCGAACCCGGCGACGGCGTGCTGTTGAGCGGATCGCACGGCGTCGAGTTGAAGCTCGACACCGGGGCGATCACGCTCGACCTGCGCGATGCCGAGGTGCACAAGCTCGAGCAGCTGACCCGCATCGTCGAGCAGGTCGCCGACGGGGTCGCCGGCGCGAAGGTCGAGCACAAGCCCGCCGGGCTCGCGCTGCACACGCGCGGGCTCACGTCGAGTGCGGCGGCCTCGGCGCAACTCGCGGCACGTGAGCGCGTGGCCGAGGAGCTCTCGGGCGTCACGGTGCGCACGGGCAAGTCGGTGATCGAGTTCGCGGTGCGATCGACCGACAAGGGGGAGTCGTTCGTCAGGCTCCGTCAGCACGCTCGCGCGACCGCGGCACTCTACGTCGGCGACGACGTCACCGACGAGGACGCGTTCGCCACCCTCGACGACGGCGACGTCGGCGTCAAGGTCGGCCAGGGCAAGTCCATCGCGCCGTATCGCGTGCGCAACCCCGACGACGTCGCGGAGCTGCTCGAACGCCTCGCGACGGCTCGTGAAGCGGCGGCCGAAGGGGCCTCGCGCTGGCAATAGACTCGACACCATGTCGGAGTTCGATCCCAAACCGCGTAGTCGCACCGTAACCGATGGCATCGAGGCCATGACCAGCCGGGGCATGCTCCGCGCAGTCGGCATGGGGGATGCCGACTGGGACAAGCCCCAGATCGGCATCGCGAGCTCGTGGAACGAGATCACGCCGTGCAACCTCTCGCTCGCCCGCCTCGCGCAGGCCGCGAAGGAGGGCGTGCACGGCGGCGGCGGGTACCCGCTGCAGTTCGGCACCGTCTCGGTCTCCGACGGCATCTCGATGGGCCACGAGGGCATGCACTTCTCGCTCGTCTCGCGCGAGGTCATCGCCGACTCGGTCGAGGTCGTCATGCAGGCCGAGCGCCTCGACGGCTCGGTGCTGCTCGCCGGCTGCGACAAGTCGATCCCCGGCATGCTCATGGCCGCCGCCCGTCTCGACCTCTCGTCCGTCTTCCTCTACGCCGGCTCGATCGCCCCGGGATGGGTCCGCCTGTCCGACGGCACCGAGAAGGACATCACGATCATCGACTCGTTCGAGGCCGTGGGCGCCGTCAAGGCCGGCACCATGAGCGCCGAGGACGCGCACCGCATCGAGTGCGCCTTCGCACCCGGCGAGGGTGCCTGCGGCGGCATGTACACCGCGAACACCATGGCCTCGGTCGCCGAGGCGCTCGGCCTCTCGCTGCCGGGCTCGGCATCGCCGGCCTCCGCCGACCGCCGCCGCGACTACTACGCGCACCGCTCGGGCGAGGCCGTCGTCAACCTGCTGAAGCACGGCATCACCGCACGTCAGATCCTCACGAAGAAGGCGTTCGAGAACGCCATCGCCGTGGGCATGGCGCTCGGCGGCTCGACGAACATCGTGCTGCACCTGCTCGCGATCGCTCGCGAGGCCGAGGTCGACCTCACGCTCGACGACTTCAACCGCATCGGCGCCAAGGTGCCCCACATCGGCGACCTCAAGCCCTTCGGCAAGTACGTCATGAACGACGTCGACCGTCGCGGCGGCGTGCCCGTGCTCATGAAGGCCCTGCTCGACGCCGGCCTGCTGCACGGCGACGTCATGACCGTCACGGGCAAGACCATGGCCGAGAACCTCGAGGCGTTGAACCTCCCGCCGCTCGACGGCGAGGTGCTGCGCACGCTCGACAACCCGATCCACGAGACCGGCGGCCTCACGATCCTGCACGGCTCGCTCGCACCCGAGGGCGCGGTCGTGAAGACGGCCGGCTTCGACGCGGCGACCTTCGAGGGCCCCGCACGCGTGTTCGAGCGCGAGCGCGCCGCGATGGACGCGTTGACCGCCGGCGAGATCAAGGCCGGCGACGTCGTCGTCATCCGCTACGAGGGCCCCAAGGGCGGCCCCGGCATGCGCGAGATGCTCGCCATCACGGCGGCCATCAAGGGCGCAGGCCTCGGCAAAGATGTACTACTCTTGACGGACGGTCGATTCTCAGGCGGCACAACCGGACTGTGCATCGGCCATCTGGCACCCGAAGCGGTGGACGCAGGTCCCATCGCCTTCGTGCGCGATGGTGATCTGATACGGGTCGATATCGCAGCTCGTTCCATCGATCTACTTGTCGGTGATGCCGAGCTGGCTGCCCGCCGTGAAGGCTGGGCTCCGCTTCCCCCGCGCTACACCCGAGGCGTTCTCGCGAAGTACTCCAAGCTCGTGCGCTCGGCCGCTGAAGGCGCCACGACGGGCTGAGTACCGCGCTCTCCGCTCACCCCGCTCACCAGAACAGGAACCGAATGACCACGGAATCCAGTCCCGTGCCGTCGCCCGCTCTCGTGCCCCCGCACGCGCCGGTGGAGATCACCGGCGCCGAGGGCGTCGTCCGCTCACTCGAGATGCTCGGCATCACCGACGTGTTCGGACTCCCCGGCGGCGCCATCCTCCCCGTCTACGACCCGCTGCTCGACAGCAAGAAGCTGCGCCACATCCTCGTGCGTCACGAGCAGGGCGCGGGCCACGCGGCCCAGGGCTACGCGTCGTCCACCGGCAAGCTCGGCGTCGCGATCGCGACCTCGGGCCCCGGCGCGACGAACCTCGTCACCGCCATCGCCGACGCCCACATGGACTCGGTGCCGCTGCTCGCGATCACCGGCCAGGTGTTCTCGAACCTCATGGGCACCGACGCGTTCCAGGAGGCCGACATCGTCGGCATCACCATGCCGATCACCAAGCACTCCTTCCTCGTGAAGAAGGCCGACGAGATCCCGGCGACGATCGCGGCCGCGGCCCACATCGCGTCGACCGGTCGCCCCGGTCCGGTGCTCGTCGACATCACGAAAGACGCGCAGCAGGCGCTGTTCAACTTCTCGTGGCCGCCGAAGATCGACCTGCCCGGCTACCGTCCGATCACGAAGGCGCACGGCAAGCAGGTCACGGCCGCGGCCCAGCTGCTCGCCGAGGCCAAGCGCCCCGTGCTCTACGTCGGCGGCGGCGTCATCCGCTCGCGTGCCTCCGAGGAGCTCCTCGAGCTCGCCGAGGCCACGGGCGCACCCGTCGTGACCACGCTCATGGCGCGCGGCGCGTTCCCCGACTCGCACCAGCAGCACCTCGGCATGCCCGGCATGCACGGCACGGTCCCTGCCGTGATCGCGCTCCAGGAGTCCGACCTGCTCATCGCGCTCGGCGCCCGCTTCGACGACCGCGTGACCGGCAAGTCGGCGCTCTTCGCGCCGAACGCCAAGGTCGTGCACGTCGACATCGACCCCGCCGAGATCTCGAAGATCCGCGTCGCCGACGTGCCGATCGTGGGCGACCTGAAGGACGTCCTCGTCGACCTGCGCGCCGCGTACGACCAGCAGATCATCGCCGGCGCTCCCGACATCAGCGAGTGGTGGGCCACGCTCGACGGGCTCCGCGCGGAGTTCCCGCTCGGGTTCTCGCCGACCTCCGACGGCCTCCTGGCACCCCAGCAGGTGATCCAGCGCATCGGCGAGCTCACCGGGCCCGAGGGCATCTACGCCGCCGGCGTCGGCCAGCACCAGATGTGGGCCGCCCAGTTCATCAAGTACGAGCGCCCCAACTCGTGGCTGAACTCCGGCGGCGCCGGCACCATGGGCTACGCGGTTCCGGCCGCGATGGGCGCCAAGGTCGCCGAGCCCAACCGCACCGTGTGGGCGATCGACGGCGACGGCTGCTTCCAGATGACGAACCAGGAACTCGCCACCTGCACGCTGAACGACATCCCGATCAAGGTCGCGATCATCAACAACTCGTCGCTCGGCATGGTGCGGCAGTGGCAGACGCTGTTCTACGACGGCCGCTACTCGAACACCGACCTGAACACGGGTCATGACAGCGTCCGCGTGCCCGACTTCGTCAAGCTCGCCGAAGCCTACGGCGCGCTCGGCATCCGGGTCACGAAGGAAGACGAGATCGACGCGGCCATCAAGCTCGCGCTCGAGACCAACGATCGCCCCGTCGTGATCGACTTCGTCGTCTCGGCCGACGCCATGGTGTGGCCGATGGTGCCGCAGGGCGTGTCGAACAGCTACATCCAGTACGCCCGCGATCACTCGCCGGCCTTCAGCGAGGAGGACTGACCATGTCGACCCACGTGCTCTCACTCCTCGTCGAGGACAAGCCCGGTCTGCTCACGCGCGTCGCAGGTCTCTTCGCGCGTCGCGGCTTCAACATCGAGTCGCTCGCGGTGGGACACTCCGAGATCGAGGGCCTCTCCCGCATCACGGTCGTCGTCGACGTCGAGGAGCTGCCGCTCGAGCAGGTGACGAAGCAGCTCAACAAGCTCATCAACGTCATCAAGATCGTCGAGCTCGACCCCTCCCAGTCGGTGCAGCGCGAGCACCTGCTCATCAAGGTGCGCGTCGACAACTCGACCCGCTCGCAGGTGCTCGAGGCCGTCAACCTCTTCCGCGCCCGCGTCGTCGACGTCTCGACCGACGCGCTCGTGATCGAGGTCACGGGCGACTCGGGCAAGACCACCGCGTTCCTCAGGGTGCTCGAGCCCTACGGCATCCGCGAGATCGCCCAGTCCGGCCTGCTGGCCATCGGGCGCGGCGGCAAGTCGATCACCGAGCGCGTCTTCAAGAACTGAACCGGATGCCGCGGCGCACGCCGCGACATCCGTCACCGAAACCCATACCAAGGAGAAGAACAGCAATGGCTGAGATGTACTACGACCAGGACGCGGACCTCTCGATCATCCAGGGTCGCAAGGTCGCCGTCGTCGGTTACGGCTCGCAGGGCCACGCGCACGCGCAGAACCTGCGCGACTCGGGTGTCGAGGTCGTCATCGGCCTCAAGGACGGCTCGAAGTCGATCCAGAAGGCCGAAGAGGCCGGTTTCGAGGTCAAGAACGTCGCCGACGCCGCCGCGTGGGCCGACGTCGTCGTGATCCTCGCGCCCGACCAGTACCAGCGCCACATCTTCGCCGAGTCGATCAAGGACAACCTCTCCGAGGGCGACGTGCTCGTCTTCGGCCACGGGTTCAACATCCGCTTCGGCTACATCGAGGCGCCCGCGGGCGTCGACGTGATCCTCGTCGCCCCGAAGGCCCCCGGCCACACCGTGCGTCGCGAGTTCGTCGCCGGCCGCGGCATCCCCGACATCATCGCCGTCGAGCAGGACGCCTCGGGCCAGGCCTGGGAGATCGCCAAGTCCTACGCCAAGGGCATCGGCGGCACCCGCGCCGGCGTCATCAAGACGACCTTCACCGAAGAGACCGAGACCGACCTGTTCGGCGAGCAGGCCGTGCTCTGCGGCGGCACCTCGCAGCTCGTGCAGTACGGCTTCGAGACCCTCGTCGAGGCCGGCTATCAGCCCGAGATCGCCTACTTCGAGGTGCTCCACGAGCTGAAGCTCATCGTCGACCTCATGTGGGAGGGCGGCATCGCCAAGCAGCGCTGGTCGGTCTCCGACACGGCCGAGTACGGCGACTACGTCTCGGGCCCCCGCGTCATCGACCCGTCGGTCAAGGAGAACATGAAGGCGGTGCTCTCCGACATCCAGGACGGCACCTTCGCCACGCGCTTCATCGCCGACCAGGACAACGGCCAGAAGGAGTTCCTCGAGCTCCGTGCCAAGGGCGAGCAGCACCCCATCGAGACCACCGGTCGCGAGCTGCGCAAGCTCTTCGCCTGGAACTCGTCGGGCGACGACGACTACGTGGACGGCGAGGTCGCTCGCTGACGCGAGCGGACCTCCCGCCCTCTCCGTCGACGGTGTTCGCACCGCGCCGCGCAAGCGGCGGCGCTGACGGCGAGGTCGCTCGCTGACGCGAGCGGACCAGCCGCTGACGCGCTGGCGCGAGTCCTCCTGCACCACCCGCAACGGCGGGGTCGGCTTCGGCCGGCCCCGCCGTTCGGCGTTCCGACGGGGGCCGCGGGCGATGACGTCGCCGGTCGTTCACGCGACCCTTCGGTGGGCGTCGCCGCTCGTTCATCCGAGGCGGCGAACGTGGGACCGTGCGACGCGGAGGAAGCCCGGTTCGAACTGCTCACACGAGGGCGACGGCTCCGGTCGTCGGCCTCCTCATCACCGCACTGCTCGTGGTCGGGTTGCCGGGGCGGGCGGCATCGGCTGCGCCGGCCACGGAGCCGCGCGCGCAGGCGGTGGCCGCGGCATCCGGCATCGTCATCGACGAACTCGCGAACGGCGACGGGCACGACGGCGTCTTCAGCTTCTTCGAGCTGCGCAACGGCGGCAGTGCGACCGTCGACCTCAGCGGCTGGAACGTGTTCCGGTGCAGCGCCGAGGGGCTCCGGGCGAACGTCGGCCGCCCCGAGGCATCGCTCGACGGCGTGGTGCTGGCGCCCGGCGAGCGCTTCACGGTCGCACGCGTCGGTGCCGTGCTGCCCGGCGGGCGTGCCGCCGATGCGCGGTTCACGCAGCCGTACGACCGCGGCGGGTTCGGACTCGTCGTCGTCGACGTGACGGGTGAGCGCGTCGACGCGGTCGGCGTGTATCCGAGCGAGCCGAATCCGGTGGCGAGCGAGTGCACCGAGGGGGCGAACCTGCCCGAGACGCTCGCGTTCGTCACGGCGCCGGGCGAGAGCTGGCAGCGCGTCGCCGACACGGGCGACGTGGTCGCGGACTTCGTGCGCGCCGACGCGACCCCGGGCGCTGCGAACACGGTGCGTGCGGGGGAGCGGCCGACCGCGGCATCCGTTCGCATCGAGGAGGTCGCCGCGGCGGGGCCCGCGGGCTCGGGCGACGACCTCGTCGAACTCCGCAACGCCGGCGGGGCGGCCGTCGAGGTCGGCGGGTGGTCGGTCTTCCGATGCACGGCAGCGGGCACGGCGTCGCCCGAGACGAGACGGTTCACCTTCCCCGAGGGGCGCACCCTCGCGGCGGACGAACGGTTCGTGCTCGGCGGCCCCGGGTTCGAGGCCCGCTCGGGCGAGCCGGAACCCGATGCGCGGGCGACGACGAGCCTGGCCGACACGACGTTCGGCGTGCTCCTGACGGATGCCGCCGGCCGCCGGGTCGACCAGGTGAGCGTGTCGAACGGGCCCGACACCGCGTGTCAGGGCGGCACGTCGAAGCTGGCCTCGGTGCTCGACGCGCGTGCGGGGGAGTCGTGGCAACGTGTGGATGCGCCCGAGGACGACGACGCGGCCCGGGACGACGACCGGGACCGGCCGGGGCGCGTGCCGGCCGAGCCGCAGTTCGTGATCGCGCCGCGCACGCCAGGGGCCGCGAACGCCCACGTCGAGCGGAGCGTGTTCCGCACGGCGTTCGCCTACGAGGATCCGGTCGGGGTCGCCGTGAGCGAGATCGCCACGGACCCGAGGTCGCTCGACGGCGCCGAACCGCGGAACTTCGTCGAGCTGGGCAACTACGGCGACGCGACCGTCGACCTCGGCGGCTGGAAGCTCGTGCAGTGCGGGGTCGACGGCGGGCGCGAGCAGGCGACGCTGCTCACCATCGACCGCGGCACGCGGCTCGCCCCCGGTGCTGCCTGGGTCGCGTCGCTCGAGGGCACGGCTGCCGCAGCGTCCGCCGATGCGCGCTTCTCGACCCCGTTCGACTTCCTCGGTACCGGAGTCTGGGTCGAGGATGCCGACGGGCGGCGGGTCGACAGTGCGGGCGTGTACCTCGCGAACGAGATGGACGAACCGAACGAACGTCTGAGCCCCTGCACCAAGGGCGTGTCGCTGACGACGTTCCAGCCCGACCGGCTGCGCGGCGAGACCTACCAGCGCAGCCGGTTCACCGGTTCGGACGCCGACGACTTCGTCGTGCGGGCGGCGACGCCCGGCGTGCTCGACCGCGCCGAGTGGACCGACGTCGAGGCGATCGCGCAGCAGGCGACGACGCGGCTCGCCGCCGAGGTGCGCCGCGATCGAGAGCGTGCGGCCGTGCAACTCGCGCGCTCGGCCACCGACGACGGGTCCGCGCGATCGCGCAGGATCGCGCGCGACGGCGTGCCTGCCGTCGTCGTCGAGGCGGCACGAGGCACGACCGAGGGCGGCGCACTCACGGAGCACCGGGCGTCCGGCGAGGTGCCCTTGCCGCTCGACCTCGGCGACATGGGCGGCCTCGCGGCATCCGACGACGGCTTCGCGTTCCCCTACGTGCGCCTCGTACTCGACGCGACCGGCACCGGTCTCGCCGACGGCGGCGACGTGTCGTGGACGGGCCGCGGCGCGGGTCGGACGGAGCTCATGCTCTCGGTGTGGGATGCCGCGACGAACGCCTGGCGCCCGCTCGACGCCCGCTCGGGGGTCGACGGCGGCACGCTCACGCTCGCGGGGCGGGTGCGCGAGTCCGAGGCATCCGGCGGCCGTGTCGAACTGCTCGTGCAGAGCGCGGCGAAGCGCGCCGATGCCCCGCGGCACGGTGCCGACGGCGAGTTCGAGGATCCCGCCGACTACGACCTCGCGATCAGCCACATCACCGACACCCAGTACCTGAGCGAGGCGTACCCCGAGGTGTACGCCGACGTCGTCGGGTGGATCGCCGCCAACCGCGAGTCGCGGAAGATCGCGTTCGCCACCCACACGGGCGACCTCGTGCAGAACTGGGTCGACCCCGGACAGCAGGAGGATCGTGCGCGCCGCGAGTTCGAGGTCGCCTCGACGATGCAGGCCGTGCTCGACGACGCCGGCGTGCCGAACAGCGTGCTGCCGGGCAACCACGACAACAAGCGCGGCGCCAGCAATGACCTGTTCAACGAGTACTTCGGCCCCGAGCGCTACGCCGGCCGCCCCTGGTACGCGGGCTCGATCGCTCCGGGCGACAACAGCGCGAACTTCAGCACGTTCGAGCGGGGCGGAGCGCGGTTCCTGATGCTCTCGCTGCCCTACGCCTATGGCGAGCGCGAGCTCGCGTGGGCCGAGCAGGTCGTCTCCTCGCACCCCGGACACAACGTGATCGTCTCGACGCACGAGCACGTGACGCCGAAGCTCGCGGATGTCGCGGCCGGGCGCTCGACCGGGTCGCGCTGGCTCTCGCGGGGCGGCGAGCTCTGGGAGCGGGTGATCGCGCCGAACCGCAACGTCGTCGCGGTGCTCTCCGGGCACTTCCACGGGCTCGGCCGGATCGTGACCGACGACGCGGGCGGGCTGCCCGGCCACACGGTCGTCGAACTGCTCGCCGACTACCAGGAGTTCCGCACCCACACGGGGGAGCGGGCGACGGGATTCCAGCGGCTGCTCCAGCTCGACCTCGGCGGCGGCACCATCTCGGTCGACACGATCTCGTCGACCCTCGACGCGGCGGCGAGCTTCCCGTACGACTACGAGCAGTTCCGGCCGGAGGACGGCTCAGAGGGCACGCCGACGAACTCGCGGCCGTGGCAGATCCTCGCCGACGGACTCCAGGACCGCTACACGGCCGAGGACGACGACTTCACGGTGGACGTGTCGTTCCAGTACCCGAAGCTCGTCGCGACCGAGGCCGTGCTGGTCGCACGCTGAGGGCTCGGACTCCGTGGCGGACCGAGCTGCGCCGCGACGCCCGGGAGCGGCCCGAGGTGGCCGTGCGAAGACGTGCGCGAAGTGTGCCGTCGGCACTCTGGACGCGCCGGTGCGCCGGTGGTAGACAGGGCGCGCATTGCAGAGCGAAGGGGGTCGCCATGCGCGTTCGGAGGGACATCTCGGGGTTGACGGTGGGCGATCGCGCCACCGCGAGGACGGGCGCGTGGCATCCGATCCTCGATGCCTACGCGCGCGGCGTCGAAGCCATGAAGGCGCGCGATGCGGCCGGTCCGCCCACGCCCGATTCGTGGATGTGGGCGGCGAACACGCACGGCATCGACCAGTTCACGCAGCGCCGAGCGGCCTGGGCGCAGTGCACGCACGCGTCGCTGTTCTTCCTGCCATGGCACCGGGCCTACCTCGCCTGGTTCGAGCAGCACATCCGCGACGCCTCGGGTGACGACGACTGGGCGCTGCCGTACTGGGACTACTCGGCCCCGGGTTCGACGCGGCGACTGCCGGTCGAGTTCCAGGTCGAGCAGCGCACGGTCGACGGCGTGCTCGTCGACAATCCGCTCTTCTCGCCGGCGCGATCGTCGCAGCCCATCCCGGCCGACAGCGCCGACATCGTCGAGGCCCTCGCGCAGCCGAGCTACCTGCTCGAACGCGAGCCCGGCTTCGGCGGCGCGCTGCCCGACCAGTTCTTCGGCACGGTCGAGGATCGCCCGCACAACTACGTGCACATGGCCATCGGCGGGGTCATGCGCTCGCCGTCGACCGCGGGCCGCGACCCCGTGTTCTGGCTGCATCACGCGAACATCGATCGCCTGTGGGAGGTCTGGCTCTCGCTCGAGGGGTCGATCCGATTGACGGATGCCGCTGACACGCCGCCCGAGCTCGTCACGGCGTGGGACTCCTCGACCTTCTGGTTCGGCGACGAGCAGCGCCCGAAGACGTATGCGATGGCCGCGGTGGAAGACCTGGCCGACGAGTCGATGGACTACGAGTACGAGTCGATCGTGCTCGCCGATCCGCTCGCCGACGAGGTCGCCGAGCGACGTGCGGCGATCATCGCCGCGACCGGAGGAGGACTCGGTTTGGACGAGGCACCGAAGTGGCAGCCCGTGGCGGCGACGTTCGATCTCACGTCGGGCGAGGAGCGCGAGATCCCGTTCGAGGGCGGCGGCCTCGGACTCGACGAGGCGGCGCCGACGCGGCTCATGCTCGAGCTCGCCGGGGCGACCGCCCACGAGCCGCATGCGGCGTACGACGTCGAGATCCGTTCTGCGCCCGATGCCGACGCTCACGTCGTGCGCGGGTTCTCGACGTTCGGCCTCGCGGGCACGCCCGACGACGAGGTGCGCAACTACCTCGTCGACGCGTCGACCGTGCTGGCCGACCTGCTCGCCGAGGGATGGGCGGGCGGGGCGCTGACGGTCCGGCTGCTTCCCGCGGCCGAGCCGGCGGTCGAGCCGGACGGAGGCGATGCCGAGGGCGAACCCGACGCCGGCGCCGACGATCGCGCGATCCAGGTCGCCCAGGTCACGGTCTACGTGCAAACGCCGTGAGCCTGCAGACGCAACGCACATCGGGCACCCCGCCCCCTCGGGCCGTGCGGCCCGCCGAACGAGCGCGGCGCCGCCGTCGGGCACCGGGCATCGGTGCCGGGTTCGGCGTCGGTGAAGCGCTCCGGGCCCTCTCCGGCCTCGCCTGGGCGGTGCTGCTCCTCGCCGCGCTGCCGATCGCGGGCCGGATCGGATCGGGGCCGCACCACGGCGGGTCGGACGCCGCCCGGGATGCGGGTGCTTCGGGCTCCGCGGCCGCCGCGGCATCCGTCGTCGTCACGCCGGCGTGGATCGCGGGCTGGCTGCTCATGGTCGTCGCGATGATGTGGCCGCTGCTCGTCCCGCTCGCCGAGCGCATCAGCGCCGGGTCGTTCCCCCGCTGGCGGGTGGGGCTGCCGCTCGTCGCGGTCGCCGTCTCGACGGCCCTCTGGCTGTCGTTCGGGCTCGTCGCGGGCGCGTTCGCCCAGCTCGCGGCGATCCCGGCCGGCAGCCTCTGGTGGCAGCTCGCGGCGCTCGCGGTCGCGGCGCTCGCGCGGTGGTCGGCCTGGCGCGCCCGGCTCCTGACGAAGTGCGCGAAGACGCCGCCCGTCGCGCCGGGCGGTCGCCGCGGCATCCGCACCGCCGCCCGCGCAGGGGCGATCGAGTGGCGCAGGTGCGCGATCCTCTGCGGCCCGCTCATGCTCTCGATGGTGCCGGGGCACAGCGTCGTCGTGCTCGCGGCACTGAGCCTCTCGGTGTGGTGGGAGGCGAGGCACCCGCGCGCCTGGCGCGACCCCGTGCCGCTCGCCCTCATCGCGGTCGCGGCCATCGGCGCGGTCGGGCAAGCCCTGCTCGGCCAGGCCATCCTCGTCGAGGCCGTGCCCGGCGCGGTCGTCGGAGGCTGAACCATGGCGCGCAGGGGTCCGATCGCGACGGTGCCGCTCGTCATCCAGGACGACTCGGTCGACCTGGGCCGGGTCGACGGTGCCGAGGCGCCGACGCACGAGAACCGCGAGCTGCCGCTTCCGGATGACGCGAACGACCGTTTCCTCGACGGGCCCGCGTGCCGTCGGCTCGCCGTCGTCGACTTCGACCCGGAGACCGGGATGCCGCTGCCGCCGCCCGCGCGATTCGAGCCCGCGCGCGACGGGGCGCTCGACGGCACCTACGACACCGGCCCCGACCCCGAGTCGCCTGCCGCGCTCGCCGTGAACGCGTTCGGGATCGCCTTCCGGACCATCCGTATGTTCGAGGGGGCCGACGCGCTCGGTCGGCGGGTGACCTGGGCGTTCGGAGGCGAGCAGCTGCTGATCGTGCCGCGCGCGGGCGAGCGCGCGAACGCGGCGTACGACCGCCGCACCCGCAGCCTGCAGTTCTCGTCGTTCACCGGCGTCGACGGCTCGCGCGTGCACACGGCGCTCAGTCGCGACATCGTCGCCCACGAGTGCGGGCACGCGCTGCTCGACGCCGTGCAGCCCTCGCTCACGGACCGGCGCACCCGCGAGTCGATCGCGATCCACGAGGCCGTCGCCGACGTGATCGCCGTGCTCATGGCGCTCGAGAGCGACCGGCTCCGCACGAGCGTGCTCGCACGGAGTCGCAACCGCATCGACGAGCACAACGCGTTCAGCTCGATCGCCGAGGAGTTCGGGGTCGCGAAGCCGGGCCCCGACGGGGCGAAACGGCACGCGCTCCGCGAGCTCGCGAAGCCCGGGCGGCTCTCGGATCTCGCAGGCGCGGATCCGCACGAGCTCAGCACGCTGCTGTCGGCCGTCTACTACGACACGCTCCGCGACATCTTCGACGCCCGCTTCGCGCGGGAGCGGAGTCGTCGAGGCGACGGCGGTAGGCGTCCGACCGCGACGCAGGCTGCCAACAAGGCGCTCGGCACCGCGCATCTCATCTTCCGCCGGTTCGTGCTGCGCGGCATCGACTACCTTCCGCCGGGCGATCTCGGATTCGCGGATGTCGGCCGGGCGGCCTTCGCCGCGGACCGGGCGATCGATGCGGCCACGGGTCGCAGGGCGAGCGTCGAGGTGCGGCGACGACGCGACGCGTTCGCCACGCGCTTCGTGACCCGGGGCATCGTGGACTCGGAGGCTCGCGTGCACGGCCGACGCCCGCAGGCGCTCGGGGTGCCGCCCGAGCGCCTGGAGGACCTCCGCGACCACGACTACGCCGCGTACGACTACGTGAGCCGGCATCGCCGTGCGATCGGGATCCCCGCCGGCGTGCCCTTCACGGTGCTCGCGCGCATCGACGCGACGAAGCGCGTCGGGCCGGCCGACGTGCCGCCGCAGCGCGAGCTGCTCGTGAAGGTCGCGTGGGAGCGCCCGGCGCGGGTCCTCGACGACGGCACGCGCATCCGGCCGGTGCCGGTCGGCGCGACGATCAGCCTCGGCTGGGCCGACGGGCGCTGCCTCGCGCTCGTGCGGAGCGTGGCGGCCGAGGGCGGGTCGGCTCGCAGCGGCGCGGACCAGGCCGCGGGCGTGCAAGGAGCCGGCCCGGTCGACGACGCCGCCCACGCGTTCGACGTGCTCGAGGCGGATGCCGCGGCATCCGCCCCGCACGGTGCGGCCCCCGCCGTGCGGGCGGCATCGGCCGCGGCCACCGGCAGGCGCCCGCTCGCCGCGCCGCCGCCCGGCGTCGACCCGGGCGCGTTCTTCGACCTCGTCCGCGCCCGCGCAGCGCTCGGCGGCAGGTGACCGCGCCGACCCGCTACGGTGTCATGGTGCCGAACGAGTTGCAGGTCGAGATCGCCGTCCAGGATGCCGCGGGCGTCCGCATCGCCCTCGAAGGAGGTGCCGCCCGCATCGAGCTGTGCCAGGCGCTCGGGCTCGGCGGGCTGACCCCGTCGGCCGGGCTCGTCGAGGCCGCGGTGGCCGCTGCTTCCGCAGCCCGGACTCCCGGATTCGTGCACGTGCTCGTGCGGCCCCGCGGCGGCGGATTCGTCTACGACGCCGACGAGATCGACACCATCGTGCGCGACATCCGACAGGCCCGATCGCTCGGCGCCGACGGCGTCGTCGTTGGCGCGCTCACCGAGGACGGCACGCTCGACGACGGCGCGATCGCGGCATTCGTCGCCGCGGCCGAGGGCATCGACGTCACGGTGCACCGGGCGGTCGACGCGAGTGCCGACCCGCTCGCGTCGGTCGGGGCGCTCGCCGGCCGGGGGGTGCGCCGCGTGCTCACGTCGGGCGGCGGCGCCGACTGCCGTGCCGGGCTTCCCACGCTCGCGCGCATGGTCGCCGAGGTCGGCGGAGCGCTCGAGATCATGTCGGGCGGCGGTGTGCGCGTGCCCGACATCGGCGAACTCGCGGCCGCGGGCGTCGATGCCGTGCACCTCTCCGCGCGCGGCCGCGACGAACGCGGCGGTCCGAGCGGCCCCGGCGGCGGCGTCGACGGATTCGACGTGACGGATGCCGCGACCGTGCGCGCCGCAGTGGCGGCCGCTCGCGCCGCGGCACGCGCGGCCCGACCTCGCCGCCCGTCGTAGGCTTGACGGCATGACGCGCGACTCCGACGACGACGCCCTGCGCTGGGAGGGCGACGACGATCCGACGCTCGCCCCCGGCTGGAAGACGGTCGGCCCGCCGGTCGCGGCCCCGGTGGCCGACGGCGGGCCCGACGCGGCATCCGGCCCGCTCGAGGTCGCGGACGCCGACGCCGACGCGAAGACCGACGCCGACGCGAAGACCGACGCCGACGACACGGCCGGTGCCGCGCCGCAGACCGGCTCCGTCGAGCTCGTGGTGCTCGGCATCCTCGCGGGCGTCTACCTGCTCTACACGATCGGCTGGCTCATCACCGCGCTCCGCACCTCGGTGCCGGGCGTCAGCATCGTGAGCGACGCGATGTACGCGCTCGGGCTCTGGCTCGCGGTGCTCGCGGCGCCGTGCTGGTTCGCGCTCGCGATGCGGGCGGGCGGTCGCCGCTCGCGTCTCGTGTGGCTCGTCGTCGGGGCACTCGTGCTCGCGCCGCTGCCGTTCGTCCTGGGGGTCACCGCATGAGCACCGTTCCCGTCGCACCCGAGCCCGGCGTGCCCGCGTCGACGGATGCCGCGACCGGCGTCGTCGACGACACCGCGACCCGGAACCGCTCGCTGCCGACCTGGCTCGACGTGACGCTCGCGGTGCTCTTCGGCCTCTTCTACGCGTACGACGTGTGGGAGGTCGTGGAATCGATCGTGCAGCTGCTCGGTCTCGGCCTCTCGTTCAGCGGCGGCGGCTGGGCCGTCATGATCGTCGCGCTCGTCGCGCCGCTCGCGTGCTTCGGCGTGGCGTTCGCCCTCGGTCGCAGGCGCGGACTGCTCGCCCGCATCGCGCTCTACTTCACCGGGCTCGCCGTGTCGGCGGTGCTCTTCCTCAGCCTGACGGTGCTGCTCGGCCAGATCGGCGGCGTCGTCGTCTGACGACGTGTCCGGCCCTGGCCGAGTCTGCAGACGGTCGGTCGTCGTCATACGGACGAAACACACCTCGCGCCTGAAGTAGGCTGAGCGGGTTGCGCCCCCGACGGTGTGTGGCGCATCCCACCCACACAGTGCTGCGCCTTGGTGCGCGCAAGACCCGAAGGATCTATTCGTGTCAAAGCCGGTCGTGCTGATCGCCGAAGAACTCTCGCCCGCCACCGTCGACGCCCTCGGGCCCGACTTCGACGTCCGCAACGTCGACGGCACCGACCGGGCGGCGCTGCTGTCCGCGCTCTCCGACGCCAACGCGATCCTGGTGCGCTCCGCCACCAAGGTCGACGCCGAGGCCATCGCCGCGGCGCCGAAGCTGCAGGTCGTCGCCCGCGCGGGCGTCGGCCTCGACAACGTCGACATCAAGGCGGCCACGACCGCCGGCGTCATGGTCGTGAACGCGCCCACGTCGAACATCATCTCGGCTGCCGAGCTCACGGTCGGCCACATCCTGAGCCTCGCGCGCCACATCCCGGCGGCGCACTCCGCGCTCGCGCAGGGCGAATGGAAGCGTTCGCACTACACGGGCACCGAGCTCTACGAGAAGACCGTCGGCATCATCGGCCTCGGCCGCATCGGCGCGCTCATCACGGCACGCCTGCAGGCGTTCGGCGTCGAGGTCATCGCGTACGACCCGTACATCACGGCCGCTCGCGCGCAGCAGCTCGGCGTGCAGACCGTCTCGCTCGACGAACTGCTCGAGCGCAGCGACTTCATCACGATCCACATGCCGAAGACCCCCGAGACGACCGGCATGATCTCGACCGAGCAGCTCGCGAAGATGAAGCCGTCGGCCTACATCGTCAACGTCGCGCGCGGCGGGCTCATCGACGAGGAGGCGCTGCACGAGGCGCTCGTCGCCGGCACCATCGCGGGCGCGGGCCTCGACGTGTTCGTCACCGAGCCGCCGCGCGAGTCGCCGCTGCTCGCCCTGCCGAACGTCATCGTCACGCCGCACCTCGGCGCGTCGACCGACGAGGCGCAGGAGAAGGCGGGCATCTCGGTCGCGAAGTCGGTGCGCCTGGCGCTCGCCGGCGAGCTCGTGCCCGACGCGGTCAACGTCGCGGGCGGCGTCATCGACCCCTACGTGCGCCCCGGCATCCCGCTCGTCGAGAAGCTCGGCCAGCTCTTCTCGGGCCTCGCGCAGGGCGCACTCACGAGCCTCGACGTCGAGGTGCACGGCGAGCTGTCCGAGTACGACGTCAAGGTGCTGAAGCTCGCCGCGCTCAAGGGCGTCTTCACCAACGTCGTGAGCGAGTCCGTCTCGTACGTGAACGCGCCGCTCCTCGCCGAGCAGCGCGGCATCGACGTGCGGCTCATCGTCGACGCCGAGTCGGCCGAGTTCCGCAACGTCATCACGCTGAGCGGCGCGGTCGCCGACGGCCGCCAGATCTCCGTCTCGGGCACGCTGACCGGCACGAAGCAGGTCGAGAAGCTCGTCGGCATCAACGGCTACGAGCTCGAGGTGCCGATCGCCGACATCCACATCGTCATGGAGTACGCCGACCGCCCCGGCATCGTCGCGGTCTACGGTCGCGAGTTCGGCGAGGCCGGCATCAACATCGCGGGCATGCAGATCGCCCGTCGCGAGGCCGGCGGCAGCGCGCTCAGCGTGCTCACGGTCGACTCGCCGGTTCCCGCCGACGTGCTCGAGCGCGTCCGCGAGGCGATCGACGCTTCGGTCTTCGTCGAGATCGATATCACCGAGTAGGCAGCACTCCCAGCCCTGCGGATGCCGCATGCGACCCGAACCGGTCGCATGCGGCATCCGTCGTCCGAGGGGAGGTCGAGGCGGATGTCGCGAGTCGCCGTTCGAAGGCCCGGCGGGGGAGTGCCCGCCGAGCGCCCGTCATCAGCCGCCGGACGGTGACCGTCGCTCAGCGGCCGTCAGCGGCCGTCGGCGACCAGGCGTTCGAGCAGGGCGACGAGCGCGTCCATCTGCTCGGGGCTGAAGTCGCCGGCGGTCGCGGCATCGTCGACCGCCTCGGCGCGCAGGGCCGAGTGGTAGTAGAGGCCGTCGCCGATGAGGGTGATGGCGATGGCGAGCGCCGGGTCGCTGACGTGGCGGCCGAGTTCGACGAGCCAGCGTTCGCGCACCTCCTCGATGGCGATGCCGGCCTCGCGGTCGCCGCCCTGTGCGAGGCGCACGGTGGCGATGAAGCTGCGGTCGAGTGCCGTCTCGATCTCGAGCGACGAGCGCACGAAGTACGCGATCGGGCCCTCGGGCGCCGCGTCGATGCGCGTGACGTCCTCGTCGACGAGGCGGTGCAGGCGTTCGATGAGCCCGGCGATGAGGGCATGGCGCGAGCCGAAGTGGTAGAGCAGCCCGCCCTTCGAGACGCCGGCGGCGCGGGCCGTGGCGTCGAGGGTCGCGGCGCGTTCGCCGTCGGCGATGATCAGCCGTTCGAAGGCGTCGAGCACGGCTTCGCGTGCGGCTGGGGGACGGCTCATGACCCCATTGTGGCGGAGAACGGGGTCGGGGCCGGTGCTGGCAGGTCTCGCGGCATCCTGTTACTATACCAACTGGACGGTATAGAAACCGCCTCAGAGACAGAACGAGCGAAACGCATGACCGAGAACCTGACCACTCCGACGACCACCACCGACCTCGACGCGCGCCCGACCGCCGGCGCCCCCGGCGCGACCGCACGCGGCGCCGCCGAACCCTCGGTGCGCGCCCCGCGACGCGCCTGGTTCGCGCTCGCGGTGCTGATGCTGCCCGTGCTGCTCGTCTCGATCGACAACACGGTGCTGAGCTTCGCCCTGCCCGAGATCTCGCTCGCGCTCGCACCGACCGCGGCCCAGCAGCTCTGGATCATCGACGCCTACCCGCTCGTGCTCGCCGGACTCCTGGTGGCCATGGGCAGTGCGGGCGACCGCTTCGGACGTCGCCGCATGCTGCTGATCGGTTCGGTCGGCTTCGCCGTCGTCTCGATCGGTGCCGCGTTCGCGCCCACCGCCGAGGCGCTCATCGCCGCCCGCGCCGCGCTCGGCTTCTTCGGCGCGATGCTCATGCCCTCGACGCTGTCGCTGCTCCGCACGGTCTTCGCCGACCGCGAGCAGCGCCGGCTCGCGATCGCGATCTGGGCGACCGGCTTCGCCGCCGGCAGCGCCTTCGGCCCGATCGTCGGCGGCGTGCTGCTCGAGCACTTCGCGTGGGGCTCGGTGTTCCTGCTCGCGGTGCCCGTGCTCGTGCCGCTCATCATCCTCGTGCCGCTGCTGATCCCCGAGAGCCGCGACCCGAACCCGGGCCGCATCGACATCGTCAGCATCGTGCTCTCGCTCGCCGCCATGGTGCCGATCGTGTTCGGCATCAAGTCGATCGCGACCGACGGGCTCGACGCCACCGGCATCCTCGCGATCGCCTTCGGTGCGGCCTGCGCGCTCTGGTTCGTGCGCCGGCAGCTCCGCAGCGACTCGCCCATGCTCGACGTGCGACTGTTCGCGAAGGGCTCCTTCGGCGGCGCGGTGCTCGTGAACCTGTTCAGCGTGATCGCGCTCGTCGGGTTCCTCTACTTCGTGTCGCAGCACCTGCAGCTGATCGCCGGGCTCAGCCCGGTCGAGGCGGGACTCGCGCTGCTGCCGGGCCTCGTCGCGATGATCATCGCCGGCCTCGCGGTCGTGCCGGTCGCTCGTCGGGTGCGCCCGCGCGTGCTCGTGCCCGTCGCGCTCGGGCTCTCGGCCTCCGGCTACCTCGTGATCGCCCTGTTCACGGATGCCGAGTCGATCGCCCCGATCGTGCTCGCGTTCGTGCTGCTCGGCGTGGGCATCGGCGCAGCCGAGACCGTCTCGAACGAGCTCATCCTCTCGAGCGCACCGCCCGAGAAGGCCGGAGCCGCGTCGGCGGTCTCCGAGACGGCGTACGAGCTCGGCGCGGTGCTCGGCACGGCGGTGCTCGGCAGCATCCTCGCCGCGCACTACCGGGCGGCGCTCGTGCTCCCGGCGTCGCTGACCTCCGCGCAGGCCGATGCCGCACGCGAGACGCTCGCGGGCACCTCCGCGGTCGCCGAGCAGATGCCGGCCGGCATCGCCGACCAGGTGCTCGCCTCGGCCGCCGTCGCGTTCGACGGCGGCGTGGTGCTCACCTCGCTCATCGGCGTGGGTCTCATGCTCGGCGCCGCGGTCATCGCGGCCGTGACGCTGCGCAACCCCGTTCAGGCGTCGACGGACTGACGACCGCGGAGAGCCGACGACCACGAGGGCCCGCGTCGCGCTGCGACGCGGGCCCTCGTGCGTGCCCTCAGTAGGCGGTCGTGTCGGGCGCGCTCGTCTCGTCGCGGCGCACCTGCGTGCCGGAAGCGGGGTCGACGCTGGTCTGCGAGGTCGAGATCGTGCGGCGGCGGCGCGCGAGCAGCACGATGCCGAGCACGACGACCAGCGCGCCTGCGGCCATCAGGATGTAGCCGACCAGCTGGAGGTCGATCCAGTCGACGGCGATGTTCAACGCGAACGCGAGGATCGCGCCGATCACGAAGAGGACGATTCCGAGTCCGATGCTCATGGTGGGGGACTCCCTTCTCGGGCGGTCGGGTGGACGCGCCGGGTGCGCGGCCGGATCTCCGGCAGCGGGCTCAGGCTAGCCTCGCCAGCCGATACGCTGTGAGGGCTGGCGCACGAAGGGAATTCCATGGTACGAACGGTCAAACTCGCAGTCATCCCCGGTGACGGGATCGGCCCTGAGGTCGTCTCAGAGGCGCTGAAAGCGCTCGACGCGGCCGTTCGCGGCACCGATCTGGTCATCGAGCAGACGCCGTACTCGCTGGGGGCCGCGCGCTACCTCGAGACCGGCGACGTGCTGACCGACGACGACCTGAGCGCCATCAAGCAGTACGACGCGATCCTGCTCGGCGCGGTCGGCGGCACGCCGGGCGATCCCCGGCTGGCCGGCGCGAACATCGAGCGCGGCCTGCTGCTGAAGCTCCGCTTCGAGCTCGACCACTACGTGAACCTGCGTCCGACGGTGCTGCACCCGGGCGTCGTGAGCCCCCTGTCGAACCCGGGCGAGGTCGACTTCGTCGTGGTGCGCGAGGGCACCGAGGGTCCGTACGTCGGCAACGGCGGCGCGATCCGCACGGGCACGCCCGCCGAGGTCGCCAACGAGGTGTCGGTGAACACGGCGTACGGCGTCGAGCGCGTCGTGCGCTACGCGTTCGCCGCGGCATCCGCCCGCCCCCGCAAGAAGCTGACGCTCGTGCACAAGACCAACGTGCTCGTGTTCGCCGGTTCGCTCTGGAAGCGCACGGTCGACGCCGTCGGGCTCGAGTATCCCGACGTCGCCGTCGATTACCTGCACATCGATGCCGCGACCATCTTCTTCGTGACGGATCCTGCTAGATTCGACGTCATCGTCACAGACAACCTCTTCGGCGACATCCTCACCGATCTGGCCGGCGCGATCAGCGGCGGCATCGGTCTCGCAGCCTCGGGCAACATCAACCCCGACGGCCGATTCCCCAGCATGTTCGAGCCGGTTCACGGTTCCGCACCCGACATCGCCGGGAAGGGCATCGCCGACCCCACGGCCGCGATCCTCTCCGTCGCACTCCTGCTCCGCCATCTGGGCGAGGCGGATGCCGCGGCAGAGGTCGAGCGTGCGGTCGCCGCCGACATCGCCGAGCGCGGCGACGCACGTCGTTCGACCCCCGAGGTCGGCGACGCGATCGCCGCTCGCATCGGCTCACTCGACTGACTCATCGACTGAAGGACCCATCATGACGATCAACCTCCCGCTCCAGGCTCCGTCTCCCGCAGGGCTCATCTGGCAGACGGTTCGCAACGACCAGGCGAAGTCGCCAGAGGCGCGCGCCGAGATCCTCGCCGACCCCGGCTTCGGCAACCACTTCACCGATCACATGGTCGATGTGTGCTGGTCCGAGAAGGGCGGGTGGCACCGTCCGCGCGTGACGCCCTACGGCCCGATCTCGCTCGACCCGGCGGCTGCGGTGCTGCACTACGCGCAGGAGATCTTCGAGGGCATGAAGGCGTACCGTCACGCCGACGGCTCCGTCCACACGTTCCGCCCGTACGAGAACGCGGCGCGCATGCAGCGCTCGGCACGGCGCCTCGCGCTGCCCGAGCTGCCGAGCGAGATCTTCATCGAGTCGCTGAAGAAGCTCATCGAGGTCGACGCCGAGTGGGTGCCCGGCGCCCCCGAGACGAGCCTGTACCTGCGTCCGTTCATGTTCGCGAAAGAGGCGTTCCTCGGCGTGCGCCCGGCGAAGAAGGTCGCGTACTACGTCATCGCGAGCCCGGCGGCCGCGTACTTCCCCGGCGGCGTCGCGCCCGTGAACATCTGGCTCTCCACCCAGTACGCGCGCGCCGGCAAGGGCGGAACGGGTGCGGCCAAGACCGGCGGCAACTACGCGTCGAGCCTGCTGCCCCAGGCCGAGGCCTACGAGAAGGGCTGCCAGCAGGTCGCCTTCCTCGACGACGCCGGCAACCTCGAAGAGCTCGGCGGCATGAACGTCGTCATCGTCAAGCGCGACGGCACGCTCGTGACGCCCGAGTCCGCGTCGATCCTCGAGGGCATCACGCGCGACTCGATCCTGCAGCTCGCGGCCGACCGCGGCCACACGGTCGAGCGTCGTCCCATCTCGATCGACGAGTGGCGCACCGGCGTCGAGTCCGGCGACATCGTGGGCGCGTTCGCGTGCGGCACGGCCGCCGTCGTGGTGCCCATCGGGCGCCTGCTCGCCGAGGACTTCGAGATCGTGCACACGCACGCCGAGGCATCCGACCTGGCGCTGTCGCTCCGCGAGGAGCTCACCGACATCCAGTACGGGCGTCGCGAAGACCGCCACGGCTGGATGCTGCGCCTCGACGCGTGAGCCCTTCCGATCTGCCCGAAGGGGCGGATGCCGCAGCCGACGCCGTGCGCATCCGCCCCTTCGCGGTCGCCGACACCGAGCCGGTCGTCGCGCTGTGGCGCGCGGCCGGGCTCGTGGTGCCGTGGAACGACCCGTACCTCGACATCGAGCGCAAGCTGGCCGTGCAGCCCGAGCTGTTCCTCGTCGGCGAGGCCGGGGGAGCGCTGGTCGCGACCGCGATGATCGGCTACGACGGGCACCGCGGGTGGGTCAACTACCTCGCGGTCGACGGCTCACGGCGCGGAGCGGGCCTGGGCGCGCGTCTGATGGCCGAGGCCGAGCGCCTGCTCGCCGAGCGGGGCTGCCCCAAGCTCAACCTCCAGGTGCGCTCGACCAACGCGGGAGTCATCGCGTTCTACCGCAGCCTCGGCTACGAGGTCGACGACGTCGCGAGCCTCGGCAAGCGGCTCATCCCCGACGGACCTCGCCATGACCAACCCCGCCCCGACGAATCCCGGGTCGACGCGCCGTAGGCTGGACGCATGAAGATCGCGCGCTTCTCGCATGGTGAGTCCATCTCGTTCGGTATCGTCGACGAGGAGGAGCACGAGCTCATCGTCCTGAAGGCCGACCCGATGTTCGCGGGCTACGAGCCCACGGGCGAGCGGGTCGCGCTCGCGGCCGCCACACTGCTGGCCCCCGTCATCCCGCGTTCGAAGATCGTCGCGGTCGGCAAGAACTACCGCGAGCACGCCGCCGAGATGGGCGGCGAGGCCCCCAGCGAGCCGCTGCTCTTCCTGAAGCCCAACACGTCGGTGATCGGTCCGGCCGACACGATCGTGCTCCCGCCGCAGAGCGAGCGGGTCGAACACGAGGGCGAGGTCGCCGTGGTCATCGGCCGCATCGCGAAGAACGTCGCCGAGGCCGACGCCGCGAGCGTCGTCTTCGGCTACACGATCGCGAACGACGTGACGGCCCGCGATCTTCAGCAGCGCGACGGGCAGTGGGCGCGCGCAAAGGGCTTCGACACGTTCTGCCCGCTCGGCCCCGTGATCGACACCGAGCTCGACCTCGTGAACGGCACGATCGAGACGAGCGTCAACGGCGAGCGTCGACAGGAGGGGCGACTGGCCGACATGGTGCACTCGATCCCCGCGATCATCGCCTATGCCTCGAGCGTGTTCACGCTGCTGCCCGGCGACGTGATCCTCACCGGAACGCCCGCCGGCGTCGGGCCGATCGTCGACGGCGACACCGTCGAGGTCTCGGTCTCGGGGCTCGGCACGCTGTCGAACCCGGTGCGTCGGGCGTAGCGCCGGCGCTCCCGCGCTCGAACGGATCGGACTCCGGCTCGGCGCCGATCAGATCGCGAACGCCGCCCGCGGCCGGAGCGACCTGAGCGCGAGCGCCACGTCCTCCTCGTCGTTCCACACGTGGAACGCCGCGCGGGCACGACCCGCGCGACCCGAGGCGGCGATGCCGGCTGCGGTCATCGCCCCGAGGTCGCAGCCGTCGGGGTCGGCCCACGAGACTATGGCGCTGTCGGACGACTCGAGTCCGATGCCCGCGCGGAACGAGTTCGCGAGCGCCAGGTCGTGCCGCCGGACCTCGTGCATGTCGAGCGAGGCGGCGAGCTCCAGTGCGGCCTCGGCACCGGCCCACGCGTTCCACGCGGGGGAGACGTCGAAGCGGGTGGCATCGGGTGCGACGTGGAGGTCGGGTCCGTAGCACGAGGTCCAGGGGTCGGCGCCCGAGTACCAGCCAGCCGTGAACGGGGTGACCTCTTCGATCGCCCGATCCGAGAAGGCGGCGAACGCGGCGCCGCGCGGTGAGCTCAGCCACTTGTAGGCGTGGCAGACGAGCACGTCGGCGTCGAGGTCGTCGGTGGGCATCCACCCGGTCGCCTGCGTCGTGTCGACGAGGGTGAACGCGCCGGCGGCGCGCGCGGCCTCGGCGATGGCCGCGGCATTCGCGATCTCGCCCGTCGACGACTGCACGAGCGAGTACGAGACGTAGGCGGTGGCGGGCGTGACGGCGTCGGCGAGCGCGTCGAGAGGCACGTGTCGCACGCGCAGGCCGCCGTGCGCGAGGAACGGAGCGACGACCGACGAGAAGTCGCCGTCGACGCAGAGCACCTCGGCGCCGCGAGGTGCGGATGCCGCGACGAGGCCGGTGAAGACCGAGACCTGGGATCCGGTGGCGACCTGTCGCGGGGCCGCGCCGAGCAGGCTCGCGGCATGGGCGCGGGAACGCTCGAGGCTCGCCGAGTAGTCGGCCGCGGTCGCGGTGCCGGCGGCCCAGGCATCGAGGTCGCGGCGCACGGCGTCGCGCGTGACATCGGCCGGCAGGCCCAGGGTGCAGGCGGCGAGGTAGCCGCGGCCGCCGATGTATCGGGATCGCTCGTGGTGCATGCATCCAGCCTCCGACCGATCGTTCCATTGCACAACGGCAGGTAAGTGATCGAACACATACCTACACGTTATGATTCAGGCATGTCGGATGCCTCGATCGACGCCCTCGCCGAATCCCTCGACCTGCTGACCGTGCGGCTCGTGCGGCGCATCGCCGAGCACGGATCGCTCACCGCCGCGGCGGACTCGCTCGGCTACAGCCAGCCCGCAGTCAGCCAGCACCTGCGCCGATTCGAGCAGCGCACGGGCATCGCCCTCGTCGAGCGGGCGGGCCGCGGCATCCGGCTCACGCAGTCGGGGCGCGTGCTGGCCAGGCACGCCAACGCCGTCGCGACCGCGCTCGAGGCCGCGGCCGGCGAACTCGCCGAGATCCGGGGGCTCCGGGCCGGGCGGGTGCGCCTCGCGGCGTTCCCGTCGGCGTCGGCCACGCTGGTGCCGAAGCTCATCGCGGGCCTCGCGGCGCGGCATCCGGGCGTCACCGTCACCTACGTCGAGGCCGAGCCGCCCGAGGCGGTCGCCGCCGTTCGGGCCGATCGCGCCGACCTCGCCATCACCTTCAGCTATCCCGGCGACCGCGACGACCCGCACACCGAACGCGCGCGCGGCCTCGACGTGCGCTCGATCGGAGCCGAACCCATGCGGGTCGTGCTGCCCGACGGGCACCCGGCTGCCGGGTCGGACGCCGTCGACCTCGCCGCCCTCGCCGACGACGCCTGGATCGCCGGATGCCCCAGCTGCCGCGGGCACCTCCTCGAACTCACCGACGGCGCCGGGTTCCGCCCCCGCATCGGATTCGAGACCGACAACTTCGTGGCCGTCGAGAGCATGGTCGCGCAGGGGCTCGGCGTCGCGCTGCTGCCCGAGCTCGCGCTCGCGGCCTCGCCGCGTCGGCCGGGCGTGGTCGTGCGGCCCACCGCCGGGGGAGACGTGCGCTCGCTGCACCTCGTGACCGCGCGCGGCGGGGCACGGGTGCCCGCCGTCGCCGCCGCGGTGGCCGTGCTCGAGCACCTCGCAGCCGGGCGCTGATCGCCCGGGTGCGGCATCCGCCCCTCGACGCGCCCCGCCCCTCGGTACGATTGAGGGGATGTCTGAGACAACCCACCCCACGACCACCGCCACCGGCAGCGACGTCCGCGTGCGCTTCTGCCCGTCGCCCACCGGCACGCCGCACGTCGGCCTCGTCCGCACCGCGCTCTTCAACTGGGCGTATGCGCGCCACACGGGCGGCACCTTCGTGTTCCGCATCGAAGACACCGATGCCGCGCGCGACAGCGAGGAGAGCTTCGACCAGATCATCGACGCGCTCACCTGGCTCGGCCTCGACTGGGACGAGGGCGTCAACAAGGGCGGCCCGAGCGAGCCCTACCGCCAGTCGCAGCGCGGCGACATCTACCAGGACGTCATCGCCAGGCTGAAGGCGGCCGGGCACCTCTACGAGTCGTTCTCGACGGCAGAGGAGATCGACGCGCGCAACCTCGCGAACGGTCGCCCGAAGCAGCTCGGCTACGACAACTACGACCGCGACCTCACCGACGAGCAGAAGGCCGCGTTCCGCGCCGAGGGTCGCGAGCCCGCGCTGCGCCTGCGCGTGCCGGAGGCCGACCTCGGCTTCGACGACCTCGTCCGCGGCCGCATCGATTTCCCGGTCGGCTCGACGATCGACTTCGTGCTCGTGCGCCCGAACGGCGCGCCGCTCTACACGCTGGTCAACCCCGTCGACGACGCGCTCATGGGCATCACGCACGTGCTCCGCGGCGAAGACATCCTGAGCTCGACGCCGCGCCAGATCGCGCTCTACCACGCGCTCATCGACATCGGCGTGACGACGTTCGTGCCCCGCTTCGGCCACCTGCCCTACGTCATGGGCGACGGCAACAAGAAGCTCTCCAAGCGCGACCCCGAGTCGAACCTGTTCCACCACCGCGACCGCGGGTTCATCCCCGAGGGCCTCGTCAACTACCTCGCGCTGCTCGGCTGGGGCTACTCGGCCGACCGCGACGTGTTCAGCCGCGACGAGTTCATCGCCGCATTCGACGTCGCGAACGTGAACCCCAACCCGGCCCGCTTCGACCAGAAGAAGGCCGAGTCGATCAACGGCGACCACATCCGCCTGCTCGAGCCCGCCGACTTCGCCGCGCGCACCGTGCCCTACCTCGAGGCCGCGGGCGTGCTCACCGGGCCGCCGACGCCCGCCCAGGCGGCGATCCTCGCCGAAGCCGCTCCGCTCGTGCAGGAGCGCATCGCCCTGCTCGGCGAGGCGCCCGGCATGCTGGGCTTCCTGTTCACGGATGCCGCGGGCCTCACGATCGACGATGACGCCCTCAAGGGGCTCCCCGCCGACGCCGCCGCGGTGCTCGCCGCCTCGCGCGAGGCCCTCGACCGCCTGCCGGCCGACGCGTGGACCCACGACCAGATCGAGGAGGCGCTGCGCGGCGCCCTCATCGACGGCCTCGGCCTGAAGCCCCGCGTCGCGTTCGGCCCCGTGCGCACGGCGATCTCCGGCCGCCGCATCTCTCCGCCGCTCTTCGAGTCCATGCAGATTCTCGGCAAGATCGACTCGCTCGCGCGGCTCGACGGGCTCGCGGCGAAGCTGGGCTGAGCCCTCCACTCGAAATGCGGTGACCGGATGCCGCGGGCGTGATGCCCGCGGCATCCGTCGTTCGATACGCGGTCAGGCGTTCGCCTTCGCCTGCGTCGCCGCCGTGCGTTGGGCGGTCTCCGCGAGGCGCGGGGGTGCTGATGACCTCGGCCTCACGAGGACGCCGTTCGCCTGCACCTTCACCTCGTAGAGACCGGTCGCACGCACCAGGTCCGAGAGCTTCGCGTATCCCCAGTTGCGCGAGTCGAAGTCGGGTTGCTGCTTGCGGAGGAGCGACCCGACGGGTGAGAGCTTCGCCCAACCGCTCTCGTCGGCTGCGGTGCTCACCGCGGCCCGCAGCGCGATGACGAGTCGACCGTCGGCACGGAGGCGTTGCTGCTGGTCGATCTGCGGGACGGGCTGCACCGCCTGTTGCGCGGCATCCGTCTCCTTCGGCGCGTCGATGACCTCGAGGTACGTGAATCGGTCGCAGGCGTTGCGGAACGACTCGGGCGTCTTGCGCTCCCCGAACCCGTAGACCGTGATGCCCTGCTCGCGGATGCGGGCCGCGAGTCGCGTGAAGTCGCTGTCGGAGGACACGATGCAGAAGCCCGTGAACCGGCCGGTGTAGAGCAGGTCCATAGCGTCGATGATGAGCGCGCTGTCGGTCGCGTTCTTGCCCGTCGTGTTGGCGAACTGCTGGATCGGCTGGATGACATGTGCGCTGGCGGCAGCCTTCCAGCCGCTCAGATTCGTGCTGGTCCAGTCTCCGTACATGCGCTTGACCGACGACGTGCCGAATCGGGCGACCTCGGTGAGCACCGCCTCGATGCGCGCGGGGGAGACGTTGTCGGCATCGATCAGGACGGCCAGCAGGTCATTGGACTCGGGCATGTTGCACAGACTGGCAGGGGTGCGCGCCGCGGCGCTGCCCCGCATTGGCGGGGTTGCGGGCGAAGCCTCAGGCGATGTTCGGCACGCATCCAGCGGCCGCTCAGCGCGCTGAGACCTGCTCAGTTTGTCGGCTGCCGATCCATGAGATAGAGTCTTATCTCGGCGCGGAACACGGTTCCGAAGCCATTGGGGTATGGTGTAATTGGCAACACGGAGGTTTCTGGTACCTTTGTTCTTGGTTCGAGTCCAGGTACCCCAGCAGTGAAGAACCCCCGCTCAGGCGGGGGTTTTCGCGTATCCGGGTGCATTTCGATAGCGCTGCGCGATCCGTCCGGCGCGTGCCGTCTCCTTCCGCTCGGCCCGCCGACGCCGTCCGATCCGCCGACCGCGACCACCGTCGCCGTGCTCGCGGAGCGGCGCTCGACGGACGCCGCCTGCCCGTGCGCACGAGGCGTGCGCGCGACATCCGTTTGTCCACGGAAAACCGCGCGGTAACAGAGTTCGGCGCCGACCGGCCCCTCGATCTACAGTCGCTTCAGCGCACTGCATCGAGCATCAGGACCGTGAGCCGCGAGACGACCTCCCGGCCGGGCCGCCCGCTCGGTGGCGGCGCTTCGTCGTATCCGCACGCTGGAACCGAGCCCGGTTCCGCCCAGTCATTGGAGCTCACGCCATGAGTACTCGTCGCCGTCGCCTCGCCGGAGGAATCGCCCTGTTCGCCACCGCCGTGCTGATGGCCGGCTGCAGCAGCGCGGCAGGCGCCAGCGAGGGCGCGAGCGAGTCCGCTGAGGACGCTCCGAAGATCACCTTCCTGTACTCGCCCTACGCCGACTACGCCCCGTTCTTCCTCGCCGAGGAGAAGGGCTACTTCGAGGACGCCGGCGTCGACGTGGAACTCATCTCGAAGAGCGGCAGCTCGGGCGAGACCTACCAGCAGGTGTCGACCGGCAACATCACCGCCGGTGGTGCGACGTGGGGCGCCGGCCTCTTCAACGCGACCAAGGCGGGCGCGTCGCTCTCGGTGATCGCGAGCGTGTCGCGCATCCCCGAGGAGGGCAAGAACCCCTCGCCGATCCTCGCATCCGAGCAGTCGGGCATCACCGAGGCCGAGGAGCTCAAGGGCAAGAAGATCGGCATCCCTGGCGACGGCGGCTTCGGCATCTACTCGGTGGCCCTCGCACTCGAGTCGGCCGGACTCTCGCTCGACGACGTCGAACTCGTGAACCTCAGCCCCGGCGACATCCCGGCCGCGCTCGCGAACGGGTCGGTCGACGCCACCTGGTCGATCGAACCCATCTCGTCGGCCGTCATCGCCCAGGACCTCGGGCACGAGATCCTCGACGTGAGCTACCACGCGGGCGTCGAGCTCGGTGCGCTCGTGTTCAACACCGAGTACGTCGAGCAGCACCCTGCGGCCGTCGAGGCCTTCACCGCGGCCTACCTCAAGGCGGTCCACGAGCTCGCCGACGGCGGGTGGCAGGATGCCGACGACCAGGCCATCATCGCCCAGTACACCGACCTGCCCGTCGAGACGCTCACCGCGATCGGCCTGACCGTGCAGGACCCCGAGGGCACGATCGACTGGAGCGACGTCGCCCGCCAGGAGGCGTTCTTCCGCGACCGGGGTGCGCTCGAGTTCGACGGCGACTCGGGCATCGAGGACGTCTTCCGCGCCGACATCCTCGAGAAGGCCGCCGCCACCGCGGCAGACTCCGCCGAGTGATGAGCGGCCTCTCCGTCCGCAACCTCTGGAAGGCCTACCCGAGCGCGGAATCCAAGGACGACGTGCTGGTCGCGCTCGAGGACGTCTCGCTCGAGGTGCGCGAGGGCGAGTTCGTGTGCGTGCTCGGCCCGTCGGGCTGCGGCAAGAGCACGCTGCTCCGCATCGCGGCGGGCCTCGAGAAGCCGAGCCTCGGCACGGTCGAGACGCCGAGCCGCCCATCGGTGGTCTTCCAGGAGCACGGGGTGTTCCCGTGGCTGACGGTGGCCGAGAACATCGCCTATCCGCTGCGCCTGCGCCGTGTGCCGCGGGCGCAGCGGGCCGCCCGGGTCGCCGAGCTGCTCGACCTGGTGGGGCTCACCGAGTTCGCGAGCTACTACCCCGCGCAGATCTCGGGCGGCATGCGCCAGCGCACCTCGGTCGCCCGCGCGCTCGCCGACGACGGCAGTGTCCTGCTCATGGACGAGCCGTTCGGCGCGCTCGACGAGCAGACCAGGGTGGTGCTCCAGCAGGAGCTCCTGCGCATCTGGGAGCAGACGTCGAAAGCCGTGCTGTTCATCACGCACAGCGTCGACGAGGCGCTGACCCTCGCCGACCGCGTCGTGGTCATGTCGCACCGCCCCGGGCGCATCATCGCGGAGGTCGAGATCCCGTTCGGTCGGCCCCGCGACATCATCGCGCTGCGGCGCGACCCCCGCTACGGGGAGATCACCTACCAGCTCTGGAACCTGCTCGAGCGCGACGATGCCGCTCGAGACGACGACGAGGAGGTCGCCGCCTGATGACGACCGTCGACACGCGCGTCACGTCCGACCGCGACCAGATCACGGCACAGCTCGAGGACGCGGTCAGGGCCGAACGAGGGTCCGTCTGGATCCGCCGCCTCGGACCGTACACCCCGGTGTTCCTCCTCGTCGTGTGGGAGGTGCTCAGCCGCTTGGGCGTGCTCGATGCGCGCTTCTTTCCGCCGCCCACGGCGATCGTGGAGACCTTCATCGAGCTCCTGGTCTCCGGGCGGCTCATCACCGACGCGCTCATGACGCTCTCGCGCATCGCGGTCGGTTTCGTGCTCGGCGCGATCCCCGGACTCCTGCTCGGGCTCCTGCTCGGATCGGTGCGTTCGGTGCGGTTGCTCCTGGAGCCCGTGTTCTCGAGCCTGCTCCCGATTCCGAAGGTCGCGATCTACCCCCTGCTGCTCCTGATCTTCGGGCTCGGCGAGACGAGCAAGTACGTCATCGTCGCGATCGGCGTGTTCTTCTACCTGTTCTTCAACACGATGAGCGGTGTCATGCAGACGCCCCCGCTCTTCGACGACGTGGCTCGCGCGAACGGCGCGTCGCGCATCCAGCGCCGGTTCACGGTGTCGCTGCCGTACGCCCTTCCGTCGATCTTCACGGGCATCAAGCTCGCGACCGGCGGCGCCTTCGTCATCATCGCGGCATCCGAGTTCGTCGGCGCGCAGAGCGGGCTCGGCTACATGATCTGGAGTTCGTGGTCGACCTTCGCCGTGTCGAAGATGTACGTCGGCATCGTCACGATCTCGGCGCTCGGTTACGGTGCGACCGCCCTCGAAGGACTGCTGGAACGTCGACTGGTGCCATGGGTCAAGTACTGAACGCCCGCTCGATCGCCCGAGCCGAGGCCGTCGCATCGCTGACGGCGCTGTTCGCGCCGTTCGACGCCGATCCCGCCGATGTCGAGCGCGCATCGCTCTGGCTGCTCCAGGCCGAACTGCTCGGGCTTCCCGAATTCGGGGTCGGCATGCTCCGACGCGATCTCGATCGCCTCGACGCGATCGAGGGTTCGACGGATGCCGCGGCCGAACCGCCTGCTGAGGGCCGCGGTGCCGTGGCGGCGGCCGCGATCGACGCGTCGGCCGCGCCGGGAATCCTCGCGCTCGCCGCTGCAGTCCGGCTCGCCGAGGAGCGCGTGCAGCTCGCGGGCGCCGCGATCGTCGGCATCCGCGGTGCGGGCGCCATGGGGGTGCTGGGCTGCGCGGCCCGATCGCTCGCCCTCGGCGGCGCGATCGGCGTGGTCGCGGCGCAGTCGCCGGCCGCGGTCGCGCCGTGGGGGGCGACGACCGCCGCGATCGGCACGAACCCGCTCGCGATCGGCGTGCCGCGCGCGGCGCAGCATCCGCTCGTCGTCGACTACGCGAGCTCGCCCGTGACGCTTGCTGTGGTACGCCGTGCGCAGGCCGAGCAGGCTCCGCTCGCGGCAGGACTCCTCGTCGACCGCGATGGGCGCCCCACGACCGATCCGGCCGCGGTCGGCGCGATCCTGCCCGACAGTCTGCTCGGGTCCCTCACGGGCCTCGTGGTCGAGCTCGTCGCCGGCGTGGGCGTCGGCGGCCGGACGGCTGATGCCCGCCAGCCCGCCACCAGGGGTGCGATCGTGATCGCGTTCGACCCGAAGGCCGCGGGTGCGGTCGACGCGACCGGCGCCTCGGCACGGCTCGGCGAGGACTGGCGCGCAGCCGGCGGTCACCTGCCCGCCAGGTTCGATGCCCTGCCGCCGTCGCTCGACGCCCTGCCCGAGACGATCACCCTGACGACGGCGGCCGCCGAGTGGCTCGCCTCGATCGGCGGGGGAGCGGCGCGATGAGCCGGGGTGCGGATGCCGCGGCCGGCCGACCCCTCGACCTTGCCGTCTCCCCGCGATCCGGGCCGCTGTGGCAGCGCCGAGCCGTCGTCGTCGAGCATGCGACGCCCGGGTCGCTCGTCACCGTGCGTTCCGAGACGCGGCGCGGTACGACGGACTGGGCGGCCCAGGCCACCTTCCTCGCCGACGCCGAAGGGCGCGTCGATCTCGACCGCGACGCCCCGGTGTCGGGCGACTACCGGACGGCCGACTCGATGGGGCTGTTCTGGTCGCAGCGGCGCGAAGGCGACGGCACGGGCCCGAGCGAACCGGCCGACGTCGGCCTTCCGCTGCTCACCCGGTTGACGGCCCGCGCGGAGGCGGGCACCGGCTTCCTCGATGTCGACGGACCGGGCGCCGCCGGCATCGAGCACTCGAGCGTCGAGGTCGAGCAGTGGCTGCTCGCCGACGACGTCCAGCGCACGGAGATCCGACAGGACGGCCTCGTCGGCGCACGATTCCGCCCGACCGGTGCCGGGCCGTTCCCGACGGTGCTCGTGCTCAACGGCTCGGGCGGCGGCATCAACGAGGCACGCGCCGCGCAGTACGCGAGCCGAGGCATCCAGGCCATCGCGCTCGGATACTTCCGCGCGCCCGGCCTTTCCCCGTACATCTCGCGCACCCCGCTCGAGTACTTCGAGCGCGCCCTCGACCTCGTGAACACCGAGTTCGAGCCGGCCGGCGGCCGCGCCGTGGTCAGCGGCCAGTCGCGCGGCGGCGAGCTTTCGCTGCTGCTGGCGTCGACCTTCCCGGAGAAGGTGCAGGGCGTCGCCGCGTTCGTGCCGGGTGCGTTCGCATTCGGCGCGCAGGGCGCCGCAGACCCGGCCGACGGTTGGAACGGACCGGCCTGGACCCTCGACGGCGTCGAGCTCGAGCACCTCTGGAACGACAACCGCGAGGTGCGCTGGCAGCCTTGGAACGACGAGCCGCCGCCCACACGTCACTCCGACGTCTACGTCGACGGACTTCGCGATCGCGCGCTCGCCGCGGCATCGCGGATTCCGATCGAGCGATTCGCCGGGCCCGTCGCCTGCATCTCCGGCCTCGATGACCGTGCATGGCCCTCGAGCATGGCGTCCCGCATGGTCATGAGCACGCTCGAGCGCAACGGCCACCAGGCCGAGCGGCTCCACCTCGACTACGAGGACGCGGGCCACGGCATCGCGCTGCCGAACCTGCCGAGCACCGACATCGAGCGCGTGCACCCCGTCTCGGGCGTGCACTACTCGAACGGCGGCACGCCCGTCGGCAACGCGCGGGCGAGTGCGGACTCGTTCGAACGGGTCTGCGCCTTCATCGAGCGGGCCGCGGGCTCCCGATGACCCGACGACCGTCGACCCCCATCAGCACATCGCACGCGGAGCACCGCGAGAACCCAGAGAAGGAGCACTCCATGCCAACGATCGAACACCTCGTCGGACAGTGGCGGGAATGGCGTCACGCCCGCACGGCGGAGCTCGCGCGCCCCTACGGCTGGACTGCCCTCGTCGCCCAGTACTGGTTGACCGAGGGAGAGCAGGGCGCGACGTTCGACCTGCTGCCCGGCACGTGGGGTGTCGAACGGGGTCGGGTCCTCTTCACCCCTCCGGCAGACGGGCCCAGCCTCTCCGTCGACGGCGAGTACCCGAATGGACCGGTCGAGATCCGGCCCGGTCGCAACCAGACCTACGGGCACGGCACGAGCGCGCCCGTGTACTTCGGCGACCTCGAGGTCGAGACCATCGTGCGCACGAGCGACGGAGGCGAACAGCTGCACGCGATCCGCGTGCGCGACCCCCGGGCCTCGGCGGAGACCGATCTCTCGGGACTGACCGCCTACGACTACGATCCGGCGTGGCGCATTCCGGCGAGCTTCACGCCCGCCGAGCGCCGCGACATCGAGGCACCCACCGTCGAGACGGGCGTCCGCGAGACGACCGCCCGCATCGGCACCCTGCGCTTCGAGCACGGGGGCGCGTCGTACGACCTCGAGATCATCGGCAAGGACGCCGCGTACGGCGTGCAGCCGGTCGCGCATGTCCGCGACCTGACGAGCGGACGCACGACGTACGGCGCCGGACGCGTGATCGAACTGCAGTTCGCCGATCGCGACGCGCAGCGCATCGACCACATCGACTTCAACTACGCGACGGCCCTGCCGTGCGCGTTCACGAACTTCGTCACGTGCCCTCTGCCGCCTCGCGAGAACCACCTCGACTTCGAGGTGCTCGCCGGCGAGCAGCGGCCAGCGACCGACGTCGCGCGGGTGCTCACCTACGTTCAGCCGGCGAGCGCCTAGATCTGGTAGTCGCCCGCTTCGCGGAGTGCGCGGTCGCGATCGCGCCTGGCGGCACGCTCCTCTGCTGCGACCGCGTCGACGATCTCGACGAGGATCTCGAAGTCGGCGAGATGCGACTCGACGTCGACACCGCCGTTGATGTGGATGTGCCGTCTGTGTGCGCGCCGCCGCTCGAACAGCCGTGCCGGCAGCACGCTGATGCCCCGTTCCGCGAGCCGCGCGGTCACGGCGTCGTCGTCGGCGACCGGAATCCAGATCGAGGGCGCCGTCGTCGACGTCGAGACGTCGAGCCTGTTCGACCGCAGCCAGTCGCGGGCGGTCGCGTGGCGGCGGCCGTACTCGGCCGCCGAACGCGCGACGTGCTGCCGCGTGCCGGGATCCAGCAGCATCCACGCGAGCGAGTCCTGCAGCAGACGGCTCACCCACCGGTGCGAGTACGCGACCTGTTGGCGCACCCGTTCGACCGCGGCGGCCGACCCGCCGAGCAGGGCGACCTGCACATCGGGGCCGTGCGAGGAGCCGAACCCGTCGATGAGCAGCGTGGTCTCGGGTAGCGACCGACCGAGTGTGCGCCGCTCTTCGTGCAGGAGCGCGAAGTTGTCGAGCTCGATCGCGAGGGTGCCGCTCGGCTGCAGGACGGCCGCCGCGGCAGACAACCACTCGTCGTCGACGTTCGCACCCGTCGGCGAATGGCCGTTCGGCTGGTACAGGAACGCCTTCGCCCCCGCGCGCACCGCGCGGCCGAGTTCCCGCAGGTCGGGTCCACGCTCGCGCCAGGCGATCGGGAGCACGCGCAGGCCCAGGCGGTCGACGATGTCGAGGACGCGGGGCACGCTCGGATCCTCGACCGCGACGGTCTCGCCACGTTGCACGAGCGCGAGCAGCGCCTGCTCGACCCCGTCGATGCCGCGATGCACGGCCATGACGTCTTCGACGGCGAACGGCCAGTGCGCGCGAGCGGCCTCGCGGAGTCGCGCCGTCGCGGCCGGGGGATCGCTCAGGTTGAGATCGGGCGTCTCCGCGGCCACCCGGGCGAAGACGCTGCGCACGTCGGGGAGGAGCGTCGGGTCGGGCAACGGTCGCCCGAGGTCCGACTCGCCGGCGTCGGCCGCGGTCACGAGCTGGGCGAACCGCACCGGGTGCGGCGATGACCGCGGACCCATCACCACCGTGCCGCCGCGGGTCCTCGTCTCGATCAGTCCGCGTTCGCGGAGCGAGCTCCACGACTGCCCGACGGCGGACGGGCTCATGCCGAGCGCCTGCGCGATGGTCCGGATGGGCGGCAGCTTCATGCCGGGTCGGAGCTCGCCCGAGGAGATGAGCGTGCCGATGGTCTGGGCGAGGCGTGCGGAACCCGTGTTCGCGACGCTGCTCGCGAGACGGGCGACCAGGCCTTCGGCATCCATATGCTCCAGTCCACCACACGCGGGACCGGGCAGGCCGACCCGTCGAGGTCGCCCGGGCCGCTTTGCGGGTCGAACCCGACCACCGCGGTTCGCGCGTTGCCCGGTCGCGGTCGCGGCGAGCCCGGCGTACCCTCGTCGGCATGTGCCGGAACATCAGGGTGCTCCACAACTTCGAGCCGCCGACCACCGATGACGAGGTGCGCGAGGCCGCACTGCAGTTCGTGCGCAAGGTCAGCGGGTCGACGCATCCGTCCCGCGCGAACACCGAGGCGTTCGATCGCGCGATCGACGAGATCGCGGAGGCGACGCGCAGGATGCTCGACGGGCTCGTCACGAACGCGCCTCCGAAGAGCCGCGAAGCCGAGGCGATCAAAGGTCGTCAACGGCATGAGAAGCGAATGGAACGCGAGGTGCGGATCCGCACTGCGACAGCGTGACGGCGACTCCGTGGAGCCCTCCGGACCACGGGGCGAGGTGGCTCGGCGCGCCCGAGATCGCAGGTGCTGGACATGCACCCCGACGTGAGGTTCCATTGAGGTGACCACGGTCGTTCGCCCCTACCGAACGACGGGTCGGTTCGGGGGGTGAGTGTGACGGAACGCAACAAGCGCAACCGCGACTTCGCGGAGACGCGGACGCCGTTGGGTGTGCTCGGCGGTGTGCTCGGTCTGATCGTGGCGAGCTCGATGGCGGCCGCGCTGATCGTCGTCGGGGTGACTCCGGCGCTCGCGACCGTCGGCATGGCGGCATCCGGAACCATCGACACGTTCGAACGGTTGCCCGGGTACCTCAAGATCGGCGATCTCTCGCAGAAGAGCAACATCTACGCGACGCGCTCCGACGGCAGCACGGTGCTGCTCGCGTCGTTCTACGACCAGAACCGGGTCGAGGTCGGGTGGGATCAGATCAGCCCGTTCGTGAAGGATGCCACCGTCGCCGGTGAGGATCCGCGATTCTACGATCACGGCGGCGTCGACCTGCAGGGCACGATCCGCGCGGCCTTGACGACGGCGGCCGGCGGTGCGACGCAGGGCGGGTCGTCGATCGCGCAGCAGTACGTCAAGAACGTCCGTGTGCAGCAGTGCGAGCGCGAGGCCGACACCACCGCGTTCAGCGACATGACCGATGACGAGGTCGCGGCACTGACCGGCGACGAACGGTTCGCGCTGGTCGAAGAGGAGCGGCTCGCGTGCTACGACAGCGCGACCGAGACGAGCATCGATCGCAAGCTCAAGGAGATGCGGCTCGCGATCGGCGTCGAGAAGCGCTACACGAAGAACGAGATCCTGCTCGGGTACCTGAACATCGCGGGCTTCGGCGGAACGGTGTACGGCATCGAAGCCGCCGCCAATTACTACTTCAACACGACCGCGGCGAACCTCACGCTGCCGCAGGCGGCCTCGCTCGTCGCCATCGTGAACAACCCCGTGAAGTTCCAGCTCGACAAGCCCGACAGCGAGACGAACGGCGCGGCCAACGGGTACGCCGCGAACCGCGATCGCCGCGACTACCTCCTGCGACAGATGCTCCGCGAGAAGAAGATCACGGAGCCGCAGTATGCGGAGGCGATCGCGACCGCGGTCGAACCCTCGCTCAACGAGCCGAGCACCGGATGCCAGACCGCAGGCGGGTCCGCGTTCTTCTGCGACTACGTGAAGCACATCCTCCAGAACGACCCCACGTTCGGCGACGACGACGAAGCGCGCATGCTGAACTTCCGTCGCGGGGGATACCAGATCTACACGAGCCTCGACCTCGACCTGCAGTACGCCGCCGAGAAGGCGATCAACGACAACGTTCCGTCGACCTTCCCCGGGTGGGACGTCGGCGCGGTGATCTCCAGCGTCGAGGTCGGCACCGGGCGCGTGCTCGCCATGGCCCAGAACAAGCTGTACAGCCAGGACCCCGAGGTCGTGGCCGGGCATCCGTTCGTCACCGGCATCAACTACAACACCGACTACGACTACGGCGGCTCGAGCGGATTCCAGCCCGGATCGTCGTACAAGGTGTTCACGCTCGCCGAATGGCTCGCCGAAGGGCATGCGCTGACCGAGCGCGTCAACTCGAGCCGCAAGAGCAATTGGGGTGCGTTCAACGACAGCTGTCTCGGCACGCAGTACGCCGACCCGGGGTGGAATCCCCGCAACGACGCGAATGAGGCGGGCGGTAACTACAGCGCGCTGGAGTCGACCATCGGGTCGATCAACACCGGCTTCCTCGGCATGGCCAAGCTCATCGACCAGTGCGGAATCGCGCAGAAGGCCCAGGCGTTCGGCGTGCACCGGGCCGACGGCAATCCGCTCGTGCAGTACCCGTCGGCGGTGCTCGGGATCAACGAGGTCGCGCCCCTCAGCATGGCGGTCGCGTTCGCAGGGATCGCGAACGACGGCGTCGCCTGCACGCCCATCGCGATCGACCGCATCGTCGGCGCCGATGGCGAGGAGATCACGCCTCCGAAGTCGACGTGCGCGGCGGCGGTGACCCCCGAGGTGGCCGGCGCGATGCACTACGCGATGTCGCGCGTCATGTCGAACGGCACCGGCCAGCAGTCGAGTGCGGCGACCGCGCCGTGGGTTCCGCTGATCGGCAAGACCGGAACCACCGATGGTGCGAAGGACACGTGGATGGTCGGGGCGAGCACGAGGGTCGCGACCGCAGCAGCGGTCGTCAGCGTGAACGGAGATGCGAATCAGCGCGCCATCTCGTTCGATTCGGGATCGGCCGCCACCGCCCGTCACCGCATGTGGCCGATCGTGATGTCCGCGGCCAACGCGAAGTACGGCGGCGGCGAGTTCCGCATGGACGGTCCGGGCCCGGTGGCGCCCTACACCTCGCCGTCCCCGTTCGACGATGTACCCCAGTACGTGCCGCCGGCACCTGCACCCGCACCGGCTCCGGCGCCGGCTCCTCCCGCGCCTTCCCCCGACACGGGCGGACAGGGCGACGGCGGGAACGGGAACGACGGGGGCAGAACCCTCGAACCCCGCGACGACGAGGGGCGCGGCGGGCCGAACGGCGACGACTGATCCGGTCGCGCACCGGCCGTGGTCCTCACGGCCGGTGCGTCGGCCCGGGCGGCTCGGTCGCGCGTCAGAAGTCCAGCGTGTCGCCCGGCTCGAGCCGCACGTACTCGCCGCCCGACTGCTCCACGGCCCACGCGAGACGCGCGTGCGAGAGGTCCTTGCCGAACTGCGAGAGCACCATCTCGTGCGTCGCGAACACGCGCTTGGGCGCAACGGCCTGCACGTACTCCATCGACTCGGAGATCTTCATCCAGGGTGCGCCGGCCGGCGCGGCCAGCAGGTCGACATCGAGGCCAGGGGGCACGACGAAGGAATCGCCCGCGTACGCGAACGCCTCGTTCACGATCACGCCGAGGTTGTCGATGATGTCGATCGACGAGTGGATCTCGGCATGGCGGCCGCCGAAGAACCGCAGATGGAACGGGCCGATCTCGATCACGTCATCGGGGGCGACGGTCTCGATCGGGAAGTCGGATGCCGCGGCCGCGACCCCGGCGGGCCCGAACAGCCGCACGTCGGGACTCGCGTCGATGATGCGCCGCAGCTGGTCGGGGCTCCAATGGTCGGCGTGCTCGTGGGTGATCACGACCGCGACGGCGCCCGTGGCATCCGTGATCGGCGTGGTGTAGTTGCCGGGGTCGACGAAGAGCCGATCGCCCGAGTCTTCGATCACGAGAGCGGCATGTTCGAGTTTCGTCAGGCGCATGCTCCGAGCAAACACCGGTTCGCGCGTGCGATGCAAGCCCGCGCGCCTGCCAGAATCTCTGCATGACCCGAAGCCCCAAGCGCGTGATCGTCGCGGTGAACCCGTCCGCCTCGTTCGGACGGCATCGTGATGTCGGCTCGATCGCGGTCGCGCGGCTGATCGAGGCCGGTCATGAGGTCGTGCTGCTGCAGGAGGCCAACTTCGAGCTGCTCCGACGTGAGACCGAGCACGCCTTCGCCCGCGGAACCGATGCGCTCCTGGTGGTGGGCGGCGACGGCATGGTCTCTCTCGCCGTCAACATCGTCGCCGGCACGGGCGTGCCGTTCGGCGTCGTCGCCGCCGGAACCGGCAACGACCTCGCACGGGGACTCGGACTCCCGTTCGAGGATCCGCTCGCCGGCATCGAGGTGCTGCTGGAAGCCCTCGAGCGGGAGCCGCGCACCATCGACGCCGGCGTGGTCCGTCGCGGCGACTCGGCGCCCGTGTGGTTCGCGGGCATCGTCTCGGCGGGCTTCGACGCGCTCGTGAATGAGCGTGCGAACCGCATGACCCGCCCCCGGGGGCCGAGTCGCTACACGATCGCGCTCGTGCGCGAACTCGCGACCTTCCGTCCGCGTTCATACACGATCACGATCGACGGCGTGCGCCGTGAGCAGAAGGCCATGCTCGTCTCGGTGGCGAACGGCTCGTCGATCGGCGGCGGCATGAAGCTCGTGCCGCATGCCGATCTCTCCGACGGGCGGCTCGACGTGTTCATCGTGCACCCGATCTCCCGGGCCAGGCTCATCGCGGTGTTCCCGAAGGTCTTCCGGGGCGAGCACACCGACCACCCGGCCGTCGAGTTCGTCTCGGCGCACCGGGTCTCGCTCGATGCGAGCGACGTCGCGGCCTACGCCGACGGCGAGCGCGTCGGGGTGCTGCCCATCGAGGTCGAGGTGGTGCCCGGGGCGCTCCGAGTGTTCGTCTGAGCGATCGGATGCCGCGGGGTGCTCGAGCCCCGGCCCGATTTGGAGCGCACGCCGAACCTGTGTCATACTCTTCAAGTTGTCAGTTCGGCCCCATCGTTTAGCGGCCTAGGACACCGCCCTCTCACGGCGGCAGCGCGGGTTCAAATCCCGCTGGGGTCACGGATTCGTGAACTTGCTGGCAACACCGGAATGCCTCCGCTCCTGCGGGGGCATTCCGTTTGCACGTCATCAGTCTCGGCCCCATCGTTTAGCGGCCTAGGACACCGCCCTCTCACGGCGGCAGCGCGGGTTCAAATCCCGCTGGGGTCACGCATCCGACATCCTGATGACGCACGCAGAATGCCCCGCCTCGGCGGGGCATTCTGCGTTTCAGGGCAGCGGCCGAGCATCATCGTGCCCGCCCATCGCGCTGCCCCCGGGCACGACCGAACGTGCTGGGAGCACGCGAGCGGCGGCGGTCGAGGCGAACCCCGACCGCCGCCGCTCGGCGACCACCGGACTAGGCCGGCAGCACCTCGCGGCGCTCACGGCGCTCGCGGCGCGCGTGGCGCACCCGGTGCGCGACCCAGAAGGCGACGATCGCGGCGATGACGCCGAGCACCACGAGCAGCCACGGGACCAGCGTCGCCGGCGACACGCCTGCAGCACCGTCGGCCAGCGTCTGGGTTCCCGCGGCGAGGTCGCCGCTGCCCTCCGCGAGGGTCGCCGTGCCGTCGGCCAGGGTGGTCGCACCGTCGGCGATCCTCGTGGTTCCGTCGGCCAGCTCCGCGGAACCGTCGGCGAGCGTGGACGCGCCGTCCGCGAGCGTCTTCGTGCCCGTCGCGAGCGTCGCGGCGCCGGTGGACAGCGTCGTGGTGCCGGTCACGAGCGCGTCGGCACCCGTCTTCAGTTCGACCGTTCCGCTGAGCGACCGCTCCAGACCGGCGGCGATCTTTTCGTTGCCTGCGACGAGTCCGTCGACCTTCTGGTCGAGGGTGGCCGTGCCTCCCGACACCTTCGACGCACCGGCAGCGAGTTCGCCCGACTTGATGAACAGCTGGTCGGCGCCGCCGGCCACGAACAACGCTCCACCGGCCACGGTGAACGCACCGCCGGCGAGTGTGTTCGCGCCGGTCGAGAGTCCGGTCGTGCCGGTGGCGAGCGTCGTCGCCCCGGTGGCGACGGCGTGCGAGCCGACGGCCACGTCGGAGGCGCCGGCCGCGAGTTCGGCCGCTCCGCCCGCGACCTTCGCGGCGCCCGCCGAGAGCGGGTCGGTGCCCTCGAGGACCAACTGGTCGAGGCCCCCCGCGAGCGTGCTCGCTCCGGTGGCGAGCGTGCCCGCACCGTTCGCGGCGCTCTCGATTCCGGTCTGGAGCGACGAAGCGCCCGCGGCGACGCTCGCGCTTCCGGACTTCACGGCCGCCGAACCGGTGGCGAGCGCGTCCGCGTTGGTGCGCAGCGTCGAGATCGCGGCGAGGACCTCTTCGGGCAGGCCGGATCCCTCGAGCGAGCCCTGCAGCTGGGCCAGGCCCGCGGCGAGCGCGGCGTTGCCGTCGGCCACCTGCGTCGCGCCGGCCTGGACGTTCGCTGCGCCGGTTGCGAGCACGGTGATGCCGCCCTTCAGCTGGGTGAGGCCCCCGGAGAGCTGCGTGGTGCCGTCGGCGACCTGCCTTCCGCCAGCCGAGAGGGACTTGGCGCCCTGCGCGACCTTGGCGGCGCCCGTGGCGACGGAGGCCGCCCCACCGGAGACCACTGCTGCTCCGTTCGCGACGGATGCCGCGCCGTCTCGAACGGCATCGGCACCGGTCGCGAGCGACTTCGAACCCTTCTCGACTGCGGCTGCGCCCTCGGCGAGCTCGGAGCTGCCTTCTGCGAGCGCCGCATTGCCGGCCGCGACCTTCGCGGCACCGTCGTCCAGTCGCCCGGCGCCTGCACCGAGTTCCGCCGCACCGTTCGCGACGCGGGCGGCACCCGCGGCGGCCTCGGTGATGCCGTCGGAGAGACGCACCGCGCCGCCGGCGGCGTCGTTCGCTCCGGCCGACAGTTCGGTCGTGCCGGCGAGGCTGCGGCCGAGCCCGTCGGCGAGCTTGACCGTGCCGGCCTCGGCACGCTCGGCGCCGGCCTTGAGCCGTTCGGCACCGCCGGCCGCCGTCGAGGCGCCGGTCTGGAGCTTGACGGCGCCGGCCGACAGATCGCTCGCGCCGGCTTCGGCGTCTGCCGCGCCGTCGGCCAGGGTCGACGCGCCGTCGGCGATCCGGGTCGAGCCGTCGCCCGTGCTGCCGGCGCCGTCGGCGACCTGTCCGGCGCCGTCGGCGAGCTTGGAGGTGGTGAGGAAGAAGAACGTGAGCAGCGCGATGAGCGCGATCGTCAGGGCGATCGCCGCGACCTTCAGTCCGGTTCCGTGGCGGTGGGGCGGGGGTGCATCGATTCTCGTCATTGAGGCTCCATCGAGTGCGGGCGCGCGAACGGCGCCCGGGAGGGTGAGTGCGGGTGGCTCACCGACGCTGGTGCGGGGCATCGGGTGCGCGCGGCCGCAGCATGCAGGCCGAGCGCCACCAGGACGCCGTGCCGGCCCAACCACGTTGTCGGCTTCCGGCGGCTCGGAGTCCCTGAGAGTCGGTCGAAGCTAACAGCGGTGGAGGAATCCTCGACGAGTGCTCAGCATTTCCTGTGCGAACATCCAAGGTCCTGCGACCAGCGGGTGACCGCGGTTGTCGATGCTCCACAGACGCGGAATGCCCCCGCAGCGGCGGGGGCATTCCGGGTCGCGCGGTCGATGCGCGGGGTAGTGGGCGGATGGCCCGCCCGAGGGTCAGTCGGTGCGGGAGGCCCCAACTGTCGCGAACGCCGGCCCCGACGCGGCACCGGTCGGCGCGGCATCCGGATAGGGCACTGCGATGCCGTCGTGCACCTCGTGCGGCGCGACCTTGTGGTAAGACATGCGGTCGATCGCCGCGAGCGCGAGCGCCGAGAGGATGAACACGCAGTGGATGATCACCTGCCACATCACGCCGTCGGTGGTGAGGTTGCCCCGATAGCCCTCGCCGCCCACGTTGCCGATCTCGATGAACGACTTCAGCAGGTGGATCGACGAGATGCCGATGATCGCCATCGCGAGCTTGACCTTGAGCACGTTCGCGTTGACGTGGCTCAGCCACTCGGGCTGGTCGGGGTGGCCGTTGAGGTTGATCTTCGACACGAAGGTCTCGTAGCCGCCGATGATCACCATGATGAGCAGGTTCGCGATCATGACGACGTCGATGAGGCCGAGCACGATGAGCATGACCTCGGCCTCGTTCAGGTGACCGAACTCGGTGATGAGGTGCCAGAGCTCCTTCATGAACAGGGCGACGTACACGCCCTGGGCCACGATGAGTCCGAGGTAGAGCGGGGCCTGCAGCCACCGGCTCGTGAAGATGAGGCCGCCGACGGCGCGCGACCAGGGGGCGGTGCGATGCGTGGCGGCGGGGTTGGTCGGGTGTGCGGGCGTCGTTCGGGCGCTCACTGGGCTCCTTCGGGAGGTAGGGGGGTTCGAGTCTATGGATCCCACCCGATAGACTCCCGAAAGCGAAGGGGAGTATCCCGCGAGGCGTTCACGCGTCTCGAGCCACGATCGTCAGTACGAGTGCCGAAGACGCCGCTCCGGGCGTGGCGGCGCACCTCGGGTGCTGCAGGGGAGAGACTTTCGGGTTCCGCCCTGCCCAAATCCTCCCGAAAGGCCGCACGTGCTGCAGCTTCCCGCCTGGTTCGAAATCGGATCGCTCGTGGTCCTCACGCTGATCCTCGTCGCCGACCTCCTGCTCGTCGTCAAGCGTCCGCACGTGCCGTCGTTCCGCGAGTCGACGCTCTGGGTCGTCTTCTACGTCGCGCTCGCGCTCATCTTCGCGCTGCTGATGTACCTCCTGGGCGACGCCGAGCACGCGGGGCAGTTCATCGCGGGCTGGCTGACCGAGTACAGCCTCTCGATCGACAACCTGTTCGTGTTCGTGATCATCATGGCCAGGTTCGCCGTGCCGAAGAAGCTCCAGCAGGAGGTGCTCATGGTGGGCATCATCCTCGCGCTGATCTTCCGCGGCATCTTCATCCTGCTGGGCGCGCAGCTCATCGAGAACTTCAGCTGGATCTTCTACATCTTCGGCGTCTGGCTCGTCTACACGGCCTACCAGCAGGCGTTCGTCGAGCACGACGACGACAAGGACAACCTGCTCGTGCGCATCCTGCGCCGTCGCGTGAAGATCTCCGACGACTACAACGGCATCAAGATCCGCACCGTGATCGACGGGCATCGCGTCTTCACGCCGATCCTGTTCGTGTTCATCGCGATCGGCACGACCGACCTGCTCTTCGCGCTCGACTCGATCCCCGCGATCTTCGGCATCACGCAGAGCCCGTTCATCGTGTTCACGGCCAACGTGTTCGCGCTCATGGGCCTGCGCCAGCTGTACTTCCTGCTCGGCGGCCTGCTCGAGCGCCTCGAGTACCTCAAGTACGGCATCGCGTTCATCCTGGCCTTCATCGGCGTGAAGCTCGTGCTGCACGCGATGCACGTGAACGAGCTGCCGTTCATCAACGGGGGCGAGCACATCGAGTGGGCTCCCGAGATCTCCACGTGGATGTCGCTCGGCGTCATCATCGCGGCGATGGCGGTGGCCACGGTCGCGAGCGTCGTCAAGGCGAACGTCGACGCGAAGCGGCGCGGCCACACCCTGATGGAAGAGGTCCCGCACTTCACCGACGACGACGCCCGCTGACCCGGGGTCGGCGGGGCGCCCGGGGTGTTGCTAGTTTTGGTGGGCGGCGCACGGGGTGCGACGTCCCGGTCCCTACCGGTGAAGGACGGCGACGAGGAGCACCGTGTCCCCTGATGGCGAAGACGTCGTCGAGCTCGACCAAGGAGCCGCGGTGATCGCGCACAGCGCCCGAACGGATGTCGGTCGCGTGCGCAGCATGAACGAGGACTCGTTCCTCGCCGAGGCGCCCGTCTTCCTCGTGGCCGACGGCATGGGCGGTCACGCGCGCGGCGACGTCGCGAGCCGCACGGTCGTCGAGACGTTCCGCCGTCATCTGGCACCCGGCGCCCCGTCGTCGCCCGAGCAGGTGCTCGACGCCATCCACTCGTCGAACGACGCCGTGCGTGCGTTGAGCGGCGAGGGCGACGAGGGCACGGCCGTCGCGGGCACGACCCTCGCGGGCGTCGCACTGGTCGACGCGGGCGACGGCGCCGGCTTCCACTGGATGGCCTTCAACGTCGGCGACTCACGCATCTACACCTGGAACGGGCGCACGCTCAGCCAGCTCAGCGTCGACCACTCGGCCGTGCAGGAGCTCGTCGACGCGGGCCTCATCCGCCCCGAAGACGCCGAACGGCACCCCGACCGCAACGTCATCACGCGGGCGATCGGCGCCGACGACGTGGTCGACCCCGACGTCTGGCTCATCCCGGCATCCGGTCGGCAGGTGTTCCTGATCTGCTCAGACGGCCTCAGCAAGGAGGTCGACGACGAGGCGATCGCCCGCGTGCTCGTCGGCGACACCGGTCATGCGGCCGGTCTGGCCGGCGAACTCGTCGATCTCGCGCTCGACCACGGCGGGCGCGACAACGTGACGGCCATCGTGGTCGAGTCGGAGCTCGGCGTCGCCGACGACGAGACCACGAAGGACCGCTCGACGGCAGGCTCGCCGAACGAGGACACCACGCCGCGAGCGAACGGAGACGCCGGTGGCGAACTACACGCCTGACCTCGCGGGGCAGCACCTCGCCGTCGTGCGCGGCGGGGTGGTGCTCATGCTGCCCGCGTCGTCCGCCGCGCTCGTGGCCGACCTGTGGCCCCGGCTCGTCGAAGCCGATCCCGTGCGGGTCGTGCTCGACCGGCTCACGGTCGAGGGGCTCTCGGCGACGCCGTCGTTCGGGCTCGTCGTCCGCGCCGACGAGGGCGACGGGGTGCGCGTCGTCGTCCGCGGCGGGTTCTCCGTGCGTCTCGGCGCCGAGACCATCACGGGCGAGGGCGTCTCCACGTGGGTCGAGCGCGCGGCCGAAGGCACGGCGGTCGAGCTGAGGGCGACGGATGCCGCGGGCGGCCCGGCTGCGGCCGCGTCTGCTGCTGCCTCGAAGGTCGACCTGCCGATCGTCGAGGGCGTCGTGTTCGCGACATCCGTCGGCTCCGAGTCGGTCGAGCCGGTCGCGACCGTGCCCGAGCCCGTGGCGCGGCCCGGGCGCTCCGCGTCGGACGAGCCCCTCCCGACGACCGAGATCTCGGCGTCGGCCGAGCCGTCCGGACTGGGGGCGCAGACCGCGGCCGCCCCCTCCGCCGAGCCTGCGGCGCCGCCGACCACGCCGACCGAGCAGCCCGTTCCCTCGGCCTGGGCGCCGCCGGTCGGCGGCTCGACCGGGTCCACGATTCCCGGACCGCCGCCCCCTCCTGCGCAGGCGCCGACGCCCGATCCCGTGTACGACGCGATCGACGACTCGACCATCGTGTCGCCGGTCGGTGCGGCCATCGGTGCGCCTGCCGGTGCGCCGATCCAGCCCCCGGTGCCGCCCGCACCGGCGATCGGCGTCGAGCAGACCATCGTGCCGACCGGCGACACCTACGGCGGCGACCACGACGGCATGACCGTCGTCGGTGCCGACCTCCAGCGCCTGCGAGCCGAGCGCGACGCGCGCCGCGCCGAGCAGACGACGGTTCCCGACGCACCGGGCCGGCCGACGGCATCCGGTGCCGTCGCTTCGCCGAAGCTCAGCCTGCGCATGCCCGACGGCTCGCTCGAGCCCGTGACGCACGAGGTGCTGCTCGGGCGCGCGCCGAGCGTCAGCCAGGTCTCGGGCGGGCGCCTGCCGCGCGTCGTCGCGATCGGTGCTGGCGACCAGGACATCTCGCGCACGCATGTGCGCGTCACCGTCGAAGGAGACACCGTCGTGATCACCGACCTGCACTCCCGCAACGGCACGCATGTGGCGCAGCCGGGCAAGGCTCCCGTGCGGCTCCGCGCCGGCGAGCCGACGCCCGTGCTCGTGGGCACCGTCGTCGACCTCGGCGGCGGCTGGACGATCCAGGTGGTCGCCGACTGATGCGCCGCGCGACCTCGACCCCGCCCGAGCTTCCGGGCTACGCTCCGCAGGGCCTGCTCGGCTCCGGCGGATTCGCCGACGTGTTCCTCTACGAGCAGCGACTACCGCGACGCAAGGTCGCGGTGAAGGTGCTGCTCACCGAGGAGCTCGGCCGCGACACGCGGGCGCAGTTCGTCGCCGAGGCGAACCTGATGGCCCAGCTGTCGACGCACCCGTACATCGTCACCATCTTCCACGCGGATGTCTCGGCCGACGGCCGGCCGTACTTCGTCATGGAGTACTGCTCGGGTCCGAGCCTGGCCGAGCAGTACAAGCGGTCGCCGTTCGCCGTCGAAGACGCACTGCGCACCGGTGTGCGCATCGCGGGCGCGGTGGCCACGGCGCATGCCGCCGGCATCCTGCACCGCGACATCAAGCCCGCGAACGTGCTGACGAACGACTACGGCTGGCCCGCGCTCACCGACTTCGGCATCTCGTCGAACCTCGACGGCGAGCTTCCGATGCACACCATGACGGTGCGTCCCGGCGCGCAGGCGACGGGCACCGCCGGCTCGAGCGGCACCGCCGCGGTCGGCATGAGCGTGCCGTGGTCGCCGTCCGAGATGTTCGAGGACGACCCGACCCCCGACCCCCGCAGCGACGTGTTCTCGCTCGCCGCGACCGTCTACACCCTGCTCGCGGGGCGTTCGCCCTTCGAGATCCCCGGGCGTTCCAACGGCACGCTCGACCTCATCGGCCGCATCGAGCGCGGCGCGATCACGCCCATGGATCGCACCGACGTGCCGCGCAGCCTGCTGGCGGTGCTCGCGAAGGGCATGGCGACCTCCCGCGACGACCGCTACCCCAGCGCGGTCGAGTTCGCCAGGGCGCTGCAGCGCGTCGAGCTCGAACTCGGCTACTCGGCCACGACCATCGAGGTGCCGAACCTCGCGGTCGCCGAGGAGCGCGAGACCGTCGACGAGGCGGATGCCACCAGGGCGCGCGCCGTGCGCACGATCGACGCCCAGGCGGCGCCGGTCGCGCCCACCGCGCCGGGCGGTTCGCGTGCGGTCGTGCCCCCGCCGGCCGCCCTCAGCGGCGCCGGTGCCGGCGCCGACGCGACCGTCGCGCGTGCACCGCAGCAGGTCGCGGCGCAGCCGCCCCTCGCCGACGCGACCATGATGCGCCCCGGGGGAGCGGCGGCGCCCCGGGCAGGGTCACCGGTCGGCGCGGTCGCCTCGGCCCCGGTCGACGACGGAACGATCGTGCGGCCCAGGGGTGCGGCGCGCGCCGACGCGCGGCCCGCCCTCGAGACGACGCCCGCCGCAGCATCCGTCACCGAGGTCGACCCGTCGCAGCGTCGTTCGAAGGCCGGCCTCGTCATCGGCATCGCCGCGGGCGTCGTCGTGGCCGTCGCCGTCACCGCGGCCGTGGTGCTCTCCGGCGCGCTTCCCCGGCCCGAGGCCGAGGCGCCGGTGAAGTCGGTCGATCGCGACGCCGTGGCCGAGGCCACCGTGCCGATGCCCGAGGTCGCGCCGGGTGTGCCGTCGGCCGACGGCACGAGCGTCTCCTTCGCGGTGACCGTCGGCGATGCCGAGGAGGGCGACCGGTTCCGGTGGGCGCGTTCCGACGGCAGCGGCTCGGTGCAGCTGGCCGAGACCTCGCCGATCGTCGTCGACAGCGTCTCCGCCGGGCAGACCATCTGCATCGACGTGCAGACTCAGCGCGGCAGCCGCACCTCCGATCCGGTGACCGGGTGCACGCCGTGAGGCCGCTCAGGGTCGAGTACTGCGGCGAGTGGTACACGGTCGCCGAGGGCGCGCCGTTCACGATCGGGCGCGAGTCCGACCTCACGATCGACGAGAACCCGTACCTGCACCGCACGTTCCTCACCCTCTCGGCCGAGTACGGCCTGTGGTGGCTCTCGAACGTCGGCCAACTGCTCTCGGCCACGGTGTCGGATGCCACGGGCAGCGTGCAGGCCTGGGTCGCGCCGGGTGCGAAGCTCCCGCTCGTGTTCCAGCAGGTGCAGGTGCTCTTCAGCGCGGGAGCCACGACGTACGAGTTCTCGATCCACGCCGAGGAGGACTTCTACAACACGTCCCTGACGGCGACCACCGCCGACGGCGGCACGACGATCATGCCGGTCACGCTCACGTCGAGCCAGCGGCTCCTCGTGGTGGCGCTGTCCGAGCGCGTGCTCGTCCAGCCCTCGGCGGGCCGGGCGACCGTGCCGACCTCGGCCGAGGCCGCGGCTCGACTCGGGTGGAGCATGACGACCTTCAACCGCAAGCTCGACAACGTGTGCGAGAAGCTCGACCGGCTCGGCGTCGACGGACTGCGCGGCGGGCGGGGCAAGCTCGCGACGAACCGTCGCATGCGACTCGTCGAGTACGCCGTGGCCACCAGGCTCGTGAGCGTCGACGATCTTCCCCTGCTCGATCGCGCCGCGGCGGAGCCGGGGGAGTGACGCCGCTCGTTCCGTCGTGCTGAGGCGACTCCTGCGCACGCGGCCGCGAGAGGTCGCGACGATCGTCGTGCTCGCGACGATCGTCGTCGTGCCGGTCGGCGTGGCCGTCCTGCATCCCGGGTTCCCCGTGGTCGACGTCGATCTCGATGCGCGGAACGTGTGGGTCACCAACGGCGACGAGCTCCTCGCCGGCCGACTCAGCAAACCCATCGCCGAGCTCGACGGTGCGGTGAACACCACCTCGCGCGACATCGACGTGTTCCAGCACGGGGACGACGTCTTCCTCTCCGACGCCGCCTCCGGCACGCTCCAGCGCGTCGATCCGTCGTTCACCACGCTCACCGAGGAGATCGGCGTCCCGCTCGATGCGGAGATCGCCTACGGCGGCGACGTGCTCGCGGTGATGGACACCGGTTCGGGATCGGTCTGGACCATCGACGCCGCAGTGCCGCTCGCGTTCGATGCGGCGACGGCCCAACCGGTTGCGAAGGTCGGACCGGGCGGTCATGTGACCGTCGCCGACGATGGAACGGTGTTCGCGACCTCGCCGCACGACCGCGAGCTCATCCGGATCGAGCCGGGGGGCGACCCCAGCGTCTCAGCGCTGCCGCGCCTCGGCGACCACCAGCTGACGGCCGTCGGTCGGACCCCCGTCGTGCTCGACCTCGAGCACGACCGGCTGCTCGTCGATTCCACCGAGGTCGAGCTGCCGACGCACGCGCTGAAGCTTCAGCAGGCCGGCCCCGCCGACGACTCGGTGCTCGTGGCCACCGGATCGGAACTGCTCGACGTGGCGTTGTCGGGCGGGCGGGTCGAGCGCATCGACCCTGGGTTCTCCGGATCCTTCGAGGATCCCGACGACGTCTCGGCGCCGGTCCGCCTCGACGGCTGCGCCCACGCCGCCTGGGCCGGAGCTGCCCGGTACCTCCTCGCGTGCGACGGCGCGAGCGTTCGGTCCGTCGACCTCGACCGGCCGACCCGCGGCTCGACCCTGGAGTTCCGGGTCAATCGCAGCGTCATCGCGCTCAACGACGTGTCCAACGGCAACGCCTGGCTGCTCGACGACGAGCTGCGACTCGTCGACGACTGGGAGCAGGTCACCCCGCCCGAAGATCAGGACGCCGAAGACGGCGACGAGAAGTCCTCCACCGAGAGCTTCGAGGACACCATCGCCCAGCGCACCGACGAGAACCGCGCGCCGACCGCGCGCGACGACGAGTTCGGCGTTCGACCCGGGCTCACGACGGTGATCCCCGTGCTCGACAACGACACCGACCCAGATGGAGACGTGCTCACCGTCTCGGCCGTGGCCGAGGTGTCGGCGTCGCAGGGGAGCGTCCAGCTCATCGACGGCGATCGCGCGCTCCAGTTCACGCCGGCCGACGGCTTCACCGGCTCGCTCTCCTTCCGGTACACGGCGAACGACGGGCGACCCGGTGGGGTGGCGGAGGCGGTCGCGTCCATCTCGGTGCACACGGCGGAGGTCGACGATCCGCCGATCGCGCGTCGGACGACGGCCGTCGCCGTCGAGCAGGGCGGATCCACCACGGTGAACGTCCTCCAGGACTGGATCGACCCCGACGGCGACGCCGTCTTCCTCGTGTCCGCGACGCCGAAGTCCGGCGACCGCGTGAGCGCCGCTCCCGACGGGGAGCTGACCTTCGAGCACGTCTCAACCGAGCTGGGGTCGAAGGAGGTCGTGTACGTCGTCTCCGACGGCCGCGGAACCTCGAGCGGCGTCCTCACCGTCGACGTCGAGCCCACCGGAGCACTCGGCCCGATCGGCACTCCCGACCACGCGCAGACCTTCTCCGGCCGTACCGTCGACCTCGAGCCGCTCGAGAACGACACGAGCCCGTCAGGGGTCCCGCTCGCCCTCATCGGGCTCGAGGAGGTGCCCGACGGCGTCGAGGTCGTGCCGAACCTCGAGCGCGGCTCGATCGGGTTCACCGCGGCGGAGCCGGGCTCCTACGAGGTGGTCTACGCCCTCGGCGCCGGCGCTGAGACGAGCGTCGGCCTCATCAGGGTCGACGTGCTCGAACCGCCCGACGGGGCGCCGGCTCCCATCGCGGTCACCGACGTCGCCTACCTGCGACCGGGTGAACCGCTCTCGATCCCGGTGCTCGCGAACGACGTCTCGCCGAGCGGCCAGGTGCTCGCGGTGCAGTCGGTGCAGACCGACGACCTCGACGCCGCGTTGACCATCGAGGTGCTGGGCAACGCCGTCGTGCGCACGACCCCCTCGTCGGCGCTCGTCGAACAGGTGCAGTTCCACTACACGGTGAGCGACGGGACGTCGACCTCGACGGCGGGCATCACGGTGGTGCCGGTGCCCCCGCTCGTGAAGCACCAGCCGCCGGTCGCCGTCGACGATGCGGCGCGGGTGCGTGCGGGCGACATCGTGACGGTGCCGGTGCTCGACAACGACCGGCATCCCGATCGGGCGCCGCTCATCGTCGATCCCGAGCTGGTCGTTCCCGAGGGCACACCGGGCCTCGCGTTCGTGAGCGGCGATACCGTGCGCTACCAGGCACCGGCAGAGCCCGGCGTCTACAGCGTCGACTACCGGGTGACCGATGCCTACCGCGAGAGCGCGATCGCGACGGTGCAGTTCGTCGTCGTCGGACCGAGCGAGGAGAACCTCCCTCCGGTCGCGGTGCCGACGACGTCGCGGTTGTTCGCGGACTCCACGGTGAAGATCCCGATCGGGCTCGACGGACTCGACCCAGACGGCGACTCCGTCGCGCTTCGCGGCATCACGACGCCGCCGAAGCTCGGTCGCATCGTGTCGACCGATGCGGGCACGATCGAGTACCAGTCGTATCCGGGCATGGCCGGGACCGACAGCTTCGAATACGAGGTGGAGGACACCGCCGGAGCTTCGGCGACCTCGGTCATCCGGGTCGGCGTCATTCCCCGCCCCGCGACCGATGCGCCGCCGAACGCGGTCGACGACACGGTCGAGGTCCCGCCGGGCCGTGTCGCCTCGGTGCCGGTCTGGCGCAACGACTCCGATCCGAACGGCTACAAGCTCACGGTCGCCGACGAGCTGCTGGAGGTCGACGAGGGCATCGCGGCATCCGTCGTCGACGATCGCATCGTCGTCGAGGCGCCCGACGAGGAGGGCGCCTTCGCGATCCGATACCAGGTCGAGAACGGGCACGGCGGCGTGGATTCGGCGTTCCTGCACGTCCTCGTCACGAACGACGCCCGGCCGGTCCATCCCACGTCCGTCGACCAGTTCGTCTCGATCGAGGACCTGGCGAAGTCCGCGACCGTCGAGGTCGACGTGCTCGACGGTGCCGAGAACCTCGGTGGCCGGTTGAGCGACCTCGAACTCTCGCTCGTCGGCCCCAACCGGGACGCGGCCGAGGTCGTCGGCGCCTCCGAGGTGCGCGTCCGCGCGACGGCGTCGCGAACCACCATCGGCTACCGGCTGACGAACGGCGACGGGCTGTCGACGACAGCCTTCATCATCGTGCCGCCGCTCCCCGACGGGGCCGCGGCCCAGCAGGCGCCGCTCCCGTATCTGAAGGACCTCCCGCCCCAGCAGACCGACCTGGACACGCCCATCGAATGGACGGTCGACGAGCTCGTCGAGGTGCCCTCGGGCCGACCCGCGCTGATCCTGAGCGCCTCGTCGACGAACGGCGACGGATCCGACGTGCGCGTCGACGGCGAGACCCTCAGGTTCACGCCCGCACGAGGCTACCGGGGCCCGGCCTCGGTCAGCTTCCTGGTGACCGACGGCCGCTCGGAGTCCGACCAGACCGGCGCGAAGGCGCTCCTGACCCTTCCGATCACCGTCGGCGATCCAGACCTCGAAGATGTGGCGCCGAAGTTCACCGCACAGGCCGTCGAGGTCGAGGCCGGTGAGGACCCGCTCGAGATCGAGCTGCTCGACTCGACGTCGCACCCCAACCCGGCGATGCTCGACCGTGTCGTCTTCTCCGGGCTCGCGGGGGCGAACTCCGACATCAGGGCCGGTCTCGCAGGCTCGACGCTGACCGTCCTCGTGCCGCGGGGCGTCGATCCCGGAGTCCGGACGACGCTGACGTTCGACGTGACGCTGAACGGGCTCACCGTGCCCGGCGAGGTCGATGTCACGGTCGTCTCGTCGAGCCGACCGCTCGCCATTCCGGCCGACGACCCGACGGCGGCCGAGAGCTCGACCTACCGCCGCTCTCAGACGGTCACGCTCGACGTGCTCGCGAACGACGTCAACCCGTTCGCGTCGGAGGGGGAGCCGCTGCGCGTGGTCGGAGCCCTGCTCGATCAGGTCGATGCGGGCGCGAGCGCCTCCATCTCCTTCACCGACGACACCGTCACGATCCGCACCGGCCCGACCGCGACGGGAACGCTCAGCGCCGTGTACACGGTGCAGGATGCGACCGGCGATCGCACCCGCCAGGTGCAGGGGAGGATCCTGCTGTCGATCGTCGACGTGCCGGATGCGCCGCAGGCGCCCGCGGCCGTGGAGGGCGACGGCACGGCGAGCGTCACCGTGGCCTCTACCGCGTCGAACAACTCCCCGATCCTCGATTACACGGTGACCTGGCCGGGCGGCAGCCTCACGGTCCCGACCGAGGGCACGTACACCGTCGGAGGCCTGCAGAACGGCACGGCCTATGCGTTCCGGGTCTCGGCGCGGAACGCGGTCGGCGAGTCGACCCTCTCGGCCGAGAGCGCGACCGTTCGCCCGTACGGCGTGCCGGGGGCGCCTGCCGCCGCCACGCTCACCGCGACGTCCAACGGCACCGGCGACATGACCCTCCTCTGGTCGCCGCCCGCGGCCGACGGCGGTCGCGGCATCTCGCAGTACGTCTGGCGCGAGGTCGGGGCCGGCGGTTCGACGCAGACCTCCGCGACCGCGGTGAACCTGCGCCGATCGGTCGGCACCGCCTACTCCTTCGAAGTCCAGGCATGCAATGCTCGCGGATGCGGCGCATGGACGCGTTCGAACGCGGCCACGCCCTCCGCGCCGCCGACGTGGACGCCGACCCGCTATCCGACGACGATCACGACGACGACATGCCCCGAGCCGAACTCGGCCTATCCGTCGGGCCCCTGGAACCGCGACAGCGGATGCACCTTCCAGCCGCAGGGCGCGCTCGGGGCCGGAACGGTCATCGACGCGGTCTGCTACTCGCAGCGGAACGGCCAGCCATGGCTCTACTTCACGTCGGAGGTCGGGGTGTACGACGGATGGTTCGTCAGGGCCGACGACACGAGTCGCCCCGGGCGCTCGATCCCGGACTGCTGATCGGGCGGCCGGGCGCGCGCCCGGCATCCGGAGGTGGATCTCCGTATCGCTTCCGCATCGAAGTACCATGGGAAGTCCTGCCCATTCGGGAGCGTCCGGGGCCCGTGTTAGCGTGGGCCGCGGTCCGCCGAGTGATGGACCCCCGCCGCCCATACCGACGGATGCAACGAGGAGTAGAGATTGTCCGGCTTCACCTCCTGGTTGCGTGCGCGGAAGACGCTCGCCTCCGGTGTCGCGATCGCCGTGCTCGTCGGAGCTCCCGTCACGGTCGCGGTGCTGCACCAGGGCTTCCCGGTCACCGATCCCGACCTGCGCGCGCGCGAGGTGTGGGTCACGAACGCCGAAGAGCTGCTCGCCGGTCGCCTCAACCGGCAGATCGAAGAGCTCGACGCCGCGGTGTCGACCGCGTCGAACGAGGCCGACGTCTTCCAGAACGGTGACGACGCGTTCGTCTACGACCCCGCCGTCGGCTCGATCGAGCGCATCGACCCGTCGTTCACGACCCTCTCGCAGCGCATCGACGTGCCGCCCGCGTCGAAGATCGCCTACGGCGGCGACGTCATCGCCGTGCTGTCGCCCGCAGGAGAGCTCTGGAACGTGCAGGCCGGCGCAGAACTGCAGTTCGACTGGCGCGGCACCGACCCGATCGCGAAACTCGGCGACGACGCCGAGGTCGCCGTCTCCGACGCCGGCACGATCTTCGCGACGTCCGTCGAGAAGGGCACCCTCAAGACCTTCGAGCGCGGGTCGGCCGACACGCCCTCGTCGACCGAGGTGAGCGACCTCGGCGAGCACCAGCTGGCAGCCGTGGGCGAACGCCCCGTGATCTTCGACGAGGAACGCGACGTGCTCGTCGTCGACGGTCGCGTGACGGAGCTGCCCGGCGAGGGTCTGCGCCTGCAGCAGTCGAGCGCCGAGCACGACGCCGCGTACGTCGCGACGGCGACCGGCATCGTCGAGGTGGGTCTCGACGACGGCGCCGTGCGCGAACTCGACGCAGAGGCGCCGGCCGGTTCGAGCGGTGCGGCGGATGTCGCGGCGCCCGTCTGGCTCGACGGCTGCGTCCACGGGGCCTGGGCCGAGGCCGGCCGCTACCTCGCGTCGTGCGACGGCGAGAAGCCGCGGCTGCTCGACATCGACCAGCCGACCGCCGGAGCCCGACTCGAGTTCCGCGTGAACCGCGACGTGATCGCGCTCAACAACCTCACCAACGGCAACGCCTGGCTCGTCGACTCCGAGCTCCGGCTCGTCGACAACTGGGAGGAGGTGACCCCTCCCGAGGAGAGCGACGAGCTCGAGGGCGACGAGAAGAGCGCGCAGCAGACCTTCGAGGACACGATCGCCGAGCGCACCGCCCAGAACCGGCCGCCGGTCGCGCGCGACGACGACTTCGGTGCGCGCCCCGGGCGAACGACGATCCTCGAGGTGCTCGAGAACGACACCGACCCCGACGGCGACGTGCTCGCCGTGTCGTCGGTGACCGAGATCCCCGAGTCGATGGGCCGCATCGAGCAGATCGACGGCGGCCGCGCGCTGCAGTTCTCGCCCGCCGAGGGCGCCGCCGGCACGGTCTCGTTCCGGTACTCCGTCAGCGACGGGCGCGACGGCGTGGCCGAGGCATCCGTCAACGTCCGCATCGTGCCCGACAGTGAGAACACCGCTCCGATCTCGTCCCGCTCCGGCGCGATCAGCGTCGAGCAGGGCCAGCAGGTGTCGTACAACGTGCTGACCGACTGGAACGACCCCGACGGCGACGACCTCTATCTCGTCAACGCCTCGCCGGTGGGCGGCGACTCCGTCCGCTTCAGTCCAGACGGCAACCTCACGTTCCAGCACAAGTCCGCCGAACTCGGCCAGAAGGAGGTGCAGTTCACGGTCTCCGACGGGCAGACCGCGGCCACCGGCACGCTCACGGTCGAGGTCAAGCCGTCGGGTTCGCTGAACCCCATCGGAACCCCCGACTTCGCGAGGGTGTTCGTCGGCGAGAAGACGCTCATCGAGCCGCTCGTGAACGACATCTCGCCCTCGGGCGCTCCGCTCGCACTGCTCGGCGTCGATGAGGCGCCCGAGAACGCCGAGGTGAAGCCGAACGTCGAACGCGGCTCGATCACCTTCTCGAGCGCCGAACCCGGCGACTACGTGTTCGTGTACAACCTCGGTGCCGGTTCGGCCGTGAGCGTCGGCCTGATCCGGGTGCAGGTGGTCGAGCAGCCGGCCGAGGCGCTCGCGCCCATCGCCGTGAAGGACACCGCATACCTGCGGCCCGGTGAGCCGCTGTCGATTCCGGTGCTCGCCAACGACGTCTCGCCCTCGGGTCGGGTGCTCGCCGTGCAGTCGGTCGACGACACGGCCACCGACGGGCTCGTCTCGGTGGAGCTCCTCACCAACACGGTCACGCGGGTCACCGCTTCGGCGGCCCTCGACCGCCAGTTGCAGTTCTCGTACACCGTCTCCGACGGCATCAACTCGGCGACCTCCACCGTCACGGTGGTCCCCGTGCCGCCGCTCGTGAAGAACCAACCGCCCGTGGCCGTCGACGACGCCGCGATCGTCCGTGCCGGCGACATCGTGACCGTTCCGGTCACCGAGAACGACTTCCACCCCGACGCGGCCGCATTCCACGTGCTGCCCGAGCTCGCGACCGGTGACGACTTCCCGGGGCTCGCCTTCGTCGACGACGACACCGTTCGCTACCAGGCACCCGACAAGCCGGGCGTGTTCAGCCTCGACTACGAGATCAGCGACGACACCGAGCAGACCGCCAAGGCCACGCTCACGTTCACGGTCGTGGCCCGCGGCAGCGACGGCAACCGTCCGCCCCTGCCCACGCCCATCACCTCGCGCACGTTCGCGGGGTCCGGCGTGAAGATCGACATCCCCCTCGACGGACTCGATCCCGACGGCGACTCGGTGACCCTCACGCGCATCACCTCCGCTCCGTCGCTCGGGCAGGTCAGCGACCTCACGAGCACGAGTCTGCTCTACGCGGCGATGCCCGGCTCAGCCGGCACCGATACCTTCACCTACGAGATCCGGGACACCTACGGAGCGACGGCGACCGGCACCATCCGTATCGGCGTCATCCCGCGTCCGGTCGTCCAGCTGCCGCCGAGCGCGGTCGATGACTCGATCGAGATGAAGCCCGGCCGCACCGCATCGGTCGAGGTGCTCCTCAACGACTCCGATCCGAGCGGCTACAGCCTGCGCGTCGCGAGCCTCCCCGACATCGCCGAGGGGCTGAAGGCCGAGATCCGCGACCTCCGCCGCGTCGTCGTCGAGGCCCCCGCGCAGGAGGGTGCCTACACGATCCGCTACGAGATCTCGAACGGCCACGGCGGCGCCGACACCGCGTTCCTCCAGATCGCGGTCACCGAAGACGCCGTCATCCTGCCGCCGACGGCCGAGGACCAGGTCATCGAGCCCGAGGAGGTGCTCGACGGCGAAGACGTCACCGTGACCCCGCTCGCCGACGCCACGAATCCGGGCGGCCTCGTGGAGGACCTCGCCGTGACCGTCGAGGGTCCGAATGCCTCGAAGGCAGAGGTCGACGCCGACGGGCGCATCACCGTGAAGCCCGGCTCGGAGCGCTACGCGGTCGCCTACCGGGTCACGAACGACCTCGACGACCTCTCGGCGATGGCGTTCGTGATCGTGCCCCCGGTTCCGGGCGGCGCGGACGCCACGGTCGACGAGACCCAGGCGCCCGAAGAGACGCAGAAGCCCAAGACGCCCGAGGAACTGCAGGCCGAGGAGAAGGCGAAGTTCCCCGCGCCGTACCTCAAGGACCTCGATCCGATCGTGGTGCCCATGAACGGGGAGATCGACTGGAGCGTCGACGACCTCGTCGAGGTGCCGTCGGGCAATCCCGCGCTGATCCTCTCCGCGAATGCGAGCGCCACGGAGGAAGAGGTCCAGATCGACGGCACGCACCTGCAGTACGTGCCCACCAAGGAGTACCGCGGGCCGGCGTCCCTGACGTTCGAGGTCACCGACGGCAAGAACGCCGACGACCCGATCGGCCGCACGGCGATCCTGACGTTGCCGATCACGGTCGGCGACCCCGACTTCAACGACACGCCCCCGACGTTCACGCCGCGCGCCGAGACGATCGAGGCGGGCGAACCGGCCCGCGAGATCGACCTGCGGCAGTCGAGCGACCAGCCGAATCCCGACAACATCGAGCGCATCACCTACACGAACCTGGGCGGCACGACGGACGACATCCAAGCCGAGATCGTCGATGGGGCGACCCTTCGCTTCAAGGCTCCGCTCGGCGTGCAGAAGGGCGCGTCGACGCGCATCACGTTCGACGTGAACTTCAACGAGTTCACCGTCCCGGGATACATCGACGTGAAGGTGGTGTCGTCGACCAGGGCGTTGCCGAGGGCGGTCGACGACGGCGACTTCGAGATGGACCGCAGTGCCTCGCGCCCCATCGACGTCCTCGCCAACGACTTCAACCCGTTCGGGCAGGACGGCGTTCCCCTGGTCGTCGTCGGGGCCGAGATCGATCAGGCCTCGGTGGGATCGACCGCGTCGGTGACCTACACCGCGACCGACATCACGGTCCGCACGGGTGCGGCGTTCACGGGAACGCTCAGCGTGATCTACACCATCGAAGACGGCACGAAGGACCCGGATCGACGCACCACCGGTCGCGTCACGGTCATCGTGCGCGCGGCGCCCGACGCGCCGAACGCGCCGACCGCGAGCGCATCGGATGCCCAGGGAACCGTTCGGTGGGACGCACCCGCGACGAACAACTCGCCCATCACGCGGTACGAGGTCCAGTGGACCGGTGGCGGAAGCAGGATCTTCGATGCGAGCACCGCGGGCACGAGCCAGACCATCGGGCTGACCAACGGCACCACCTACACGTTCTCGGTTCGCGCCGAGAACCAGCACAAGGGCTGGGGTGCGTGGTCGTTGTCCAGCAACGCGGTGACGCCGTACGGCACGCCGGGCGCGCCCGGCGTGAGCGTGCGCTCGAGCGGCGACGCCCCCTCGACGATCACGGCGTCGTGGAGCGTTCCTGCGTCCGGCGGCGGATCGCTCTCGTACCGCGCGCGGATCGACGGCGGCTCGTGGCGCGACGTCGGCGGAGCGACCTCCACGGCGTGGGGCGGCGTCGGTGCCGGCCGCCACACCGTCGAGGTCGAGGCCACCAACACCGGTGACAAGCGGGGGCCCGCCGGATCCGACAGCGTGAGCGTCTCGAACCCCCCGCCGCCTCCCAGAACCGTCTCGCTCAGTAAGGGCGAGCGCGTGGGCTACTACAACGGCCAGTACGGCTACTGCGGCGGCAACTGCTGGTTCTACAACGTGAGCGTCTCGAACTTCCAACCCGGAACGACCGTGCAGATGGTGCCCTACTGCAACGGCGGGGCGCTGAAGGGTCGCTACAACATCTCGATCGACGGCAACGGCAACGGCAGCTTCGTCGGCCGGTGGAACGGCAGCACCCCGTCGAGCTTCTGCGGCGACGTCGGGTCGGTGACGGTCGACGGTGTTCGCAGCAACAACTGGTGAGGCATCCGGCCCGGGCATCCGGCCGGTTCTCGGACCGAATTACGTGAGGAAACAGAAATGGCAGTAACGCAGGAGCAGGCGCAGTGGTTCCAGGACGCCTTCTCGAAGCTCGTCGACAACATCGATCAGGCGATCCTCGGCAAGCGCCAGATCATCGAGCTCGTCGTGACGGCGCTGCTCTCCGACGGGCACGTCCTGCTCGAGGACTTCCCCGGCACGGGCAAGACGGTGCTCGCGAAGGCCCTCGCGAACACGCTCGACGGCACGCATTCGCGCATCCAGTTCACGCCCGACCTGCTGCCCTCCGACGTCACGGGCGTCACGATCTTCGACCAGGGCAAGGGACAGTTCGAGTTCCACCGCGGCCCGATCTTCGCCTCGATCGTGCTCGCCGACGAGATCAACCGAGCGAGCCCGAAGACGCAGTCCGCGCTCCTCGAGGTCATGGAGGAGGGCCGTGTGACGGTCGACGGCGTCGGCTACGAGGTCGGCAGCCCGTTCATGGTCATCGCCACGCAGAACCCGGTCGAGCAGGCCGGCACCTACTCGCTCCCCGAGGCGCAGCTCGACCGCTTCCTCATCAAGACCTCGCTCGGCTACCCCGACCACGAGACGGCCGTGACGCTGCTGATCGACTCGGCCAACCGCGCCCGCGCGTCGAAGGTCTCGCCGATCATCGCCTCGAGCTCGGTCACGACCATGGCGAAGCTGGCCTCGGAGGTGTACGTCGACGCCTCGGTGCTCTCGTACCTGAACGAACTCGTCACCGGCACCCGCACGCATCAGCACTCCGCGCTCGGCGTCAGCATGCGCGGTGCGCTCGCACTGGCCCGCGCGACGAAGACGTGGGCCATCGCGCACGGCCGCACGTACGTCACGCCCGACGACGTGCGCGAGCTCGCGGTGCCCGTGCTCGCGCACCGCATCATCGTCGACCCCGAGGCCGAGTTCGCCGGCGCCACGGCCGAGGACATCGTCTCCTCGGTGATCGTCGACGTCGCTCCGCCCGCCTACCGCGCCGCATGAGCGCCGAGCCGCGCGCGCCCCGAGTTCCGTCGCAGGCGCACATCGCCGCGCTGGCGGTCGGACGCTCGCTCGCGGCATCCGCTCGATCGGCGATGCAGGTCGTCGCGCGCGGCGCCCGCACCGTCGGTCACGCGACCGCCCCCGTCACGGGCGTGATCTCGGTCACGGGTTGGCTCGTGCTGCTCGCCTCGCTCGTGGCGTTCGTCGTCGCCTGGCTGCTCGGCTGGATCGAGCTCGCCTTCCTCGGCGCGACCCTGCTCGCCGCGATGCTCGTGAGCATTCCCTACACGCTCGGCCGCATGCACTACCGCGTCGAGGTCGCGCTGCAGCCGACCCGCGTCGTGGCGGGGGAGCGGGCGTTCGGTCGCCTGCTGGTCGTGAACACCGGCGCGAAGCCGTCGATCCCGTCGCGTCTCGAGCTGCCCGTGGGCGCCGGCCTCGCCGAGTTCATCGTGCCGGCGCTGCCGACGACGGCCGAGCACGAAGAACTCTTCGCCGTGCCGACGAACCGCCGCGCCGTCATCGTGGCCGGCCCGGCCGTCTCGGTTCGCGGCGACCAGCTCGGCCTCCTCCGGCGCATCGTGCGCTGGAGCGAGCCCGTCGAGCTCTTCGTGCACCCCGTCACGGCACGGCTCAAGCCGTCGGCCGCCGGGCTCGTGCGCGACCTCGAGGGCGAGGTCACGAAGACCATCACCGACAACGACATCTCGTTCCATGCGCTGCGCGCGTACCAGCCCGGCGACGCGCTTCGCAACGTGCACTGGCGGACCTCGGCGCGCACCGGCCAGCTCATGGTGCGCCAGTACGAGGAGACCCGGCGCTCGCAGCTCGCGCTGCTGCAGCGCACCGAACGCTCGACCTACGCCTCCGACGAGGAGTTCGAGCTCGGCGTGTCGGTGCTCGCCTCGCTCGGGGTCCAGGTGATCCGCGACGCCACGCGCGTCGACGTGCTCACCGAGGAGCTCTCGCTCCGCACGGCGACCCCGACCGCACTGCTCGACGACACGAGTCGCGTGGCCGCGGCATCCGGAGCATTCGATTCGATGCGGTCGTTCGTGCGCGAGCGCACGAAGCGACGCTCGGCGGCGAGCGGCGCCCACCACGTCCCCGGCGCCGCGGGGCCCCCCCCCCGGGGGGGGGGGGCCGCGCCCCCCGGGGGCGCGGGGGGGGGGGGGGGGGGGGGCCCCCCCCCCCCCCCGCGACTCTCGGCGCCGAGCGTCGCCATCATCGTCGCCGGCTCCGAGGTGCCGCTCTCGGAGTTCAGGTCGGCCGAGACCGTCTTCGGTGCCGACACCCAGACGCTCGGTTTCCGGGTCGAGTCCGGTGCGGCCTCCCGCATCGCGAAGGTCGCGGGCACCACGGTGGTCACCGTCGGGGCCCTCTCCGACCTCGCCCGACTCGTCGGAAGGGTGCGCCCGTGAACCGCATTCCGCGCACCGCCGTGACCGATCTCGTCGTGCTGTCGGTGCTCTCGCTGCTCGCGATCCTCGGCTACGAGACCAGCTTCGGCGACCTCGACTTCCTGGTCGCAGCCCTCGCCGGTCTCGTGGTGGGCACGCTCGCCGCGGTGCTCGGCACCCTGCTGCGCCTCGGCGTGCTCACGACCGTCGTCCTCGGCCTGGCCATGTACTTCGTGCTCGGCACGCCGTTCACGATGCCCGACTCGGCGATCTTCGTCGTGCTGCCGAGCCTCACCTCCCTCGCCGGGCTCGCGATCGGCGCGGTGTACGGCTGGGCCGACATCCTCACCATCGGCACACCCGTTGAAGCGCCGTACTACGTCGCCGTCGTTCCGTACGTGGCGGCCTGGGCGGTCGCGTTGGCCGGTTCGATGCTCGTGCTGCGATGGCTCCCGCGCAGACGCACCGTGGTCCGCAGCGCGGTCATCCTCATCGGACCGGTGCTGCTCTTCGTCTCGGGCATCCTGCTCGGCACCGACGAGGCCTTCTACGCGGGTGTCCGCGGCGTCGCGTTCGCCGTGATCGCGCTCGTGTGGCTCGCCTGGCGACGTGGATCGGACGTCGAGACCGATGCCGCCGGCGCCCGGCGGCTGCGCAACCAGAAACTCCGCGGCTCGGCGGTCGTCGTCGCGGGTGCTGTCGCGATCGGCGCCGTCGCCGGTCTCGCGGTCGCGCCCGTCGCGCCCGAGCGGTTCGTGCTCCGCGACCAGGTCGTGCCCCCGTTCGACCCGCTCGAGTTCGCGAGTCCGCTCGCGGGGTTCCGCAACTACACCAAGGACCTCGCCGAGGAGCCGCTGTTCACGATCACCGGACTCGAACCCGGCGACACCGTGCGGCTCGCCACGATGAACTCCTACACCGGACGGCTCTGGAACGTCGCCGGCCCAGGCGACTCCGACGACGACGGCGGATACGCCATCACCGGGCAGACCCTCCCGCGGCCGCCGCTCGCGGAGCTCGGCAGTTCGCGCTCGATCGAGGTCGAGGTGGCGGGCTACGACGACGTCTGGCTGCCGACCGTCGGCTATGGCAGCGAACTGCGGCTCGAAGACGCGGGCAGCACGGAACGCGAAGGCGACCTCCGCTACAACGCCGCCGCCGGCACCGCCGTGCTGACGAGCGGCATCGGCGAGGGCACCCGGTATCGACTCGACGCCGACACGCAGGTCGAGCCCAGCGACGAGGACCTCGCCGACGTTCCGATCGCCTCGATCGAACTGCCGCCCGTCGAGAACGTGCCCGACGTCGTCACCGCCAAGGGTGCGGAGTACGCGGGCGACGCCGCCACGCCGATCGAGCAGCTCCGCAACATCGAGCGCGGGCTGAAGACCAACGGATTCCTGAGCCACGGGCTCGCCTCCGATTCGGTCGCCTCGCGAGCCGGCCACGGCGCCGACCGTCTCATCGAGCTCTTCACGCGATCGTCGATGGTCGGCGACGAGGAGCAGTACGCCGCGGCGATGGCGCTGATGGTGCGCCAACTCGGCTACCCGGCACGTGTCGTCATGGGCTTCGCGCCCGAGATCGGAGAAGACCAGGAGTCCGTCGAGGTGCTCGGCGAAGATGTCACGGCGTGGGTCGAGGTGCCGTTCGAAGGCGTGGGCTGGGTCTCGTTCCGGCCGACGCCCGACGAGGTCGACGCCCCGCAGGAGCAGACGCCGAAGCCGAAGTCGGAGCCGCAGCCGCAGGTGCGCCAGCCCCCGCGTGCGGAGGCCGTCGAAGACGATCTCCTGTCGACGGTCGAGATCGACGACACCGACGATGAAGACAAGGATCGCCCGTTCAAGGTTCCCGGGTGGGTCTGGGTCGCGACGGCCTCGCTCGGCATCCCGCTGGCGATCGTCTTCCTCCCGATGCTCTTCGTCGCGATGGCCAAGGAACGCCGACGTCGCAAGCGCCGCTCGCGCGAGAACGAGATCGCGGCGGCCGCGGCCTGGGACGAACTCATCGACCGGTACGCCGAGCTCGGCTTCGAGCCCCCCGAACGATCGTCGCGCCTCCAGACCGCCCGCGCGCTCGAGCGGCAGGCGGTCGAGCAGGGCGTCGTCTCGACGGCCGATCCGGGTGCGCTCCGGCTGACCTCGCTCGCGGCGAGCGTCGACCGCGACGTGTTCGACGGCCAGCAGGTCGCGAGCGAGACCGTCGTGAAGCGCTGGAGCGAGGCGGATGCCGCGGCCGCCGCGGTCACGGCCGCGGTCGGGCGTTCGCGCCGGCTCATCGCCAGGTACCGCATGCATCGTCGCCGATAGACTTCGAGCGTGGTCGCTCCGGAGTTCATCGTTCCGCCGCCCGGGTTGATTCCCGACGCGCCGAAGCCGAACGCGCCCGAAGGCGAGGGCTACACCCGCCCTCCGGCCGAGCGCGGAGACCAGGGCGACCAGACGGTGAGGGCGCTGCCGGCGCGCTCGCTGCCGACCTTCACCCCGTTGCCGAGCGGGCCGCCTGCGGCATCCGTCGCCGTGCCCGCGGCTCTTCGCCCCGCCGAGTCCGTGCCCGAGGCTGCTGCGTCGTTCTCACTCGTCTCCGCGGCCGGAGAGACGATCGAACTCATCGGGCGGGTCGTCGTCGGACGCAATCCGACCGTCGACGACGCCCATCCGGGCGCGCGTGCGATGGCCGTGCTCGACCCCACACGAACGGTGTCCAAGACGCATGCGCTCGTCGAGGTCACACAGGGCCGTGTCGTCATCACCGACCTGCATTCGACGAACGGCGTCGCGGTGCAGGCCGGCGGCGGTGAGCTCACCGTGCTCGACCCCGGCGCCCCCGCCGAACTCGAGGTCGGCACGACCCTCAGGCTGGGCGACCTCGCGCTGACCCTGCGCCGGACCCCCGGCGTCACGGTGTAGCCTGTGATGATGCGCGCCACACGACGTCTTCTCCTTCGGTGCCGCGGCGGGGCCTCGATCTAGGCCGTACCCGTCGCGGAGTCCGTCGTCGGCCGTTCCCTGTCCCCGAGGAAGACGAACGCATGAACAACAGCAGCATCGCAAGTGCACGCCCGCGCACCCTGGCCGAGAAGGTCTGGGATGCCCACCTGGTGAAGAAGGGCGAGGACGGCACTCCCGACCTCATCTACATCGACCTCCACCTCGTGCACGAGGTGACGAGCCCGCAGGCCTTCGACGGCCTGCGCATGGCCGGCCGGCCGGTGCGGCGCCCCGATCTCACGATCGCGACCGAAGACCACAACACGCCCACGCTCGCGATCGACAAGCCCATCGCCGATCTGACGAGCCGCACGCAGATCGAGACGCTGCGTCGCAACGCGGCCGAGTTCGGCATCCGCCTGCACTCGCTGGGCGACAAGGAGCAGGGCATCGTGCACGTCGTGGGCCCGCAGCTCGGCCTCACGCAGCCCGGCATCACGGTCGTCTGCGGCGACTCGCACACCTCGACGCACGGGGCCTTCGGCGCGATGGCGTTCGGCATCGGCACGAGCGAGGTCGAGCACGTCATGGCCACACAGACGCTGCCGCTCAAGGCGTTCAAGACCATGGCGATCAACGTCGAGGGCACGTTGCGTCCCGGCGTGACGGCGAAGGACATCATCCTCGCCGTCATCGCGAAGATCGGCACCGGCGGCGGTCAGGGCTACGTGCTCGAGTACCGCGGCAGCGCCATCCGCGCGCTGTCGATGGACGGCCGCATGACGATCTGCAACATGTCGATCGAGGCCGGCGCCCGCGCGGGCATGGTCGCGCCCGACCAGACCACCTTCGACTACCTCGAGGGCCGTGCCCACGCGCCCGAGGGCGACGACTGGACGACCGCGGTCGAGTACTGGCGCACCCTCGCGACCGACGAGGGCGCCGAGTTCGACGCCGAGGTCTTCATCGACGCGGATGCGCTCGAGCCGTTCGTCACGTGGGGCACGAACCCCGGCCAGGGCGTCTCGCTCTCCGAGAACGTGCCAGACCCCGCGGCCATCGAAGACCAGCACGAGCGCGCCGCCGCAGAGCGCGCGCTCGAGTACATGGACCTCGAGGCCGGCACCCCGCTGAAGGACATCCGCGTCGACGCCGTGTTCATGGGCTCGTGCACGAACAGTCGCATCGAAGACCTGCGTGCGTTCGCCTCGATCATCGAGGGCCGGCAGAAGGCCGAGGGCGTTCGCGTCATGGTCGTGCCCGGTTCGGCGCGCGTCCGCCTCGAGGCCGAGGCCGAGGGTCTCGACAAGGTGTTCGAGGCGTTCGGCGCCGAGTGGCGGTTCGCCGGCTGCTCGATGTGCCTCGGCATGAACCCCGACCAGCTCGCCCCCGGCGAGCGGTGCGCCTCGACGTCGAATCGCAACTTCGAGGGTCGGCAGGGCAAGGGCGGTCGCACGCACCTCGTGTCGCCGCTCGTCGCCGCGGCGACCGCGATCCGCGGCACGCTGTCGAGTCCGTGGGATCTGCAGACCGAAGGAGAGGCCCGCTGATGGAGAAGTTCACGACCGTCACCGGCATCGCGGCGCCCCTGCGCCGCTCGAACGTCGACACCGACCAGATCATCCCGGCCGTGTTCCTGAAGCGGGTCACGAAGACCGGCTTCGACGACGCGCTCTTCTACGCCTGGCGCCAGGACCCCGAGTTCATCCTCAACCAGGAGGCCTACCAGGGTGCCCGCGTGCTCATCGCCGGCCCCGACTTCGGCACCGGCTCGAGCCGTGAACACGCGGTCTGGGCGCTGCGCGACTTCGGGTTCGACGTCGTCATCAGCTCGCGTTTCGGCGACATCTTCCGGGGCAACTCCGGCAAGCAGGGACTGCTCGCCGCGCAGGTCGCCTACGAGGACGTCGAGCGCCTGTGGGAGGTCATCGAGGCCGAACCGGGAATAGCGGTGACGGTGGATCTCGTTGCTCGTACGGTCAGCGTCGGAACGCTGACGGTGTCGTTCGACATCGACGACTACACTCGTTGGAGGCTTCTCGAAGGGCTCGACGACATCGGGCTCACCCTGCGTGACGAAGCGGCGATCGCCGAATTCGAGACGCATCGAGAGGCGTGGCGGCCGAAGACACTCCCCATCCGGGAGCCGGCGGAATCAGGAACTCTGTGAACACACTCGGGCAGGATGCCAAGAACCACGCTTCAGCGGTCGGGCTCAACGTCGACCGCATCACGATCAACGGCGGCAAGCCGCTGGTCGGGCGCATCGAACTGAAGGGCGCGAAGAACCTCGTCACCAAGGCGATGGTCGCTGCGATCCTCGGCGACGGGCCGAGCGTGCTGAAGGACGTGCCGAACATCAGCGACGTGCGCATCGTGCGCGGGCTGCTCGAGGTGCACGGCGTGACGGTCACCGACGGCGTCGACGAGGGCGAGCTCATCCTCGACCCGACGGCGGTCGAGTCGGCGCACATGGCCGACATCGACGCCCACGCGGGTTCGAGCCGCATCCCGATCCTGTTCTGCGGCCCGCTGCTGCACAAGCTGGGCGAGGCGTTCATCCCCGACCTCGGCGGGTGCCGCATCGGCGACCGCCCCATCGACTACCACCTCGAGGTGCTGCGCAACTTCGGCGCCATCGTCGAGAAGCTGCCGAGCGGCATCCGCATGTCCGCGCCCGACGGCCTGCACGGCGCGAAGGTGTCGCTGCCGTACCCGAGCGTGGGTGCGACCGAGCAGGTGCTGCTCACCGCGGTGCTCGCCGACGGCATCACCGAGCTCTCGGGCGCGGCCATCGAGCCCGAGATCATGGATCTCATCAACATCCTCCAGAAGATGGGTGCGATCATCACGGTCGACACCGATCGCGTCATCCGCATCGAGGGTGTCGACAAGCTCGCGGGCTACACGCACCGCGCGCTGTTCGACCGCAACGAGGCCGCGAGCTGGGCTGCGGCCGCGCTCGCGACCGAGGGCGACATCTTCGTCGGCGGTGCCCGCCAGGCCGAGATGCTCACCTTCCTCAACGTCTTCCGCAAGGTCGGCGGCGACTTCTCGATCGAAGAGGACGGCATCCGCTTCTTCCACCCCGGCGGCGACCTCAAGCCCGTCATCATCGAGACCGACGTGCACCCCGGGTTCATGACCGACTGGCAGCAGCCGCTCGTCGTGGCGTTGAGCAAGGCCAAGGGCGTCTCGATCGTGCACGAGACGGTCTACGAGCAGCGGTTCGGCTTCGTCGACGCGCTCGTCGAGATGGGCGCCTCGATCGAGGTGCACAAGGAGTGCCTGGGCTCCGCGGCGTGCCGCTTCGGCCAGCGCAACTTCAAGCACTCGGCGGTCATCTCGGGTCCGTCGACGCTCACGGGCGCCGACATCGAGGTGCCCGACCTGCGGGGCGGGTTCAGCCACCTCATCGCGGCGCTCACGGCCGACGGACGCTCGACGGTCTCGAACGTGGGCATCATCGCGCGCGGCTACGAGAACTTCATCACGAAGCTCGAGCTCCTCGGGGCGGACTTCGAACTCGACGCATAATGGGTGAGTGCAACACGACGATCCGTCTCCCGTTCATCCTGTGAAGGCCCGTTCGGAGACCCGCCGCCCCTCGTTCTTCTGGCTCCTCGCCGTGCTGGTGCTGCCGATCCTGAGCCTGATGGTGCGGTTCCGCTTCCACCATCGCGAGCGGATGCCGCAGGCCGGGGCCTTCGTGCTCGCGCCCAATCACTACAGCGAGATCGATCCCGTGGTCATGGGCGCCGCGACCTGGAAGCTCGGGCGGGCACCTCGATTCATGGCCAAGGCCTCGCTGTTCAAGAATCCCGTGCTCGGATGGCTGCTGCGCACCTCGGGGCAGATCCCGGTCGAACGTGCCGGCAGCAAGAGCCATGCTGCACTCCGTGCCGCCGAGGAGCTGGTCGAGAAGGGGCGCATGGTGGTCGTGTACCCCGAGGGCTCCCTCACGCGTGATCCCGACCTGTGGCCGATGCGCGGCAAGACGGGCGCGGTCCGCATCGCACTCGAGCGCGACATCCCGATCGTGCCCGCCGCGCACTGGGGCACGCAGGAGCTCATGGGCCGTTACGGCAAGAAGTTGAAGCCGTTTCCGCGCAAGACGATCGACGTGGTCATCGGCGAACCGCTCGACCTCTCGGCGTACCGCGGCAAGCCCCTCGACCAGGCGACCCTCCTGAAGGCGACCGGAGAGCTCATGGACGCGATCGCGGCGCTGCTCGCCGAGGTGCGCGGCGAACCCGCCCCCGACGAGCGATGGGATCCCACCAAGCACGGTCAGAAGGAGACGGGGCGTCTCGATGGCTAGGGCAGCGGGCAAGCCGGTGCGCGGCACGCGCGTCGCCGTGCTCGGCGCGGGCAGCTGGGGCACGACGTTCGCGAAGATCCTCGCCGACGGCGGCGCCGACGTCGTCATCTGGGCTCGTCGCCCCGAGCTCGCGAAGGAGATCCAGGAGGCGAAGCGCAACAGCGACTACCTCCCCGGAATCAACCTCCCGCTCGGGCTGCGCGCCACGAGCCGGCTCGACGAGGCCCTCGCGGGCGCCGAGCACGTGTTCGTGTCGGTGCCGAGCCAGTCGCTGCGCGAGAACCTCATCGCCGCCGAGCCGTTCCTCCCCGCAGGAGCCTCGATCGTCTCGCTCATGAAGGGCGTCGAGAAGTCGACCGGCCTGCGCATGAGCGAGGTCATCGCCGACGTGCTGCCCATCGATCCGTCGCGCATCGCCGTGATCTCGGGCCCGAACCTCGCGCTCGAGATCGCGAAGGAGCAGCCGACGGCTGCCGTCGTCTCGTCGTCGAGCCTCGAGACGGCGCAGGCCGTGGCATCCGTCGCCCGAAACCGCTACTTCCGTTCGTTCGTGAACACCGACGTGATCGGCACCGAGTTCGGCGGCGTGCTCAAGAACCTCATCGCGGTCGCGATCGGCATCGTCGACGGCGTCGGCTACGGCGAGAACACGAAGGCGTCGATCATCACGCGCGGGTTGGTCGAGATGACCGACTTCGCGGTCGCCTTCGGCGCGCACCCCGACACGCTGTCGGGTCTCGCGGGCCTCGGCGACCTCATCGCCACGAGCCAGTCGCCGCTCTCGCGCAACAACACGGCCGGGCGTCTGCTCGGTCAGGGCTATCACCTCGCCGACGTGGTGAACCAGATGAACCAGACCACCGAGGGCCTCGCGTCAGTCGGCCCCGTGCTCGAACTGGCGCGCGCCAAGGGCGTGGAGATGCCGATCGTCGAGCAGGTGCGCCAGGTGCTCGCCGGCACGCTCGAGCCGCGCGACCTCGCCCCTCACCTCACGACCGATGACGAGCCGCAGGGCGAAAGGACGATGGATGGACAAGCTCAGGGTGGTTCTGCTCTTCGGAGGGCGTTCAAGCGAGCATTCGATCAGCTGCGCGACGGCGGGCGGAGTGCTGGGCGCGATCGACCGTGACCGCTTCGAGGTGATCCCCGTCGGGATCACCCACGACGGCGCGTTCGTGCTCGAGAGCGACGACCCGGCACGCTTCGCGCTCGACCCGGGCCATCTGCCCGAGGTGGTCGACAACGGGTCGCGCGTGCGCTGGCCCGAGAGTTCCGCGTCGCGCGAGCTCAGGGTGACGGATGCCGCTGGCGAGCGTTCGCTCGGCGAGATCGACGTCGTGTTCCCGATCCTGCACGGCCGCTTCGGTGAAGACGGCACCGTCCAGGGGCTGCTCGAGCTCGTCGGCCTGCCGTACGTCGGCAACGGCGTGCTCGCTTCGGCGCTCGGCATGGACAAGCACTTCACGAAGACCGCGCTCGAGGCCGCCGGCATCCCGGTCGCGCCGTGGGTCACGCTCACGCGTGGCGCGCTCGAAGCCGACGCCGAGCTGTGGAACCGTCGGGTGCGCGGCCTCGGCCTGCCCGTGTTCGTCAAGCCCGCACGCGCCGGGTCGTCGGTCGGCGTGACGAAGGTCTCCGACTGGTCCGACCTCGACGCGGCGCTCGAGGTCGCGTTCGCGGAAGACCGCTCCGTGCTCGTCGAGCAGGGTGTGCCCGGTCGGGAGATCGAGATCGCGGTGCTCGAGGGCCGTGACGGCGTGCGCGTGAGCGTGGCCGGCGAGGTCGTCGTGACCGGCCGCGAGTTCTACGACTTCGAGGCCAAGTACCTCGACGCCCCCGGTGTCGACCTGGTCTGCCCCGCCGATCTCGGCGACGGCGAGACCTTCGAGCTCGAGCGCATCGCCCGACGCGCGTTCGAGGCGATCGGCGCTGAGGGCCTCGCGCGCGTCGACGTGTTCCTCGGCGACGAGGGCTTCGTCGTGAACGAGATCAACACGATGCCGGGCTTCACGCCCATCTCGATGTTCCCCACCTGCTGGCTCAACACGGGCCTCAGCTATCCCGAGCTCATCGGGGAGCTCATCGACGTGGGGCACGCGCGCGGCGCTCGCTGACGCGCGGTTCGGAGTTCGACGGTCGGCGTCGGGAGGCGGAAGCCGCCCGGCGCCGTTCTCGTTGCAGCGGGCTGCCGCGATCGGGCTGCCGGAAGTGCCGTCGAGCGGGCTCCTGGAGCGCCTGCCCGTACTCAGTCGGTGGACGGCACGTCGTCGAGCGAGGTGCAGGCGCCGTCTGACGGGATGACCGACACGGCCTGCGAGAGATCGGAGATGGCGGTCGTGCCCGAGACGACGTCGTTGTCGACGAGCACCTGGACGGCGGGCGTGCGACCGTAGGTCGTGAACAGGAACCGCGGGGCGTCGGACTCGTCGATGACCCAGTCGATGCCGTCGACGCTCACGCACCGGTCGGTGGTCGGGCCGAGCGGGGGCACGCCGCAGCGCAGCAGCACGGAGGCCGGGTCGCCCCACGCTGCGGTGCCCTGGGCGTCGGTCTCGCGCTGCGGCTGCTCGGCGACCTCGTCGGGAAGGCGCACGCTGAGCTCGGCGCACGACGTGTCGATCGCCTCGGGGCCGGCCTGCATGTTCACGATCGGCGTGCAGCCGGTGAGGCCCGCGGCGCCGACGAGCGCCAGTGCGGCGACGAGTGCCGAACGGATGCCGGCGACCCGGGTGCGACGGCGGTGCGACGGGATCACGGGGTGCTGAGACATCCGCACCAGCGTACCTTGCGACCCTCCGGAGTTCGGACTCGTGGGCACGCGCCAAAGCCCCGGGCGGAGCCGTCGGACGCAGGCGGCGGTCGGCGGGCGATCAGCAGTTCGGTCGGCAGGACCGCTGCGAGAGCGCGTCGGTGAGCACGGTCTTCAGGTCTTCGGGGCGTTCGGCCGAGTAGGCGGCGCCACCGGTCGCCTCGGCGATGAGGCGCATCGACTCGAGGTCGGTGTCGGGGCCGATGCCGACGAGCACGACCGGCACCTGCTGTCCGTCTTCGCCCATGGCGGCGAGCTCGTCGAGCAACTGCTCGCGGGTGATGCCGTTCTCGTCCTCGTTCCGGCCGTCGGTGAGCAGCAGCACCGAGTTCACGGTCTCGGGGTCGTAGGCGGAGCGCACCTGCTTCACCGCCGCGAGCGTCGTGTCGTAGAGGCCGGTCGCGCCGCCGAGCCGGCCGGGCAGGGAGCCGAGCACGTCGAGCACCTGCGTGCGATGCGCCTCGTCTGCGAGCGGTTCGATGGGGGAGAGGTCCTCCCAGTCCTGGTCGCCGATGCGCTCGGTCGAGAACGCCCAGACGCCGACGTCGACGGCTTCGGAGAGCTGCGCGATCGTGTTCGACGCGGCCTGCTGGAGCAGGTCGATGCGACGCAGGCCCGTGACGGTCGGCTCCTCCATCGAGCCCGACACGTCGATGACCGAGAGGATGCGGGAGCGCAGGCTCACGACGCCCCAGGTGCGCAGGATCGAGACCTGGGCGGATGCCGCGGCGGACCCGACCTCGGTCGCGTCGGCGAGGACGCCGTCTTGATCGAGTTCGCCGCCGCCGGTGCCGTCGCGGAACCCTTCGGCGGCGAAGCGGTCGGAGGCGTCCCAGAGGGCGATCTTCAGGGCATCGAGCTGCTGCGCTCGCAGGACGAGCGCCGCGCGTGCGTCGTCGTCGACGGCGTCGCCGGCATCGCCCCCGGCGTCGAGGTTCTTCGCGAGCTCGGACTCGTCGAGCATGCGGAGGAACGGGAACTGCAGCGCGAGGGTGCCGTCGGAGGGGTAGAGCGCGAGCAGCGGCGTCGACGCGTCGTCGTGGTTGTGCATGGCGACCTGCTGCTCGCTCGCGATCGCGACCGTTCCGGGCGCGGCGACGGCGAGCGAGCCGAAGGCGGCGTCGACGCGGGCGGGCGCCCCGTCGCTCAACCGGATCATGGCGTTCTGGAACAGCTTGGCCTGGCCGATGGGGGCTGCCCGCTCCATGGCCTGCAGGCCGTTGAGGCTGGCCGAGGACGCCTCGGGGTCGGCCAGCAGGGTCGGCAGGTCGCCCGAGAGCACGTCGGTCCAGCTGAGCTGACGACCCGCGAGGGCCTGGGCCCCGCTCACGGGAGCGGCGAAGACGACGGGGCTCGAGGCGATCGAACGCTCGAGCGCGAGGTCGGGCACGTCGCGACCGAGCGAGCGGGCGCTCGCGGCCATGCGCACGAGCCACACGGGGGAGTCGGGGATCCAGGCGTCGATGTCGGACCCGTTGCCCGAGGCCAGCAGGGCCGCGGTGTCGGCGCTGTCCTGGGCGACGACGTCGGTGCGGGAGCAGGCGTCCTCGGTCGCGTCGTACTCGGCCGCGATCGCCTTCACCGGGCGCGCGATCGCGGTGTCGGCGACGACCGTGAGCTCGATGGGCTCGTCGCACGACGGTCCGGAGGCGAGCCAGGCGCTCAACGAGCCGCTCGCCCAGGCCGTGCCGGCCCCGCCGACGAGGGCCACGCCGACGACGCCCGCGGCGATCATCATGACCACGCGGCGGTGGTGGCGGCGCGACTGCTCGCGTTCGGCTCGTTCGCTTCGTCGACTCACTGGGGCTCCATTGCGGCACGGTGAGCGACAAGTGGGCCACCGCGGTTCGGGTAACGCGGCCTGGGAAAGGCCTCATCAGCGTACGGCAGGCGGGCCGCTTTTGTAAGTATCCGTTACTTGCCCGACATGTGCCCCGAACGAGGGTCGCCCGGAATCCCGCGGGAGTCGGGCTGTCCTAGGCTTGCGGCGTGTCCGATTCGCGAGTGCCCGTGTCCGCCGATCGAGCAGACGCCGCGCCCGGCCCGCGCGCGGGGGCCGACGGGCACGACCATGTTCCGACGACCGGCGAGGCGGGCGAGATCGCCGTGCTGCGCCGCATCCTGCCGCGCCTGGCGTCGGGCGACCACGCGCTGCTCGGTCCCGGTGACGACGCGGCCCTCGTCGCGGCATCCGACGGCCGTTTCGTGGTGACGACCGACCTGCTCGTGCACGGCCCCGACTTCCGGCTCGCGTGGTCGACGCCGTTCGAGCTCGGCTGGAAGGCCGCGGCCACGAACCTCACCGACGTGGCCGCGATGGGCGCCCGACCCACGGCGCTCGTCGTCGCGATCGCGGCGCCACCCAGCACCCCGGTCTCCACGCTCGAGGGCATCGCCGACGGTCTCCGCGAGGGACTCGCCGCACTGGCACCGGGCGCGGGCGTGGTCGGCGGCGACCTCTCGGCGTCCGCGGTGCTCACCATCGCGGTCACGGCGTTCGGCGACCTCGAGGGTCGGGCGCCCGTGCTGCGATCGGGTGCCCGCGTCGGCGACGTGATCGCCCACGCCGGCCGACGCGGCGACGCGGCCAGGGGGCTCGCGCTGCTCTTCTCCGAGGCCACGGATGCCGCGGGCGAACCCGATGCGGCCCTCGCCGCCGCCCTGCGCGAGCGCGAGCCCGACCTCGTGCGCGCACAACTCGCCCCGAGTCCGCCCGTCGGCGCCGGCATCGTCGCCGCGGAGGCGGGCGCCACCTCGATGCTCGACGTGTCCGACGGGCTCGCGCGCGACGGCCGTCGCGTCGCCGAGGCGAGCGGCGTCGCGTTCGACTTCGACTCCGCCGCGCTCGGCTCGGACGTCGACCGCGTGCGGGTCGCCCTCTCGGGCGGCGAGGATCACGGCATGCTCGCGACGTTCCCGGCCGGCAGCGACGTCCCCGAGCCGTTCGAGGTCATCGGCCGCGTGGTCGAGGGCGCCGGGCGCATGCTGCTCGACGGCCGCGACATCGAGGCCGACGGCTGGGATCCCTACTCGGGCTGGGACGGCCGGGCGGGCTGACCGGCGTCGATGCCGCCGACCTCGGCCGCGGCATCCGCCCCTTCGACCGCGATCGCCCACCAGAGGGTCGTCTCGCCGTAGTCGCGACGCCGTTCGAGCTCGATGCCGGCGGGCCAGGTCGGCTCGGGCGAGCGAGAACTGCGCTCGACGACGACGAGCGCGTCGGGCTCGAGCAGGGGAGCGAGCAGTGCCAGGTCGCGTGCGACGGCCGTCTCGTCGAGGTCGTACGGCGGGTCGATGAACGCGAGATCGACCCCGGCGGGCGCGGTCTCGAGGTACCCCGCGACGGGCTTGACGACCACGCGGATGCGGGCTGCACCCCGGCCGATCGCCCGCGCCACCGCATCGGCGTTGCGACGGCACACGTCGGCAGCGGGCTTCGCGCGCTCGACGAGCACGACTTCGGCCGCGCCGCGGCTCGCGGACTCGAGGCCGAGCGCGCCGGAGCCGGCGTAGAGGTCGAGCACGACCGACCCGGCGATCGCGTCGCGCGCCTCGAGCGCCGAGAAGATGGCCTCGCGAACGCGGTCGCTCGTGGGCCGCGTGCCGGATCGCGGCACGGCGAGGGAGAGAGAGCCGGCTGCCCCGGCGATGATGCGCGTCATGCTGCTGGCAGCCTACCGGGACGCCGCACGACCTCACGGGTGGGAACCTGCACGTGCGCGCTGCCATGATGGGAGGGTGGATGCCCCTACCGCCCATGAACAGGTCGAGCCCGATCGCGCCGTCGAGGCCGCTGTCGACGCTTTCGAGGCCGAGCCGCGCGCTGCGGAGCCCGCCCGACCGGAGCCTGCACGGCTCGAGCCGGTCGATCAGGCGCTCATCGACCGCCTGTGGGATTTCGCGGATGCGTCCGCGAGCGCCGAGCGGTTCCGCGCGGCATCCGAGGATCCCGCCGCGACGCCGCTCGCACGCGCCGTGATGGCCACGCAGCTCGCCAGGGCCCTCGGGCTCCAGGGCGAGATCGAGGAGGCGTCGGCGGTGCTCGAGCTCGTGCCCGCCGGCTTCGAGGGCGACGCGCCGGCCGAGGTCCGGGCCAGGGTCGCGCTCGAGCGCGGCCGGCTGCTCGCCGCCGACCAGCGGCCGGCCGAGGCAGTCCCCGAGCTCACGCTCGCCGCGCGCGCGGCCGCGCAGGCGGCATCCGTGTTCCTGGTGCTCGATGCGCTGCACATGCTCGCGCTGAACGACGCGGGCCACGAGGAGGAGTGGGCGGCCGAGGGCCTCGACCTCCTCGAGGGTCGCCGCGACGCGCGCACCCTCCGCTGGGGCATCGCGCTGCACCACAACCTGGGCTGGTTCAAGCTCGACGCCGGTCGTGCGCCCGGCGCGCTCGCCGAGTTCGAGCGCGCGGTGGAGTTCGCCGACCGCTACGGATCGCCCGAGCAGCAGCAGGTCGCGCGATGGTCGGTCGGCCGGTGCCTGCGCACCCTCGGGCGCACCGACGAGGCGCTCGAGCTGCAGCGCTCGCTCGCCGAGCTCCGCCCCGACGACCCCTACGTGCGCGCCGAGATCGAGGCGTTGACGGCGGTCGAGCCTACGATCGAGGCATGACCGCCGACGCACCCGACGACCCGGCCGCCGTCGGCCGGTACACGCTCGATTCGCGCCTCACGGGTGCGCTCGGCGGGCGCACCGCGCAGGCGCTCGAACGCGCCTTCGGGTACCGCACGGTGGGCGACCTGCTCGCGCACTACCCGCGCAGGTACGCCCTCCGGGGCGAGCTGACCGCGCTCGCGAGCCTGCCGCTCGACGAGAACGTCACGATCGTCGCCGAGGTCATCGAGGTGCGCGAGCGAACCATGAAGTCGCGCCGCGGGTCGATCCTCGAGGTGAAGATCTCCGACGGCACGGGCATCCTCACGCTCACGTTCTTCAACCAGGCGTGGCGCTCCCGCGAGCTCGTGCCCGGCGCGCGTGGCATCTTCGCGGGCAAGGTGGGCGACTACCGGGGCGCCCGCCAGCTCGCGCATCCCGACTACGAGCTCTTCGACGACGCGACGCCGAGCTCGCCGACCGATCCGTCGGTCAAGCGCTGGGCCGAGGCGCCGATCCCGATCTACCCCGCCACGGGAGCACTCGCGAGCTGGCAGCTGGCCAAGGCGATCGCCCTGCTCCTCGACGGCCTCGAGACGGCGGATGCCGCGGGCGACCCGATTCCCGAGGCGGTCAGGGCCTCGCACGGGCTGCTCGCCCAGCGGCGCGCCCTCGAGCAGGTGCACCGGCCAGAGGTCGAGTCCCAGTGGAAGGCGGCGCGCCGCACGCTCCGCTTCTCCGAGGCGCTCGTGCTCCAGACGGCGCTGCTGCAGCGCAGGGCCGAGCTCCGCACGCACGCGACGACCGCGCGGCATCCGTCGCCCGGCGGGCTCCTCGAGCGCTTCGACGCGTCGCTGCCGTTCGAGCTCACGGGCGACCAGGTCGAGGTCGGGCAGGCGATCGCCGACGACCTCGGCGAGCCCGTGCCCATGAACCGGCTCGTGCAGGGCGAGGTCGGCTCGGGCAAGACCGTGGTCGCGCTGCGCGCGATGCTCGCGGTCGCCGACTCGGGCGGGCAGGCCGCGCTCCTGGCGCCCACCGAGGTGCTCGCCGCGCAGCACCTGCGTTCGATCGCACGCATGCTCGGCCCCGATCTCTCGGCCGCCCTCGTGCCGACCCTGCTCACGGGGCAGCTGCCTGCGGCCGAGCGGCGCAAGGCCCTGCTGCGCGCGGCGGCCGGGCAGTCGCGCATCGTGGTCGGCACGCACGCCCTCATCGGCGACACGGTCTCGTTCGCCGACCTCGGCCTCATCGTGGTCGACGAGCAGCACCGGTTCGGCGTCGAGCAGCGCGAGGCGCTGCGGCTCAAGGGGCGGCAGCCGCCGCACGTGCTCGTGCTCACGGCCACGCCCATTCCCCGCACGGTCGCGATGACGGTGTTCGGCGACCTCGACATCTCGACGATCCGCGAGCTGCCCGCCGGGCGCGCCGGCATCGAGTCGCACGTGGTGCCGCTCGCCGAGCGCCCGGGCTGGCGGTCCCGCGTGTGGGAACGCCTCGCCGAAGAGGTGGCCGCGGGCCGGCAGGGGTTCGTCGTCTGCCCGGCGATCGAGGCGCGCGTGGTCGAGGAGGCCGACGCGGGGCCCGAGGGCGGCGCGCCGGCCGAAGCCGGAGGCGACCGAGGGGGAGCGGCGGGGAGTGCAGATCCCGCGTCGCGGCCGGTCGCGTCGGTGGCCTCCGTGCTCGCCGAGGTCACGGCGCTGCCGGCGTTCTCCGACATCCGGGTCGCGCCCCTGCACGGCCGCATGTCCTCCGACGAGAAAGACGCGACGATGCGCGCGTTCGCGGCCGGAGAGATCGACGTGCTCGTCGCGACGACGGTGATCGAGGTGGGCGTCGACGTGCCGAACGCGAGCGCCATGGTCGTGGTCGACGCCGACCGGTTCGGCGTCTCGCAGCTGCACCAGCTCCGCGGGCGCGTGGGCCGGGGCGGGTTGCCGGGGCTCTGCCTGCTGGTCACCGCGGCCGAGCCCGGATCCCTCGCGCGGCAGCGCGTCGACGCCGTGGCGGCCACCCTCGACGGGTTCGAGCTCGCGCGCGTCGACCTCGAGCTCCGGCAGGAGGGCGACGTGCTCGGCGCGACCCAGTCCGGCGGGCGATCCTCGCTCAAGCTGCTGCGCGTGGCCCGCGACGGCGACGTCATCGCCGATGCCCGAGCGGTCGCCGCGGGGGTGCTCGACGACGACCCGTCGCTGCAGCGGCACCCGGGCCTCGCAGCCGAGGTCCGCCGCCGTCTCGACGACGATGCGACCGGATTCCTGAGCAAGGGCTGAGAGTCTCCGAGGCCCCGTTCGCGGGTCGTGACGAGCACTACGCTGTTGCGTATGCAGCGGATCGCCGTCGTTCCCGGTTCCTTCGACCCCGTCACCAAGGGGCATCTCGACGTCATCGAGCGCGCGGCCGGCATCTTCGACGAACTGCACGTCGTGGTCGTGCACAACCCCGACAAGAACGCGCTGCTGCCGATCGCCCAGCGGGTGGCGCTCATCGAGCGCGCCATCGTCGACGCGGGCATCGCCGGCCGAATCGTGGTCGCCTCGTGGAGCATGGGCCTGCTCGTCGACTACTGCAGCGACGTCGGCGCGACCGTGCTCGTGAAGGGCGTCCGCTCGCAGATCGACGTCGCCTACGAGACCCCCATGGCCATCGTGAACCGACACCTCGCGGGTGTCGAGACGGTCTTCCTGCTCCCCGATCCTGGCAACGCGCACGTGTCGAGTTCGCTCGTGAGACAGGTCGCGGCGCTCGGCGGCGACGTCGCTCCCTACGTGCCGGCGGCCGTCGCCGAGTACCTGCAATCGGCGATGACGCCGTGAGCGAGGCATCCGTGAGCGAGGTGCCGTTCGGCGGCCGCACCGGCCCGCACGACGACGCACTCGACGACGCGGCATCCGTGATGCCCATCGACGAGGTCGGCGTGCTCGCGGCGCGCGTGGTCGCGAACGTCGAGACCGTGATCGCCGGCAAGCGCGACGCGATCACCGCAGCGCTGACGGTGCTGCTGGCCGAGGGCCACCTGCTCATCGAAGACGTGCCGGGCGTCGGCAAGACCATGCTCGCCAAGGCGCTCGCCCGGTCGGTCGGCAGCACCGTCAACCGCATCCAGTTCACGCCCGACCTCCTGCCGAGCGACGTGACCGGGGTCTCGGTCTTCGACCAGGCCAGCCGACGCTTCGAGTTCAAGCGCGGACCGGTGTTCTCGAACATCGTGATCGGCGACGAGATCAACCGGGCGAGCCCGAAGACGCAGGCCGCGCTGCTCGAGTGCATGGAGGAGCGCCAGGTCACGGCCGACGGCACGACCTACCGCCTCGACCTCCCGTTCACGGTCGTCGCCACCCAGAACCCCGTCGAGATGGAGGGCACCTATCCGCTGCCCGAGGCCCAGCGCGACCGCTTCATGGCGCGTGTGTCCATGGGCTACCCGTCTGCGGTCGACGAGCTCGCGATGCTCTCGACCCGCGAGACCTCGAGCCCGCTCGATCGGCTCGACGAGGTCATCACGCTCGACGAGCTGCGCGGCATGATCCGGGCCGTGCGGCACGTGTTCACCTCGCAGCCCGTCAAGGAGTACGCCGTCGAGCTGGCGCGCGCCACCCGCGAAGACCGTCAGCTGCGGCTCGGGGCGAGTCCGCGTGCGACGCTGCAGCTCATCCGCGCCGCGAAGGCCCACGCCGCCATGCACGGCCGCGAGTTCGTGCTGCCCGACGACATCGACGCGCTCGCGGTCGCGGTGCTCGCGCACCGGCTCGTGCCCACGAGCCGGGCCGTCGGCTCGCACGACCGCGACAGCGGCCCCCTGATCGACGCCATCGTCGGTCGCATCATCGCGCAGACGCCCGTGCCCGTCGGGAGCGCTCGAAGGAACTGATCATGGCCCGCAACCGCCTGCGCGCGATGTCCTGGCCGCGCCTCACCCGCCGTGGCGCCGCGCTCGTGGTCGTCGGCGCCGTGCTCGTCGGCGTCTCGCTCTGGTTCGACCTGCGAGACATCCTGCTGCTCGCGTTCGTGGGTCTCGCGATGCCGCTGGTGGCCGCCGTCTTCGTCGCGCTGCGGCGACCGAGCCTCGCCGTGCAGCGCACGTTCGCGCCGGCCATCGTGACCGCGGGCGAGGCGACGCGCGTGACCCTGGTCGTGGCGAACCGAGGCCGACGCACGCTCGACGGGGCGCACTGGCGCGACCACGCGCCCGAGGGCACCATCGGACCGCCGTCGTCGCTGCTTCCCGCGCTCGGGCCGCACGAATCGGTGCTTCCCTCCGGCGACGACCGGGTGCGCGTCGAGTACCGGCTCCGGATGCCGCGGCGCGGCGTCTTCGCGGTCGGGCCGCTGCGCATCGGGGTCACCGACCCGTTCGGGCTCGCGAGCGTCGAGCGCGTGACCGGCGCGCCGCACGAGGTCGTCGTGACACCGCGGGTGACGCCCCTCGCCGAGGCGCTCGCGACGGCCGCGAGCATCGACGGCATCGTGCACGGGCTCCAGCGCCGCACGCATCCGAACTCCGACGAGCTCATCGCGCGCGAGTACCGGTACGGCGACCCGATGCGGCGCGTGAACTGGCCCGCGACGGCCAGGCGCGGCGAACTCATGGTGCGCGAAGAGGAGCAGCGCGGCGACCCAGAGGCGCGGATCCTGCTCGACCTTCCCGGCGAGGCGCGCCACGGGCTCGCCGTCCACCGCGACGACGTGGTCGACGATCGCGTCGAGCTCGCGATCGAGGTCGCGGCCTCGATCGGCGTGCACCTGCTCGAGAACGGATTCCGGCTGCGCTGCACGGGCATCGCCGATCCCGAACGGGGCCTGGTGCCCACCGCGCCCCGCGGCGGCGAGTACCGCATGCCCGGTGGCGACCACCTGCTGCTCGAAGACCTCGCCCGCGTCGACTCGGCCGGTCGTCACGCGGGCAGCCGGCGCGACGGACGCCACGAATCGGGGCGCCCGGACGCAGGGCGCCGCGACCACGCTCACCGCGACGAAGCGGAGCGCGATCACGGCCCCGAGGTCCGATCGCGGGGTCGAGACGCTCGCGAACCCGGGTTCGCGGTGCTCGTCGACCCCGGCCAGGCCGATGCCGCGGCCCTCGTGGCACTCCGTGCGGGGTTCGAACCGGCCGTGGCGTTCGTGACCACCTCGGTGACCTCGAGCGTCCGCCGCATGCTCGAGGAGGCCGACTGGAACGTGGTCGACGTCCGGCGCGCGGTCGAGATCGGCGGGGCCTGGTCGGCCGTCGCGGTGAACACCACGGCGGTGCACGATGCATCCTGATTCCGCTGCGCTGACGGTGCGCGGGCGGCTCGCGCTCACGACGGCCTCGTTCGTGCTGATGGTCGTGGCGACCATGTCGCTCGGCCCGCTCATCGCGGGCGGCGGCTGGTGGTGGCTCTGCGCGTTCGTCTCGGCCGGCGTGTTCTTCGGCGGCGCCGGGTTGCGGGCGCTTCGGGTCCCGGCCGGTCTCGTGCCCGTGCTCGAGGGCGTCGTGCTGCTGCTGCTGCTGACGCTGCTCTTCGGCGGGTCGACGTCGATCGCGTTCCTCGTGCCGACGCCCGACACGTTCGCGGCCTTCGGCGAGCTGTTCACCGGTTCGCAGCGCACGATCGCGCAGCAGACGGTGCCCGCGGTCGCGGTGCCCGCCCTCAACTTCGCGCTGGCGCTCGGCGTCGGGGCGCTCTCGATCATGCTCGACCTCCTCGTGCAGATCGCGCGGGTGCCGGCCCTCGCCGCGGTTCCCGCGCTCGTGCCGGTGCTCATCCCGGGGTTCCTCATCGAGTCGGGCGTCGACATCCCCGTCCTCGTGGCCACGGCGGCGGCCTACCTGCTGCTGCTGCGCGTCGACGTGCGGGTCATGCGACGCGCCCGCATCGAGCAGGGCGACGACGAGGATGTCGCCACGGTCGCGGCGCCGAAGCGCGTCCCGGTGGCATCGACGCTCGGCGCGTCGCTCGGCGTCGCGGCCACTGGACTCGTCGTCGCGTCGCTGCTCACCGCATCCACGCCCAGCATCTCCACGAGCCTGCTGCTCGGCAACGGGTCGCAGGGTGCGCTGTTCGCGCGCGGCGTGAGCCCGTTCCTCGACCTCGGGCGCGACCTCCGCAGGCCTGAGGCCCGCCCGGCGTTCCGCTACCTGGCGCGCGACGGCGATCGCCCGAACTTCACGCTCCTCACGCTCGACTCGTTCGAGGGCGACGTGTGGGCCGTGACCGAGTCACCGGTCGACGGAGACAACACGGTCGACGCCCTCGGAGCGCCCGAGGGCCTGGGCGCCGACGTCGAGACGTCCGAGCATCCCATCGACGTCCTCGTGAACGAGGTGCGCACGACGTGGTTGCCGGTGCCGTATCCGTCGACGCGCATCGAGGGTCTCAGCGGGTCCTGGTACTGGGACGACGGGCCCCTCACCGTCCGGAGCGTCGACACCAACACGGCCGGGCAGCGCTACGAGGTGACCAGGCTCGAGGTCGAGCCCACGGTCGCCCAGTTGCGGGCCGCCGGCGACCCGCGATCGGTGGACCCCCGGTTCCTCGAGCTCCCCGACGAGGTTCCGCCGATCATCTCCGAGACGGCCGCCCGCCTCGCGGGTCCGGCGGCGACCCCGTACGACGCGGCGGTCGCGATCCAGGCGTTCCTGCGTTCGCCCGACTTCGAGTACTCGACCGAGGCCCCCGTCGAAGAGGGCTACGACGGCGGCGGGTTCGAGGTCATCGCCGCCTTCCTCGAGGCCAAGAGCGGGTACTGCGTGCACTTCGCCTCGACGATGGCGGTGCTGGCGCGCGAGGCCGGAATCCCGTCGCGCATCTCGGTCGGCTACACGTCGGGCACGCCGACGCCCGAGCGCATCGACGGCGTGCAGCGGGTCGAGGTCGATTCGCACGACCTGCACGCGTGGCCCGAGCTCTACTTCGAGGGCGTCGGCTGGGTGCCGTTCGAGCCGACCCCCGGGCGAGGAACCGTGCCCGAGTACTCGCGACCGGGCGCCGGTCAGGCGCAGACGTCGGTGCTGCCGACGGCGCCCTCGTCGACCGCGCCCTCGACCGGGCGGCCCGAGCTCGACCCCGATCGAGGGCTCGCCGGAGGTGCGACCGATCCGCTGCAGAACGAGGCGCCGTTGCGCGCGGCCGTGCTGCTCGTGGTCGTCCTGGCGCTGCTCCTGGTGCCGGCGGGCCTGCGTGTGCTCCAACGCGCGTCGCGTCGCCGTCGCGTCCGGCTCGGGCGAGGAGCTGCGGATGCCGCGTGGGACGAGCTGAGCGCGACCGCCGGCGATCTCGGAGTCGCCGGCATCGGCGCCACGCCGCGCGTGTTCACCGCGTTCCTCGCATCGCGACCGGGGTTCCGCGATGCCGAGGCGCTCGCGGCCCTCGTGCGGCTGCGCGACGCCGTCGAGCGGGCGCGATACGGACCGGCGTCCGACCTCGCGACCGGCGGCGACGAGCAGCGCGCCGCGAATGCGGCGGTCGGCCCACGGCCCGATGCGGCGCTCCTGGGCGACCTCGACTCCGCCTGCCGCGCCCTGACACGAGATGCGAGTGTTCGCGATCGCGTGATCGCGGTGCTGCTTCCCAAGTCGCTCGCAGACCGCATTCGGCGCGCATCCGGCGTTCGCACAGCAGACGGCGCGTAGAATCATCCTTCGTGGCCATTCAGTATTCGCCGTTCCGCATGAACGTGCGCGACCTCCTCAACCGTCCGGGCGAGATGCGCGAGCATCGACTCCAGGTGCCGGTTCGCGAACCCCTCGGTGAGGGTCTCGTGGCCGTTCGCGAGGGGTCGGAGCTCGATCTCGACGTCCGGTTGGAGTCCGTCCACGAGGGCATCCTCGTGTCGGCGAGCGTCGATGCGGTGGCCGAAGGCGAGTGCGGTCGATGCCTGATCGACATGTCGCTGCCTGTCGAAGTCGAGTTCCAGGAGCTTTTCGCGTATCATTCTGGAGAAGCTTTCGAGTTTGAGGTTCAAGACGACCACGTGGATCTTGAACCGCTCATCCGAGATGCGGTGGTGTTGTCACTGCCGTTCCAGCCGGTCTGCCGGCCGGACTGCCCTGGTCTCGACCCAGAGACCGGGCTGCGACTGGCTGATCATCCTGAACTCGTCACCCCAACCGAGCACGACCCGCGATGGGCCGCGCTCGCAGGGCTGCAAGCTTCCGAAGACCAGGGCACGGATGTCGCATCCGACGCCGACCCGAAGAGAGATTGAGAGAGTGTCATGGCTGTTCCGAAGCGGAAGAAGTCGCGAGCAAACACCCACGCGCGTCGTTCGCAGTGGAAGGCTGAGGCCCCCACGCTGGTGAAGACCGTCGAGAACGGCAAGGTCACGTACAGCCTGCCGCACCGCGCGAAGGTCGTCGAGGACTCGGCGGGCACCCCGCTGTTCCTCGAGTACAAGGGCCGTAAGGTCGCCGACGTCTAGTCGACGCCCCTCGCAGCAGCAACGACCGGTCGTGACGCGCACGGAGCGCACAGGGCTCGCGGAGCCGAATCTCGTTGAGCTGCAGCAATTGCTGCAGATCGAGATCGATCCCGAACTCCTGCTCCTGGCGCTCACGCACCGGTCGTTCGCGTACGAGAACGGCGCCATTCCGACCAACGAACGACTCGAGTTCCTCGGGGATTCGATCCTCGGTCAGGCGGTCACGGTACGACTGTTCCTCGACAACCCCGACCTCGACGAGGGCGAGCTCGCCAAACGGCGTGCGAGCCTCGTGTCGAGCGCGGCGTTGGCCGAGGTCGCCCGTTCACTCGGGCTCGGGCGCTACATCCGGCTCGGCCGCGGTGAGACGCTCACCGGTGGCGCAGACAAGCCGTCGATCCTCGCCGACACCGTCGAGGCGATCATCGGCGCGGTCTACCTCGATCGGGGCGGCGAGGTCGCGACTCCGTTCGTGCTGAGCCTGATCACGCCGCTCATGAGCGACCCCGGTCGGTTCGGCGCCTCGATGGACCCCAAGACGAGCCTGCAGGAGATCGCCGCGAAGCGCGGCGCTCCGCCGCCCGTCTACACGCTCACCGAGAGCGGCCCAGACCACAACAAGCACTTCGTGGCGACGGTCGTCGTCGGCACGCTGGTCGAGGCGTCGGGCGAGGGATCGAGCAAGAAGCAGGCCGAGATGGCCGCGGCGCTCGAGGCCTGGACCACGCTCACGGCATCCTGACGTGCCCGAGCTCCCCGAGGTCGAGGTCGTCAGAGCCGGTCTGGCTCCGGCCGTGACCGGCGCCCGCATCGCGGCCGTCGATGTGCTCGATGCACGTGCGCTCACGCGGCACGACGCGGCATCCGGCGACTTCGAGGCGCTCACGACGGGCGCGACCATCGCCGCGGCGGTTCGTCGCGGCAAGTTCCTGTGGCTGCCGATCGGCGACGATCGCGCCGTCGTCGGGCACCTCGGCATGAGCGGTCAGATGCTGCTGCGTTCGCCCGAGCATCCGGGCGACGATCGCCATGCGCGTGTGCGCATCCACCTCGAGCATCCCGAGCACGGCGAGCTCCGCGTGGACTTCGTCGACCAGCGCACGTTCGGTTCGCTGGCCGTCGACCGCATGGTGCCGACTCCCGACGGAGCCGCGGCGGGCTTCAGCGGCGACGTCACGGGGGAGTGGGCGGCGAGCGTGCCGACGCAGGTCGCGCACATCGCCCGCGATCCGCTCGATCCCGCATTCGACGATGCGCTCTTCCTCGACCGGATGTCGCGGCGCGCGTCGGGCGTCAAGCGCGTGCTCCTCGATCAGGGTCTCGTGAGCGGGGTCGGCAACATCTACGCCGACGAATCGCTCTGGGCCGTGCGCCTGCACGGCGAGCAGCCCGCGTCGACGATCTCGAGGCGGCGCGCACGCGAGCTGCTGCAGGCGGTGCGCGACGTGCTCGGCAAGGCGCTCGACGAGGGCGGCACGAGCTTCGACGCGCAGTACGTCAACGTCAACGGCGCGTCGGGGTACTTCGCGCACTCGCTGAACGCCTACGGGCGCGAGGGCCTGCCGTGTCCGCGGTGCGGCACGCCAATGGTGCGCGAGGCGTTCATGAACCGGTCGTCGCACCGGTGCCCGCGGTGCCAGCGTCTGCGCGGTCGGCGGGAGCCGGGTCGAGCTGCCACAGGGCGCTGAGCCCGCGCACGGTGTAGCCGAGGGCGACGTTGACGGCGAGCATGTGCTCGTTCTCGTCGGCGTTCCACGTGTAGACATCGGTGCGCTCGGGGGCGACCCGATGCAACTGCACGAGGTTCGCGAGCTTCAGGCGCATGCCCAGTCGGTGGCCGCGGTGCGCCTCGAGCACGATGGTGCTCCACTGGAAGGCGGAGGCGGAGCCCTCCGGCAGTGAGAGCTCGGTGAATCCGGCGACGGTGTCCGATGCGTCGACGGCGGCCGCGAAGAGGGAGGTCCGCCCGCTCTCGATCGCCTGCGCCTCCGTGGCACGGACCCGCGCGGCATCCCAGATCTCGACGTCGTACGTGCTCTCGCCGACCGGCGGATCGGTCGACATGGCCTGCTGCGCGATGGCGAGGCTGTCGACGAGGTGGTCGGGCGCGTGATCGACCCAGGTGAGGATCCGATACCCGCTCGCACCGGCCTCGAGCTCGGCGAAGGCCCTGGCGAACTCCGCGTCCCGACCGCCGACGGGCTGGCCGCTCACGCGCTCGAGCTGCGCCAGGCGGAAGCCGTGGCTCACCGCGAACGCCGCACCCGGATCGCTCGCCGGGATCGAACCGCTGCCGTCGCGTGCCTCGAGCCGGTCGCCGGGCGCCTCGAGTGCCGCTGCGGCGACGTCGGACATCGCCGTCAGGATGTCGCGACCCAACTCGATCGCGACGCCCCGGGCTGCCGCGAGCAGTGCCGTGCCGACGCCCTGCCGTCGTGCCTCGGGCAGCACGCCGAGCACGAGGTCGAGCGTCTCGGCGCCCTCGGATCGCTCCCACGTGCACTCCACCCGGCCGATGCAGCGGTCGCCCCGCCACGCGGCGAACGCGCGCAGCGGCTGGTACTGCTCGTCGCGGAACCGCGGGAGCAGCTCCGACGGGTTCCACGCGAACTTGCGGTGACCCCAGACGGATTCCTCGACGAGGGCGCCGACCTCGGCCATCGCCTCGAACTCGCGGGCTTCCGGGGTGCCGATGGCCTCGGGCACCGGGACCGGCCGGATCTCGAACGTCACGGCATCCTCCTCGTCGTCGGCCGTGCCCGGGTCCGGGCAGCCGAACAGGATATCCGGCGCCGCCGGGGGCGGCAAGGGCCCCGGCAATCGGCAGTCGGGTGGCGCGAGCGACGTCGCGCGCGACATCCGGATGTCCCGATCTGCCGCTGTGCGGCGGGGAGTGCGGGCCCCGGCGCTGCACTCGACTACGCTCGTCGCAGCGCGCTCGCGAGCCGGAAGGGTGGGACGTGTACCTCAAGAGCCTGACGCTGAAGGGCTTCAAGTCCTTCGCACAGCCGACGACGTTCGCCTTCGAACAGGGCGTGACCTGCATCGTCGGTCCGAACGGCTCCGGCAAGTCCAACGTCGTCGATGCGCTCGCCTGGGTCATGGGCGAGCAGGGGGCGAAGACGCTCCGCGGCGGCAAGATGGAGGACGTCATCTTCGCCGGCACGTCCACCCGCGGGCCGCTCGGCCGCGCCGAGGTGAGCCTCACGATCGACAACTCCGACGGCGCCCTGCCGATCGAGTACAGCGAGGTCTCGATCTCGCGCACGCTGTTCCGCAACGGGTCGAGCGAGTACGCCATCAACGGCGACACCTGCCGCCTGCTCGACGTGCAGGAGCTGCTCTCCGACTCGGGGCTCGGCCGCGAGATGCACGTCATCGTCGGACAGGGGCAGCTCGACGCGGTGCTGCGGGCCACCCCCGAAGATCGGCGCGGCTTCATCGAGGAGGCCGCCGGCATCCTGAAGCACCGTCGTCGCAAAGAGAAGACGATCCGCAAGCTCGACGCCATGCAGGCAAACCTCACGCGCCTCTCCGATCTCGCGGGCGAGATCCGCCGCCAGCTGAAGCCGTTGGGCCGGCAGGCCGAGGTGGCCCGTGAAGCGGCGAGCATCGCCGCCGTCGTGCGCGACGCGCGTGCGCGACTGCTCGCCGACGACGTCATCGGCCTCCGCCGTGCGCTCGAGGACCACGGCCGCACCGAGCAGCAGCGGCACGCCGAACGGCTCGTGCTCCAGGACCAGCTCGAGCAGCGCCAGGCTCGCGTCGCGGCGCTCGAGCAGTCGCATCTCGGCGACGACGTCGACACGGCGCGTGCCACGAACTTCGCACTCGAGCAGGCCCGCACGGCGCTCCGTTCGCTCGACTCGCTCGCGAACCAGCGCATCGCCCTGCTCTCCGTCTCCGACGACGCCTCGGATGCCGCGCCCACCGTCACGCGTTCGATGATCGACGATGCGCTGGCCGAGCTCGACGAGATCCGCGAGAGCATCGATGTCGCGGCCTCGGCACTCGACGAGGCGCAGCATGCCACGCACGACGCCCGCTCGGAGCTCGACGCCGTCGATGCCGAGATCGCGAAGCGCAGTGCCGAGGTGCAGGCCTACGACCTCGCCATCTCGAAGCTGTCGGGGCAGGCCGACTCCGAGGCGTCCAAGCTCGCGGCCGTTCGCGGCGAGGTGCTGCGCCACGCGAACGCGCTCGAGGCTTCGGCCGAACGACGCGAGCGGGCGGCCGTCGCACTCGTCGAGGCCCAGGCGGAGGCCGACATCGAGCAGTCCGCCGAGACCGATCTCGACGAGGCCTACGAGCTCGCGCAGTCCGCGGTCTTCGAGGCCGAGGGCGAGATCGAGCGGCTCCGCGAAGAGCTGCACGAGCGCGAACGCGAACACGGGGCGCTGGCCGCACGCACGCAGGCCCTCTCGCTCGCCCTCGACCAGCGCGACGGATCCGCGGCGCTGGCGGGTGCCGAGCTCGCGGGTGTCCGGGGCCTGCTCGCCGAGTCGCTCCAGGTCTCGCCGGGCTTCGAGGCGGCGATCTCGGCCGCGCTCGGCTCGTTGAGCGACGCCGTGCTCGTCGACGACCTCGGCGCGGCGCACCGCGCCCTCGCGCACGCCGAGCAGGGCGACCTCGGTCGCGTGGCGCTCGTGCTCGCGGAGCCGTCGGGCTCCGCCACGGGTACCGCAGGCGACCTGCCGCAGGGGCTCGTGGCCGCGGCCGACGTCGTGACCGCGCCGGCCGGCGTGCTCGGCCTGCTCGCGGAGGTGCTCATCGCCGACGACCTCGACGCCGTGCGCGCGGTCGAGCCCGAACTCGCGGCCCGCGCGGTGCCGGCGACCGTCATCACGCGCGACGGCACGGTCGTCGGCCGCTTCATCATGCGCGGCGGCACCGGGCGCAAGCAGAGCCGCATCGAGCTGCTCGCCGAGCGCGACCGTGCGGCCGCGCGACTCGACGAGGTGCGCAGCGAGATCGAACGGCGCCGGGCCGAGCTGGGCGAGCAGCGCGAGCTGCACGCCCGGGCGAAGGAGGCGGCGAAGGTCGCGCTGACCGCCCTCCGCGAGTTCGACGCGCAGCTCGCGCAGCGCACCGAGCGGTTGAACCGCGCACGCGTGCAGGCCGAGGCCGTCGAGGCCGAGTCCGAGCGCCTGCAGGCGGCATCCGCGAACGCCGAGGAACGCGTCGCCGTCGCCGAGGCGGCGTCCGCGGCCGCGAAGGGTGCGCTCGACGAGGCTCGTGCCGTGCCGCGACCCGTGCTCGACCCGAGTGCCCGCGACGCGGCATCCGCTCACCTGGAACGCACCCGGGAGGCCGAGGTCGAGGCGAAGCTGCGGCTCGAGACCGCCCGCGAACGCGTGCGCGCCGAGGAGGCCCGCATCCGCGCGATGCAGGCCCAGCACGACGCCGAACGCCACGCCGCGGCCGAGGCTGCGAGGCGCGCAGTCGTGCGCCGATCGCAGCTCGAGGCGGCCACGCGCGTCGCCGCGGCGCTCCCGGCCGCGCTCGCCTCGGTCGACGTGTCCGTCGGGGAGGCCGGGCTCGCGCTCGGACGCGCAGAGGCCGAGCGCTCGGCGCGCAACGAGGAGCTCCAGGCGCTCCGGCGCGACGAGTCCAGCGCGCGTGAGCGACTGCACGCCGTCACCGAAGACGTGCACGGCCTCGAGCTGCGCATCTACGAGAAGAAGCTGCAGGTCGGCAGCCTCGTCGAGCGGGCCGAGTCCGAGCTCGGACTCGACGAGTCGGTGCTCGTCGCCGAGTACGGCCCCGACGTGCCGATCCCGGCCGACGACCCCGACGACCCCGACGCCGAGCCGCGCCTGTACCGGCGCGAGGAGCAGCAGCGCCGCTACACCGCGGCCGAGCGCAAGCTCTCGCAGCTCGGTCGCGTGAACCCGCTCGCGCTCGAGGAGTTCGCGGCGCTCGAGCAGCGCCACAAGTTCCTCACCGAGCAGCTCACCGACCTCGCGAACACGCGCAAGGACCTGCTGACGATCATCGAGGAGATCGACGGCAAGATGTCGACGATCTTCCGCGACGCGTTCGACGACACGCAGGAGGCCTTCTCGAAGGTCTTCCCCGTGCTGTTCCCCGGCGGTGTCGGCAGCATCTCGCTGACGAACCCCGACGACATGCTGACGACCGGCATCGAGGTGGCCGTGCGGCCGGCGGGCAAGAAGATCGAACGGCTCTCGCTGCTCTCCGGTGGTGAGCGTTCGCTCGCCGCCGTCGCCCTGCTCATGGCGATCTTCAAGGCCAGGCCCAGCCCGTTCTACATCATGGACGAGGTCGAGGCCGCGCTCGACGACGCCAACCTCGGGCGGCTGCTCACCACCATGGAGGACCTGCGCGCCGACAGCCAGCTCATCGTCATCACGCACCAGAAGCGCACGATGGAGATCGCCGACGCGCTCTACGGCGTCTCGATGCGACAGGACGGCGTCTCGGCCGTCGTCGGCCAGCGCGTGCGCGAGGAGCCCCGCGAGCGCGACGAGCAGCCCGCGGCGCAGGCGAGCTGAGGGCGCCGGTCGCCCCTGAGCGCCTCGTGTCATCCTCGATGCCCCGAGGGCAGCGCGCACGCACATAGGCTTGACCCATGGCAGAACGTGCATCGTGGTCGCTCGGAGCGGCCCTCCGCGGGGTCTTCTCGGCGAAGACCATCGACGAGGACACCTGGGACGACCTCGAGGCAGCGCTCATCCGCGCCGACTTCGGACCGGCGGTCACCGAGGAGATCGTCGACCAGATCAAGGCCCAGGTCGAGCGGTACCGCACGACCGACCCGAAAGACGTCCAGCGGATGCTCCGCGAGATCGTCGAGGAGCGGCTCGCGAAGTACGATCCGACGCTGAAGCTCACCGAGCGCCCCGCAGTCGTGCTCGTGGTCGGCGTCAACGGCGTCGGCAAGACGACGACCATCGGCAAGTTCGCGCGGTTCCTCCGCACGTTCGATCGCAGCGTCGTCGTCGGTGCGGCCGACACGTTCCGCGCGGCGGCCGTCGACCAGCTCGCGACGTGGGCCGACCGGGCCGGCGTCGAGATCGTGCGCCCCGAGCGCGAAGGCCAGGATCCGGCATCCGTCGCGTTCCAGACCGTCGACCACGCCAAGCGCGAGGGCATCGAGATCGTCATCATCGACACGGCCGGGCGCCTGCACACCAAGGGCGGGCTCATGGACGAGCTCGGCAAGATCCGGCGCGTCGTCGAGAAGCAGGCGCCGATCAGCGAGGTGCTGCTGGTGCTCGACGCGACGACCGGTCAGAACGGGCTGGCGCAGGCCGAGGCGTTCATCGAGCACGGCGGCGTCACGGGCCTCGTGCTCACCAAGCTCGACGGCAGCGCCAAGGGCGGCTTCGTGCTCGCCGTGCAGGAGAAGACCGGCCTGCCGATCAAGCTCATCGGCCAGGGCGAGGGCATCAACGACCTCACGGGCTTCACGCCCCACGTCTTCGCGCAGAAACTCGTCGGCTGAGGCCGGCCAACCAGAGGGAGGGCGGCACATGGCCACCGAACACGACTACTTCGGCGTCGTCGGCGACTACTGGTCCGAGATGATCGAGTACGCCGACCAGCGCGTCGAGGTCGTCCTCGAGACCGAAGACGACGAGGTGCCGCTTCCGGCGCTGGATGCCGCGGCGGCACTCGTGAGCGAGCTCGAGTTCGCCGACGACGAGGTGCGCAACGCGTTCGTCGGCCAGCTCGATTCGGGCAGTTCGCCGGCCGTGAAGTTCCTGACCGTGCTGCTCGATCCCGAGTCGGACGTCGCCGAAGAGGTCGAGGACGCGATCGGGCGCGACTCGGGCGACCGCCAGATCGACGCGCTTCGCTCGATGACGCTCGTGCGCGTCGACCTCCGACCCGAGCTCTTCGGCGAGGGCGAGGCCTTCGCGGAGTTCGAGTACGCCCTCGCGCCCGACGAGACCGACGAGCGCCTGATCGCGACGATCGACGTGGGGCGAGACCTCGTCGACGCGCGCTTCGAGGGCTGAAGCCGCCGTTCTCCGTCGCGTCCCGCCGCTGTCCACCGCTTCCGGGCGCGCGCGGAGGGGCTTCCGCGGTCGCTTAGAATTGAACCACCATGGCTACCTTCGGAAACCTGTCTGACCGCCTCGCCGAGACCTTCAAGAATCTCCGCACCAAGGGCAAGCTCTCTGCGGCCGACGTCGACGGCACCGTCCGCGAGATCCGTCGCGCACTGCTCGACGCCGACGTCTCGCTCGACGTCGTCAAGCAGTTCACGGCGCATGTGCGCGAACGCGCGCTCGGCGACGAGGTCAACAAGGCGCTGAACCCGGCGCAGCAGGTCGTGCAGATCGTCAACGACGAGCTCGTCGCGATCCTCGGCGGGCAGCAGCGCCGTCTGCAGTTCGCGAAGAACCCGCCGACGGTCATCATGCTCGCCGGCCTCCAGGGTGCCGGCAAGACCACGCTCGCGGGCAAGCTCGCGAAGCACCTCGCCAAAGAGGGCCACACGCCGATGCTCGTCGCGAGCGACCTCCAGCGACCGAACGCCGTGAACCAGCTGCAGGTCGTCGGCCACCAGGCCGGCGTGCCCGTCTTCGCACCCGAGCCCGGCAACGGCGTCGGCGACCCGGTCAAGGTCGCCAAGGCCGGCGTCGAGCAGGCGCGACGGGCGCAGCACGACGTCGTCATCATCGACACCGCCGGCCGCCTCGGCGTCGACGCCGAGATGATGAAGCAGGCCGCGAACATCCGCAAGGCGACGAACCCCGACGAGGTGCTCTTCGTCATCGACGCCATGATCGGCCAAGACGCCGTCACGACGGCCAAGGCCTTCCAGGAGGGCGTCGACTTCACGGGCGTCGTGCTCTCGAAGCTCGACGGCGACGCGCGCGGCGGTGCCGCGCTCTCGGTCGCCTCGGTCACCGGCCGACCCATCATCTTCGCCTCGACGGGTGAGGGTCTCGACGACTTCGAGGCCTTCCACCCCGACCGCATGGCGAGCCGCATCCTCGACCTCGGCGACATCCTCACCCTCATCGAGCAGGCGCAGTCCGCCTTCGATGAGGAGGAAGCGCTGAAGGTCGCCGAGAAGCTCGCGACCGAGCAGTTCACGCTCGAGGACTTCCTCGCCCAGATGCAGCAGCTCCGCGGCGCCGGCTCGATCAAGAAGATGCTCGGCATGCTCCCGGGTGCCGGCGGCATGAAGCAGCAGCTCGAGAACTTCGACGAGCGCGAGATCGTGCGCACCGAGGCGATCATCCAGTCGATGACGCCGGCCGAGCGCAAGAACACGAAGCTCCTCAACGGCTCGCGTCGTCTGCGCATCGCCCGAGGTGCCGGCATGACCGTCACCGACGTCAACCAGCTCGTGCAGCGCTTCGAACAGGCCGCGAAGATGATGAAGACCGTCGCGCGCGGCGGCATGCCCCAGATCCCCGGCATGGGCCCGCTGCCCGGCGGCGGCGCACACGGCGGCGGCAAGCGCCAGGCGGCCAAGGGCAAGAAGAAGGCCTCGGGCTCGCGTTCCGGCAACCCCGCGAAGCGCGCGACCGAGAACGCCGCGATCGCCGAGGGGCGTCCGGTCGGGGGCGCGCCCGCGACCGCCGGCTCGGGCTTCGGCCTCGGCGCGAAGGCCGGCGCGGCGCCGACCCCGTCGGCCGAGGACCTCGCGAAGATGCAGAAGCTGCTCGGGCGCTGAGCCTGGCGGCGACGACGCGCGCGGTGCCGGTCCTGCCGGCGCCGATGCGCGGCGCACAGGCGCTCAGAGGCTCATGCGCTCAGTCGCGCAGTGTGCGCGCCTCGCCCAGATAGCCGATCAGGCTCGCACCCTGCAGCAACTCGATGCGCCGGTGCGTCTGGTCGATGCGTCGACGGATGCGGCGGGCGGGCAGTTCGTCGTGCGAGGCCGCGAACACCACGTTGCCGAGCCCGGCATCGGCGACGACGGTCGGGGAGACGACGGCGACCACCTCGGCGAAGCCGTCGACGAGGGTCGCGCCGACTTCGCGCGAGATGCCGAGCCCGACGGTCGAGATGGTGTTCACGACGAGCACCCCGCCGGGCGCGAGCAACCGGCCGAGATCGTCGAAGAACTCGGCCGTCGAGAGGTGCTCGGGCGTGCGGCTGCCCGAGAAGAGGTCGGCGATCACGAGGTCGAACGTCGTCGCATGCCCGACGGCGCGCTCTACGGCGGCGCGTGCGTCGTCGAACTCGAACGTGATCTCGATCGCGGGGTCGAGCGGCAACGCGTCGAGCACGAACTCCAGCAGCGGGCGGTGCAGCTCGACGACGTGATGGACGGATGCCGGGCGCGTCGCGCCGAGGTACCTGGCGATGGTCAGGGCGCCCGCGCCGAGGTGCAGCACCCTGACCGGCTCGTCGGGCTCGCGGCATCCGTCGACGATCGCGGCGACGAATCGCGTGTACTCGAGCTGGAGGTCGCGCGGGTCGGCCGGGTTCACATGCGACTGGGTGACGCCGTCGACGACGAGCGAGCAGCCGCCGTTCGTGCCGCGTCCGGGCAGGAGTTCGGCGTGCAGGTCGGGGGAGTCGAGTACGAGGGGCTCACCGTCCATGGGTCCACTCTAGGCGGAGTCGCCATGTTGCTTACAGCTCTGTAAGTAAAGCCCTCGGCGCGATACAGTGAACCCGGCGGTCGACCGCCGCGATCTCAGACTGGGGAGCAACACATCATGACCATCGGTTCGGCGGACTACCGCGACTCCGGCCTCACCTTCGGCCCCGACTTCCTCTTCGGCTCGGCCACCGCCTCGTACCAGATCGAGGGCGCCGCCGACGAGGACGGCCGCGGTCCCTCGATCTGGGACACGTTCAGCCACACGCCCGGCAAGGTGTGGAACGGCGACACCGGCGACCGCGCCTGCGACCACTACCACCGTCTCGACGAGGACCTCGACCTCATGGTGCGGCTCGGCCTCGAGGCGTACCGCTTCTCGATCGCGTGGCCGCGCATCCAGCCGACCGGCCGCGGACCGGCCAACGAGGCGGGCCTCGACTTCTACGAGCGCCTCGTCGACGGGCTGATCGCCCGCGGCATCCGCCCCATCGCGACCCTGTACCACTGGGACCTCCCGCAGGCCCTCGAAGACGAGGGCGGGTGGACGAACCGCGCGACCGCCGAGGCCTTCGCCGACTACGCGCGCATCCTCGGCGAGCGTCTCGGCGACCGGGTCTCGGTCTGGACCACGCTCAACGAGCCGTGGTGTTCGTCGTACCTCGGCTACGGCTCCGGCGCGCACGCCCCCGGCCTGCTCGACGGCGCCAAGGCGCTCGCGGCCGTGCACCACCTGAATCTCGCGCACGGCCTCGCGATCGAGGCGCTGCGCGGCGTGGTCACGAACGACCCCGGCTACTCGATCACGCTGAACCTGCACGTGATCCGGCCCTCCGGCCCGACCGGTCCCGAGGCCGCACGCCGCATCGACGGCCTCGCGAACCGCGTGTTCCTCGGCCCGCTGCTCGACGGCGAGTACCCCGCCGACGTGATCGCCGACACCGCCGACGTCACCGACTGGTCGTTCGTGAAGCCGGGCGACACCGAGGTGATCCGCCAGCCGCTCAGCCTGTTCGGCGTGAACTACTACTCGACGGTGACCGTGCGCATGTGGGACGGCGAGAGTCCCCGCGCGAACGCCGACGGGCACAAGGACATGGGCGGCACCGCGTGGCCCGGCTCGGAGCAGGTCGAATTCCTCGAGCAACCCGGCCCGTACACCGAGATGGGCTGGAACATCGACCCCTCCGGCCTCGAGGACCTGCTCGTGTCGCTGCACGAGTCGTACCCCGGGCTCCCGCTGATGGTCACCGAGAACGGCGCCGCCTTCGCCGACGTCGTGGTCGACGGCCCCGACGGACCCGCCGTGCACGACATTGAGCGCACCGACTACCTGCGTCGGCACTTCACCGCGGCGCACCGGGCCATCGAGCGCGGCGTCGACCTGCGCGGCTACCAGGTGTGGTCGCTCATGGACAACTTCGAGTGGGGCTACGGCTACTCAAAGCGCTTCGGCATCGTGCGCGTCGACTACGACACCTTCGAGCGCCTGCCCAAGGACTCCGCACTCTGGTACGCGGAGCTGATCCGCACGCGCGCGATCCCCGAGGCACCGGTTCCGTCGAACTGACCGGCGGGCTCGGCGGGCGCGGTGCGCTCGCCCCCGGCGCTCGTCACGGTCGTCGGCGCGAGCGGTTCGGTTCAGCGGGCGGATGCCTCGGCATCCGCCCGCTCGGCCCGCTCGTTGCCGCGCAGCTCCTCGGCGAGGTGGGCGACGACCGCGGCGAGATCGCCGTCGTTCGCCTCGGCGACCGCGATCTGGCGCTGGTAGCTGCCGCCGCGATCGAGGATGCCGCGCACGAGCTGGAGCTCGCTCGCGCAGCCGAGCCGCTCGGCGGTCGGCACGAGGGTCGTCACGAGCTCGCGCAGGTCGTCGGAGACGAGGCGCTCGGTGCCCGCGACATCCGTGATCACCTCGGCGTCGAGTCCGTAGCGGGCGGCGCGCCACTTGTTCTCGCGCACGTACCAGGGCTGGAGCACCGTGAGGGTCTGGCCCTCGTCGAGCCGGGTCGACATCCACTCGACGAGGCACTGCACGAGTGCGCCGATCGCGGCGAGCTCCTCGGCCGTCGAGACGCCGTCGCAGACCCGCACCTCGACCGTGCCCCACTTCGCCGATGGGCGGATGTCCCAGCGCACCTCGCTGTAGTCCTCGATGACGCCCGTGCGCACGAGGTCGTCGACGTAGCGCTCGTAGGCGGCCCAGTCGGCGAGCGGGTACGGCAGGCCGGCCGTCGGCAGCTGCTGGAACATGAGCGCGCGGTTCGAGGCGTAGCCGGTGTCGACGCCCGCCCAGAACGGGCTCGACGCCGAGAGCGCCTGCAGGTGCGGAAGGTAGGCGAGCAGACCGTCGAGGATCGGCAGGGCCTTGCGCTGATCTTCGATGCCGACGTGCACGTGCACGCCCCAGATCATCATGTTGCGGCCCCACCAGCGGGTGCGGTCGACGAGCTTGTGATACCTCGGCTTGTCGGTCAGGTGCTGGTCGTACCACTGGCTGAAGGGGTGCGATCCGCTGCAGATGAGCTCGTACTCGCCGAGCTCGTCCACCACCGTGCGCACCTCGTCGAGCTGGCCCTGCAGGTCGGCGACGGCGTCGGCGACCCGTTCGTGCACGCCGCTCACGAGTTCGACCGTGTTGGTCAGCATCTCCTCGGTGATCGTCGGATGCCGCCCGCCCTCGCTGCGGGAGTGCAGCACGTCGAGCACCCGGTCGCCGACGGAGGCCAGCTCGCCCGTCGCGCGGTCGACGATGGCGATCTCCCACTCGATGCCGACGGTGGAACGGGCTGACCGGGCGAACTCGATCGGCATGCTGGCCCCTTTCGCACGGCGCATCGGGCACCGTCGGCCCATCATGACATGCAGACCCGGCGATTATCCTTCCGGCGTGAAATCTGCAAGAATGGTCAGTCGAGTTCCGTTGCGCCCGACCCTCTATCCGGCGCGCAGAACTACTCAGAGCTTCCGCCGAGTGTGCACCCCACGCTCACGGCTGTCAGTTCACCCAACTCACAACATTTCAGGAGAATTGTGGCTGTCAAGATTCGTCTCAAGCGCCTCGGCAAGATCCGTGCGCCGTACTACCGCATCGTCGTCGCCGACTCGCGCACCAAGCGCGACGGTCGCGTGATCGAGGAGATCGGCAAGTACCACCCCACCGAGAACCCCTCGTTCATCGAGGTCGACTCGGACCGCGCCCAGTACTGGCTCTCCGTCGGCGCGCAGCCGACCGAGCAGGTCGAGGCCATCCTCAAGCTCACGGGCGACTGGGGCAAGTTCAAGGGCGACAAGAACGCGGTCTCGACCGTTCAGGTTCGCGAGCCCAAGGCTGCATTCGTCGCAGACGAGAAGAAGAAGCCGGTCCTCAAGCCCAAGGCCGAGAAGCCGGCTCCCAAGGCCGAAGAGGCCGAGGTCGCAGCCGACGCGTCGACGGACGAGGCGTAAACCTTGCTCCAGTCCGCGCTCGAACACCTCGTCAAGGGGATCGTCGATCACCCTGACGATGTGAAGGTCGTCTCCGCGTCGAGCGCACGCGGCGAGGTCCTCGAGGTTCATGTGAACCCCGAGGACCTCGGTCGCGTCATCGGCCGCGCCGGTCGCACCGCGAAGGCGCTCCGCACGCTCGTCACGGCTCTCGCCGACGGTCGCCGCGTTCGCGTCGACGTCGTCGACTCCGACGACTGACGTGTCAGACGCACCCCGAACCCAGTTGCGGGTCGGTCGCCTCACCAAGGCGCACGGCCTGAAGGGCGCGATCAAGCTCGAGCTCTACACCGACGACCCCGAGCGCCGGTTCGTTCCGGGCGCGGAGTTCTCGTTGCAGGTCCCGGCTGATTCGGCGTGGCACGGCAAGCACCTCGTGCTCCGCGAGCTGCGCTGGTACAACGGCATGCCGGTCGGGTTCTTCGACGGCGTCGACGACCGCACGGCGGCCGAGGCGCTGCTGAAGGCCATCCTCTGGGTCGAGAACGTCGACCTCGAAGAGGCCGAGCCCGACGCGTGGTACGACCACCAGCTCGTCGGGCTCGCGGTCGTCCGCGACGGCGTCGAGGTCGGCAAGGTCGCCAGGGTCGACCACTTCCCGGCGCAGGACCTCCTCATCGTGAAGACCGCGTCGGGCGAGGTCATGGTGCCGTTCGTCCAGGCGATCGTCCCCGAGGTCGACGTCGCTGCCGGCATCGTCACGGTCACGCCGCCGACGGGGCTCTTCGAGGAGATCGTCGACGACGAGCCTGCGAGCGAGACGGATGCCGCGGCATCCGACGCGTCCGCACAGGAGTGACGACCGCTCATGCGCATCGACATCGTCACGATCTTCCCCGAGTTCTTCTCGGTGCTCGACATCTCCCTGCTCGGCAAGGCCAGGCAGGCCGGGATCATCGAGGTCGTCGCGCATGATCTGCGTGCCTTCACGCACGACCGTCACCGCACGGTCGACGACACCCCGTACGGCGGCGGCGCCGGCATGGTCATGAAGCCCGAGCCGTGGGGCGAGGCGATCGACTCGATCGTCGGCCCCGGCCGCTCGGACGCCGTGCTCGTCGTGCCGTCGCCTGCGGGGGAGCCGTTCACGCAGGCCGTCGCCCGCGAGCTCGCCGCCGAGTCGCACCTCGTGTTCGCCTGCGGGCGCTACGAGGGCATCGACCAGCGCGTGACCGATCACTACGAGGGCCGCATGCGCGTGCGCCTCATCAGCCTCGGCGACTACGTGCTGAACGGCGGCGAAGTCGCCGTCATGGCCATGATCGAAGCCGCCGGCCGTCTGGTGCCCGGCGTCGTCGGCAACCCCGAGAGCCTCGTCGAGGAGTCGCACGAAGACGGCCTCCTCGAGTATCCGAGCTACACCAAGCCGTCCGTGTGGCGCGACCTCGAGGTGCCTCCGGTGCTCCTCTCGGGCAACCACGGCGCGGTCGCCGAATGGCGGCGCGAGCAGCAGATCGAGCGCACGCGTCGCGTGCGACCCGAACTGCTCTCCGACTGACGACCCCCGTCCGGGGCGTCTGGCCCTTCCGCGACATCCCGGCGTTCCCGAGGGGCGCGTGAGGTCTTCTTCACGTCCCCGAAACAGACCGGGGCGCGCCGCGAAACACGCCGTTTATAACGTCGATACCGGCGGCACCGAGCGAGCACCCGCCGGAGAGCGCGGGTTGTCGATGGCCGGTCCGAATGGCGCAGACCCCCTTCCGGGCCCCGACGCGCGACCGCCGCTGAGGCTCATCGCCGTCACGCACGGCTCGCCCTCTGCGGCGAACCGCAAGGCCGTGATGCGCCTGGTCGATCGTGTGGCCACCGTCGAGCCCGGCATCGACGTGGCGATCGACTTCATCGACGCGAAGAGCGTCGACGTCGCCGCGGCCGTCGCCGCCGCGGGGCAGACCGACGCGGTGGTCGTGCCGTTGACGCTGTCGGCCGGATACCACGTGCGCACGGGCCTCGCCTTCGGACTCGAGCGAGCCGGAGGGCAGGCCAGGCTCGCGGGCGAGCTCGGCCCCGACGACCGTCTCGTCGGCATCCTCGCCGAGCGGCTGGCCGACGCCGGGCTCGAAGAGGGCGATGCGGTGCTGCTGGCCGCGGCCGGATCGAACGATCCGCGCGCGGTGCGCGAGTGCTTCGAGACGGCACGCCGGCTCGGGCACCGGCTCGGGCGCGCGGTCACGGTCGGATTCATCGCCGCGGCGATTCCGCGCCTGCCCGATGCGATCGAGATGATCCGCGAGGTGCATCCCGGCACGCGCATCGCGGTGGCCGCCTACGTGCTCGCGCCCGGGACGTTCTACGACGCGGCCGCATCCGTCGGCGCAGAGCTCATCACCGAGCCGCTCATCGCGCCCGGGCGCCCGGTGCCGATCGAACTCGTCGACGTCGTGCTCGACCGGTACGAGGCCGTCGAGGCCGAGCGGCACCTCTACGCCTGAGGGCCGAGGGCTGAGGGCTGACGGCCGAAGCCTCCGCCGGACGACTGAGGGCCGACGGCCGCGCCCTTGCAGCGCTTTGGGCGGCGCCGCCGACGCTCCGGCCCGGCGCGCTCGTCGCAGGGCGTCGGATGCCGCGGGCGGGCGCCGCGGCATGGCGCCCGCCC